>CAYRKG010000028.1:0-54188 GCA_964424795.1 uncultured Spirochaetota bacterium
TTGGGGACTTTAGATTCTTTATACAATACGAATCTTTACAGCGCAAATGCCTTTTGATTTATATCTCTTTTGAAAAGATTTGATTTATGGTACAATTAAGTTAAAAATCTCAAATGGGAATTTAATAAGAAAAGGAGTTATTACCATGAAAAAACAATCATTACTCTGCGCTATTGTATGTTTTCTTTTAATAATGGTTTGGTTACTGCCTGCATGTGCAACCGTTATTAAAGGTACATCAAACTTTGTTCACTTTAGATCCAGACCCACTGGAGCAGAGGTATATGTCAATGGAAATCTAATGGGAACAACCCCTGTTAGGTTAAAACTTGAGTCAAAACAAGTCTATTACATTGAGTTTAAAAAGGAGGGGTTTGAAACTAAAACTTACAACATTACCAATACTGTTGGAATCGGCTGGATTGTTCTTGATGTTATCTGTGGATTTGTACCCATTATCGTTGATGCCATAACTGGAGCCTGGTATGAGTTAGATCAAGTTGTTGTAAACGCCATTCTTGAAAAATAACAATAATGTCTAAATGAATATCAATAGGATTGGGGAAGAACAATATTTAAATAACTCAAGATTATATTCGGAAAAAGCATTTGAAGTAATTCGGTAGATAATAGAAAGACGGGAAGAATATTAATAATCCTCTTTAAATAAATAGTATGCAAATATTGTAAAGGAAACCCTAGGTAAAGAAGATTTTCTTCTTTACCTAGATTTCCAAAATTCTAATTAATAAACTTATTCCCTTATTGGATTTGAAAATAAAAGTACATTGGAATAGTAAGTTAGCAAAATTATTGCTCCCTAAAAGATTCATAGCAATAACTCTATATCGGCACATCTTTGTTAAAGGAGAAAAATCCAGCTTTACTGATAGGCAAATATCAAGATTACTCGCTCATGAAGGAAAGCACGTTGAACAGTGGGAGAGATACGGATTCTTAATCTTCCCTTTTAAATATTTCTTCCAGTTGTTTAAGTACAGCTATAAAAATATGCCTTTAGAGAATGAAGCGAAACAAGCCGAGCAATGATTGTAAAAGATACAGTTTGAAGCTGATGCGGGTTTTCTTATAAACAAGGAGGTATCTTAAATATAGTATTATTTACCAGCAGCTGATCATACAACATATTATTAAGCAATAGTAATGCCTCCATCTAAAACAAATGTACTTCCAATAGCGTAAGTCGATTCATCAGAAGCTAGATAGAGAGCTAAATATGCTATGTCACCAGGCTTTCCAAACCTCTTTAAAGGAATCATATTGATAAAACGTTTCTTTATTTCCTGATTATCTATTTGCGTTAAAGTCATTGGTGTTTCGATAATACCCGGAATTATACAGTTAATACGAACGTTAAATTGTGCATATTCAACTGCCATTGACCTTGTAAGTGATAGTACTCCACCTTTCGATGCAGTGTACGCATCGATCCCAGGATATCCTATAATAACTGCTGTTGATGCGACATTAATTATCGACCCCCCTCCACTATTGATCATCTCAGGGATTGTATATTTGCAGCACAAAAATGCTCCTTTTAAATTAACATAATAATAATAATCAAATATATCTTCAGGAATATCAGTTACCCTTCCATCAGTTCCTTTAATCTTTGCTTCAGTACTAGGTGAAAAGATAGCTGCATTATTATAAAGCACATCTATTTTATGATATTTATCTATAGTAGTCTTTATCATCCTTTTCACATCTATACTATTAGATACATCTGTTTTGAAAAAGAAACCTTCACCACCATTTCCTTTAATCCTTTCAACTGTCTCTTTCCCTTTAAGAGAGTCTTTTTCGGCCACAACAACTGATGCACCTTCTTTAGAAAAAAGAAAAGCAGCTTCACGTCCTATACCAGATCCTGCACCTGTGATTATAGCAATCTTATTTTTAAGTCGCATATTTGTCTAATTACCTCCTTGTCTTAATCTAACTAGCTTAATTGATAGACAAATATAAATAGGTAAAGTTATTCTACAAATTTAATGGCTCCATTGTGCCCAGGAACCTGGGCACAATGGGCAAGCAAAAATACACTCTATTCATTTTATAAAAGACATCAGCAGCTCTTAAAATAAATTCGTTCAATTTTACTTCCACATAATATCGTAACTTTCTTTTCACAAATCTATGTAAAAGATCGAATTTTCAATGTTTAACCTGTTTGTACGCGCAACACCTCAGCGAATAGAATAGGTAATGATATCTCATCATCCGCTAAACCACTAACAGTATGCAACCACCCACGAAGAGGTACTATATCATTGTTGACCTCAACAAGTTCACCATCACCAGCCTCTAATCTTTTAGCTAGATTAGGACTTATCAATATTGTACGATCCGGGCCAATTTCATAAGTATCTATAATTTTAACAACACAGACTTCTTCAAATAGGGTTGTTGATTGTCTTCGTTTCTCCGTCGCCTTAAGGTTTAGTTGTCTGTCTTCATTTATAACTACTCCGTAGATGTTTAAGGCAAACTGCCTGCTTATCAATCCATCTTTGAAATCTTCCAATACATGTTCCGGTTTTCTATCATAAGGATTCCCATAACCGCCTCCTCCACAGGTATAGGAAGTAAAAGTTGCACCTTCGGGAAAATCGATTCGACTGATCTTGGTATCGTATTGTTTTTGTTTTGCTCCATGTTGCCACTCATATTGTCCATGCATGGAAGACAGTCTTCCCTTTAATCCAAAGGGTGGGATTTTAACCCGCTCCGTAAAAATTGAAAGCAGAGAATTGGAGGCCTGCTCGACAGACTTATACTCAACAATATACCCATACCCCCCCGCCACTTACCTGTTCTAGCTGAATCCTGCCTTAATTCCCAGCGGTTTACACGGAAAGGATGCATTGCCTCCCATACTTCGGCTGGTTGGTTAGAACAGTTACCCATTGAATTGATTATTGCACTATTACCGTCTTTATTCGAACGTGCTTCCATACCACCAACCAACATCATATAAAGAACGAAAGGATCACCAGTGCGAGGGTTGTTCCCCCCAATACCAATATCACTATTTGCACCGTACTCGCAAGCCTCTACGAGATCTGGAACAGCCTGTACCATGGCGCCCAGTACAATCCCAAGTATCCGCTGGGATGTATTGGTATTACCAGCAGCAACTGGAAGAGGATAAACTGGATTCAATAGAGATCCTTCCGGAGCAATCACTTTCATGGGTCTGTACATACCTGTATTTAATGGAGCGTCCGGAGCAAGGATACATTTCGCTGCGTCATATGTTGCAGAACATGTCACCGCATATGGTGCATTGATTAGACATTTAACCTGAGGATCAGTTCCGGTAAAATCTAAGATAATCTCGTCATCTTTAACAGTCATCGTCAACACAATACGTACTGCAGGTGTATCTTCACCACTATCATCCATGTAGTCAAAGTAACGATAGGTACCATCATGAATTTGATTAATACGATTTCGCATGATTTCTTCACCATAGTTAATTAAATGATCTATTCCAGCCACAACTTTATCAACTCCATGTTTGGATATTAATTCTTGCATCCTCTCTTCTCCAATTCTGAGTGAGGCTACCTGTGCAGCTGAATCTGCATAAATTCGCTTTGGTGCTCGCACATTGGTAGCAAAAAATTTAAGAAGCTGCTCATCAAGAATATCATTACGATACAGTTTAAGCGGGGGAATAATAACACCTTCATGGAAGATCTCCTCTGCTTCACCTGCGAAACTACCAGGAGCCATACCCCCAATATCGGGGTAATGGGCACGGTTAGCGACAAAGGCAATCAGCCTTCTATCAACAAACAAAGGCCTGATCATATTTACATCTGGTAGATGGCTGCCCCCAAGATAAGGAGCGTTGTGTAGCACTATGTCTCCAGGTTGAAAATTCTCTCGACTAAAAGCTTCCACACATGATTTAACAGCAAAATGCATACATGCAAGATAGACTAGTACAAACTCTGCTTCTGCTGATAGGTCTCCATTTACATCAAAGATTGCACATGAATAATCCTTTCATTCATTAAGTAGCGAGGAATAACTTGTTCGAGCAATGATTCCTCCCATCTCACGATTTATATTAATGAGAACATTCTTAAATACCTCTTGTGTGACTAAATCAAGTTTCATGCAATTTCCTCCATTATCATATTAGAAATCTCGTCAACAGTTACTAAAAATCCTGGTGGAACCAGAGTTGTCGATTCCACTTCTTCGATTATAGCCGGACCTTTGATAAGATTGCCGTAGTGAAGGGATGGACGCCAGTAGATTTGCGCAGTTATTAAACCAAACTTGCTATTAGCTTCAAAATACACTTTTCTTTCACCACTGTGTGCTTCTTCCGGTATGATTTCGGATTCTTTTTGACTTTCCAATTGTAATGTCCGTGCTGATCCGGTCGCATTAACTCTTGCATGGACAATCATGACCGATTCACCTGTATTCGCATAAGTATAGCGACGTTTATGCTCTGCATAGAAGAGTTCAGCAATATGAGCCCGTCCCTGTTCTTTATCCAGCGATGACTCCTCGTCAAGTGGAACACTGATCTCATGAGTCTGACCCTGATATCGCATATCAAGTGAACGTATCAAATCAATATCTTTTTTAGAAATTCCAGAACGAGACAGCTGGTCCATAGCTCGTTTCTCCAATGTCGTAAAAATTGGCTCCAATAATTTCGAATCGACAGATTTCAGTGCTGTGTAACAAGTTCGCGATGCTTCAGCTGCTGGTCGCGCCGCCACCATACCAAAAGCAGAGACATTACCCGGATATACAGGAATCAAAGCCCTTGGCACTCCCAGATTCTTCAGCAAGGCAGTCGCATATAATGGCCCTGTTCCACCAAAACATACAAGGATAAATTCACGTGGGTCGTAACCTTTTTCAATAGAAACAAATCTTAGACCATTGAGCATATTGGCATTAATAATAAGCAGGATACCCAGAGCTAATTCTTTATCATCAAGATTAGCATGCTATCCTAACCTGTATAAAGCTTCCTGGGCTCTGGAAGCATTTAACTTGGCTTTACCTCCCAAAAACATATCTGGGTTTATATATCCAAGATGGATGTGTGCATCTGTTACAGTTGGCTCTGTACCTCCTTTATCGTAGCTGGCTGGTCCTGGATCTGCACCTGCACTTTGGGGACCTACATGAAGTGCTCCTACTTCATCAAGCCAGGCAATTCTCCCTCCCCCTGCTCCAATTGATTTAGCATCTACCGCTGAAAATCCTAGTGTTCCCTCCCACTCGAGGAAGAGCTCTGAAGTCATTATAGGTGTACCATTTTCTACAATACTCATATCCGTGCTTTTTCCCCCATATCAAATGTAATCACTTTACTGAAGCCACTATGATCAGCCTGGTATGCACCACCTATCGCCCCTGCAACAACACCTGAATTAATGGTAAGTACAGGTCGATTGACTATCTCCTCAGCGCCAAGAATATCTCCACTTGCCTGCATAATGAATATAGATTTTCGCTTCCGGTCCCCTCCAATCAGATCCAGAAGGGACTCCATGTATGATGAGACAACAGGCGCTAATGCTGCGTTGAGTACTGTATTGTAAGTTCTCTCGAACTCACGCCACTCAGGCCATATCTCTTACGCTCATCTATCTCAAATATGTAACGACGAGGGGTTAAAGGCCTGGGGGTATCCCAGTATAAATCATAGATGTTCTCTTTTGTTTCACACAGGATAAGTAATATATCCCAGAACCCTCTTGTAGTCAGAAGTGCTATCTTTGGTAGTTTATATTGCAATAAGGCATTAGTGGCTATTGTTGTTCCGTTGATGTATGTAGTGATATTCTCAGAAGAGGGAAGCTCACTTAGTCCCTGTAAAATACCGATTATGGAGGAAGCCGGCGTAGTTGGAACTTTCGTGATATACTTGATCCGACCGTCTTCTCCGAGTAATAAGAAGTTAGTCTGTGCAACTCCAACATCAATACCTACAATATTTTGCTCCATGTTAAGCCTCCAAATTGATGACAACTAATTTGAAATACGAATTATTTATACGATATATGAACTTTAAATTAAAATTATATCACTGAGTCATTTCATACCCATAAATATCTTTTGCGACATTAAAACTTATCTTTCCTTTATAGATAAATGGAGTTATTTATCTCATATGGTTTAAAATTATAAATCACTCTTGCAACTATATTAGTAATGAATAGAAATTACGTATTAAACACTACTGTCTTCATCAGATGATTACCTACATACGATTCTGCTTCAAAGGGAAATTTAGCAATACCAACCAAATCCTTTTGATCTGAGATAGTGATTTGAATGGAAAGAAGCCGTTATAATCCCCTTTTTCATCTGTACCAAAAATCCCTAAGGCTTCCTTTCGCTTGTTTGGAAGTTTCATTGATAATAAAACTAATCATGAATCGATAATAGTGTTTGTCTTACTTAAAAGGGGCAGTATAGAAAGTATTGCGCATCCAAGTGCAGAGCCATCAATATTAAATTTCGAAAAGACAATTTCAAGATCATCGATTATTCCCATCATAACATGTATTTTAAGTGATTCTACAATACTGCTTCTGAAAATTTCACCAGCGTTTATTAGACCACCACCGAGAATTACAGTAGAAGGATTAATAATATTTATTGCATTTGCAAGTGCAACTCCAATATAATGCCCAGCATCCATTAATAAACCTTTGGAAAAATCATCTCCCATTTCAGCAGCAAGTGCAACATCTTGAGCAGTAACAAAATCTGACTTTCCTTTAGTTAATTCGAAAAGGATCTTCGACTTATTTTGCTTTATCATTTCAGAAGCTCTGAGCGCTATTGCCTTACCAGACGCAACTGCTTCTAGACATCCTTTATTTCCACAAACACACAACGGTCCATTTACCTTCACAATAGTATGCCCGATCTCTCCAGATTTATAAGTATTTCCAGTATATAGCTTACCATCTATAAAGATTGCCATACCTATTCCGTACCCAATATCACCAATAATAAAATCTTTCAAGTGTTTCCCAGATCCCAACCACTGTTCAGCAAGACCTAGTGTTCTCGAAGAATCTTCAATAAAAACATTTTTTTTAAACTCTTTTTCTATCTCTTCTTTAAGTTTTATATCTTTCCAACCTGGTATATTTTCTGCTATGATTGAGATGCCGGACCTAGGATTTATAAAACCAGGAACACACATACCTATCGAATCAATATTAGCTGTTGATTTTTCAGATGCTAATAGGTTTTTTATTATTGTTTTTATCTGATTTAGAATTAACTCTACAGGAAGGCCAGGCCTTATCTCAAAAAATATCCTTTCCTTAACCGATAATGCTAAATCGACAATTAATCCTATAATATGAGTGGCACCAAGATCTAATCCAATATAATTGCTATGAGACCCATTTATCTTTAATAGTTCCTGCCTTCGACCTACATTTGATTCTTTAAATCCAGCCGATGTAATAATGTTACATCTTATAAGTTCATTAACTATATTCGTAACTGTCTTTTTATCTATAGAGAATTCTCGGGCTAGTTCAACACGCGACGCTTCACCATTTCTTAAAATGTAAGTCAGCATACGCATTTTGTTGATATTTCTCAACAATCGTTGACTTTTGATTTTAATAATTTCTTTTTCCATATTTTAAATATAATATATTATACAATATTGATACATGTAAACTAACCACTCTTTTAAACCCATTTGATATATCTTTAATAGTATTATGATAAGTAATTTAGATTAAATCCTCATTGGCCTTCTCTAGAATTTCTTTGATATTCTTTACAATAGTATTAGACAATGGTTCAGGATTGTGAAAATCTAATATTTCTCTAGCCTTGTTATTAGCCCGTTCGGTTAAAGTAAGCTTCCCTCTTGTAATCCAATCATTGTTAGTTCTTCGTTCAATTAAATCTGGGAACCAATTCATCTTGAAATTCTTCAAAGTATGATCCGAAGTTAAAAAGTTACCCCCTGGCCCTATTCTATTTATCTCATCAAGTGCCAATGTATTCTCATTTATTTTAATACCTCCTATCATTCTTTTAACCTCTCCAAGATACTCGTCACATATAAGCAGTGCTTCATAACTACCAGACATTGCATCCTCTATAAATCCTAGATTATGTACCAAATCAGATCTACAGAGAGCTGCTAAAAGAATTGAGTAACCTATCTCCAGTCCAGCCTGGCAATCACAAATATTAGAATCGGTTGTGCCTGCATGTGCTAATATAGGTAATCCATAATAATGGGCAAGTTCGACAATTGCTATATTAGCCAGCATCATCTCCGGAGCTCCATAACTACAGTTCGCTGTACTCATATCAAATCCAAGTATATCAGCTCCATAAATATATGGAGCCCCTTCACGTTTTAACTGACTTATGAGAAGAGCACTTAATTGTTCAGCGTTTGCTACAATAATTGCGCCAGGAACTGTTACTGGAGCACTTGCCCCCATTATTATACCAGTGGCATGGGTTTGAGGGAGATTTTTTTCAGCTATGAAAAGAAGTTTTTGCAGACCCTCTTTAGTGTGCCGAAGGGGAGGCATAGGTTCAGAGTAAAAAATTATAAATGGAGTATTTTGTAAATCCTCAAAGCTACCCTTTACAGCTGATGCCATTTCAATAATATAAGAATATCCAGAGGCTGTATGAGCCCATGTAATGATAGGCTTTGTAGAATTTAAAACTTCGCTTTCAAATTCATATATACTTTCCATAAGAGGTGCACAATCTGAGGCTGTTCCTAAGGACATGATAAAATCGATGTTGGGTAAATAATCTATGATTCTAGTTGTATTTGCAATATCCTGTTTTATCACCTTCCTGCGTTTTCCTGAATAAAGATCAATCATATAGGGAGGACCCTGCCCAACTGACATATATGAGTAACCATACCCTAAAAATAAAGTAGGCTCACCTTTCCTATTGTATATTGTAATTTTCTTGGGAATTGTCTTTAATGCCCATTCGATAAGATTAGTAGGTATTCGTACTCTATTTCCCTTTACATTAGCCCCAGCTTTTTGTAACAGATTTCTTGCTTCATCATCAAAGATCTCTACACCAGTCCAGTTCAAAACCTCCATCGTGGCTCTGTCAAGATTCATAAGATCATCATTTGAGAGCAATTGAAATTTAGCTGCATCTTTGTATATATTATCCATTCTTGTCCTATGTGCTTCAATAATGTAAAATCAATTACTAGAGTCTCTCTTAATCTTTCATATATCGACATATAGGTTATTAATACTATATTTGAGTTTAATCAGAACTAAGGTAATTTAAAAAAAATGGTTAGAGTTTTAATATCCAGTTTTGGCTAAACGGTCTCTTATTCTTGCCTCAATATCAAGCGTTTCTTTACTCTTTTTCCTTATAATCCACTCAAATCTATCAGGATCTAGGTTTTTACCCTTAAATCCTTCAAAATCTATTCCATAACGGTGAGCTTGAAAAATATTCTTAGATAGAGTCCATCCCCAACACGATGGTCTTGGAATGGTAAATGGGCTTACATATTTCCATACAATTTCTTTTTCATAAGTAATTTCGTAAAAAATACCACTTCTTGATTCACAAATAAAAGTATTACCATTAGGCAGTCGTTGAGCACTACCGCTAATGGGGGTATATAAAAGATGAGTTGGATCAATAAATTCCCATACGATTTCGTTAGTTTTAGGATTTACTTCTACCAAACGTGATGTTTCAAGACTAGCAAGATCAATAGGATCTCCTTCTTTTATTGGCCTCCTATGGATACCGTTATCAAATATTAAAATATTACCGTTATCCAACACGCTGGCACAGTGCTGATGCCCGAGATAATGCTCTGGGCCCCATCTCCAAATAATATCTCCAGTTTTTTTATTAATTCTGGCAACAGTATTAAAATTGCGAAAAGATAATAAGATATCCCCATTAGGAAACACATCTATTGAATTCGTATATGCCCAAATTGCCATACTTGCAAAATAACATTCTATATCTGTCTCAGTATTTAAATGTTCATAACCTTTCCATTCCCATACAACTTCCTTTTCATCTGTAATTTCCCTTATGCCAACTCCCACTATCTTTCCACCTAATTTGGTTCCTGGAGCACCCCCCTTTATTTTCTTTTGTATTTCTTCTGGAATATCAACAAACCTTAGTACTAATTTATTTCCATTTTCCAAACAAACGAAATCATGATGTAGACGAACATCATCGTATCTCCACAACTCATTACCATCCCAATCTACTTCAATAAGTTCAGTCCCATTTCCTACAATATCTTCCCAGGCACCCGGTCCTCTTCCTAACCACATGAGATTACCATTTGCCAACAGCCTACAATTACACCCTGGCTCGGTTTTCATCTCCCAATAATTTACAACACGCCCTTCCATATCAATTAACCAGGCTCTATTATCATTAAAAGGAGCAAACAGAGTGTACCCTTTATATACTTTCGATTCATCATGTATTTCTACATCTTTCGACAATTCTCTTATATAACTCATTTTAAATCCCTATAATTTGGAATAAATCACTGTCTATTAAATTGGAAAACTATATCAATTTTATACGATAAAAAAAGTATTGAAAAACATTTATACTAATTGCTCCTTTATCTCACCAATCAAAGTGGTGAGATAAAGGATAGTGCTCTGCACGGATTGTAAAGAGTATAACGGAGTTATTTGACTCCTATTAGAGAGGAGAATTTATCCAATTTATGAGTTTTTCATCCTGCAGAAGCTCATGGAAAATCTCTTCCTGTATTACACATTTCTCAGCTGGGAAACCTGCGGGAATCTTTTCAAGTTTTTCATTCTTTTTGACATAAAAATCGAATCCTTTTTTCCAATATACTGCACTATCAGGATTATAAACCTTCTCTTGAGAAGATTCTAGAGTTTGAAAATCTAATAGATTATTAAACATAAACTTTGCGTCTTCAAGTGTAAGTGCAGTTGCTGCGTGCTCGTTTAGATAATCAATTTGAACTGAAAGTGTCTCATCTTGCTTTTCATGCATATATCGAATGACACGGTAATTTATAGCAGTTAATTTGAGAATAACATCGTAGTTCTTTCTAACGTACTTCTCTAAAGCGTATGTATTGGAAAACCATTGGCCAGCTGGTCCGAGCACTTCACCACTCGCTACATTGACAAATTGATCTTTCATTTTTAGAAGCTTCATCTCCTGCGGTAAACTCCCAACATAAAAATCTCCTACACCCCTTATTATCGCATTTGCTGCAAGAGTGGGGTTGGCAAAGTCTTTAACCTCAACGTCATCCACCGACATTCCAACATTATCTAGCATCGCTGCAACAGTGGGTAAATTGTTTACAACAGTCAGACAGAACATCTTGCCTCTCATCTGTTCGAAAACTGCCCTTTGTGCTGCGCTAAAGTCACCGTTCTTTTCCTTAAGAAGCTCCTCGAAGGTCTTTACTTGTCCTTTTCGTCCAACAACCATAAATCCTTTGAATTGATTATTAGTAAAGAAAAACCTTAAATCTGGAACTTCAGGATATAGAGGTATGGAGGACATTAGGCCACCCTCGATGACATCTACTTCTCCGCGAACCATGGCACGAATTGCAGTCGGTTGATCGGTAAATGGAACAAATTCAAAATCCAACCCAAGCTCTTCATCCATACCCAATTTTGGCGCAACAACTAAATGCATACAATCAAAATATGGAAGAACTGCAATCCTCACTTTTGTAATCTGTTCTTCTTCCTCCGCCCCTTCTGCAAAAACAAATTGACAGGCAAGCATCAGTAAGAATACTCCTAATAATACAAATAAAAACTTTGATTTTAAAAACTTGTTCATTTTTTCCCCCTTCATATAATTTATTTATATAGACTAGCAACGCTAATCATCAATTTATTTTACTTTCTTATATCGTGAAATAACGAATATCCACCTCCGGCCCTTCTTCTTTCAGTCCACTCAGTTATCTTACTTTCAACAATGCCAATTACCCTGTCAAAAATAAAGGCCGTTACACTATATAAACCCGCAATTGCTATTATCCCTTGGGTCCTTAGATAGTTCTGTTGCACTAACATCAAATACCCAAGACCTTCCTGTGATCCTATAAACTCTGCAGCTACATCTAAACCGAAAGCTGCATTTGCAGCAACCCGAATTCCGCCAATAAGATGTGGTATGATATATGGAATAACAACAGTTCTAATTACTTCTTTTCTTCCGGCACCTAAAGTGTAAGCAGCTTGTACATATACAGGAGAAATATTTCGTATTGCCTCCATAGTAGTTACTCCAATTACAATAAATACTCCTGTTGTTATAAGGAAAATTTGTGGCGATTTTCCTACACCAAACCACAGAATGAAGAGAGGAACTAAGGCAAATATTGGAACCGGGCGCAAGAAGAGGTAGATTGGAGCTACTGCTTCCAAGATCCTTCTGCTATAGGCCATCGCAAGCCCCATGCCAACTCCAAGTGATGTACCTAAAAGAAAACCTGTAATTATCATAAAGAGGCTGATTGAAAGAGCTCTCGGTAGTGCACTCCATAGATCTGCATAAGATGCAACAACCTTTACAGGACTAGGAAGGATAAGAGGCCTTATTACGCCCAATTCAGTGATCGCATACCACAATCCTATGGCAATGATCCAGGGGCTTAATATAAGTAAAATACGTAAAATACTTACTTTCCGTGTCTTAATCATATCTTTACTCTTCCAATTCGCTTTCTTTTACCTCAAGTAGCTCCATGAACTCTCGTCTCAAGTTTTGAAACTCTGGCAATGTCTTTAATATCTTTTCCCTTGGAAAGGCAAAGGGCACTTTAATTATCTTTTTTATTCTTGCTGGTCTGTGTGTCATAATTAATGTTCTCTGACTTAGGAAAAGCGCCTCTTCGATGTCATGAGTTACAAAACAGATAGTCTTCTTTGTCTCGGTCCACAACTTGAGAACTGCCAGTTGAAGAACTTCTTTTGTCATAGCATCGAGACTACCAAAGGGCTCATCAAGTAAAAGAACTGCAGGATTATTGGCGAACGCTCTGGCTAAATCTACTCTCTTCCTCATTCCTCCAGAAAGCTCCCTAGGATAGAGTGAGGCAGCATCGCTCAACCCTACAAAGTTTATGTATTGCTCGGTTATCTTTTCTCTTTCACTTTTTGGTATATCTTTCAGTTTTAAACCATACGCTATGTTATCAGCTACAGTGAGCCATGGAAACACTGCATCTTGTTGAAATACCATTGCCCTCTCTGCACCAGGTTCGGTTACCTTGCGGCCATCTAGTAGTATATTCCCTGACGTGGGCTTTAAAAGTCCCGCAATAGTATAAAGCAGAGTTGACTTTCCACATCCTGAGGGCCCAAGAATACACAGGAATTCCCCCTCCCTTATCTCCAAAGACAGTTCCTCAATAGCAATGAGTGGACCTTTTCTCGTTTGGTAAGTAATATTTAAAGAATCCACAACTAATTTCATGATTTAAAAACCTCTTTGAGACTTAAATCAATATTTCTTGTATATTTAATCTGGCCCACTCTAATGAAATGACTTTAGATCCATAAAGTTCTATCTATATTCCCTTCTTTTTTAAGCTTTCCGACCAAGATATTTTCCTATTCCAGGTTTTCCCAATATTTCTCCTTCCTGCATAACAATTTCTCCATTGATCATAGTGAAAATAGGCCAGCCTTTAAGGGTCCAACCTTCAAATAATGAGAAATCTGAAACTTCATAGTGGAGCTTTTCAAGAGTTACTTTCTGAGATTTATTAAGATCTACAAGCACCAAATCCGCATCGAAGCCGGGCAATATTGCTCCTTTACGACCCCAAAGTCCATGAATTTTTGCTGCGTTGTATGATGCCAGCTTAACTACCTTATTAATGGAAAGCCTAGCTTTATTCACACCTTCTGAAAGTAATACTGGGAGATAAAGAGGGGTATCTTCTGAAAAACCAGCGAGTGCATCCCAAACTGTATTTGATTTATTAGCTTTAGTCATTGCACCGCTATCAGTGCCAATACACTCAATTGTTTCATCAGATAAAGCATCCCACAATGCCTGATTACTTTCTTTTTCTTTAATAGAAGGAGATTCCACCCCTAAAGGACCCAAATGTTTCACATTATCAATATTATGAGTTAGATAATGAATACAGGTTTCAGCAGTGATATTTATACCTTCTTTTCTCGCCAGTCTTACAGCTTCTACTCCCTCTTTGCTACTAACATGAACAATATAAACATGAGCACCAGTAGCTTTACCCATATAGGCAACTTCGTGAATATCTAGTGCTTCTACAAACCCAGGTCGGCTTTCATACCAAGCATGAAGGTCTGTACGTTTTTCTTTATCCCTGAGCTGTTGTTTTAGCTTATCAACGACCTCCATGTTTTCACAATGACGCATTGCTAAAACTTTATCACCAAGAGAAGCTATTTTCCTAAATCCAAAAAACATATCTCCATCTGTAATCTCTTTCATACTCCATGTCTCTTCTTCACCACGCGAATATGCATACCATTTGAAAGAGGTAACTCCAAAATCTTTTACATAATCAGGAATCTCTTCAATCTGAATATCAGAAACAATCCCACCATGAAAGAAAAAGTTTGGTATAGCATATTTATTAATCAAATTTATCCATTCACTTAATTTTGGTTTAAGTGATCCTGTCCAAGCAGTGTCTCCCATCCCAAGATGATTTCCTATTGTAGTAACACCACCGATTACTGCACACTTAAACGCATCAATTTCTTCAGCAAAAGTGGGGAGATTATGTCTTTTTCCAAATGCACCTAAATGAATGTGTGTATCAATAGCACCTGGAAGCAGATAAAGTCCTTTTCCATCAATAGTCTTCTGAGGATATGATAAGCTAGATACATCACCTACAATTACAATTTTCCCTTTACTGATTCCAACACCACCTTCAAAAGTACCCTCAGGATATACAAGCTTTATATTTTTAATAATTGTATCCAGCTCCATCTAAATTTCCTCAGATATTTATATTTTTGTAAAAATAGATATTATTGACCAATATGTGGCGCTAGACTCCAGCTTAGCTTCACAATTTCATCACCAACATTAATTGCCATATGTGGAGCAGCTGAAGGTAAACATAAAGCGTCACCTTCCCGCATACCGATATATCTATTCTCATCTGGCAAATGAATTACTACATTTCCTTTTATACAATAGATAATTTCATGAGCATCTTTATGACCAGGGTCCATCGGGGTTCTTTGACCGGGTAGTAAAGTACAAACTGAAAAGATAATTTTATCTGTCCAGAAATAGATACGAGAACACTCATCATCTTCAATGAGAATAGTAGCTTCATCTTCGCTTACTTTCTTTGCTCTTTCAATTTTCGTTGCTCTAAATAAATCTGAAACTAATTGGTTTTTTCTGTCATTAAACTCTTCTTTTTCAGCCATCAAATTATTTCTCCTTATAATATCACTTCAAACAATAAAAACGAGAACTAAACTAATATCTATTTATTATTATAAGTATGGTATAAAAACAGCCTTAACTATGGGTTTTTCACAAGAATCACTCGCCATAAAAATTTCTCTTGCATTTTTAAATGTAAAGGTTGTTGTAATCAATTTTGAAGCATCAATAATCTTGCCTCTTAAAATATTTATAGTATCAGGAAAGTTTTGCGCAGGTTCAGCAAAAGTTGGAATAAGTGAAGTTTTATTGAAAATAAGCTTGTTTATATCTAACTCAACTGTGCTTTGACCACCTAGATTGATACCTATAAATGAAATCGTTCCCCCGAATTTAACAAACTGAATTGCCTTTGTAATAGTCTTTGGAGGTGAAGTAACTATAACACTATCCACCCCTTTTGGAAAAATATCTTCTACCTTTTTTAAATCATTCTCCTCCTTTACCTGAATTATATAATCTGCATCCATTTCAATACCAACTTCAAACCTCTTTTTTTCCCTTTTTTCCTTTTTTGTAGTACCAACAAGAACTACTTTCCCAGCACCACGCATTTTCGCAAGCTTTACACACATAAGTCCAATAGGACCAGGGCCCATTACAACAACGTTTCCTCCAAGTGGGATATTGGCATTTAATACTGTATTATAAGCAACTGCCATTGGCTCAACAAGTGTGGCATCTATATAGGAAATACCATCAAATTTATCTAAAAGGTGATAATTTACTGTCATCATCTCAGCCATACCTGGCTGTTCCTCCAAATCGTACATGTTTCTACATAAATACGGTTGTCCTGATTTACATGCTTCACATATTCCACACATCGCAACATCCTCTACAATTACCGTATCTCCAGGTTCATAAGGAATATCCCCTTCTCCAATTTCAACAACTTCAGCCGAGATCTCATGACCTAGAGGTGCATATTCAGGGCCCCAATCTCTAGCAAAGTGTAGATCAGTTCCGCAAAGACCACATGCGTGAATTTTAACAAGAACTTCATTGTGCTTTGGCTTTCTAGGCTCAAATTCTTCTATTTTAAAATCAAATGATTTACGGGCATACAATGCTTTCATAATTTCCTCTTATTTAGCCCTGAATAATGAACCTTTATAGTGCGCAACAATATCATCATTGAGATGCTTTTTCACTACATTGAGGTTTGAAAACACCTTTTTGAATGCATGTATATATTTATCCATGAGATCAATCCCATTCGGAGGATGTATTCCTGCTACAACAGTATACCTATCACAGAGATCGAGTGAATTTGGATAATCTTCAGCCCTATACACTATATGTTTTCCCCTTTCACTATAGGCCCAGGGATACCCGCTTCCAGAATAACCCAACTTGGTTTGAAAAAGGTCCTGACATGGTACTGGCATAGTCTGCCATTGCCCAACCTGTACTCCTTCTACAAAGAGAGCCTTCTCTAACCCTATCCTGAAATCTCTGGGAGACATATCGATATTCACCTCTTCCGGATAAAACTCTACTATGTACATCCAGTAAACATGCTTGTAATCCTCAGGCACATAGGGCGTATGTATCCCAGGTATATCATTCAGATGCTGGGTGAGAAAGTTACAATTACGAATTCGAATATCGTTATATTCATCCAGTCTCTCTAGCTGTGCACGTGCCAAAGCAGCCGGTAGTTCCTGATTACGGTACATATAACCAAGAATAGATGCATTGTAGATACGTAACTTTGTTTCATCATCTATCTCATCACCAAACATTCTGAGCATATTTGCCCGCATGTAATAATTCTCTTCATCCATGACAAGCAACCCACCTTCCCCAGAGCAGAGGTTTTTTGAACTGTTTAAACTAAATGCTGCTAGCTCTCCAAAGTTACCTACCTTTTTACCTTTATACTCTGCTCCATGAGCCTGACAGGCGTCTTCAACTACATATAAATTATACTTTTCTGCAACATCGATAATTCTATCCATGTCTGCGGATAAACCATGAAGATGAACTGGAATGATTGCTTTTGTACACTCTGTTATCTGTTCTTCTATTTTTTCTGGATCTATTGTGTAACTCTTCCTGTCGATATCAACGAAAATGGGTATAGCATTTGTATGAAGTACACATGATGCAGATGCAAGAAAGGTATAAGCCGGAACAATAACCTCATCTCCAGGCCCGATATTCAATGCCGCAAGAGCCATATGAAGAGCCGCTGTTCCACTGTTGGTGGTCAGACAATATTTTCTTCCGAGATATTCATTCCATTCTTTTTCGAGAGCCTTAACCTCTGGGGCTTCTCCTCCGACGAGATAATCACTATCCAGGACTCTTAAAACAGCACTCTTATCCCTTTCATCAATCACTGGCCAAGGTTTAATTGTTTTCGGGTCTAAAGCTGGTTTACCACCATCAATTGCCAGCCTCTCATTCATTTATAATCTCCTAATAAATTGGATATATATGGAAATATTCTATTAATACATTATTATTATGTAAATTTACATAAATGTCAATACTTTTTGTAAAAATTCTATAAATATATTAATAAAAATAATTCATAATTTCTTTTATACAGGAGTAGCATAAACCTATAATATTATTACTTACTACAGAATAATTATGAATTTAAGGTAGGATTTTTTATTACTATATTGGTTCATAAAATTGCAATTTATGGAATTTAGTAGATAAATTATCTTTAACAGAAATAGCAGGATATTAAGGTTTAATGACTACCTTAATTATATCCTCTTTTCGATTAGTAAGCAAATCAAAGGCCTTATGGATTTCACTCAAGTTAAATATATGCGTAATTAACGGTTTCAACTGCAACTTCCCTTCTTCAGCTAAAATAATCCCCATATTGCACTCTTGATAATTAGCACTAAAAGATGAAATCAGCTGTTTTTCATTCCATAACATGTCTTCAAAATTATACGGCTGTGATTTTTGTAGACCCACCATAACAATCCTACCACCTTTTTTAACACATGCTAAAGCTTGAGATATTGCCTCGGGATAGCCTCCACATTCCAGACACACATCAACCCCTAATCCTGTTAACTCTTTTACTCTATATACTATATCTTCTTTCTCGCTATCGATAGTAACATCTGCTCCTAACTTTTTGGCTAAATTTAACTTCTTTTTTCTTCTCCCAATAACAATCACAGCCCCTCCACTCAGCTTTGCCAGTTGTATAGCAATGTATCCCTGTGCTCCCAGCCCCCATATTGCCACCTGGTCACCAGGCTTAATATTTGCCTTCTTTCTTATAGCGTGAATAGATGTTGGTAAAGGATCGGCAAGGAGCACCCCTTCTTCAAAGCCTATACTATCAGGGAGTAGGAAAGCTTGTTTTTGATGGATTTGGATATACTGAGCATAGCCACCATCTGATTTCTCTCCAATACATGTTGCATTCAGACAGAGGTTTTCATCCCCTCTCTTGCAGTAGTAGCATTCACCACAAGTGTAAAGTGGGAATATAATTACTCGTTTTCCAATTTCATGTTGACTTGCCTTAACTCCTTTATCTGTAATTATTCCAGTAACTTCATGACCAGCTATATTACCTATAATATGAGAGTTATAGTCTATTTTCCCTCGATACCTACTCGTATCTGTACCACAAATACCACAAGCTTTGACTTCTACTAAGACATTTTCTTCTTTAAGGTCCTTTAAAGGATGACTCTCAATCCTTATATCTTTTTTTCCATAAAAAACAGCACATTGCATTTTGAGATTTTTTATTCCCACTTTATTTCCTTTCTTCAAGATTAATTATTTCTTTGTCGCTAAAGTTTAATATGATATACGGTAATTTCAAATTCCTATAATGTCAATTAGTACAAAAAATTATAAGGAAATTGAGGTATTTTTTAATTAAAAATAATAAAAGAATACAATTTTTTATTGAAAAATAGCTTTTATCTTAAAGAAAGAATATTATGCTGATATAAAAAAATACTAAACTAGGATTATGTAAAAATATTAACCAAGAAATATAGTATTTTTAATTAGTTTTGATTTACGAAATAATTTTTCCAACAAACTATACACCAACCGAAACCTCATTATTAGGCTTATTGTAAAGTATATTCTCCACCTCTCGAAAAGAGAGCGCTTCAAGTATATCCTCCTTTTTTAGTTCCTGACGTTGATCCAGATCAGCAATTGTTCGTGCAACCCTCAGTATCTTATAGTACGAACGCGCTGAAAACTTGTACTTCTTTATCGCTGAATACAAAAGCTCCTGCATCTCTTTGTTTAATATGCAATATTTTTTAACAAGCTCTATATTCATCATTGCATTGAGATTGTAACCATACCTTGAAAGCCTCTCCATCTGTATTTTCCTTGCCTTTATGATTCTCTTTTTTATAGTCCATGAAGATTCTGTAGATCTGCTTTCTACGATTTCAAATGCCTTTAATGGCTTTACCTCAACCTGAAGATCAATTCTATCGAGTATCGGTCCTGAGATTTTCATGTAATATTTATTGATCTGAACAGAGCTGCATCTGCAAATTTTATCGGTATCGAACAGGTACCCGCATGGGCATGGATTCATCGATGCAACAAGCATGAAGTGAGCAGGAAAGGTAAGCCGTGTATCTGCCCTAGCTATTGTTATAAGACCTTTTTCTAAAGGTTGCCGGAGGGATTGTATTATGGTGCTTTTAAACTCTGTAAATTCATCGAGGAATAGGATACCATTATGTGATAGGGTCACTTCTCCTGGTATTGGATTCTTCCCACCACCTGTAATCGAGATCTCCGAGGCTGTATGGTGAGGTGCCCGAAAGGGCCTCTTTTTAATAAGCCCTTCTTCTGTAGTTAAAAGGCCTGCTATACTGTATATTTTTGTCGTCTCAATGGATTCTTTTTCAGTCATTTCAGGGAGGATAGTTGGGATCCTTGAAGCAATCATTGTCTTTCCGGAACCGGGTGACCCTATCAACAGAATGTTATGACCACCAGCAGCAGCAATCTCTACTGCTCGGATTGCATAACTCTGTCCCTTTACCTCAGAAAAATCTATACTCGAGGTACCATCTTTTTTTCTGTATAAAACCCTGTTATTACCATACTGTAAGGGTTGTTTACTGCCCAATCTACTCCAATTTCCTAAAACAATATCAACTGCTTCTTTTAAATACTTTATTGGGTGAATCGTAAGACCAGAGATAAGACTTGCCTCCTTATAATTTTCAAAGGGAATGATGATATTATGAATGCCAATGGCTTTTGCCCTTTCAAGAATAGCAAGCGCTCCATGAATAGGCCTTACATAACCATCAAGGGAAAGCTCTCCAAGAATTATGAAAGAAACCAGGTTTTGTGTTATCTTAATCTGTTCCGATACAGCTAAAATACCTATTGCAATTGCAAGATCAAATATGGATCCTTCCTTTTTAAGATCTGCAGGTGCGAGATTTATCGTTAATCTTCCCAGAGGAAACTTAAAACCAGAATTCCTTATTGCAGAGTTTACCCTCTCCCTAGCCTCTTTTATCGCAGGGTCCGGTAAACCAACAATCGATTGCTGTGGTAAGCCTTTTTTTAAATCTACCTCTATCTCAATGATAGAAGAATCTACACCGATTACTGTTGCTGATCTGAGCCTATAAAACATACAGCATTTCCCGTTCTCCCTATTTTCTTTCTATAAACAACTGAATGGCTCTTTTTGTTTCAAATATATGCGCAGTTCAACATGATAAAAGATGAAAAATCGGTATTTTATCCTCATTCTCCAAAATCTGGATTGGAAAAATATTCTAGAAAAAATGTGGCTGTTAAATGCTAAAATTAAAGGAAGGATCTTTTTCTAATAAAGGATCTCTTTCTAATAATTGCAATGGATGAAAACCCTGATCAACATGGCCCCCAACAACCAAAGGTTGTTACAACTGAAGGTTAATTCAATCAAAAACTGCAGGTATTACTCTATCTTATACAGAAGGATACCGCTATTTTTCTAATTGTCAAAAACCAGATATTGCTCTACCTATTCTCATACTGGATTCTTTTTTTTACTACAAACCTTTTTTTTCTTTCTCCTTTGACAGTCTCGATAATTCCAAAACTGCCTCCTCCCAGGTAACATATCCCCTCATTTGATTTCAAATGATAAGATTTTTTCAATTCCTTAATAATACAATCAAAGTGTGCCTTTTTATTCGTCTCCCTATGTACAATAGCTGTAACCATAATATTTATAGGTTTGTCACATATGGGACATATATCTCTTGATTGTTCTTCTCTAGCTGTTCTGTAATCTTTATGTTTTCTGTACTTCTTATGGTAATTTCTCTTCACAGATGATCCTCAGCGATATCGGGATGAATACAGATTTTAATAAATGTAGATAAAAGTTATTTCATAAGTCTGCTCGTAAGGGAGTTAGCAAGCTTCTGAATAGCTTCATTTATATATTCTTCATTATTAATCATCACCTTGAGCTGTTCTATTCTATGTTTTTTCGTAATATTAAAGTTGATTTTTTTCTTCTTGGGAAATATCCAATCATAGACTTTATTTGTTTTATTAATATTTTGTACTTTCTCCATAACAGGTCACTTTATAATTGAAATGCGTCTTTAATATACAGTAACTTATTATTATCAATACTTGCAACATCGAACCTTACATTGCTATTATCAAGCTTATTCTTTTTTAAGTAATGTATGGCAACCGAAGCAATATTATCTATCTTTCTATTATTAATTGATTCTAACCCTGTACCAAAACTACTGCCCCTCCTGACCTTTACCTCTACAAAAATAATAACTCCATTCTCCTCTGCTATGATATCGACCTCCTTTTTACGATATCGAAAGTTTCTCTCAAGAATCCTACATCGTTTCTCCTTTAAATAATCGATAACACTATCTTCTCCAATCTTTCCATAGAGAGCTTTATTCATTTGTTATCTGCTTCAATAAAAATTCTGATAACGGTTTCTTAATAAAAAGAGAGCCTACTTCCTGTAGGTTAATAATTTTTCCATTTTCTACTTTTTCACCAAACTCATCGATTAATACTGAAATCTTAGGCCTTAAAGGGAGCTCTGGATTTGCACTCACTACTCTTCCTATAACGTTGTTATTCAGTTGAACAATACTACCGACCGGGTAAATCGCCATATTGGATAGAAAAATTTTAACAAGCTCCGGATCAAATTTTTTGCTTGATCCACTTAGTATTGTCTTCATAGCATGATATGATAGATGCTCGTCTCTATAGCTACGCTTTTTTGTCATAGCAATAAAAACATCACAGATAGTAACTATTCTTGCGAATGCAGTTATATCATCACCCTTTAATCTTCGTGGATATCCACTTCCATCATACGCTTCATGATGCTGCAGGACTATGGTTGCACTATCATCGGTGAGATCGAGCTCTTTTGTTACAATTCTGTATCCGTAAATCGGGTGTGTTTTGATTCGATTATACTCATCTGGAGTTAAACGACCTTTTTTCTCAGTTATATAACTGGGGACCCTTACCATTCCAATATCATGTAGCAAAGCTCCTGTTGCCAGAGGAATAAGCCTGTGTTTGCCATATCCGATGGAAATCCCTAAAGCAGTTGACAGGATAGCAGCACTAACTCCCAGAGTATGAAGATATTTTCCCTCATGTTCCTTTGTAACCTCTTCCAAAGCTCCATTTTTATCTTTTTTGACATCTTCTATAAGTTTACTTATTGAATCGAGAATCTTCTCTTTATCGTATCCTGCTGCGTTTCTAACTTTATCAAAGATATCTTCAGTTAAATGTAACATTTTTTTATATACATCACTTATTCCCCTCTCAGCCTCAATGAGAGCCTCCTCTTCTCCCTTTTCCGCAATTTTGGTAAGTTTTGTGATCCTATCCTTGATCGCCTCCTTTTTTGATTCTGCTGGTGCTTCTTGTTTTACTACTTCACCTGCTGTTTCTACCTCTTCAATTCCCCATTTAGTTAAACGATTTATATCCTCCTCCTTTAAAGGAACCATTGGAGCTGTAAGGATGTTATTCATATCAATATATACTGCTTTATCGAACACCATTCCAGGCTTCAGTTCCTCAACTCTAAACTTTTTCATGGCCATTCTTTAATCCAGTTCCAGTCTATATACAAAAGCTAATATCTCAGCAACTATTTCATAAACTTCTTCAGGGATATATTCACCAACATCAAACTGCATAAGGGCCTCACTCAACAGCGTGTTTTTTTCGATGTAGACATCATTTTCCTTTGCAATCTTTAAAATCAATTCAGCGAGTTTTCCAGTTCCCTTGGCAGTTATTTTCGGGGCTATATAATTTTGTTCATACTTTACTGCAACTGCTTTTTTCTTCATTGTCTACATCTTTATATCTATCTTTTTTAGAGCATTGAACTTCAAGAGATTCGATTCACTATAAGGAATAAAATGAACCTTTATTTCCCTGTCAAACTTAAGAGCTTTGAGATTATGTATAAGTACATCGATCTGTGATTTTATCCTACTCTCAATGTAAGAACTATTTGTTGCTATGGTACAGCTTATGAGTTCATAATCTATAAAAACCAGAAATTCGATTTTTCTTTCATTTTCAAGATATAATGTGAGAAAAAAGGAACTATTTGCACTCTCCCCTCCTCCAAAAATCCTTAAATCACATGGATAATTCCTCTCTCCAACCTTCAAGGGGAATAAGAATATCGAGGAATTACAATTGAGGAGATTATAGATATTTTGCAATACATAATATTTTACAATTTCCCGGGTATCGACAGTACCTCTATGCATTAATTGTAAAACATTTTGATTCCGTATACTCTTTTGTATAGACTCTTTAATAACCTTTTTATCCTTCTGTAAAAGTACATTGAGGTTTACAAAAAAATTATCGGTGCTAATCAATTTTTGAATAAACGATTTTTTTGTAGTCAGGAGAGCTTCTAAAACGTCACTTTTTATTACAGTTTTATCACCATCTAAATCCCTCATAAATTTGAGTTCTATTTTGGGGGACAGTTTTATCACCTTAGCAAGAAACATTTTGCTGGAAATTTTTCCGTCCATGCGTGCAATGTGATTTTCCCCTTTAAATTCGACCAGGAAACTCCCTTTACCAAGTCTCCTTAACACTCTGACTCGTAGTAAGCTTCCGATTTTTACTGTTCTTAAACCATTTTTATATATCTCTTGTGCTTTTGCTGTTTTTTCTATCTCCATTGCTCAAAAGCTCTATATACCGGTTTATAAGAATACCTGTGTACTATAGATGGACCATACTTCATAAGGGCTTCCCTGTGAAAAGCAGTTGCATAACCCTTATGAGAAAAAAAGCCATACAACGGGTAACTCTTAGAAATAGCTATCATAACTTCATCTCTATAAACCTTTGCAATAATACTTGCTGCTGCAATAGAAACACTTTTATCCTCACCCTTTGTTATTGACAGGGAGCTAATTGGTATATCGTATAATTTCATTGCATCAATTAATAAAAAATCAGGGGGAATGTCTAAATTTGAAAAGGCCATCTTCATAGCCATTTTTGTAGCATTGTATATGTTTACTTCATCTATTATTCTTGGATTAACGGATCCAATCCCTATTGACAATGCGGTTCTTATAATCAGTTTATACAGGTTCCTTCTCTTAATATCACTTGCCTTTTTAGAATCAATAATACCAGGAGGAATATTATAAGGATCCAACATCACACATGCAGCAATTACAGGGCCAGCTAGAGCTCCCCTTCCAGCCTCATCAATACCTGCAATCTTCTTGTAACCCTGTGACATGGCTAAATTCTCAAATCTGCACATGAATTTATTCTCAAAAAGGTACATTGTAGACCAGTAGAATAACTATCTAATTGAATTAACCTTATCTACCAGTATCAGGCAACCAAACATATCGGTTTGTAGAGGAATATTATATAATTACATTGGTTATATTAATTGCTTTACCTGTGCTGATTTTCCAACCCTCTTTCTTAAATAATATAGCTTTGCTTTCCTTACCTTTCCCCTTCTAAGGACCTCTATTTTCTCTATTCTTGGAGAGTGAAGCGGAAATACTCTTTCAACACCAATACCATAGGATTCTCTTCTTACTCGAAATGACCTTCTTACTCCGCTATTTTTTATACCGATAACATAACCCTCAAAAGGCTGAACTCTTTCTCTTTTTCCTTCTACTATCTTTATATGCACCTTAACCATATCACCAGGTTTAAAAGGTATTTCCTCGTATTTTTTGTATTCCTTTTCAATTTCATCAACCATTTTCATTGCTCTTCTCCTTCAATCTCATGTAATAGCTGTATATAATCCTGTGAAAGTAATGACCTGTGTAATAGATCAGGCCTTCTCTTCAATGTATTTATAAGTCTTCTTTTCATCCTCCATTTCTTTATTTCCTCATGATTACCTGATAGAAGTACATCAGGGACCCTGTACCCCCTGTACTCAGCAGGTCTCGTATACTGCTCATACTCTAAAAGCCCTGACGAATCAAAGCTCTCTTCTAACTTTGATTCATCATCTCCTAAAGAACCTTCAAGTTCTCTTGTTATAGCATCAATAAACACACATGCAGCTGGTTCACCTCCTGTGAGGATATAATCACCTATGGAAATTTCTTCATCAACCAGACACTCGACAACCCTGTGATCAATCCCCTCATAATGCCCGCAAATGAGAGTCAAAGAATCCAGTTTCGCAAGTTCTCTCAGCTTTTTTTGATTTAATCTGTAACCCATTGGGCTTAGATATATAACTCGCCCAGCTTTTTGAATGCTCTCAATTGCCCTAAAGAGTGGATCAGGGGTTAATAGCATTCCCTTCCCACCACCAAAGGGAGAATCATCCACTTTATTGTGTCTTTCCGTGCTGTAGTCCCTTATATTGACTACATTGATACTGACAATACCTTTTTCCAGAGCTCTACCAATAATGCTTTCCAGAAAAAAACACCTTATTGTATCTGGAAATAGTGTAAGTATATTAAAAATCATCATATTCTATAAAATAATCACGATAAAAGACCATCAATAACTTCAATTACAATTTCCTTTGCACGAATATTTACTTCCTTCACTATATCCGATACTGCTGGAATCATGAAATCCTCTTGCTTACTATTGCATGATCGAATAAAGTATATGTCACAGCTTCCAGCATTTTGAATATCGTACACCGTGCCAAGCACATCTCCCTGCAGGGTCTTGATAGTACAACCTAATAGGTCGTAATAGTAGTAGCTCCCATCGCCTATCTTCGCTGCATTCTCTCGTGCAACATATATATATTTCCCCTGTAATGACTCTACATCGTTTCTTGAATCATAACCATTTAATTTTAAAAGAACAAACTTATTTGAAGCCCTGGCACTTTTCACAGCAACCTTTTGAAAAGTAATCCCTTTTTTTAAATATACAGATTTTAAATCATTAAACCTTTGCATACTATCAGTAATTGGAAATAGTTTTACCTCCCCTTTAATACCAAACGGCTTTATCACCTTACCGATAATTAAGAAATCAGTTTCTGTTTTCATACAGAGAATCACTGTATTCTATAAAAAACTTATAATGGATGAAGTTCACCAGTTTTAACAGGGTTCTTGCTCTTAAGAACTCTTAATGAGATAAATCCTTTTATTTGCCCTCTTATTCGATTTGAGACCCGGTGAGGGAATTAATATATTAACTATGAGGCAATATGAGGCTAATCATCCGAGTATGTCAAGACTAATTCTCTTGCCCGATCTCGCAATAGCGGCATTAAGAATTGTCCTAATTGCTTTCGCTATTCTTCCGCTCTTTCCTATTACTTTTCCGATATCATTAGGGGCAACTTTCAATTCAAATATAGTCGATTTTTCTCCCTCTACAACATTAATCTCCACTTCATCAGGCTCATCAACCAATGCCTTAATGATGTACAAGAGGAACTCTTTCTCTCTCATGCGAAGCTCTCCTTTTCCGTATTTGATAAATTTACGTTAACTGTATTCCCTTTTTATTCAAAAGGATCTTTACTGTGTGACTTGGTTTAGCTCCCTTACTTAGCCAATCCTTGATTCTTGCTTCTTCTACAATTATCTCATCTTCATCTTTTTTAAGAGGGTGGTAGACACCCAGCTTCTCAAGATACGCTCCGTCCCTCTTTTTTCGAGTATCGATAGCAATTATTCTGTAATAAGGCCTCTTCTTAGTTCCAACTCTCATCAATCGTATCTTAACACTCACAAATAGCCCCTCCAGATTTTACATTATTCGACCTAATATACATTTAATTGTTATTTTAGTAAAGAATAAATTTTGGTCATACAATGAATCCCGAGTTTCATAAGTAATTAGATGATCAATTATGCCTCATCAAGGATGAGAGCATATTTAGCCTTGGTTTACCACTTTTCCCCATTTTCTTCATCATCTTTTTAATCTGCATGAAGTTGTTGAGCAAACGGTTAACCTCAAAAACAGAAGTTCCACTCCCCAGCGCAATTCTTTTTCTTCTACTTCCGTTTATAATTTTGTAGTGCTCGCGTTCATATTCAGTCATGCTGTTGATAATAGCCTCAGTGCGTTTCATCTCCCGCTCATCGATCTTAATGTTCGTCCTATCAGGAAGACCAGGTATCATATCCAGTATATTTTCAAGGGGTCCCATTTTCCTTAACTGTTTTATCTGCTCAAGGAAATCATTGAAATCAAAGGTATCCATTTTGAGTTTCTTTTCAAGTCTCTTTGCACTTTCAAGATCAACATCTTTCTGAACTTTTTCTACAAGTGTAACAACATCTCCCATATTGAGAATCCTGCTCGCTATTCTCGATGGATAAAACTCTTCCAAATCCTCAACCTTTTCTCCGGTACCGATAAAGTTAATTTTCTGACCGGTGATATATGACATTGAAAGTGCTGCGCCTCCTCTTGCATCAGAATCCATTCTGGAGAGAATAATTCCTGTTATACCGAGTTTTTCATGAAACCCCTTTGCAACTGTAACTGCAACCTGACCTGTAGCTGCATCAGCAACCAGAAGAATCTCCTGAGGTTCTACAAACTTTTTTATTTCCACAAGTTCAGCCATCATCCCTTCATCGATCTCCAGTCTGCCAGCAGTATCAATAATAACTGCTCCGTAACTGTTATTTTTTGCATACTTTATCGCTTCTCTGCAGATAACAACAGATTTCTCATCTTCTTTTTTAAATATAGAAAAGCCGCTTTTAACTGATAGAAGCTCAAGCTGTTCTACAGCTGCTGGTCTTTTTACATCTGCTGCTACCAAAAGTGGCCTTTTATTGTAATTTTTTTCTACAAACTTGGCAACTTTCACACTGGTTAATGTTTTGCCTGATCCCTGTAATCCCACAAGCATCAAGATAGAGAGACCACTCTTTAAACTAAGATCCTTTGAATCGCTGTGATTCTTTGAATCATCACGGTCTTGCAAATCTCCGCCCAGAATATTAACAAGACAATCGTATACAATCTTGGTAAATTGCTGCGAAGGAGTAAGGCTTTTTAAAACCTCTTCTCCCATGGCCTTAGCGGTTACATTATCAACAAACTCCTTGACTACTTTATAATTAACATCTGCTTCGAGGAGCGCAAGTTTAATATCTCTAATCCCTTCTTTTATGTTTTTCTCACTCAGACTTCCCCATCCTCTCACCTTTTTCAATACCTCTGAAAGTCTATCAGATAATGTATTAAGCACTTTGTCTCCTTAAAGATTAAAAAATATGTTTACCAATTTGATTACCTGTAATTAAAAAAGTTTTTTTCCATGAACTGCACCCGCTCTTTGGCATAAGTAAAATGTTTGGATATACTGTAATTTTCAACAATAATCTTATAGTATTTATATGCCTTTTCTAAGTTTCTCACTTTACCCGGACTGTCACAGATAGATGCAATCCTGAATAGAACCTCATCACCAGTATATCCACGCTCTATTAATTCTTCATATATTTTTAGGGCATCGGTATAATTGTTCAATAGATAATAAATATCTCCAATCTTTTCCAAAAGATCGCTATCACCTCTATCATATCCTAATGCATTTTTATAACTATCAACTGCATCCTTATATCTTTTCGCCCTGTAATCTATATCTGCTTTTTTCACATATGCTTCCTTTGCAAATTTATCAGAGCCTGATCTGATCACTTCACCTAAATAGCTCAGCGCTTCTGTTTCATTATCAAGATTAATATGAGCCTCTGCAAGTTTAATATTAGCATCATCTCTATATCTACACTTTTCACAGTTTGATACATAATCCAATAGGCTTTTCAAAGCCTCTTTATACATCCCCTTCTTAAAGAGGCCTATCCCACGTACATAGGAATCGTCCTCCTTCTTAACAGGTACCGGAACCACTTCACTCTTTTTATTCACATAATAGATCTCACCCTTTTCTTTCACAAGATCCTCGTCTTTCTTATAGCTCTCTATATCGTCAACCTTCACTTCACCTGAAGGTTCAGGTTTTTCCAATCCTGTATCATGAGCTATATTTTCAAGAGATGTAATATCATCATTAACCTTCTCACCTGTTTCACCCTTATTATTCTCAGGAGTTGTTTCTTCAATTTTCACCCTGATATACACATCTTTGTTGAGATAAGTGAACAGTAAATATGAAATGCCTTTCCTCAGAGGATGGATGATAAAACAGGTGTGCTCTGGCTCTAAGAATCGATACTTGAATGAGAGATTTTCTCTTCCATATCTGTTGAGATACCATCCCTTCCCGGCTAAACGAATTTTAAAATCTAACCCTTCTGTAATAGTAATCTCCTTATATTTCAAACCCTCTTCAATCTCAATCTCTTTACCCATTACTACTACAGTACTCATATAAAACATAAGTATAAAAAAAATTATTGTGACAGATCGTCGAATAATGCTCTCTTTCATATAAGACTCTTTCTACGGTTCGAAAAGTTCCTCTTTTTCTGTTAAAATATCCAGCTCTTCACCCATAAATTGAAATGCCTTGATATCGGATTCAATACCAAAATCCTTAGACTCAATCAATTCTGATAGCTTTGCAGGGATTACTTCCAGATCTTCTAATATTAAATTTTTCTGATTATAATAAAATGAATATTCAGGTTTCTCACCATTAATTTGAGGAACAACAGGTTGTGGTATAAATAACAGCTGTTCTCTCTTATTCTGCACATATTCTTCTATACTAATTTGCTCCTCTTCTATTGATACCCTGCTTTCGGAAGGTTGCCGCTTCACAACACCAACACCAAAACCTATTATTATGGAAATTATGACTAAACCCAGTAAAGTAATAATAACAATTCTTGTATTACTTTTTATCCACTCAAGAAAATTATTCAATTACATGCTCCACCAGATCAAGCGATACAATCTTTGATACCCCTACTTGCTCAGTTGTAATGCCGTATAAAACATCAGCAAACTCTAGAGTTCTTCTATTATGAGTTATGATAATAAACTGCGTTGTATCGGTAAACTCTTTCAGAAGTTTGATAAATCGCAGAATATTCTCTTCATCAAGATCATGGTCAACCTCATCGAGCATACAGAAGGGGCTTGGTCTTACCATGAAGATAGCAAAAAGTAGAGCAACAGCAGTAAGTCCCTTTTCTCCTCCTGAAAGTAGCGAGCGCCTTTTCAGTGATTTACCAGGGGGGCATGCAATAATCTCTACTCCAGAACTGAAAATATCTCTATCATCGGTTAAATAAAGATCTGTTTCCCCTCCATTGAAAAGTCTTCTGAAAATGCTGTTGAAATTACGTTTTACCTTTTCAAAGCTCACCATAAATAGTTCTTTTGCAGACTTAACTGTATCTGATATTAGCCTATTAACATCATCCTTTGCCTTTTCTAAATCATCCTTTTGTGCCATAAGATAATCGTATCTCTTCTTTACTTCATTAAACTCCTCAATGGCAATTAAATTGACTTGACCAAGTGACCTGATTTCTTCCTTGACTTTCTCTCTTTTGTTTTTGATATCCTGTAAACCAATTTTTTTATGCGGACGAAACAATTCCAGAGAAACTGCATAACTCTCATTAAAATTCTCGATAATTGTTTCAATTTTAGACAAGAGTTCAGCATTATTGAGTTCAAGAGCTTCTCTGGACTTCACTATCTTTTCAATATGATTTCTTTTTTCACCTGTTATAGATTCATTCTTCTGAATATCTTCAACTATCTTCTCTATTAAAAGGTTATTGTTCTTTGTCTCTTCACCGAATTTTAACTTTTCATCCTCTATACAATTATATTGTGATTCAAGACTGTTTAAATCAGACTGCAATTTCTCCCTGCGCCCATCAAGGGTGTTAATTTCAGACTCTACATCCTGCAAAGATTCTTCGTTCTTCTCCATTTCAAGTTCTATGATCTTTGAGTCTTGTTCATAATACTTCTGCCTCTCTCTGTTTCGAGCTATATCGGTGTGCAGATTATCAATTAAAACGGCAAACTCGTCTTTTTTATCCCGGCTCTTCCTTAACTCTTCATTAATCAGGGCGATCTCACTCTTTAGATCGCGTTCATTTTTTAAGAGTTTCTCAATACTATTTTCCATCTGCTCTTTCTGAGTATGCAAACTCTCCTTCCCGAATATGATTGTACTGAGCTCATCCTGAATCTCGATGATGGTTTCAATATTCTGTTTGAGCTCACTTAACCTTTCCCTGAGTTCTTCAATCTCTTCTGATAGCTGTTTAATCAATATACCTGTACTGGATCTTTCCATTGAGTAAATAAGGTCATTCAGCTTTTCTTTATGATGGTTCAAGGTGCTATCCATTTTAACAATGGAATCACCTATATTCTTAATAAGCTCTATCTTTCTTCTCTCATTCCCCTTGTGTTTTGATTTCACATTATCAATCTCTTTTAAGAGTCTATCAATCACTGATTTTAACTCCTCTCTTAACTGCCCCACAGACTCTCCTATACCTTCGATCTCTTTGGTATTATTCAATACCTTTTCTGCACCCTCCTGGATTGCATTATCAATATAGTCTGCCTCCTCCAGATACTTATGCAATTTTTCCTCTTGCGATTGGATAAGATCTTGAATGCTCTCCTTTTCTCTGGAAAGCTTATGCAATTTTTCTTCGAGCTCAACCCTGTCTTTCTGTACTTTCTCCATCAAATGATTCTTTTTAGAAATCTCATTCCTGATCTCATATATCCTATCTTTAATATGAAGGGATTTTGAGTTGATTGCTTCAAGCTCAGCTTCTTTTTTATAAATCTCACTTTTTATCTCTACTATTTTGTTCTCCAAACCTCTAACTTTTTCGATATCTTCCTTTATTGAATTATTTAAAAGGTCCTCTTCTTTCTTTAATCTACCCTGCTTATCCTTCAATTCCTTGAGCATTGTATTGTTTTTGCTCACCCTTTTTCTCAATGCCTGTATTCTCTCATAATTATAGAGGGTTTCATATTTCACATCCTCCTTCTTCAACCTTTTAAATAAAAGTGCCTTCCCAGACTGCTTCTCAAGATTTCTATACTCCTTTTCTACCTCACTGATTATGAGATTCAAACGAATCAGGTTTTCTTCTGTTGCCTTCAGTTTATTGTAGGATTCCTTAATACGCATTTTATATCGTGTGATTCCTGCAGCCTCTTCAAAAATATACATTCTCTCCTCAGGTTTGTTGTTCAGAAGTACATCAACATTTCCCTGTTCCATTACTGAGTAAGAGGCCTTTCCTATTCCAGTATCTGTAAACAGTTCCTGGATATCCCTCAGACGTACATTATTCTTATTAATCAGAAACTCACTCTCTCCTGATCTGTAGAGCCTTCTCTTAATATCTACCTCTGAATATTCGATTGGTAATACTTTATCATCATTTACAATTGTTATTCCCACCTCAGCCATTCCAAGAGGCCCCTTTTCTACTGATCCTGAAAATATAACATCGTCCATCACCTCTCCTCTTAGAGATCTTGCATTTGCCTCACCAAGAACCCAGCGTATTGCATCAACTACATTGCTTTTGCCGCAGCCATTAGGCCCAACAATGGCAACGACCCCGGGTTTAAAATGAAATGTGGTTTTATTCGCAAAGGACTTAAATCCCAATAGCTCAATATTTTTTAGAAACAATCATTTCTCCTTAAAAATTTTTTTATGTACCAGCAAGATAATCATCCCTGTACCCTTTCTGTTCCTCTGTAAGGGTATCAATATTTATACCCATGGTACTCAGCTTTAGCAATGCAAGCTCTCGATCCTGTTCCACAGGTATATCGTGAACCTTTACCTCGAGATTTTTTCCCTGCCTGGCGCACCTGATCAAAGATAAGAACTGATTTGCAAAGCTCATATCCATCACCTCTGATGGGTGACCTTCTGCTCCTGCAAGGTTTATAAGCCTTCCTTTGGCAAGGATAAAAACTTTTCTGCCGTTCTTAAGGGTATATTCTTCATTACTCGCTCTTATCTCCCGAATACTCTCTGAGTATTCCTTCAAGTCATTCAGGTTTATCTCACAGTCATAATGCCCAGTATTACATAAAATAGCCCCATCCTTCATCTTTTTAAAATGTCTCTTTACAATTACATCCTTCATACCGGTTGCGGTGATAAATATATCCCCAATTTCAGCAGCCTGATCCATTTTCATTACTTCAAAACCATCAAGTATTGCCTTTAGTGCCTGAGTTGGATTCACCTCTGTAATGATAACATGAGCTCCCATACCACGTGCCCTGATAGCCGCTCCTCTTCCACAATGACCATAGCCTGCGACAACAAAACTCTTCCCAGCAAGAAGAATATTTGTTGAGCGCAGTATACCGTCTATTGATGATTGGCCTGTGCCATACACGTTATCAAAATCCCATTTTGTTTCAGCATCATTTACTGCAATAACAGGATAGAGGAGAGCACCTGCCCTTTCCATTGCCCTCAGCCTGTGGACACCTGTTGTTGTCTCCTCCGTTCCTGCAGTAGTCTTTTTAGCAAGCTCAGGATATTTATGATGCAGAGTATTAATAAGATCTGCGCCATCATCAAGGGTTAATGTTGGCTTAAACTCAATTGTCTTTTCTATAGCCCAATAAAACTCCTCAACACTCATTCCATGCCAGGCAAAAATCGGTATTTTTTCATCTGCAAGTGCTGCTGCTATATCATCCTGTGTGGATAACGGGTTGCACCCTGACCATACGACCTCTGCACCGGCAACAACCAGAGTTCTAACGAGTACAGCTGTTTCCTTGGTCACATGGAGACACCCTGCGATTCTCTGTCCTTGTAATGGTTTATCTTTTTTATATTTCTCACTTAAATACATCATTACAGGCATCTTGGACTCTGCCCATTCTATCTTTAATCTTCCTGATGTAGCAAGCGTTAAGTCCCTGACCTTATATTCCATTATTCCCCCTTAAAGTTTTGTTCCGTTAATAATAATGACATTTCAATTGAATGTCGAGTTTAAAAATTTATCGAGCACAGGTAAAAAAATGCCCCCTCAAAAAGGGAGCAAAATATCTATTTCTCAGAAAATTGAGTAACAAACCCAAAAACCTGTATATATCAATAGCGACAGAGTAAACTCTTTTTTTAAAGCCTGAACTCACTCAGACTTACAGGTTTGCCTGTCTCAGCAGATTTATCAGCTGCAAAGATAACTCTGTGGGTTTCAAAGGCAGATTGCAGATTATTGACCGCTTCCTCTCCTTTATCAAGACACCTGGCAAAATGGGAGAACTGCTCATTGTAGGAGTGGTGGGCCACATCACCGCTATCAACAAGCATTACATCAAGTTTACTCCAGTCCAGTAACCCATCTATCTTTTTACTGTAGAATTTGTCATTTTTGATACTCCCGTGAGAGCCGATGATATTCATACTAAAAACATACGGTTGCATACAGTCTGTAACTGATGCCACCTTTCCAAGTGTTCTTTTATTTTTAAACTTTAAAAGAGTCACAGATGTTGTGTCATATTCGTACGGTTTGTATACTTCATGCGGATTCATTGTTGAATATGAAAAAACTTCATCGACTTCCTCATCTACAAGATAGAGCATAATATCAAGGGAATGACAACCTGCTGTGAGAAGCGAGCTCCCTCCCATATCCTTTTTTACATTCCATGCGAATTGACCATACCATGGTCCTATGCCATGGAAATAGTCACACTCAGCATAATAAATATCACCAATTAATCCTTGATCAATGATTGACTTCATTGCTTTGGAAACAGATATAAGCCTGACCCAGAAGCCAACAGAGGTCATAACCTTATTCTTTTTCACTGCTTCCAACATCTTTACTGCATCCTCAAAGTTAAGTGCAATCGGCTTTTCTACTATTATGTCCTTACCAGCATTTGCAGCCTTTACAGTCTGTTCAGCGTGAAAGGGATGAGGGGTACAGATATCCACAATCTCAATATCCTTATCATTGATAAACTCATCGTAATTGTTATAGATTTTTACATCAATTCCATATTCATTTTTTATCTGAGAAGGATCAAGTTTTCTTCTGGACATAACTGCAACAGGTTCGAAGCTGGGGAGCTCTGTAAAGGTCTTTAAATGCGCACCAGCAACCCATCCAAACCCTACTATCCCAACTTTATAAGTCTTCATAAATAGCCTCCTTCATTTTATTATAATCAAACATTTAACATATGTAAAAATCAGCTGCTCTCCTTAACAATATCACCCAGCATTTCTCCCAGGATATTATCCTGGGGATAGGCATTACCTATGTGCTGTCTAAAGCCCTCTGCATAAGAAAAGCCTGTCCTCTTACCATACCTTTTTGCCATACTTTTCATTACTTCAATGTATCTATCCATACCATGCTGCTCCATAAGCCAATCCCTCTGACTTTTATGGCATGCAAGCATCTCAGCTTTAAAATCTATTACATCCGATATATTTACATAGATAGATTGCTCCACAAAATTACCATAAATGTCCCTGCCATCAAATGGAGACCAGTAGTACAGATAAGGAACGCTCTTAACTCTCGGCGCAGGCATAACAGAATGTGTATAATAGTTCGGTACAGGGGCAGCAAAGCAGGCCATTTTTACAAGCATGCTTGTCATCTCATGATCTATCATATAGTCTCTATTAGGATGAGTAAATACAATATGAGGATCTACCATCCTGATATATTCAGTCACCTTCATCTTTGTGCGGTCGTTAACCTCTACCCTGAAATCAAGTTCTCCTAAGGGATAAAACTCCGCATTTAATAGCTTTGCTGCATTAATTGCCTCCTGCCTCCTGATCCTTGTAATATTCTCCTGAGGTTCAACCATAGAACCACAATCACCATTTGCAACAACAGCTATAATGATATCATGACCCTTTTCCTTGAGGAGTTTTAGTGTACCTGAACACATGAACTCCACATCATCTGGATGGGCTCCAAAAGCCATAACTTTCATCTTTTCCACTCCCATATTTTCCAACAAAATAATAGATTCTCAGGATAAAAAGATTGAAAAACAAAAACAACTTCGGTAAAATTATAGCAGCATATAAAAATAAAACAATTATTAATTTAGTAGAAGTATGGACAAATCCGAACTCTATCCTTTAAAGTTCAAAGAAATTTATAAACACTACATATGGGGCGGGAAAAACTTAAGAAAAATCGGTAAGAGAATCAATAATAATGAAACCGTTGCTGAATCGTGGGAAATATCAGATCATGGGGAAGATATAAGTACAATTATAAATGGAAACCTCAGAGGTAAAACTCTCAGGGAAATTATCGTACATTTCGGAGAGGCCATATCTCCCAAAACAGATAATGGGAGATTTCCAATTCTGATAAAATATCTGGATAGCAACAGGAGACTCTCCGTACAGGTTCATCCAGACGATGATTATGCCAGAATCCATGAATCTCCAGGGGAGCTCGGAAAAACCGAATGCTGGTATGTAATAGAAGCCGAAAAAGGTGCTGAACTAATCATGGGGATGGAGAGGGGAATGACTAAAAGCAAATTTAAAAAGCTTATCTCAGAGAATAGGATTGAAGAGGGTTTAAATAAGCTTCCGGTTTCAAAGGGTGATTTCATCTATATAAAATCCGGTACAGTACATGCACTATTAGAAGGAATTATCGTTTGTGAAATACAGGAAAACTCAGATACTACCTACAGACTCTATGACTGGGGGAGGGTTGGACATGATGGTAAACCCAGGCCGCTGCACATTGAAAAGGCTCTTGATGTTATAAATTTCCCATCTGAAGAAAGTTACGAAGAGTATATGAAAACGCTTCTATTACCTTACACTAAATCAAAATTAAATATTACATATGAGCTAGTCAGGTGTAAACATTTTAATATTGATCTTCTAAAGTACGATACAGACTTTGAAGTATCTCTTGGGAATTCTCACTTCCATACATTGAATATTCTTAGTGGAAAGGGTAGGATTCGATGGACAGGAGAAGATGTTCCCTTTGATATAGGAGAGACGGTTCTTATCCCAAGAGCTGTTAACAAATATTCCATTCAGACAGGTGGCACTGAAATTTTAAAGACATTTTTATGACATTATGTTCTTTTGATCCTTTTAAGCTCCCTAAGACCGTCCTGCAAATCCATTTCTCTTAAGAGTTCTTCCGCCTTTTTTAAGTATTTTTCCTGATCGATCCCATTCAGCATTCTATACCTACTCTCTTTCATCCTCAATCGTTTGCCTACCTCCATATAGCTTTTTGATAGCTCAACTTTATCTATAAGCCGTTCGCCTTCTCTCAGACTTTTATTCAACCATGTAAAAGCCCTTTTCTGTTTGTTGACAAGCCAGTAATAAATACCCATTAACCTGTAGGCACCAGTTCTTGCTCCTGCCCATTTCTTCGATACCCAAATAATCTTTTTGGCTGATTGCCGGCACTTCTTTTTACAATATGCTACATCTCTTCGGTCTTTCGATTTCAGCGAATTTTTCAACGCTTGAATATTAACTAAAAATTGGCTAATGAGGTAATGATGAATATAATTGGGCTGTATGAATTTCTCCTTCCTGACCCATTCTTCCATTTGGGTTAATATTGATTTTGCTCTATTATACTCTTTCTTTAATATCGTGATATACGCTTTCATCCCATATGTATATACCAGAATCGGTCCAAATCCCTTCAAGCTCAGGGCGATATCGATAGCACTATTAACCTCTTTCAAAGCATCATCGTAACTTTGCATATTGATAAGTAACTCAGCATTCAGTATATGAGAAAAAAGCATAGCGGATTGAGAGTCATAAATTTCAGCTATTTCAGCTATTTTATCTGACAATGACCTTACAAAAGAAAAATCTCCCCGCTGATTTGCAAGTAGACCGTAAAAATCAATATACCATACTATTTCATCAACATTGCCATACTGTAGATTAGCTTCGACTAAACTTCGATTGTATTCACCAACCCAATTTCCGCAAAGCATATTTAATTTGAAAAGGGATGATTCGTATGAAAAAAGGAGCCTTAAGTCTTTTTTATCGATATAAGGCATTGCATAATCCAGTATTTTCCTGCTTATGTTAAATGAAAGCCCGGTAGCCGAGAACATCTGACTTGCCATGATAAAAAAGCTTATCCCGTTCTTTACCTCGAAAATATTGCATCCTAAACTTTTTTTAATCGTATGAAAACTATCATAAATAAGCCTTTTAGAATCGACAAAGGCTACGGACAAAATCCTGAGAACCATGAGCCTGAACATCTCATTTTCTCTTTCCGTAGGAGCTCTCTTTTTCCTCTTTGATGGTAAGTATAGGAATTTTAAAAAAAGTAACCCTGCAACAGCGGTATTGAGCAGAATAGAAAGAATGTTTTTCTTCCTCTTTTCACCCATGTATTCAAGAGCCTTATCAAAATGTACAATTGCCTCAACATGAAAACCCTTATTGTAATATGCAACGGCAATGTTCTTCTCGAGCATAGCCATCCTATCGTGATCAAGCTCTTTTTTAAATTTCTTAACATACAGATGTAATGCCTGGCTATAATAGTGCAATGCCTCAGATGAAGCTGAAGATTTGAGAGATAGCTCTCCTGCTTTAATAAGATATTCTTCCGCTTTAAACAGTTCCTCACCTTTGGTATAGTGATAGGCAAGCATTCCATAAAATTCGGATAACCGGTTCTCAAAGGCTGATTCAATAGCCTTCGCAACATACAGATGCAGTTCCTTCCTCTTCTGCAGCAGGATTGACTGATAGATAGCCTCTTGCGTAAGTGCATGCTTAAATATGTATTCGATCTCTTCCATTCTTTTCATCTCGCAGATAAGTTGTATGGCCTTCAGGTACTCAATTTTCTTATCAAGACCTTTAACAGAATCTGCAACTGATGCGAGTATCTTATAGAAGAAACTCCTCCCTATAACAGAAGCTATTCTTAAAATTTTTTTTATATCATCTTCTAGCATGTCGATTCTGGCCATTATAACCTCATTAATGTTATGAGGGATGACAACCGATTCTATACTATCGGTTAATGTAAACCCACCTTTCTCCGGCTTTACCAAGCCCGAGTCGATAAAGGATCTGATTACCTCTTCAATGAAAAACGGATTGCCCTCAGATCTATCCATTATCTGCCCCCGCATATGCGGCGGAAAACTTTTTACTTTTAAAAGATTTTCAATCAAGGTATCTGTTTGTGCTTCATTGAGCGGCAGAAGATATATATTTACATAATTGCTTCCATATTTATCTTTTAATACATTCAGCAACTTTTCACCAGTTTCAACATATCCTGGTCTAAACACATTGATAAAGATTATTCTGCTTTTCTGAACCAGGCGGTAGAGGTATATAAGGAGATCTATAGTGCTCAGATCGGCCCAGTGAAAATCCTCAAGAATAAAAATAATGGGCCTTTGCTCAGATGCCTTTACCAATAGATCCCGGATGTTTTTAGCGATCATCTTTGCCAGGGCATCTCCTTCAATGCCCTTTACCCTCTCAGCATAATCACCAAAAAGCTTCATTCCCATTATGGTTGCTACGAAGGGAAATATTTCTGCTGTTTCATCTCCAGCTATCAGCCTTACTGCATTTTCAAGCTTATCTATAGCCTCAAAATCACTATCCTCCTCTCTTATCTGTGCCCAATTCCTGAGGATATCTATAATTGGATGGAAAGGCAGAGTCTTACCCACTGAAAGGGCCCTTCCTTCGACCACTGTTACTTGACTCATTTCTTCCTTTTCCCTCAATTCAGCTATTAACCTGGATTTCCCTATTCCAGCCTCTCCTATCACATTGACAATTGAGCCTTTCCCATTTATCACCTCTAAAACATGAAGCCTGAGCCTATCTAGTTCTTTCTGTCTACCTACAATCTCAGAGAAGATCATGCGATTTGTTCCCAATCTCTTGTGATTTTTACTCTCTTTTTGGGCTAATAACTCAAAAACCTGAACCCTTTTCTCCTTTCCCTTTAATTCGATATTACCCAACTCTCTGTATTTAAAGATATCCCTGGTATACCTATATGTAGTTTCGCCCACTAAAATTTGCCCTTTCTCAGAGGCATCTCTAAGCCGGGATGCAAGATTCACCACATCACCCATTACCGTATATTCTCTCTTTTTTTCTGAGCCCACATCACCTGAAATCACCTCACCAGTATTAATTCCAATATGGATATCCAGCTCAAATTGCATACTCTTTTCATCGTTGAACTGATAGAGCATGTTTCTCATTTCAATGGCGGTATTTATAGCACTTTTTGGAGCATTCTCGATAGCAACAGGAACACCAAAAACGACCATGATGCAGTCGCCAATAAATTTATCTATGGTTCCACCATGCTTTTCTACTATTTGCCCCATCATGCTGAAACAGCTATTTATGATAGAAGTAACCTCTTCCGGATCCAATTTTTCCGACATTGAGGTAAACCCAGATATGTCGGCAAATAGAATGGTGGCCTGGCGGCGTTCGCTTTCTATAGGCTTTCTTTCAGAAGGCGAAAACATTTTAACTCACTGTGAAATAGTGCTCGCTATGGTTGTCATATAAGATGACTGAGCAAATGGTTGCCGAAACCTGTAGGACTATTAAAAAGTTATATTTGAATTTACAAAAGACGTATTTTAAGAAGAGAACCTTTTAAACAGATTATCTTCTCTATTTTTTCCAAAAAAATAGCCTGTTTATTCAAACCTGTCAAGAAAAACTGAAGAAAGTCAATTATTCTAATTTACAAAGGATTTTCATGTCTAGCCTGTAACCAAATCTTTCGATACTTTGATTAGTCAAGACCAGTATAACCCTTATCAACAGTGCCAAAGCGTGCATAATCCTGTTCATCCGGGTCATCAAGCTCTAATGGAGAGGTAGTGGTAAGTCCCGATGAAGACCCATAGTATACAAATGCACTCCCCCACCATGTGCCGTCATTATCTGTATATGGAGCACCAATCACTATATCCTCATGACCATCACCATCAATATCCAGATTACGATCAATTATGAAATTAATCGTTGTCTGTGATGTAAGCCCATTATCTATATCAGTGGCAACTACTACTAGCACATAACTCCCCCTCTTCAGTATCTTACTACCACTCGTAAACGCCTCAGGTGTACCCCCATCCCTGCTCAAAGCTCCTGTATATGTCTCCCCTGAAGGTGCTGTAAATACTGGTGTACAATTGATATAAGTCTTCCCATCCTCTACTTCTGTTACCACCGGTGCCTCAGGTGCAACCTCATCTATTGGTGGAATAATCCCATCTGAAGGTGTTTGAGTTGTACAACTGTGGAGAAAAAAATCGATAGTTAGAACAATCGTAAAGGCTATCATACTTTTTATTAATACATGTCTTTTCATTTTTATGCTCCTTTGCTTGAAAACATTGAAAAACATTTAAACATCAACCTCTTTTTTATCATTGCACATCATATACTATGAATGTAAAGAAAAAGATAAGATACAGCTTCGTTAACATAAGAATCTCAAATGTAAGCCTTGACTTTATAAAGGCCATATGCTAATAACATAGAGAGGGAAGTATGCCTGAACACTCAGGTTTACATGAATATATAGATATGATGGAAAAGTGGAAGGAGCGTACCTACCTTGTAGGCTATAGTGGATATAGAAAGCAACCATGGACATTCGAAAAGGTTCGAGCTGCTATTCTCGGTTTGAGCAGAGCACTTGAAGAAAGGGGTATAGGTAAAGGGGATAGAGTAATCCTTAATGGAAAGGCATGCCCCGAATGGGTTGTTGCATTCTTTGCCATACTTCATAGAGGAGCAATTGTTGTACCTGTTGACCCTAATTCCTCAAAAGAGCTTATCTCCAAGATTTATGAAAAGGCTTCCCCTGCTTTGACTCTTTGTGATGATTTTCCAGATAATGTAGCAGAAAAGATTATCTCTCTATCATCCGTAAAAGGATTTTATGACCTTCCGCCTGGCCATGCTGAAAAGATTACTCAAAACGACATGGCAGAAATTGTGTTCACATCAGGTACAACAGCAGAACCAAAGGGAGTAATGCTTACACACGGTAATATACTTTCCACTCTTAAACCCATAGATAATGGATTGGAGGATAGACAGAAGCTGGTAAAGCTCCTTACTCCCTTCCGAATTCTCTGTACGGTCCCGTACAGTCACATGTTCGGGCAGGTAGCAGGTATCTTCCTTCCAATTCTCATAGGCAGTACCATATACTACACTGAGGATACCGGGCCTGCTTCACTTGTAAGGGCAATCCGGAGAAACAGGATCTTTACTCTCATAACAGTACCGAGGGTAATGAAACTCTTAAAAGATCACATAAAGTCTGATCTCAATGCCAGAGGTAAAATCAAAGCATTTGAGAGACGCTGGGAAAGGTGGGTAAAGCTGCCCTATCCAGTGAGGGTATTTTTCTTTTTGAACATCCACCGCTTCCTGGGCTTGCACTTCTGGTCCTTCATTGTGGGTGGTGCTCCCTTAGACCCCGATACCCACGAGTTCTGGAGGCGTCTGGTATTTTCGGTTTGGCAGGGTTACGGCCTTACTGAGTCAGCACCGATAGTTACATTGTTTAATCCATTTAAAGACAAGAGGGATTCCGTTGGCAGGGTATTTCCGGGACAGGAGGTAAAGGTTTTACCGGACGGAGAGATTCTGGTAAAGGGCGAGAATGTTATGGCAGGATATTTCGGAGATCCTAAAGGTACTGCAAAAGTAATAGATGATGGATGGCTCAGGACGGGTGATATAGGAACGATGGATGAAGAAGGGCTTGTTTTCATCAGGGGCAGAAAAAAGGATATGATCCTTACATCCAATGGACATAATGTATTCTCTGATGATGTTAATTATGTACTGAACAAGATTAATGGTGTAAGGGAGGGCTTTGTTTTTGGAATGCCAGGGCCAGCCGGCGAGTCCGTTCATGCTGTTCTACTCCTCGATCGGGGGGCAAATCCTGATGAGATCATAAAAAAGGCAAACAGCAAGCTTCAGTCTTTTCAGAAGATTCGAGGTTACTCTGTATGGAATGAGGCAGACTTTCCACGCACTCCAACACTCAAGGTGCGTAAGGCCGAGGTAATATCTAAAATATCCAGCATTCAGAAAAGGGCTCCAAAGAGGGAGAGTATCCTTGGAGATCTTGTTGCTGGAGAAGTTCATCCCGAAGCTAAGTTGGTCGAAGACCTTGGCCTGGATTCCCTGGATCGTATTGAAGCTGTGAGCAGAATTGAAAAGAGGTACGGAATAAGCCTTGATGAATCAATTATCGGGCCAGATACAACAGTGAGGGAGCTCGAAGAGCTTGCGCAACACCCAAGACCAATGCCTGCTCTCCCAATGCCCAAATGGGCAAAATGGAAACCTGTAAGGTTTATGCGAAGAATTGTTATGGATGGATTCATCCTTCAGGTTATGCGATTCTACAGCCCTTTAAAATCCTATGGATTAAAAAACCTTGAAAAGTTGGATGGACCGAGGATCTTTGCAGCAAACCATACATCTCATCTTGATCCCTTTGCCGTGCTCCTCACACTACCAGCTCGATGGCGCAAGCTCATCGCTCCTGCAATGGGTCTTAACAGATTCTGGGCATACTTCAGAGAGTTTTCAACTGTGGCTAAAAAGAAAGACTCATCTATTCGCCGCTTCCTGCACGGTCTCAGCTACCGTATTATAACCTTTCTCTTCCAGACATACCCCTTCCCTCAGGGGTCTGCATACAGACCGAGCCTTGAATACACAGGCGAACTGTTAGATGATGGATTCTGGATTCTTATATTTCCAGAGGGGGAGGTAACACCCAATGGAAAAATACATCCATTTCGAAAGGGAATCTCCATAATCGCAGAACGCACTGCTGTTCCAGTATTCCCTGTTTTTATAAAGGGAATGGAGGATGTACTTCCATTGGGTAAAAAATGGCCTCGAAGAAGAAAGGTTACTATTACCTTTGGAGAACCTCTATCATACAAAGGTGAAGGGTACGAATCTTTTGCTTTAGATATTGAAAACGCTGTAAAAAAACTGATGACTGCAAAGAAAGAAAAATGAGTAATAACCTCTAATCAGTACACACACTCTCTGGCTGCTTCTGCATAGATTTTCAGGTTTTCTACAGGGGTATGAAAAAAGTGATCGGTACAGGAGAGAATATAACCGCCCTCATAGCCAACACTCTCAAAAAGTTTAAACACCATCTTCCGTATATCTTGAGCACTTCCCTCTGTCAATACACTGAACTGATCCATCCCTCCAATCAACGCCAGTCTGGTGCCAACCTTTTCTTTAAATTCCCACGGTTCCTGATTCCCTCCTATACTTACAGCAGCAAGTGTTTCAGAGGCATCTGTACCATTTTTGATGATCAATTCTTCAAGGCCGTGATTCCCGCCGCAGGTATGGTAGGTTATTTTGAAACCAAGGCTGTGCAAAGCATCATGGAGCCTTTTATCGTAGGGCAAACAGAACTCTTCATGGAGCTTGGGGGAGATAACTGTAGATGAACCAGCTCCACCTCCTGTCTCAATTAGGTCGAATTTCGCACCTTTCATATATTCAATAAACTTCAGTTTTTTATCCAAGAGAATGCTTAACAGTTCGTGTACCCAGTCAGGCTTATCGTATGTTGCCATGATGAGATCTGTAATATCATACAGGCAGGCAGCATGCTGCCAGCAGCCTGCCTGATCTCCCCAGACAAAGCCGCGCAATATACCGCTGTCGCCTATCTTATCGTAGAGCTCAGCCAGTGGTTTTAGATCCAGTCTTGGCACAGGCATATACTCTTTGATGAGATCGATGTCTTCATCATGTTTTATCATATATTCTGTTATCCATGTGGTCTTTCTGTCCCCGGCAGTTTTAAAGGTTAGATTACCTTCAGGAGTATGTATGGTATGGTGATTTATCCTGTTATCAGGGTTATCCGATATAACATCAACCTCATCCTGCCATTCGGGTGTATTAAACTGGGCATAATTAGCGTCAACAAGCCAGAACTGTCCCATAGACTGGAAATACTGGATGGCAGCATCGAGACCTATTTTTTCAAAGGCCTCAAGATCGCTTATGCCTCCCATATATGTATCAAGATGGAATTTCTGCCATTGATGTACAGTAACAGGCAATCTGTCAGGTTTTTCTCTATCTACTGCAGCAAGCATTCTCTCTTTTGAAGTCACGGTAAAAGCCTTGATATATAAATATATTTATTTCATTGTCCCGGTAGTTTATATTCAATTCATGTAAATCTATAAAGAAAAGAGGAAAAAAAGACTTCTTGATTTTACTTTAAAAATATTTCTTGATCCAGCCGTAATTCCAGGCCTCTTCGTACAGTGCAATTATATTTTCCAAAGGTACCTGTTTTAGAAGGTGTTGCGAAGGACCTAAAACAAACCCTCCTCTATCCTGAAAGAGATCTATCCTTGACCTGACCTCTGTACGCACATCCTCCAGTGTCCCGAAAGGAAGGGTCTTTTGAGTATCTATAGACCCCTGCAATACGAGCTTACCTGAAAAGCTGTGAACGAGGCTTTCGAAATCCATACCTCTTGCCCTCACCTGAACAGGCTCTATTGCATTAAGACCCAGTTCGATAAGATCAGGAAGGAAATCAATAACACAGCCGCATGAATGCTGCGTAATGAACAAATCGTACGATTTTGCAAGTGAATAGAGCCTCTTAATGTGCGGCTTTATCAGCCTTCTCCAGAGATGGAGGCTCAATAAAGGTGCATTCTGTGAACCATAATCATCACCTGTAAAAAAGATATCAACCTTCCCCTTCGCTTTTTCAAACATGATCTTCGAGATTTCATAGAAAAAGTTTGTTGTCTTGTCCAGTATGTAAAATGCAAGCTCAGGATTATCGATCATCATTATTAAAAGTTTTTCCATCCCCACTAAATCGCATGCTGCATTAAAAAACCAACCCCATGCACCCCCATATACAGCATACTCCTCAAACCTCCTGCATTCCTCGACAAATACATCGTAATCCCAGTATTCAGCTCCGGGCCATGGATAATCATCGACATCCCTCTTTGTCTTTGCATACGAAAGCGGGTGCTCTGCAGCATAGCCAAATGCCTCACCCTCCCTCGGTATACCAAAATAATCGGTTGTACGTCCCTCTGCATCGACCAGTTCGGGACCGATCCATGCAGGTCGGGCCCAGCGAAAGTCTATATGAAAATACTCCATGAGCTTAAGGCTGTCCTTGACTCCAGCCTTTTCTACCAAGGCTTCATAAACAGGGATATCTGCACAGAAATCAAGCGGTATTCTGTCTGGCAATTCAAAATTGTAGGTTTTTAACACCCTCTCTTTTGAAATCAATTAACCTTTCTCCATAAATGAAAACCAGGTTTATAAAAATTAAAGTAAAAAGGTAAAATACGATCTTCATTATAAAACCGATGCATCTACTTCCAATTCATGGCAATCTCTTATTGAAAGAGGATCATGATCAAACAATATCGGGAAGATCATACTCACCGAGGTCAAGGGGATATCTTCCATATTTCCTAACGAGTTTAACAACAAAATCGTACTTTTCACCAGATATATTACTGGGAACTGAATGGTCAGACTGAAATATATAGCCACCACCTTTGGCAGCATTCAGCTTTGTTAAAACAACCTCTCTCAACTCTTCCTTTGAACCATCTGCCCATGTAATTACATCCATATTACCGCAGAAGCCAATCTGGTGTCCGTACTTACGCCTTAAATCCACCACATCGAATCCAGCCTTTGCTTCAAGCGGATTATATGAATCAACATCTATCTTTATAAAATCCTCAAATATCCTGTACACATTTCCACAGCCATGATAAATAACAGGCAATCCTTTTCCATGGCATAGATCAACGATCGCCTTTACACCTGGCTTGAAATACCTTCTCCAGTAATCGGGAGAGAAGAACATATCTCTCGTATAGGCAACATCCCCCCAAATAACCATACCATCAAGCATTCCTTCTGCGGCCTCTATCTGGGCTTCTGCTATTCCCAGAGAAAACTCATTAATCCGTTCAATAAATTTCCCAAGCGTATCAGGATACAGGCCGATCCACAAAAGAACATTATTAGATCCAATAATTCGCCACAGTGATTCATGCCCCTCACAGACACTACCGTATACGGGAAAATCTGGATAGAGTGTTCTAACAGTCTCAGTCCATGGAGGAAGATTAGTGGAAAAGCTATCCCCTACTCCTGCGAGCTGATTATCTCCACTTTTAAAATACCGTCGCTCATCCCAGGGGTCATCGAACTGAAAAGCTTCCATCTTTTCCAGAGTATTGGTTTCGAACTCCAGAAAAGCAGGCATCGGATCTTTAAACTTTTTTCGCAAAACTGCTTCAAAACCTGTACGTACGATAACCTCTTCTTCATCCTGCTTTAATATATCAAACTGCTTTATATGAGGGTCCATATTCGGTATGGTGACAATCCAGTCCAGATTGTAGTATCTATAAATATCAGTTCCCGGTGACAAACCAAGTTCTTTTCGCCAGCGCTCTAAAAAGCTCCCCCAGAAGAAGTCGCTCACAGGAACTCTGTCAGCCTCTTCATGCCTCAGTGTTTTATTCATTCTGTCAAGCTTCTGGAGACAGTTTTGAGTTCTATCCATAAAAACACCGCTTTCAATCTGTATGAAAAACCTCTTCCATCTCAGCCCACCACTCACCTTCACAACGTGTAGGTAACGGTTCCTGCATAGGCTTCATGACAGCCCACCACTCCCGGGTTTTAGAATCAGCAGCCATCTTCTCCATATCTGCTTCAAAATCCTGACCATAATATTCAAAATAGCTAAATAGCCAGCCATCCTTGTGATAGATCGAGTAGTTACGAATATTACATCTCTTAATCATATCCAGAATTTCAGGCCATGCATCAGCGTGGTATCTTTTGTACTCTTCTAATACTCCCGGTTTAATTTTAATGACCGATCCATGTCTCTCCATTAAAAGGCCTCCAGATTTGTTGATGATTGTTCAAGCCCTATCCCTTTATTGCGCCCAGAGTAAGGCCTCTGACAAGCTGCCGCTGTACAGTAATAACAAAGATAATCGCAGGAATAAGCATTATTACAGACATTGCACACATTCCTCTCCAGTCAGAGACGAACTCAGCAGTAAAGTCATACAGCCCAACCGGAAATGTCTTGGAAGCAATAGTTCTTGTGAGAACACTGGCAATTGCAAACTCATTCCAGGATGTTAAAAATGCAAATATCCCGCTCGCTGCAAGACCTGGCCCGACTAGAGGCACCACAACCCTCAAAAATGCTGTCCACCTCGAACAGCCGTCAATTAGTGCAGCCTCGGTGAGCTCTTCGGGGATCTCTCCAATGAACCCTGCCATCAGCCAGGCTGTAAATGGTACATTCATAGCTGCGTGGGCGATAATGAGACCGTATATCTCATCTGAGAGTCCCATTTTGGTGAAAAGAACAAGGAGAGGGAGAGAGAGGGCTATACCTGGAATTGCACGTGCTATCATGATTGAAAGAAAGATACTATTTTTCCCCCTGAATCTGAAACCAGCAAACGCAAATGCTGCGAGTGTCCCGATGATGAGAGCAAGTGCAGTGCTGGCTAGTGCGGTTATTATAGAGTTTCTGAAGTATGCTCCGAAGGGAACATTCTCTCCGAATGCAAACCTTTCGGGATTAATGCCAAATCCCAAGAGAGCAAGATAGGAATCGAGGTTTACATTTCTCGATATCCAGACAGGTGGACGCGTGTTAATCTCTATGTTCGGTCGAATCGAAGTGAGAACGAGCCATAGAACAGGAATGAAGAACAGAATTAAAACGACAAATGTGATAACCTTTGCACTGATGTATCGCCTTGATCTTTTCATGCTACAACGCCTCTCTCGCTTTGATCAGTTGTTTGAAAAGGAATAAAGTAAATAGCACTGCAATCACAACTGTTACGTATGACATTGCACTCCCCAGTGCAAACTTCTGTGATGTGAAAGCGAGTCTGAATACATATGTCCATATCAACTCAGTACGGTGAGCGGGCCCCCCTCCTGTCATAATACGCACAAGGTCATATGCCTTTGCCAGATCTAGAGAGCGTACAGCCATGGCTATATAGATAAAGGGAGTGAGGGATGGGATCGTTACATGGATAAACTTCTGCCACTCTGAGGCACCATCCACCTCTGCTGCCTCAAGTATATCAGGAGAAATTGCAAGGATACCGGCTAGAAATATGATCACCATAAAGGGAGTACTCATCCATATCTCAGCCACAAGAATAGTGATGAAGCCAAGAGGCTTGTGTATCAACCAGGGAATAATCACGGGGCGTCCGAAGATCTCGAACAGGATGTTATTTATGAGACCAACCTGATCGTTAAAGATCCATTTAAACTGAAATCCTACGAGAATGGGGGCGAACATCATGGGCATCATGAGGATTGTCCTCAAGACCCCCTGACCTCTTATAACATGTGACATTGCATTGGCTATAAACAAACCCAAGATGAACTCTGCATTTACTGCTATTATCATATAGAAGACCGTCCTTAGCAGAGCTCTGAGGAATACTTGGTCCCTGAACAAAGTGACATAATTTTTAAAGCCAACGAACTTTGATGCAGTTGGATTGAGCAGAGTGTAGTTGGTAAAACTGAGCCAGAGTGAGTAGAGCATTGGGAACCCAACCACAAAGATCAGCAGGATGATGGCTGGTAATAGCAGGAACAGAGGAAGGCGCTTGCGCTCTGCAACAGCCCAGTGCATGCTCTCTCTTGTCCGCTGCATTCTTACTTCTCTCAATCCCAATTCCTTCTTTTTATTGTATATAATATAATAAGGTTTTGGACAGCTTTAAGCTACCCAAAACCTTTTATCATATTAATAATATCCAGCTTCACTCATCATGTCTTGGACTTTTCGTGCAGCTTCGTCGAGCCCGGCCTTTGGCTCCTTGTCTCCAAGGATGATACCCTGCAGGACAGGATAGAGGATATCAGATGAAGGCAGCCACTCAGCTACAAGTGGAGGGGTTTTGAAGTCATTCGCAGCTTGAAACTGTGCAAGCTCGAGTCTCTTTGTATCGAGCTCTACACCTGTAGCTTTTGATTCCTCGATTATTCGATCCCATACAGACTGACGTGTCACTAGAAAACCCAGCTTTGCTTCGAGATACTGCTGATCCGGGTTGGTCAGAAACTTGATGAACTCAGCCGCGGCTTTCTTTTGCTTGCTTGCAGCTGTGATAGAGAAAGCGTGCTGGCCGGCCCATCCGGAATAGATGCCGCCATCTCCTTTTGGCTGTCTCGCTATGTCGAACTTTCCAGCAGCCTTGCTTGCAGAGGGGTCCTGGAAGTATGAGTACCAACCGTACCACTCAGTGTACATTGCAATGTTCCCGGCAACCCAGTTCTTGGCAACATCCTCCCATACGAAGCTTGTCATACCGGGGGGCATAGCACCTGCCTTGTAGAGGTCTCTGAACATGGTCGCTGCCTTCACTCCTGCGGAGCTATTGAATGCAGGCTTCCAGTTTTTATCGAAGAACTGACCGCCCTCTGCGGTGAGAACCTCGTAGAACCTTCCTGTCAATGCCTCCTCTTTTCCAGCAAACTCCGTTGCATATACTCCGGGAGAAAGTATCTTTTGAAGACCAAGTGCAATAGCTTTAAACTCATCCCATGTCTCAGGAACCTTAAGCTCCATTCCAGTTTGGGCCTTGAACTTACGCTTGGTCTCCGGATCATCAAATATGTCTGTTCTGTAGTGTAAGCAGCTAACGTCAAAGTGTCGAGGTATGATCCACAGATGGCCATCCCTCTTTCCCGAGTTCAGGATCATGGGGATGTGATCGGAAATCTCCGCTTCGGTGAAGTAATCATCAAGTGGAACAATACCCTTGGCCTTGATGTACTGGGTAAAGAAGCTCGAGTGGTCCCAGCATACATCGTAGTCTACAGTCCCAGCTGCAAAGTCTGTCTTCAGCTTTTTGTCGATCTGAAATCCATCGCCCTTGAAAACTATCTCGACCTTTGCGCCGGTTTCTGCTTCAAACTCAGGAATTGCTTTATAGAGCTCCTCGTAGTTTGCACCACCAATGAAAGCACATTTCAGGGTGATTCCAGACAGAGGTTTACCAGGCTCTACAGGCTTTACCTTCTCTGCCTCCTCTTTCTTCCCCCCAAAACAGAGTGTAAACGATACTACAAGAATTGGGATAATCAATAATATCATCCATTTTCTCATTGCTTATCTCCTCCTTACTTTAAAATTTTAATAGATAAAAAGAATATGTTAAATAATCACCCCCTTCCAAAATATGTAATCGATTTCATTTTTACCATAGATATAGACACTTGTCAATGAAAATTTATAAAAAATGTATTTGCGTTGCGATGATTTTAATAAATAGGGCATACAAAACGCCTGATTTTACATGTTGCCTCCCCTTTGGGCGTAACTCTCCTTTGGGTGTAACTCTCCTTCGGAAAGTGACTATCCTTCGGATAGTAGCGGTTTCCTCATGCCTGAATGCATTCAATGCTTCATACTGTAATATATTGCGATATCATTAATTAATTTTTCTATATTTCGATTTGTGAGAAAACCGCACTAAACCTCTATCATATTACCTTTTTCCATATAAAGGACCGAAATTTGCACATGCTCTGTAATCTGCACCATAGGAATCGAAATCCCCAAAGGCACCCCAAACCTTTGCTCTGAAAATTCTCTCCGAAGGAACATTATGCATGTTCACAGGAATACGGAGCATCGAAGCAAGGGTTATTAATTCTCCCCCAATGTGTCCATAGCTGATCGCACCATGATTTGCACCCCAGTTGCTCATAACTGAATAGACATCTTTAAAAGCCCCGCTATCAGTAAGAATTGGAACAAACCAGGTTGTAGGCCATGCAGGATCAGTTCGATCCATTAATATTTTCCCTGCATCTTCAGGCAGCTCAGCCGTATATCCTTCAGCAATCTGCAGTACCGGACCAGGCCCTGCAACAATATTTAGCCTTGACATTGTCACAGGCATGCCACCCTTTGTAACAAAGTTCGTTGAAAATCCCCCACCACGAAAATATTCGAGATTTGCTGGACAGAAGCGAGTGGCCTGAAGGCATCTTTTAACCTCCTCAGGTTCTATCTCCCAGTAAGGCTTAAGCACTGGCTTGCCGTTTCTACTCTGCTGGCCTGTACCATCAAGACAAGCAGAACCCGAATTAATTAGATGGATAATACCATTTTCAGCAAGACCTTTTGGCTCGATTCCTGTGACACGTATTATTGATTCCGGGCTCCAAAAGGTTCTTATATCAGAAAAAATTTGAGCACTACCGGTTAGAAGATGGCCAAACAGCATTGAGATACCATTGAGATAGTCGTTCTCTGTAGCAACAACGAAGGCCTCTCTTATCCCGTTCCAGTCAAAAGATGAATTCAGTATTGTTTCCAGAAAATCACCATTTGGAAAATGATCTGTCCACTGCCTCTGTCCCTGAAATCCGCTTGCTATTGCACCATGGCCCAGCGCCTCTTCTCCAAATCCAAGCTCTTCTAAGCGAGAATTGCCAATCATGAGATCTCTTGCAATTATGGTCATCTTTACCACTGTTTCCCAGTCTTTCTCCTTCTTTTCCCTGTTAAACTTATTGTGCTCTTCATTTAGATCCGGGCCTTCAATACAGTTCTTTCTCACCCACCCGAGAGCATTCTCGAACTCCTCTCTATCATATATCTGTTCATCGATTCTTCTTACAAACTCTGACATATCAACCATTTCATATCTCATACCGAGATAACTCTCAAGAAAGTATGGATCTACGATAGAGCCAGCAATACCCATTGAAACACCGCCCATAGCAAGGTATGATTTGCCACGCATTGTAGCAATCGAAAGCCCTGCTTTGGCGAATTGCATAAGCATACCTTTCACATCATCAGGGATGGATGTATCATCTGCATCCTGAACATCCTTACCATATATACCAAAACAGGGGATACCCTTTTGAGCATGAGCAGCAAGTACTGCAGCAAGATACACTGCACCTGGACGCTCTGTTCCATTAAAACCCCAGACAGCTTTAGGGATATAGGGATTCATATCCATAGTTTCTGCACCGTAGCACCAGCAGGGGGTTACAGTTATGGACACCCCTACTC
>CAYRKG010000029.1:0-53588 GCA_964424795.1 uncultured Spirochaetota bacterium
TCTGAGTAATCCGGATGTTAACATTCTCATCATTTGTACCTTTATTGTGAAAGATGATATCCATGCTTACATCTTCACCTGCAGGCACCTCAACACCGGTATACTCAGCAGCCATGGTAATGAGCCTTTCAGGCTTGCTCTCATCTTCATTAGCATAAGTTTTATCTGGAAGTTTAAACAATGTCAGAAAAAATAAGCATATTATGTACACACTCACTAATAAAATACTATATTTTTTGAAACTCATACTTGCCTCCTGAAATTTTATATGCTATTTGGAAAATATTGAACTCTTATCAACTCCCTTTGAAATTAGGTTTGATGTTCAAATATAAAGGCAGACTTATGATGAACGGAATTATGTAGAAAGACAGTCGATATATAATAATTGCTGCAAAAGCAATATTAAATGGTATTCCAAGGGCTTTATATGTAAGCGCCATGGATACTTCCATAGTACCGAAACCCCCAGGAACCATGGAGATAATCCCGACTATCTGTCCTATTGAGAAACCTATAATCAAAAGCCCGATATTGATTGGATAACTCATTGTTAAGAAAGCGAAGTAGATAACTCCAAGCCAAAAAATTCGATCTATTATGGTAATGCCTGTAATTAGAAAAAGATAACAGGGTTTTCTTATCAAGGTTTTAAACCCCTCATTGATCTCATCTAGAAAAGTCTCTACCCTGGAGGAGTTTAGTATAACTTTCCTTGAAAATATTCTCACAATTCTATCCAATAGGTTAAAAATGACTTTTATTGAGGATGTTTGTAATTTTTTCCAGAAAATGATAAGGTAAAATCCCGATAGGAAAATAAAGAACAAAAAGAGGGCTGCAATGATCATAGTAAGATTAAATTGATTTTGTTTATTGTCCAGCAGTATATATACCAAACTAACTATTAAGAGAATATTAAAGGATACACCAAAAAAGATAACATTGATAATTCGAGCTAAGGTGGCCTTCTTCGTACTTATGTTGTGTTGCTTTAACATTAAGATCTGTAAAGCAAATGGGGTTGCTCCTCCGAAGGATACGAGGTTACCCAATGGGTTAATTGTGAGAGCATACTTTAGCGAATGCAGTAATGGAACTTTCTCATTGAATACCTTCAATGACATCAAGAGAAAAGGCCCATCTGCACAATACACTAAGATTCCACATGTAACAGATAGCAAGAAATAGAACTCATTTATTGTTAAAACATTATCTTTTAGTTTGTTAATTATTGAGAATGTAATAAACATTCCAACAAATATAATAGATGTACAGATATACTTTAGGTATTTATCTGAGAAACCATTATTTACGATCATATTTTTCTTTAATTCTGAATGTAGGATCTTCAAGTCTTAATCCTATCGACTGTTTTTAAGCTACTGTGTCAATAGATTGAAAATTTCTATTAGTTTATTAAATAATATTATCCTCATTACTTGCTTCTATCTTAGAAGCTGAAAATACAAATTTGCTGAATCTACCATATTCGTAATTTTTTTTCTCATCAGGTTTCCCTGAAAAGGAAAATATAATTGCTGATCTAAAGTACTTTTGTAAACATGTGGCAATACCCTCAGTTTCAAACCTTCTCACAGAGAAATTGACATGAAGATCGAGATAACATCTGAACTTTCCAACTTTTGCTGCCCTATTGATATAATCTAAATCCTCTGATCGCCTTCGTGATTCATCAAAACCACCAATTTTTTTATGAAGTCTTTTAGATACAAAAATGCAGGCGCCCCCACCCTGTGGCTTTACTCCCTCCATAAATTTGAAGTATGAGTTTGAAAGCTTAAAAATTGGCTTATAAATAGGTTTTGTCCCATCAATAGGCTGAAGGGCAGGAATACAGATATCGATACTATCTTCCTTAACTCTCTTTATCAGTTTATGTAAAAAATGTGGAGGTAGTACTGTATCCGCATCTAGGAAAAGTAAGTATTTTCCTTTCGCTATATCTGCACCCCTATTGCGGGCAACACAAGGGAGCCCTCCATCGACCACCCTTGCTGAGAATGAAGAGGCAATATCTCTTGTTTGGTCAGAGGAATCATTATCCGCAATAATAATTTCAAAATCTTGATAATCTTGCGATTCAATACTTTGCAACAGCCTGGGCAGATACAGCTCTTCATTTAGAGTCGGTATAACTATACTTATCATATTCAAACTCCTTTGTGCGATCCTGAATATTTAACATTCAATCATAATCAGCAGAAATGTCTCTTATTTTATGACTCATTGAAAGGGGCTCTTTATATAATTCACATACAGTTAATTCTGTATCTATAATTTTTACATTTTCCGCATCATATTGTTTGCTTAAAATTTAGAAAAAAACACAAATCATAAGGAACAAAGAAATGAATATGGTAATCGAATAAACAGTATCATGCTTATCCATAACCTTCTTACTTATTGAAAAAGGATATATTGAGCTTTAAATCCTATATGTATCCTATTTTCTAAAATAATAAGCATGTAATATTACAAGAATATTGCATCAACATTACAATTTTGAAAGGATTGTAAAATTGATGGAATCGAATAGTTCTATGAAGTGCAGGTCAGATCGATAGATAGTTATCTAGCTATCATACACAGGTTACCGTATGATTTTTTTAATCAATTGCAGCAGTTCATTTACTCCCAGCATTAACGTAGCAATGGCAAGTGGTAAAAAATAGTAGACGACCCGGAAAGAAACAAGCGATCCTATGATCTGAGGGTGAGTCAACACGGGAGGCAGCAGAAGGAGTACCACTACCTCAAAAATGCCCAGCCCGCCAGGAACATGGCTAACTAAACCCGCAAACTGCGCAGTCATAAAGATACTGATGAATCCTGGCAGAGATATTTTTGCAGTAGAAGGTAAAAGGAAATAAAGGGTAAACGCTGCAAAGGCCCAGTCAAGTGTTGAGACCAGAATTTGTGCAGGAAGAAGTTTTTTCGATGGAAGGCGAAGCATGCGACCCCTTATACTCAGAGGTTTCTTTAAGAATAATATCAGACCAAAGTATGTCGCAATAAGAGCTATGAAAAAAAATCCAACAGGCCGCACTGAATAAAAAGGAAGACGAAGGTAAGCAGGAATTGTCTCAGGTTTTATCAAGAAGGAAATGCCTGCAAGAGTGAAAAACCCCAGGAATGAGCTGAAGATACAGAAGGCAACCACCTTTGCGATTTCTGCTGCAGATAGCCCCCAGGCTGAATAGAAACGATATCGTATAACCCCTCCGCTGATAAATGAGAACCCAATGCTGTTGCTGAAGGCATACCCAATGTAGGAAGCGAACGCTACTTTCCCATATCCCAGGGGATGCCTGATATACCACATTCCAAGAATATCATAGCCAATGAGCATAAGATAGCTTAAAACACTCGAAAAAAGGGCTAAGAACAGTCGGGAGGAAGTAAGGTTGTGAAAATAGTGCATGATTTCACGGTAATGGTAATCTTTCAACTCATGATATAGAACCCAGAATGCGAGAGCAAAGAGGCACGCGCTGATAATCGGGAGGAGGACCCGGAGCACCTTTTTTCTGATTTTGATCCGGGATTCTTTTTTAGTATAAGAAGCGTCGCTCATCGTTTTTCAACATTCCACTAAAAAATACTTTGAAATTAGAAAACTCCCTACATCGCTCTCACAGAATCCTCATCACAGCCAGGGCTATTTTTGCCAATGTAAGCGGAGTACCGTAATAGACCAGATAACGGTCTTCCCAGTTCGGCTTAAACTTTTCCTTGTACTGCCTGACTCCTTTGGAGCGGACGAGCCAATTGAAATGTGTTGATATCTGAAAGATTGCTTTTTCTACCAACGTAGGACCCGGCTTATCAGCGATTCCAGCCAAACCCAGATAGAAAGTGTGGTATCCTTCCTGCCACCAAATATGCATCAGTTCCTGAAATATATTGTCCATGGCTCCCCAGTGCACCCCGGGTCTGTGCCGCATCATGTCTATCGTCGCTTCCCCTGGTCTGTATGATGGTATCTCGTTGACGAATGCAATTGCCTTGCCTGTATTATCCCGAAGAATGGATAGTGTCGTGCCTGCTAAATATTCCCTGTTGAAATTTCCCTGTAAAAAACCGAACTCACGATGCCCTTTCATGCTGAGCCACTCCTTTGATACTTCCTCGATCTCATCAAGCAACAATTGATCTTGGGGAGGTTTATAGCGTGACAGCCTGTATCCATCACTCTCCATTTTTCTTCGGATATAGCGAAAATACTTTTTGTTTGCAGTACTCTCACAAAAGTGTTTCAAATCAACAACCGCACCCTCTCCTATCTTCAAAAGAGAAAATCCGAGCTTCTTATACATCGGAATCAAATCCGGCAGGAAAAAAACAACAAGCCATCCATTATCAGAGCAGTATTGTAAAAAGGAAAGGATTATGTGCTCCATCTCACCTTCATCACCTACAGGGTCGCCAAGGCAAACTGCAACTCCCATGAGCCCTCTGTAAGAGATGAAGGACCTTCCAGTATCAGAGAAAAAGAAACTTTTATCTGACCAAGTTTTAAAGTAGTCGTATGAAGACTGCCCCGATTTCGTCACAATCTGCTTAGCCCTGCTTCGTTCATTGGGGAGCGACACAACCCTATACGCAACCGGTCGGAAAAGGCTGTATGCAGCAAAACACGCAATCACAATGCCAAAGATATGGAATGAATCAATAAACCAGCGCGCATGCCTTGTGGCTGGATGGAGGTCACTGTTTCCGATCAGGCTTAGCTCCCGGAGTGTTCTGACCATCGAATCCGTAAGACTGAAACTTATCCCAAAATCCCGTTTATCGAGAAACCAGAAACCAAGCGTCCCGTAGGATATAGCAACTACCACGCACAGCCCCAGCAGAATCAGGCCCTGGGTGATGCTTCTTGGTTCTGTACGCACGGTAAAACATTTTCTATATACAAAAAGCACCAAAAGTGTCACAGCAGGCGCAACCGCAGTATACCAAAGCCAAAACTGACCGAGATGGATCACTAAAGCCATTGAAGAGGCTGAAATTGCAATCCACCATGCCACCTTGCGTCGCTGGAGGAGCCTCAAGGACAGGTAGATGAGCATAAAACTAATGGACAAGGTGAGTGTCCGGCTCCAGTGAAACACTCCAAAAGGCAAGAGAACACCATAGAGGCGTGGATGATGGGGAAATCGTGTGAGCAGAACCTGCAGTATGTCGACCAGCCCATTTATGAAAATTGTAAGAGCCACAATCAATACTGCCATGTCACCTTTTGTTGATTGAAGGGATGAGCTTAAGCTATTATCTGCATTTACAGTTGTGCGAAAAGGTTTTGCTGAAGAGTCGTTCGAGGATATTCGATCTGAAGAACGGGTCATTTTTTCCTTTTTCCTATACTGATAAAATAACACAGATCCATACAAATATTATCCTGCTCTAATAATCTTTAAACAAATTCTTTTTCAGCTCAACAGTTCGGTGGCTTTGAGGCAGGATCCTGATCAGGATCCTGATTATAAAAAAGCTTCAGTTGATCATACAGCTCAGGGTGCAGCTTTTTCAATTGGACAGGTTTTTCAAAGAAAAATTCTGTCGCCACAGCAAAAAACTCCGCAGGATTTTCAGCTCCGTAACGGTCGAGCAGGGTTTTTCGATGATGCATGATATCGTTCAGCAGTAGTTCATACTCTCCTCCGAGTACGCGTGCCCAGGCAGTATACCCTGATCTGCTGGATAATAGTGGAGCACCTTCAGCGGCTCCAGATTCATAATCAAGCTGATGCGCAAACTCAGGAAAAACCACATTATGTCCATCATGAATATCGATGGCACTCTGCTTCACATCATCCCAGGCAAGTACGAGCGACCCTCCGACCATGTCTTGCCAAGCCTTAACTTGGAGGACTCTATTAAAGTGCGGTTAGAAAGCATTTATTCCAGATCTATTAAAGTCAAAATAAAAGTACTAAAGCCCTCTTATTTTACCATGAGATGCTCTTCCATTTCAAGCAATCTGGTGAAAGTCTTCTCATCCATCACCTCAGATTGGATAAGACTCTTGGCAATCCTTTCGATCGCACCTCTGTGCTCGTTGATGAGCTTCTTGGCTTTGCCGTAATTTTCAGCAAGAATATCACGAACCTCCTCATCTATGAGCTCGGCTGTAACCGGGCTGTATCTTTTATCAATGCTGAATTGCTGTTCTATACCGAGGAAAACCTGTTTAGGTTTTTCCAGAGTCGAAAGGCCGACTCTGCCGCTCATCCCGTATTCTGCGACCATCCTTCTAGCGATTTCTGTTGCCTTTTCTAGATCGTTCTGTGCTCCGGTTGATACATCGCCAAAGAATATCTCTTCTGCAGCCCTGCCCCCTAGGAACATTGCTATCTTTCCAAGAAGCTCAGTCCTTGTCATCAGGTACCGTTCCTCTGTGGGAAGCTGTATGGTATATCCAAGTGCCCCAATACCGCGAGGTATGATCGATATCCTGTGCACAGGCTCGTCCGTGAGCAGCGCTCCTATGAGCGCATGTCCAACCTCATGGTAGGCAACACGCTTCTTTTCTTCCTGGCTCATACGCCTGTTTTTCTTTTCCAGTCCTGCAATCACCCTCTCAACAGCTTCATCAAACTCCTCCATGTGAACAATATCTTTTCCCCTGCGGGCTGCGAGAAGAAGCGATTCGTTCACGATATTGGCGAGATCTGCTCCTACAAAACCGGGAGTCTCGGCCGCAATACGGTTCAGGTTCACGTCATCAGCGAGTTCAACTCTTCGTGTATGAACCTTGAGGATCTCACACCTTCCCGCCATGTCCGGCTTGTCAACCATTACCTGCCGATCAAATCTTCCGGGTCTCAGAAGGGCCGGATCCAGTATTTCGGGCCTGTTTGTGGCAGCAAGTATCACTATTCCCTTCGCGGTGTTGAAGCCGTCCATCTCAGACAGAAGCTGGTTAAGTGTCTGCTCTCGCTCGTCATTTGAATAGGGCGTGATGCCTCTGGCCTTGCCCACTGCATCGAGCTCGTCGATGAAAATAATGCATGGAGCCTGCTGCTGCGCCTGTTTGAAAAGATCACGCACACGGGAAGCGCCGACTCCAACGAACATCTCGACGAAATCAGAACCGCTCAGGCTGAAGAATCTCACCCCTGCCTCGCCTGCAACGGCCTTTGCAAGCAATGTCTTCCCAGTACCTGGAGCGCCAACCAGAAGCACTCCTTTGGGGAGACGCGCTCCCAATCTGTCGTATTTGCCCGGATTTTTCAAGTACTCTACGATCTCTTTGAGCTCTTCCTTTACCTCTTCGACTCCCGCTACATCATCGAACGTCACATCAGCCTCACTCCCTATATATAACTTCGCCTTGGTCTTTCCGAAGGAGAATATTCCCTGACCCATACTGCTTCCCATCCTGCTGAAGAGCCATCTCCAGATAAAGAAAAAGATTGCAAGGGGCAAGACCCATGACAGGATATTTCTAAACCAGGGGTTCTGCACTTTACCGTAAAAATCTACATTGTGAGCCTCGAACGTCGGGATTAGTGTGTCATCAGGAACCCTTACAGCCGTGTATATCATTTCCTTTTGATTCTTACCGGTTCTTTTCACAATCCCGACGAGATTCTGATCCGTTATTTCAACGCTCTTGATGGTACCGTCATGCACCTTTTTCATGAAATCGCTGTAGTGCAGCTGCTCTATATTGGGCCGGAAAAAAAGTGTAGACAAAAGTGCCTGCACAATCAGCATCACCATTACCACACCGACGATGTACCACATTGAAAAATGCGTTTTCTTTTCCATTTCCTGCTCCTCTATTGATATTTTATTTTAATCGGCATAGCGTATCTCGTATGTACTACAAACGTTCCATCACAAATAATAATAAATAAATAAGATTTCTGTTTCCTTTCATGTACATTACAATTTCGAAAGGAATTATTGATAAGCCATTCAAATAAAAACTGCACCAGCCCACAGATGTAAATAGAGGGCCAGTGCAGATTAAATGGGATCGGGAGGGGTCCCTTATCCGTTGATCCTTATTTATTTCAGATGTACCGTGATATATCCTACGTTCCCGCTCTTTACATCTCTTACCAGAAGAAGCGCTCCTCCTTCCTTTGCTGCCTGTGATATAAGCTTGCTGAACTCTCCAGGGTCGTACACCTCAGTATTGCCCACTCTGAAGATTATGTCGCCATTCTCAAGTCCAGCCTGGGCTGCCACACTTCCGGGCTCTACGCTGGTAATAATAACCCCAGTTGCCTTTTTAAGACCTATCTCTTTGGCAATTTGGGGAGTGACCTTTTGTACAGTTAGCCCTAAAATCTTATTGCCAATCTGGCGTTGCACCTCTTTTTGAGCCTTGGTGAGATCTCCTACTGTCAGCTCAAGCTCCATCTCTTTTTGATTTCTCAGTATAGTAATTTTCACCGTGCTTCCAGGATTAGTCGCTGCCACAATATTACGAAGCTGAGTCACATTCTCAATACTTTTTCCGCCGAACTTAATAACGATGTCTCCCTGCTCAACACCTGCTTTCTCTGCAGGCCCTCCAGGAACCACATCCGTTACAATCGCACCCTTGGCCTGCTCTTTAAGTTTCAAGCTCTTGGCCATATCCGGAGTGACATCTTGGATATTTACACCCATGAAACCGCGTACAACTTTTCCATGCTGTATAAGAGACTCCGAGATGCCCTTCGCCATGTTCGAAGGGATAGCAAAACCCATACCCTCTGAGCCCTGAGAAGCTGAAACAATGAGAGAGTTGATCCCTATCACCTCGCCATTCAGATTGATGAGAGGTCCTCCACTGTTTCCAGGGTTGATTGATGCATCGGTCTGGATGAAGTCCTCGTATCCTGTCGGACCGAGTACTCCAATACCTGTTCGGTGCTTCGCACTTATGATCCCAGCAGTCACTGTCCAGTCGAATCCCCTCGGCGAGCCTATGGCTATCACCCACTCTCCAACCTTTATCTTGTCCGAATCACCCAGCTTCGCATATTTCATAGCGGATGTAGGATTAATCTTGATGACTGCCAGATCCGTGCTAGGGTCTGTACCTATGAGCTTCGCCTTCTGCTTTGTCCCATCGTAGAGCTCCACTTCAATGGTATCAGCGTTCTCCACTACATGGTTGTTGGTGATGATATACCCATCCCTGCTTATGATCACACCACTGCCAAGAGCTCTGATGGGAACCTTCTGTTCTCCTCCCCCCTGTTGAGGGCCGAAAAAGTAACGGAAGAATGGATCGTTACCAAAAGGAAATGTCGGCACCTGCTGGACAACTGTCCCTGTAATGTCGATATGCACTACAGTGGGCATCATAACATCTGCAACTGCACTGATCGCATTGGAAAATCCGCCTTCATCTTTGATGACAATGGTCTGTGCTGGTGCTGGTTGCTCACTTGTCTCCGCTTCACTACGCACTCCCATGGCAACAAAAACAAGTAAAGCTGCTGTAACAACAGCTGCAACAATAAAGTAAATCTTTCTGAACCTCATTTTTTTACCCCCTTGTAATCAATCTTTGATGTGAAGACGTTTTTGGTTTTCACATATTTTCCATAAAACATAACTCAGCATTATCCTGAAAACCTTACGCCTTTAAATGAATCTGAAAATAAATATAGGGGAGAAAACCTACAGGAACCTTTCATCTACATTACATTTTTGAAATAGTTGAGATTATGAAAGGAATGCCCGAAGCGGTGATTTATGTAATGAATGGGATGCTCATGCTTGAACGAGAAGTTGCGGGTAAGCTCGACGATTCAACAGTATAATAATATTGGTGACTTTGAACAGATTTCTATCTTCTTTTATATTATTATTTTGTTTTGTTCAATAGATAATAATCCTTCCTGCTTTTATATATAGTATCTTCTCTAAACGGACTGGAAGAATTGCCAAGATTTTTGGCTATATACCGACTCTGGTTTATTAGGGCGTTCTTATTTAAGGTAGGACTCGGAAAAGAATAATCTTTGTAACAACAGAATGTTTCCTGAATTAGTATATTTCAACTTTATTGACCAATGGATTTTGAGAGTTGTACTAAGAAGCTATATTTTAGCGTATTCAAAAATTGGGAAGAGTTTGTATATGTATCATAATAGATCCGGTATAACCTGGACCGATGCCAGATGAGTAACATATCTAAGCTTACTTTTCCCGAGTCTGCTTCAGAATCCAGTCACCAATTACCTTTAAGGCAGTCGGCGATATGGTTTCTTCAATCTTTGCATACTCAGAAAGTGCCCCCGTTTCTGCAGTTTGGAATAAATGATTCAGGCCTTTGAGCTCCCTAATGGTATAGTGTTTGTTGCCTCCAGCTTTAAGGGCTTCCTCTATTGCATGGAGGTTCTCTTTAGGCGGAACCTGTCGGTCTTTTTCGCCGATTATCGCAAGTACCGGGCATTTAACTTTCATCAAGGTTAATTTGGGGTCATAAGTCAAAAAGTAGCGAAACCATGGTGAAAGCACTCTCTTTATTTGAGACTCTACATAAGACTTGGGATCGCCCAATGCCTTTTTTTCTTTCTCATCCATTCCCGATATTGCATCCTCAAGTATCTTGCGAAGCTTCTTTTCAGCATCTGCATCGTCCTTTTCTTCTTTCACCACAGCGAATATGCGTTCTTGGATGATACGTTCTCTAGCTATTTCCCCATCACTTCTCCCCTCTGCCTTCAAAATGAGGTTTCCCTGCTGGTATAAAATTTCCTCTCCAGTTAGCCCTGTTCCTGCCATCAAAACAATGTACGCAACATCTGGCAATTGAGCCGCTACAATTGGGGCAATTATACCGCCTTCACTATGACCGATAAGCCCTATTTGCTTCTGATCAATCTCCTTACATCTCTTTAGGTAATTAATACCAGTGATCACATCGCTTGCAAGATCTTCGCTTGTTGCCTGAGAAACATCACCAGTTGATCCTCCTACTCCACGGTCATCCACCCGAAGCACGGCAATTCCTCTTCGTGTCAGATAATCTGCCAATATCAGGAAGGGGCGATGGCCGAACACCGTCTCATTTCGATCTTGTGCTCCAGAACCTGAAATTAGCAAGATGGATGGGAATAGGTCTCCAGTTCGTGGTAAGGTAAGTGTACCCGCAAGTTTTATTCCAGCCTTTTTGTTTTCGTAAGAGACTTCCTCCTCGTAATATGGAAATGGTTTTTTAGGTTCTTGCGGTCTACTGACTTCATGTACCTTTTCGATGCGCTTAAGCACAAGCTCCATTGTCAGCCCGGCCTGCTTCCATACTCCTTCAATCGTCGAGGAATCCTCTTTGACTTTCCCTTCAAAGATTCCCATAACGGATTTTACCTCAAGGCGCAAATTACCGTCCTCAAAAGTGGCCTTTTCTACAGGTATATCTTTTACTCCCTGCTCAGGGCTATCCATTGTAACAGTCAGTGTACCGTTTGGTTCTTTAGAAATATTAAACACAATCCTGAGCTCAGCTCCTGAAACTATAAGAACTCCCTGCCAGATACCTTCGATGTTTTCAGCAAGTGCACTATGGGGCTGTAAAGAACCTGTCAGACTTCCCCCACCTGCAATCAACATGGTACATGTCGTAAGTTTAAAAATACAACTCATAATACCTCCTTTCCTATCCATGAAAATATCTCTGTTTAGCTAAAATTAATACACAATGAGACGCATATCTATTTTTAGTACTCTAAATATTTTCCGCTTTTTTATTTAAATCTTTCTTCCCAGAGATAAAACAGAATTGAAAACGCCAGCATCTGAATTGTTATTTGTGGCAAAACTCTTACTTACACTCTCATCGTTGCCAAATGAAATCTAGTTTTTCAGGATCATGAAATTCTGTCAATTCTGAGAGGGTAATGATCATCACTTCCTGAGCGTGTATTATTTTTTTCATCAAAAATATACGAATAACCCCTTTTAGAATTTGACCACTCATCGATTATTTCAAGAATGTAATGATGAAGAAAGGTTGCTGTAACTTTTCCTTGTAATATTATTAAAAACATGAACAGTTATCAACATAAAGGAGTATTACAATGAATGCGAGAAGGGATACGGCGCTTATAGATAACAAGAAGCGAGAGAAAGAGCATTTTTCTCCTTTTCGATTGATCTCTGACAGTGAGTTTAAATCAAACCTCGCTTCACTTATTTCCTATCACCATATGTTGAGAAAAAAGAAGAAATAATGTGTTTTATTCAGAAGACATGCTATAAAAACAAAAAAGTCTATTTCTCATGATATATAAAGAAAATAAGGTATAAACATAACAGTATACAGGGGGAGGGCGAAGATGGTTGCAGAAGAAAAAGTGTCTCAAGCGGCAGTAGATGTAAAAGAAGAGTCGATCGAAGAGCTTTATAAACGCCTTGATACATCGGCCGATGGCCTCAAAGAGGAGGAAGCTAAAGATCGTTTGGAAAGGTATGGCTATAACGAGATCATCGAAAAGAAGGTCAATCCTGTTGTTAAGTTTCTCTCCTATTTCTGGGGACCTATTCCGTGGATGATCGAAGCGGCTATCATCCTTTCTGCAATAATCAAGAACTGGGACGATTTATATGTAATCCTTGCGCTACTGCTCATAAACGCACTGGTGCGTTTTTTGCAGGAGAGCAGAGCAGACAACGCAATAGACATGCTTAAAAAGAGGCTCGCACTGAATGCCCGTGCGCTTCGCGACGGCAGGTGGACTGAAATACCTGCCCGCGAGCTCATCCCAGGCGATATCGTTCGTGTTCGCTTAGGGGATATAGTCCCTGCAGATATAAAGCTCGTAAAGGGAGAGTACCTTTCTGTAGATGAATCAGCGCTGACAGGAGAATCGCTTCCTGTTGAAAAACATACATCCGATGTCAGCTATTCAGGCTCTGTTATTCGCCAGGGCGAGATGGACGGTGTTGTGGTCTCGACAGGCATGAAAACCTACTTCGGCAGAACAACCAGGCTTGTTGAGGAGGCAAAAACAAGAAGTCATTTCCAGAAGGCGGTTGTAAAGATAGGCGACTATCTCATTGTCCTTTCCGTTGCCCTGGTGGCGGTAGTGATCATCGAGGCGCTTTTTCGTCACGAGAGTTTTTTTCAGACCTTCCAGTTCGCGCTCGTGCTCATTGTGGCAGCAATACCTGCTGCCTTGCCGGCAGTGTTGTCCGTGACCATGGCAGTCGGTGCAGTTGCGCTTGCGAAAAAAGATGCGATCGTGAGCAAGCTCCTTTCGATAGAGGAAATGGCAGGAGCCGATGTGTTATGCTCCGATAAAACAGGAACGATCACAAAAAATGAGCTTTCTATTGCACGGGTAGATCCACTGAAAGGATTCAGCTATAATGATGTTATCCTTTATGGTACTCTGGCCTCAAGAGAAGAGGATAAAGATCCAATCGACAGTGCCATCATCGATAAAAGCAGAGCACAGGAAGAACTTTCTGCAATCTTGAAAAAGTATGAGACAACTGATTTCAAGCCCTTTGATCCTGTATCAAAGCATACAGAAGCCACAGTAAAAGATACCGATGGCCGCACCTACAGGGTTGCAAAGGGAGCGCCTCAGGTTATCCTCTCATTGTCAGTCAACAAAGATACAGTAAAGGATTGGATGGAAGAGCACGTTGCTGCCCTTGCTGATAAAGGGCACAGGGCTCTCGGTGTCGCAAAAACCGATGAGCAGGGTAATTGGCAGTACGTGGGGCTTTGCGCCCTCTCAGACTCACCCCGTGAAGATTCTGCAAAGACAATACAGGAAGCCCAGTCCATGGGTGTCAAAGTTAAAATGGTAACCGGAGACCACTCTGCAATTGCCAGGGAGATAGCAAAACAGGTTCACCTCAGCTCCCACATCATGCCTGTTTCAGCTTTCCTTGACAAGCCTGACAGGGAGGCAACACGCGTTGTTGAGCAGGCGGACGGCTTTGCAGAGGTTTTCCCGGAGCACAAGTATCACATTGTGGAGCTGCTGCAGAAAAAAGACCATATTGTTGGCATGACAGGTGATGGGGTCAATGATGCGCCTGCACTGAAAAAGGCAGATGTGGGGATCGCAGTTTCCGGCTCAACTGATGCTGCAAAATCTGCATCGGACATTGTCTTCACAAAACCCGGACTTTCTGTGATTATTGATGCAATCAAGACTGCTCGCAAGATATTCGAGCGCATGAACAGCTATGCAATATACCGTATTGCAGAAACAATCCGCGTACTGATTTTTTTAACAATGTCGATCCTCGCTTTCAAATTCTATCCGGTGACTGCCATCATGATTGTGATTCTGGCTCTCCTGAACGACCTTCCCATAATCATGATCGCTTATGACAAAACAAAGCTCGCAATGAAGCCTGTTCGGTGGGAGATGCGCAAGGTCTTGAGTATTGCAACGTTCCTTGGAGTGTTTGGAGTAATATCGAGCTTCATCTTCTTACTTATTGCACGGGATGTGTTTCACCTGAATCAATCGATGCTGCAAACTATTATCTTCCTCAAGCTTGCTGTTGCAGGCCACATGACCATATATCTCGCGCGTACAGGGGAACATTCGTTCTGGACCCGTCCGCTTCCTTCAACCCCTCTTTTTCTCACCAGTGAGCTCACACAGATCATGGCCACAATTTTTGCAGTGTACGGCGTACTGATGACGCCAATAGGGTGGAAGTATGCTGGTTTTGTATGGGCATACACATTGGTTCTTTTCTTGATTACTAACTTCATGAAAATTGGTTTTTTTAAGATTGTAGATCATACAGAAATCAAATTCAGCAGATTGAAAAGGCTGTTATGAAATGCGGTTTTAGTTTTCTCATGTATTATAGAATGGTGGATCGCTCAATATCCTTGTAATATCATTAACTATACTACTTCGATGAGACTGTAAAGAAGATTTTTGATGTCAAGTTGTAAAGACTAGTGAAAATAACTGCTTAGCCTTCTTACTTTATTTCCCCGGCCTTTTTCAGCGCTATTTTAGTCAGGATTGGACCTATAATCTCGAAGAAGATACAGGTAGCCATTATAGATGTTATTACAGAGGAGCCGATCCTTATTCCTTCCACCCCCAGCATGCTGAACTCGTGCTTCACTATAAGTGCGAGCCCTATGGCAACGCCAGCCTGTGAGAGGATTCCCATACCGAGGTACTTTCTTATCTTTTTCTCTACCCTTCCCACAAGCGCCCCGAACCATGCGCCTCCCATGAGCCCTGACATCCTTGCGAAGATATATACTATACCTACCATGCCAAGGGAACGAAGGGCAGTCACGTGCAGATTCGACCCTGCGAGAATGAAAAGGAGTATGAAAAAAAGAGGCATTGCATCCGAGAGCTCTTCTCTCATCTTCTGTAAAAGAGTAGGCCTCTGTGTGTTTACAATGACAATCCCGTACACCATGTTGGTGAGTATCAGGGAGATGTGGAGCCTCGTGCTTATTCCTGTAATAACTAGTACTGAGGCAAATATCATGATAAAGATATCCCTCACGCTTTCAAGCTTCCTCAACAGTAAAGAGAAAATGAATGCAGAGATAGAACCGAAGAGGAAACTCAATCCAACCTCTTTAAGAGGGAGCATGATTGTCGATAAGATTGATTGGTCTCCCACGGTGGGCCCAGCTGTAATCATCTTTCTCACAAATGCGGATGCAAAACCGAAGATGATTATCCCGAGCCCGTCGTCAAAACCGACCACTGCGTAGAGCGCCTGTGTAAGACTGCCGTGCGCCCTGTATTCCTGAATCACGGCTACGGTCCCTGCAGGAGCGCTCGCGGGTGCAATGGCGCCGAATATGAGAGCGAGGGGGAGATCACCGGTCAGCAGATATAGTCCAGCAGTAACTGCAAAGAATGCAAAAAATGATTCACATATTATGATAATTACTATACCTGCTCCAAGCTCTTTCAGGGATTTGAAGCTGAGCTCAAGGCCAATACTGAGCGCCACAAACCCAAGTGCAATCTCTGTTATAAAAGAGAGCTGTACTTGAAGAGGCTCATCAAGAACGTTGAGGAGGGACGGGCCCATGATCACCCCCATCAGCATGAACCCGATGACTGACGGCATTCTCACCCAACGCATAGACTTGCCAGCGTAAAATCCTATAATCGTCACAATGCCCACAATGAGTAGAGAAGGAAGCGATAGTTCTTTAAAGACATCGTATACAGCATCAAGAATCTGCATTAAAAACCTCCAACCCTCGGTTAAAATTCAATAGATCCTGCGGAATATGAGAGATCATGCACTGTAATAAGAACACCAGGCTCTTTATCGATGTTCTCGCAGGCCATGTTGATCCTCCTAATCACATCATTGCTGAGGTCTTTATCTATCACTGCCATGATCACACGTGAAAAAAGACGTTTTCTCTCGCTCCAGAACGACGCATATAGGGGGAGCCTGTGGAGGTAGTATCCGGCATTGTTCGTCTCGATTACAGAGATCGAACCCTGTACTGCAGCCGAGAGCACCTGCAGGATATCATCAAAATATGCTTCCTTTTGAACGAATATAATAAAAAGGTCCTGAAACTTTTTGCCCCTGATCTCTTCCCTTTTAATCCAGAACATCCTGAGCTGTTCTATTATCTCCTTTGCCTCTTTAGCAGAGAGGATACTCTGTACAGTCTCGACTGATTTCAGGAGCTTCGACACAGAGGACAGAACCTGTATGTGATCATTCTTCCTCTCCTTTGGCGCAATGATAAAGAAGAATATCTTAGTCTTTTTCTTGTCCATGGATTCAAAATCGACACCATGGGGAATAACGAGCATACCGAGGACAAATTCCTCGATATTCTCAAGTGCACAGTGAGGGATAGCAATACCATTACCGAACCCCGTGGTTCCCACTCTTTCTCGCTCAGCAAGCGCATCAAACAATATCCTCTCCGAGATTCCTGTGAGTGTGGGACATCTGTGCGCCAGTCTGGCAATCTCTTCCAACACTTCCCCCTTTTTTTTGGCGCTGCTTCCAATCTGTATGCACTCCTCTCGGATACTTTTCAGGATATCCATGATTTTCTCCTTCATTTTTTATTTTATTATCAGGGCAGTAGCAATCTCTTCTGTTCCTCCTGTACCAGTACTGCGATAATCTCTTCTGCGCTTTTTGAATCTAAGATACCTCTTACAACATCATCATCTCTTAAAAGCGCTGCCAGTCTTGCCATAACCCTGACGTGTACGACCTCGCTGTCTGTGTATACGAGGAAAAAGAGGTGAGTGAGCTTCCCATCAAGTGCCTCAAAGTCGGTTCCAGCTCTGCAAATTCCTATACAGAGCAGCGGTCCCCCTGATGCGTTGTCACCCGGGTTCCTGACGTGTGGAATTGCAACCCCGCTACCCACTGCTGTGGATACCATACGCTCTCTTTGCAACATCCTTCCTAAAAAGTCAATCGCATTGCTGACAATCCCATTGTCAACAAGCGGCCCTATTAACTGCTCCAGCACCTGGTATTTCGGGCCTGGTTCTATGTTGATTATTATAAACTCAGGGCTGACAAGCCTCGAGAGAAAAACAGCATTGTAGTCTCTCTCCACAACCCTCCCGAGATCATTCTTTGGTACAAACCTCATCCTTGAAAGAAGCCAATCATCGATTACCTTACGTACAAACCTCCACTGGCCAGCCACCTTTGCGCACGGTATTCTTCCGTCCCTGATCATGCGGAGCACCGTCTTATCTGAAACCTTCAGGTACCTGGATACCTCACCAAGGGTCATAACCTTGTCTTCATATGTCCAGTTTTGACTATTAATGACCACTTTTATACCTTTTTGACTATAATAATGCATTAATAGAAAAAGTCAAATTATTTTTCCTTGATGGTATTCCCCAATTAAGCTATCATATCTTGTATAGAAAGGTGATTCATGAGAGTACTGGTAGTTGAAGATGACAAAAAGATTGCCTCCTTTGTGGTGAAAGGGTTGAAGCAGGCAGGGTTTGCTGCTGATCACGTGCTGAATGCTGAAGAAGCATTAGAAATGGCCCACGTTTATCCATATGATGTCGCAATTATTGACATCATGCTCCCAGGGATGGATGGAGTGAGCCTCATAGAAACACTCCGAAAACAGAAAATAAATATGCCTGTGGTCATTCTCAGCGCTAAACGAAGCGTCGATGACAGGATTAAAGGACTTAAAGCTGGAGGTGATGATTACATCACAAAACCGTTTTCTTTTTCCGAACTCCTCGTCCGCATACATGCTCTTCTCAGGCGTATGAGTTTGAGCCAGTCACCCGTTAAACTCACTGTGGGCGACCTTTCGATGGATCTCCTTACGCGGGAAGTATTACGTGCTGGCAAGAAGATCGAGCTCCAGCCGCGGGAATTTTCCCTGCTGGAATACTTCATGAGGAACACTGGAAATGTTTTGTCCAAGACCGTAATCATGGAACATGTCTGGGATTACCATTTCGACCCTCAGACGAACATCGTTGATGTCCTGGTGAGCCGTTTGAGGAGTAAAATAGACCGCGGTTTCGATGAGAAGCTCATTCACACCATCCGAGGAGTCGGATATGTTCTTAAGACATCTCAAAAAAATAAAAGAAAAGATTAATCTCCGCCTTGCAGCACTCTATGCCATTATATTCGTTCTCAGTTCAGTACTTCTCTTTATTCTTATATATTTCTTTCTATCATCAGCTTTGAGAAAAGAGGACCAAACCTCGATGCATCTGAAGCTGCTCGAATTGTGGGCAAGCTATGAAACTGGAGGTATTGAAACACTCGGAAGGCAGGTAACTGTCGAAAAAATTATGGGTGAGAAGAGATTTTCTTTAATACGAGTTGCCGATAGGATGAAAAATACAATTTTTCTCATACTTCCTGACTCCTGGAGAGGCATACCAACTTCCCAATTGCAGAGAATCTACACAAGTCCGAACCACACTCTGGTAAAAATACAGATAAACGGCATTCAATTCTATATTGAAACAGCTTCTCTCAATTTACCCGATGGAAATAAGCTGCAGGTAGGAATGAACGTCACCGGAAGAATTCATGCATTACAGCGATTTCGGGAAATTTTTATGCTTATTATAATCCCGTTTACCCTGATCTGCTTTGTTGCTGGAATGGTACTAGCATCGCGCTCCTTTCAGCCTCTGCGAAGGCTCGCTTCTGTTGTCAGGAAGATTATTGAAACAGGAAAGATAGAAGATAGAATTCTCACAACTGATAGAGGGAATGAGCTCGATGAACTTGTTCGTCTATTTAATAGAATGCTCGAGAGAATCGAACGGCTTGTTGAGGCAATGAGGGGGGCGCTGGACAGTGTGGCTCACGAACTCAGGACTCCACTAACCCGCCTCCGGGGTTCCGCTGAAGCTGCATTGCAATCCTCAAATGATCCGGAGACGCTAGCAAATGCGCTTGAAGAAAGCATTGAGGAGTCTGAGAATATACTCGCCATGCTGAACACGCTCATGGATATTTCTGAAGCAGAAACTGGTGTCATGAAGCTGGATCGACAGATAATAGACATAGCAAGTGTCATAAGTGATATTACAGAGCTATATCGATATATCGCTGATGAGAAGAAGCTCATCCTTTCTGTGGACACTCCACCGGAACTTTACATCAAAGCTGACGTCTCCAGAATCAGGCAGGTTATCGCTAATCTTCTCGAAAATGCTATTAAATATACTCCTCATAAAGGCCACATCAAAATTAATGTATCTACAGATGGCCCCCAAGTTACTGTCGTTGTAAAGGACACAGGGTTGGGAATTCCTGAAAGCGACTTAAACAACATCTGGGACAGACATTACCGCGGTCTTCATGGGCATTCACACCACGGCCTCGGATTAGGGCTCAGCTTCGTTAAGGCGATTGTTGAAGCTCACAACGGCTCCGTGCATGTGCATAGTAGACCTGGTCAGGGATCGGAATTCTCATTCAGCCTTCCCTTACAATAGCAAAACATTTAAATCACTTTTCTGTCAAAACAATTCATCAATTAATCATTGCCAGATTTTTGAATATTACAAAAGTGTAATCCTACTGAAAGGCGCTTGTAATAATTTCACACTATCATTCATAATATAGGGATTAATGACCTGAAGCCAAAAAAATGTCTTATAATGGAATTATTAGACATGTGGTTTAAAAAGCTCCTTAGATCTAAGAAATTATTCATCTTCAATATTGTCATTCTATCAATAATAGCCGGACTGTTTTTAGCTATAGTGATTATTAGTTCAGGTTCAAGAGATTCAGCTTTAGAACAGAGATCGATAGCTTCAGAGTCACAAAGTAGTGTTCAAAATGCTGGTAAACTTGAAGATCTTCAGTATTCATACCGTCAGATAGTGCAGAAAGTATTACCAGTTGTGGTAGAGATTGATGTGGGCGACATGAAAAAACAACAAGTACCTCAATTTCAGTCGCCCATTTATTTCTTCTTCGGTCCGCAAAAAGAGCAGCAACCACTCCAGGAAAAAGAGTTCAAGCAGTTAAGCCTCGGTTCTGGTGTGATAGTGAATCGGGTAGGCAAGAAGGTCTATGTCCTGACAAACAGCCACTTCATAGGCGAAGCTGATGAGATCAGCATCAGGTTGTATGATGCAAGGCGGTACAAGGCCAAACTCGTCGGAAGGGACCCTAAAGATGACCTCGCTCTGGCCGTCTTCGAGACATCAGAAGAGGTGTCGGTAGCGGAGCTCGGTAGCTCTAACGAGCTACAGAATGGAGACATTGTATTTGCCTTCGGTAATCCAATGGGATTTAAATCATATTTCACAGCTGGTATTGTGAGTGTAGTTGGCAGAAAGCCATTTCCAAAATCAGGGGTGCCTGTTTCCACTGATTATATTCAGACAGATGCTACGATCAATCAAATGCTCTCAGGTGGTCCGCTCGTGAACATTTATGGTCAGGTTATTGGCATCAACACATGGATCTCATCACCTTCTGGAGGTAACTTAGGTTTGGGGTTCACCATTCCGATAAATAAAGCGAAGAAAGCAATAGAAGACTTTATCACCAAAGGGAAGGTTGAGTATGGATGGCTTGGTGTGCACTTTACAGATCTCCCACCACAGGCGTATAAGGATCTCGACATCGAGGGTTTACGCGGTAGCTTCGTCTACAATGTCTACAAAGGTTCTCCTGCCGATAGAGCGGGTATTCTCCCCGGAGATTATATGACGAGTGTAAATAGTGAACCTATTGAGGACGCTACACACTTTCTCTTTATAGTTGCGAACCTTATCCCGAACAGGATTTATAACTTTCAAATAATACGTGAGGGTATCAACAAGAGACTGCCGGTCAAAATAGCTGAGAAAATAGGGGATAGCAAGCTGGAACAGCAAACAAAGAACCTGTGGCCAGGAATGTTCATTATCAATATCACTGAGGACATTAAAAAACAGCTTAATCTGCCAAAGAGAGCTGGGCAGATAATAATATCTCAAGTGGAGAAGGGCACTCCTGCAGCTATTGCCGGACTTAGGCCTGGTGATTTAATTCAGTCTGTTAATGGGCAAAGGGTTTTGAGTCTTCTTAATTTCTACAGTATGTTCAACAGTAATAGCACAAAGACAATTATGTTTGGTATCTACCGCCAGGGGCATGAGCTGGAAATTGGACTTGAGCATTAGATTCCTCATAGAGGGTTTGCCAATTCACAGTAATTTCCCCTCCCAATGATTATGTGAAGTTTAGTGCTGTAATAGGGTCCGAAAGTCGTTCAACCATAAAAGCCTTGAGCTAGGCCGATTGAAGCAAGCTTTCTATTTTCCGATTGGGCATGCGAGTTCACATTTACGGCAGTATTTAGTACGATCATCTCTATGGGATACCTCTTCACTGTCCGATGCAAAATGCACATTTTCATCCAATTCTACTCCAGAGTCCTTGGCATCTTTATACATCTGCAGCAGACAATGGGCTCTGCTGAAAGATCCATCCCGTCCAGGAAGATCAACCATTCCCGTGTCAGCAGATGAGAGGATTATCTCTGCAAACGCATTCTGCGGACATGCTTTTCTGCAGAACTCTTCACAGCCGTCACATGGATCGAAAGCGGTGGGACCGGTAGGAGCCAATTCTTCTTCGAGCAGCATTGTGCGAAGACGAACCCTCGGCCCTAGTTCTGGGGTAAGGAGAATATTGTTCCTACCGATGCAGCCGAGCCCACCCAATACCGCTGTGTCCTTTAGGTATATTCCGCCCTTTTCAACAGCGTAAGGCATTTCTTGAGTTTTGATACCATATTCTTCTTGTATCCAAACAGACAGTTCACTAATGATTCGTATAAGAATACTGTTTCCCGGAGAACTTTTGGCATCCCACCAATCAAGTTCAGGTTTATTCTCAGGATGAGATAAGGCGATAACCAGAGCTGACTTGGCGTCTTTAGGCCAACTGATTCCAGCAAAATCTTTAATCTCCAGCCCTGTTTTCAGCTTTAGGATTTCGTGGGAAGGGGATTTTTTAAGGAGCTCAACGCTTGCGATACCTGCCATTGAAGCTCCTTTTTCCTTTGCCTTTTCAATGATCTGAGTACCTATGTTCGATTTCACGGGCAATCCTTACTTTGCCTGACTGGCTAACTTCAAGCGACGAAGTGAAAAACTTCACATAACTGCAGCATTAAGAGAAGTTTTGCCATAATCTTTGGATAATTGTCAATATATTTTAATCCCAAAAGCACTGTAGAATTTGGGGCGAACAGCGAAGCGCACGCGAGCCCTCATAGCGCATGTTATACGCACGCAGGGTCGAACACCTAAGCCCGTAGGGCAATTATCAGCAATTAAACTCATTCCATGGGATGTATTCAATGTAAAGGCAATTTCGCCTTTATCCGCATTGAGGAACTTTGCAACCTTTTCCCTGGCTTTCTCCTTCCTTAAAACCCAGTAGGTTTTTCGAATTTTGACATTTTATATTTCTCCTAAATATTATATAGTATCAATTCAAAGTATTTTTGTTAAAGCTGACATATTGCATATAACTTTTCACACATAAACGAAGTTTGACAGAGTCTCAATTATAGCATAAGATTGCATAATATAATCTGCCAAACACAATTGGGCAAATGTTCCGAAGGACAAGCCGCCGTAAGGCGAGCACATCGTATATCGCTGTTATGCGACGTAACGGCATTTTCCTAAGCCTTTTATCCACTGTTAAAGGTTTCGAAGCAACCGAAGAGTTATAAACCCTGCTCATTTTTTTATTTTACATTTAATCTCGTCTGTTTCCCTTTCCAAGCTAGTATGTCATATAACATGTCTATTCATACTTTGCGGGTGGCAGGCTTAGCAGTCTTCTCATATTAGTTTCTCCTCGAAGTCTTTTACATAGTATCTCTTGCCTCTTTTAATAACAGTATGTCCTTCTTTCTCCAGAAGTTTTTTATGTCTTTCTGCCCCACCTGGATATTTCTGATTTAGTTCGCCGGTATTTTTTATAGTCCGCCAGTAAGGAACATCACTCTTGGTTTCTTCTGTAGCGTTAGCAGCGGTCATAACGAAGATGCCAGTAGTTAGAGTGCAGCAATACTTCGTTTTGTGTCTTTTGGCTAGCTTCATGCAAATCTCATTTAAGGTGATGAGTTTCCGTTTTGGCACTTTCTTCATTATCTCGTTTACTTCTAATGGCGGTGCCAAGACCACACTGTCACCAGGTTTTGCCCCCATTTTTTCCAATGCTCTTCCGCAGGGAAATTTAGGGTCAAATTCTAATATTTTTGGAAAATTCTTGCTGTCTTCTAATTTTTCTTTCCAAGATTTGCGTTTTTTGGGCATATCTTTCACCTCAATGGTTTAACTTTTAAATATATTCCTTTTCTAAATGAGAGATTCGGGATTTCATATAACCTTTGCCTAGACTCGAAGTTACGACTGAATGAACCATTTTGGGTGAAGCGACCAATATGCATTATTCCACTTCTCTTGTATCTCATATTTATATGCTTCACTTGCTACTGGCTTTGCCGAATAGGAGTATGTATAAAAAGTGCCATCAAGTTTCATAGCACACTCAGCACCTTTGCCAAGTATTGGATCATATTCTTCATTAACCCAAGTCCCACATATTTCTTCAACATCATCTGCAGGATGTTATCACTTTGTAAAAAAAAGGATAAATGGAACTAAAAAACAGATTGTTGAAACCAGCAATTTTTTTATCCTATTTGCTGACCCCTTTATTCCCATGCCTTTCTCATTACCGAATTGCGTTTTAGAAACTCTTCGACAACTTCTTTTGATACTCGATTCAAAGGACAGGAGAAATTAATACATTTTGAACATGTGTACTTTTGCAAGGTCCAAAAGAACATTATTCCACCCCATAGAGCAAGAAAAGCTAAAATGTATTGTCCCCCTAGAATTAAAAATGGAAAGGGGTAGCCGCATAATATAATAAAACCGATTATGAGTTGAACTTTCTCTGACTTACTCATTGGCTCTGGATGATATTTCCAAACCTTGAGGGAACCATAATTGGCGATACAATGCAATACTCGTCCTTTTTCAGCATAATAGGGGCAGTGGCTACAAAGAATACGAATCTCCCAGAGGGTGAAGAAGAAAATCATAAAGCCAACCTCACCCAAAATATACCAACCATAGCCGCCCAGTATCATTCCAATAAAAGCTGGAATAGCAAAAGTCAGGAAAAGGCATATAAAATGATGTAGGTCTCCCGAGTTGTAGCGGCATTTCAGACGACCGGCAATTGAACAGTCTCTGCACATAGAAATTGGTCGCCAGGTACATATATTGTAGGGGTTATTGTTTTGTTCTTGTTTTTTTAACATGTAAACTATCCTTCTTTTCTACTCGAAGTTCACAAGGTATACGACGCTGCAATGAACAATAAGCCTGGTTATCATAAGGAAAAATGTAATAAATATCCTTTCCTTTTAAATCAGAAGGCTTTGCTATTTTCAGTTTCCTCAAGTCCATTGATTCCAAATATCCTGTCAATGCTTCTTTTTCATTCTCTTTTGCTTCTTCAACACTCTGACCATAGGTGAAGCATCCTGAAAGATTAGGAAAACTTACATTATATGCCTTATCTTCCTCATTAAACTCAATCTTTAAACTCAATCTTTGCATAAAATCCGCTTTCTTTAAGTATACCTGTTAACGTACCTTGTGGAATCTTTTTCTTTCCATTAACAGGAACAACCAGTGTCTATGTTTCTTTTATGAGTATGTGATGAGAAGCTTTTATTCTATCAATAAACCATCCGTTTTTCTTCAACAACATGATGAGCTCTTTATCAGTCACAATTTATAATACAGCATATATGCAGTATTTTCAATTGACTATTAGAAAAAACTAAATGCCGTTATGTCATACAACGTCCCGTGTATAACCGAAGTTACGACCTAATAGAGCAATTTGGGTTAAGCGACCATCAGGAGTGAAACTTGGTAGCCGCTGTTATCCGAAGTGAAGAGGCAAGTTATTAAAAAATCTGAATATCGTTCTGATTCTAAATCGCCACTGATCGCTTTAGCCTCTTTCGATTTACCCTCCATACTGTTCTACCTAATAGCCGAATTTTATTATATTTCTTACAAAAATTCAGGGTTATCAAGTTAAAATTAAAAGATATAGCTTGTAATTAATTCCAAAATATGGTTATAATTAGTTTTTAGTATATAATACAATTATTGAAATTAAATATACATTTTATGTAGTTTTAGATATTGCTATACAATAGGTTTAAAAACTAATTATTGAGCAGGTGTCTGTGGCACCAGCGACTAATTAGTTTCTGATGAATAATAAAAATATATGAGAGGGATCTAAATGGAAGAGATTACAATAAAAGACTCTTTAAAAATTACACCGATGCAGGTAGGCGGAGAGGGCGAAACAGTTCAGCTCATATTAAATGGCTACCTTGATACCTATAATTCTCCTGAATTTCAATCTCATATCAATACTTTAATCAATTCTGGAATAAGGTATATCATTTTTAACTGCAATGGATTGAACTATATAAGCAGTACGGGAATAGGAGCTTTTACAGCATTTTTAAAGGTCTTGAAACAGAAGAAGGGTGATATGGTTTTATTTGGCCTTCAGGATAAGGTGATGGAGGTTTTTCAGCTTCTTGGTTTTACTAAGTTTTTTAAAATTGTATCTGATCTTGATGGTGCTTTAGGGGCATTTAAAGAAGAGGCTCCCGTTAATGCTGGGCAAGGATCGCATTTTCCGAAAATATTTGAATGTCCTTTCTGTGGGAAAAAATTGAAAACATCAAAGCCAGGGAAGTTCAAGTGTTCAGGATGTGATGGTATTATTGTTATGGATGAAGGGGGAAATGTAAAAAAAGGTTCATGATGTTTTTGGTAAGGAGACTAGTAGATGAAGGATAAAAAGATCACTCTTGAGTCAGATCTTGCAAATCTTTCAAAGGCACGTGATTTTATCTCGAAAGCTGCGAAAGAAGCTGGGGCCAGTGGGTCAGATATTACCAAGATAGAAATATCCTGTGATGAATGGAGCGCAAATATAATAGAGCACGCTCTTGGGAGTGATGTTAGTAAGAGTTTTACGATTGAATGTAAAAGTGAGAAGGGTAGGTTTATTGTTATTTATGAACATGAAGGAAGTAGATTCAATCCAATTGAGCAGGAAGTCACCGATGTGGATGACCATTTTTCAGAGTCGAAAGAACGGGGCCTTGGGATCTATATCATGAGGGAGATGATGGATGAGATTCACTATGAGTATATAAACAATAAAATTAACAGGCTCACCATTGTGAAGTATATGGAAAATAAACAGTCATAATTTCTAGTAAATATTAGTATTACATACCAGAAGGTTCTTGTATTTTGTACCGAAATTAGAAACATATCATCTTTTACCCCTTGAGGTGATCTTGCCTAACACTTTATTCCATAATTTTAATTCTTTCAGTGAAATGCCAGTCCTTCAATTATTCTATTTACGACAGACAGAATATGGGCATTTGACTTGATGTTCATCTGAAAAGATATTAAAATTCAAGCATTGATTAAAAATAGCTGTTATGAGACCGGCTGTTTATTTAATGATTTGCCAGCGACTATTTAATTTTAAAGAGGTAATGAAATGAAAAGAGAAATGGTACCAATGGATGGAAATACAGCAGCAGCTTATGTTGCTCATGCTACAAATGAGGTAATTGCAATTTATCCGATCACCCCCTCATCTCCTATGGGAGAATTATCAGATGAATGGAGTGCACAGGGAAGAAAAAATATCTGGGGCACAGTCCCCTCTGTTACTGAAATGCAGTCTGAAGGTGGTGCATCTGGGGCTGTTCATGGAGCGTTAACAACAGGGGCTCTTACAACTACATACACTGCCTCTCAGGGCCTCTTATTGATGGTTCCAAATATGTATAAGATAGCTGGTGAGCTCTGTCCTACAGTTTTTCATATTACTGCTCGTTCTCTTGCATGCCAGGCTCTATCTATCTTTGGAGATCATTCGGATGTTATGGCTGTGAGAGCGACAGGATTTGGCCTAATACCATCAGCCTCAATACAGGAGATTATGGATTTTGCGCTCATTGCGCAGGCTTCAACATTGAAAGCCAGAGTTCCTTTTTTGCACTTTTTTGATGGCTTTCGATTATCTCATGAGATCCAGAAGATCGAGCAGCTCACCTACGATGATATGCGCCAGATGATTGACAATGAATATGTTATTGCTCACAGAATGAGGGGACTTAATCCTGAAAATCCCAGCATTCGTGGAACCTCTCAAAATCCTGATGTTTTCTTTACTGCCCGTGAAACAGTGAATAAGTATTATGAAAAGACACCGGAGATTGTGCAGGAATATATGGACAGGTTTGCAAGAATTACAAAAAGACAGTATAAGCTCTTCGACTATGTTGGAGCAGAAGATGCAGATAGGGTCGTTATCCTCATGGGATCTGGAGCTGAGGCTATGGAGGAGGTTATACACTATTTAGCAGGTAAGGGTGAAAGAGTTGGTGTAGTAAAGGTGAGGCTCTACAGGCCTTTCAGTATAAAGGATTTTATTGCATCTCTTCCAAAAACGGTTAAATCGATAGCTGTATTAGATAGAACAAAGGAGCCGGGTGCTATTGGTGAACCTCTGTATGAGGATGTTAGAACTGCAGTTGGAGAGGCCATGAGTTATGGCTATGCCCCTTTTAAGGATTATCCCACTATTGTTGGGGGTCGGTACGGACTTGGATCTGCAGAGTTCAATGCTGGCATGGCGAAGTCAGTATTAGATAATCTGAAGGAGAATGAGCCGAAGAATCATTTTACTGTTGGTATTTATGATGACGTAACATTCACAAGTTTACCCTGGGATGATAATTTTTCTTCAGAACCTCAAGGTGTACACAAGGCTCTTTTCTATGGACTTGGTGCCGATGGTACAGTAAGCGCAAACAAGAATTCAATTAAGATAATTGGTGGGGCAACTGACAATTATGCCCAGGGTTACTTTGTCTATGATTCAAGAAAGGCAGGAGCTATGACTGTATCTCACCTGAGGTTTGGGAAAGAAAGGATAAGGAGTACATATTTGGTTATAAAGGCAAGCTTTCTGGCGTGTCATAAATTTACTTTTCTTGAAAAATACGATATGTTATCAAAGCTCGAAAAGGGTGGAATCTTCCTTATCAATTCCCCATACGCTAAAGACGAGGTCTGGGATAACATCCCGCAGGAAGTACAGAAAGAGATAATAGAGAATAAGATTCGTTTTTATGTAATAAATGCTGTTAAAATTGCTCAGGAAATTGGATTGGGGGCCAGAATTAACACGATAATGCAAACAGCATTCTTCTTAATATCAGGAGTTCTTCCCAGAGATGAAGCAATTAAGCTTGTTAAGGATTCAATTGTTAAGACATATGGCAAAAAGGGACAGAATATTATCGATATGAATATGAATGCAGTGGATGCTGCAATAAACAGCATAGAAGAGGTAAAATATCCCAACAAGGTGACGAGTACTATTCATATGTTACCACCTGTTCCTGATAGTTCTCCACAGTTTGTAAAGAGGGTAACAGGAGAGATTATTGCAAACAGGGGTGATCAAATTCCAGTATCTTTACTTCCCGATGATGGAACATATCCATCTGGAACCACAAAGTATGAGAAGAGAAATATTGCGGATGAAATACCTGTATGGAATCCCGAGCTTTGTATACAGTGTGGGCAGTGTTCTCTTGTGTGTCCACATGCAACAATAAGGGTGAAGTTCTACGATCCTGCACTGTTAAAGGGCGCTCCTTCCACCTTTAAAACGACCGAGGCCCGTGCAAAGAGGATGAAAGGATTGAATTATAGCGTTCAGGTTGCACCTGAAGATTGCACTGGCTGCAAAGTATGTGCAAATATCTGTCCAGGAGTGAAAAAGGTAGGTGGTGAAAAGGTTGGAGAGAAAGCATTGATGATGAAGGCACAAATTCCATTGAGAGAAAAGGAAAAAAAGAATTGGGATTTCTTCCTTACTCTTCCCGATACAGACCCATCAATTATGCCCAGGACAAGCATTTTGGGTTCTCAACTACTTCCACCGATGTTTGAGTTTTCAGGTGCATGTTCCGGATGCGGTGAAACACCGTATGTCAAACTGGTAAGCCAGCTCTTTGGTGATAGGGCGATTATTGGGAATGCAACAGGCTGTTCATCAATATATGGAGGAAACCTCCCCACAACTCCTTATACCACAAGAAAGGACGGAAGGGGGCCTGTATGGTCGAATTCGCTCTTTGAGGATACTGCAGAGTTCGGTTTTGGTATGAGGCTTACATCGGATAAATTGCAGGAACATGCCCTTGAGCTTATTGATAAAATACTTAAAAGAAAAAGTCCTGATCTAGACAAAGGACTCCTGAGAGAGATAAAAGAGGCCGACCAGTCTACACCTGAAGGGATTGAAAGCCAGAGGAAGAGAGTTGCAAAGTTAAAAAAGGCCCTCAAGGGTAAAAAAGATGATGATTTTAAATTGCTCTTAAGTCTTGCAGACTACCTTATAAAGAGGTCTGTATGGTTTTTTGGTGGGGATGGCTGGGCCTATGACATTGGATATGGGGGTCTTGATCATGTTCTTGCATCTGGAAGGGATGTGAATGCACTTGTACTCGATACAGAGGTCTATTCCAATACAGGTGGACAGATGTCCAAATCGACACCTATGGGGGCTATTGCAAAGTTTGCTGAGGCAGGAAAACCGGTATCGAAGAAGGATCTGGGTATGATGGCAATCACCTATGGTAATGTATATGTTGCACGGGTTGCCATGGGAGCAAGTATGAACCAGACTGTAAGGGCCTTTAACGAGGCAGATGCCTATAACGGCCCTTCACTAATTATTGCTTATTCTCACTGCATAGCCCATGGAATAGATATGTCAAATGGCCTGATGGCTCAGAAGCGTGCTGTAGATTCTGGGGCATGGGTACTTTTCAGGTACAATCCTCAGCTTGTTAAAGAAGGAAAAAATCCTTTAGTTATCGATTCCAAGGAGCCAACACTTGACATAACAGAATATATGTACAACGAGATAAGGTTCAGGGCATTAAAACAGACATATCCGGAGAGAGCCAAAATCTTCCTTGAGCAGGCCCAGAAAGACGCAACCCGCAGATACAAAATGTATAAACATCTTGCAGAGATTGGAGTATAGAAGTTCTTTTTCTTTTTAATATAGTGGTTATAAGTTTCCTTTTTCAGGTGGCTTTATTGAGTAAAAAGCACAAACACCATATTGTGCAGGATATATCTTTTCTTCTTCTACATATCATCAGGACTCAATAGATAGAGGGTTCCAGATTTAGTTGCTACAACAATATTATTCCCGTAAACCGCAGGCTCTAGAGTAATGGCACTGTCAAGCTTATAGCTTTTAATAATCTTACCAGTTGAGGCATTCATTACAAGGAACATAGCTTTAGCGTTACCATAATAGAGTCTTTCATTTGAATACAAAGGTGCACTGGTTGAATAAACTGGATTAAACAGCTCTTTTCCGTTTTCTATTGAGAGAGCCAGGAAGGTTTCTCTATTATAGGGGTAAACCCCATTTTTACCCATTGCAATATCCTGAAAGACCCCCCTTATTTTTCCACCCTCAACTTTCTTCTGCCAGATTATTTCTCTTTTTTTAAGATCGGTTAAAAAAACAGTTCCCTTGCTTCCTGCAAAAACAGCCAGATTATTCCTTACAGTAGGTGCAATACCTACAGGCTGCAAGACTTCTGTTTTAATCCTGCTTTCTATTGAATCAGTTTCAGGATCTATCATAAAAAGAATGCCATTTTGGTTTACCAGGATGATTCTATTATCATAAACAGCAGGAGAGCTGTTTGAATTACCGGGAATTTCGATCCTCTTGATCTCATTGAGGTTAGCTTTATCCAGGAAAAGCAAAGCATTATCTGAAGGATAGATAATGTTTTCTTTATACTGAACAACCCTTCTGCCAAACAGGTGACTTGAAAAATCTCCTTTTCCTATTGGTAACCTTTTTAAAATATCTCCTGTTTTCATATCTATTACCAGAAGTTCTCTTGAACCTGAGAAGATAACTCTGTCTTCTATTATAGCTGGCATAGAGTTTTCATTCGGGTCATTTTCAGTTGAAACTGACCAGAGGTTTTTACCCTCTGTACTGAAACAGAACACTTTTCCATTAGCATCAGCAGCAATAATCCTATTTCCAGATACAACTATCTTACGAATTAATGGAGCACTGTCTGCTTTGAGACTCCATATAACGGGGTCCTTTTTAAGTTCTATAGATATCTCCTGAACCTTCTGATCAAGTACTTCAACTTCCTTTTCCTGAGTTATATATCCTTCCAGCTCTGCTTTAATAATCAGCACAGTTCCCGGGGTATAGATTCCCTTAATCTTTCCCCTGCCTAGTTCTTCATCATTAATAAATATTTTAGCATCTTTAGGTGTTACTTTGATGGTGATTTTTGTCTGTACTGAGACTGCTTCAGGAGGAGCTTCTTTTTTGGATAAAATAATCTCTTTGTCTTTAGGTTTCATCTTTTTAATCTCTTCAAAGTCCTGTATCGAGGTCTCTGATGCAGCAGCGGGTTCTTCAAAGACTTCGTTAACAACTTCTTCTACCTTTTCCTCAACTACAGTAACAACATTTTGTTTCAGGCTCAGGATATCCTCTTTTATCTCCTGTATTACCTGTCTCTCTTCTTCAATTTCCTCCTCTTTCATTGTTTCAATGATTTTTTCTTTTTCTTCAATAGCTACTGCCTTCTCATCTATTTCTTTTATCTTTTCTTCAATGATTACTGAAATCTCTTCAAACTCTTCTACTGCCTTCTGTGCATGTTCAGGCTCGAACTTTACCTCCTTTTCATCTGTTACAATAATCTCAGGGAGCGCTATTTCCTCCAGGGTTTGTTTGGCAGTTTCGGTCTTTAACTCCTTCTTTATCTTTTCTATCTTTTCAGCAACCTCGGAGGGAATAACAGCAACCTTCCCTTCCTTTACAGCAATGACAGTTGCCTTGTCTCTTTGCGTTTTTACAACAAACTCTGTACCTCTGACTCCGGCAAGAGCCGTTTTTGTACTTACCTGGAACTTATCACCCTTTCTCAGCTTTTTAACCTTGCATAAAAGGTCACCGTTAGCGAGGTTTACATCTACCTTATTCTGTTCTTCTTTAAGATTTATATCTTTCATAGTAACTTCAGTATTTTCCTGGATGCGGATCATTCCAAAATCTGTAAATTGCACCTCACAGAAGGATTCCATTTCTGTTTTGATACTGTCGTCGATTCCAACAAAATCATCGACATCACAGGGCTCCCATTCGGAGCCTCTGTTTATATTTACATCTCCTGACAGAAAGGTTATATAACCATCTAGAAAAGCCTCAATCTCCTCTACAGAAGCCTCAGGCACCTCTGTAACAGGCTCAGGGATCTCCTCTTCTACCAATTCTTCTTTTTTCTCCCTCTTTTGACAACCAGAAGATAGGAGAAGAATGAGAGTAAGTGCAATAATTATAAATAAATGATACTTCTTCATGTGTAAAACTCCTAGAAGATATTAAAAGAGAAAACCAGTATATATTCCGATACTGTATGGATCCGAAGGGTTAATTTTGAGATACGACAGTTTTGCTCTGAACAAAAGATGCTTTATCCCTATGCCATATCCAAATGTATATATGCTTTCAGGTATTATCATTAAATCAAAGAAGTGGTATATTTTGTCATAATTTTTAAAGTATATGAGTGAAAGAGAACTGATGTTGGGGTGTAGTCCTAAGTTAAGCCCCCAGAATAGATTACCACCGAAAGAGTAGTTAATTCCAAACATTATATCAAAATCTTCGGGAATGCCCTCAGTATGCATAAACGTTTTTCCAAGGATAATACCTTCTCCCCATATATTATATCCGTAGTAGGGCCCGAAACTAATTGAAAACAGCCACCTGCGCCGTATCTCTTCTGCTGTAATTTTTTCTTTTGGCAGATAGGCTTCTGCACAATCCGTCATATCGAGTGCCTGCCCCTGAATCCCACACCATGAATGGGCATTTATGTATGTAGGAAACGGTATGCCCAACCCGATTAATGGAAATACTGCTTCTAAATATGAGTCACCGGTACTTACATTCCCTATGGCTGCGGTTCTGTAATCACCCTCATTTTCATCAACCCACAATGTTCTTACTGAAGCATGCCACCGTTTGGTATACTTTTTGTCATATTGAATAAGAAGCGTGGCATTTTTATACCTTGGATCATCCTGTGATTCCAGACCTATTGCGTAAAAGGCAGGTAAAACCATATTGGGAGCGTCGTCGGTCAAATCGATCCTTGTATAAATCTTGGTTGAATCCACTGCAAGGTATATATTTTTAATATCAGTCCCAGTGTATGATCCGGAATCATCAAAGGCGGGATCGGTAATTATTGGCTTTATACCGTACCAGTCTGATATATCCCCATCTACAGAAATGATCCTGTAGGGAATTTTAGGCTCATCTTCAGCAGTCTGTGCACTATGGGTGTGTTTTGTATCTTTTCCAACCATTGGCCATGGTGATAAAGCTATACCTTTTGAAGATGTGTTAAGCGCATAGAGGTATGTTCCACTGCTTCCGATATAAAGAGAGCCATCTTTTGATACACATGGAGAACAAGAAATCGCACCAGGTACAGAATGGCTCCATTTAACTTTACCATTAGAATTGATAGCAAAGATATTACCATTACTGCTTCCGATATATATTATACCATCAGAACCAACTGCTGGAGAAGTACCAAAACTCCCTTCAGAGCTTAGCTGCCATTTTAGTTTTCCATCAGGTGTTAAGACAAAAAGTTTGTTTTCTAGTTTTTTATTTGATTTAAGAACCACATTACCAATGTAAATAGTGCCATCTTGACCAATAGCTGGAGAGGCTTGTACGGCCTCACCCGTTTTATAGTTCCATTTTATAGAACCATTCTGATCTACTGCAAGGAGGCTCCCATATTTACTTCCAATATAAATTGTTCCATCTGATCCAATTGCTGGTGTGGAAAGTACAGGACATTTTGTATTGATCTTCCATTTAATTGATCCGTTGTTATGGAAAGAGTATAGAGTTCCTTCACAGTTTCCTATATATACGATCCCATTTGCGTCTATAGCGGGTGAGGAAGTGATCCTATTACCAATAAAATATCTCCATTTTAATCTTCCTTCTAAATCAAGAGCATACAAATTACCGTCCCAGCTACAGAAATAGAGCGTTTCATCATTACCTATTGCAGGAGTGGAATAAACCTCCCCTGAGGTTTCAAAGCTCCAAAAGAGAGTTCCATCTGGATCTAAGGCATAAACCTTACAGTCATTACTTCCAAAGTAGATGTTTCCATATTTCCCAATTGCTGGTGAGGAGTATACAGCTCCTCTGGTTTTAAAGCTCCATTTGAGTGTCCCGTCAGCGTTTACTGCATAAAGATTCCCATCACTGCTTCCAATATAGATTGTATTATCAGGCCCAACTGCAGGTGAGGATTCAATAGATCCTCCTGTTTTGAAACTCCATTTAGGTTTTCCTTCAAATCCTGCTTTATCACTCCAGGGACTTTTGATGTCGTTTTTATTTACTGAACAGACCCTGTAATTGTAATCTTTTTCTTCATCTAATATTTTGTTGTACATAAAATGATTCTGTTTCATCATTATCTTTTTATAGATTGACTTACTTTCATCTTTTCCAATTTCATCTATACCTATAATATAACTTACAGCATTTTCTGTTTTTTTCCAGGAAAGTTCATGTTTTCTCCCCTGTTTTATAAGTGCAGTATACACTTCCGGCCTTTTGTAATCAAATGGCCATGGCTCCAGTTTCCAGGTACTGTTCATAACAATATAGTTTCTTCTATCCTCTAAAATAAACTGTTCATCTGTATCTACAAACCATGAGTCTTTTGCTTCTACTTTGAATCTTTTCTTTTCTAATTCTATTACCCTTACAGGACTGTTTCCTTTAAATTGGCCATCAACATAAACTCTCATCCCAATTGGATTCGTAATTACAATAAGTTCATTACCACTTAGTATATTAGGATTTCTAAGCAGTTTATCTACAGCATGAATCCTTCTACCGAAGTAGTTTGTAAACTCATTTTTTATATACTGATTGGCCTCTCCTTTTTTGCCTTTTTTTAGCTTTTTATGATATTCGTCATATACACTAAACACAAACTCCTTCTCTTCTTCAAAATTGTAATAATACTCTGCAGGTACAATTCGTGACATTCTCTCTATTTCTCTGTACAGTTTCTCTCCCCTATCCCAGTTTGATAAGGCAAAACTATATGCAGCATGTAATCCAAGTATATTGTACAAAAAGTTTGCGTTCTTTATTATTCCATCTCTTATCTCAGATCTGACTGGTAAGCTTTGAGCTCCTATATGCAACCTTGCAATCTCCGAGAATATCTCGTCAACCTTTTTCCTTTGTACATCAAAAAAGATGTCCTCTATATCCCACCTGATAATAGGAAGCATATACTCTAATTCCATCTGTTTGTACTGATTATAAACCTCTTTTAACCTGTAGCAGTACGTTACATTTTCAAGAAGCCCTAATAACTCTTTGAATTGCTTTTTAACTATATCTCTATCCTGTTTAATATCATGCTTTTCTTTTATTATTTTCTCTCTCCACTCTAATTCATCTTTCTCTTCTTTTAAAAGGTATGGAATACCAAATTCGAGCTTAGTTGTCTTACCCTCATATATTTCAGTATCTTTAGAAAAGATAACTACCTCCTTCAACATCCTTTTCTGTTTTATTTCTATTTTGAGTGCTCCAATCAATGTCTTCTCTAACTCATAAATATTTTTTCCCACAGGCTCTCCATTTATGTATACCTCAAATTCCCCTTCCTCACCAGTATTAACTAGCCTTAATGTTCCAAACAGATTAAAAGCTTCAACAAGCTTTACCATAAGCACTTCTGTGATATCAAATATTTCAAATATACTCTCAGCCCTTTCCTCTATTGTTTTAGTTACCTTTCCTGTGATTCTGTCATATAATGACAACTGGAGCACTATATAACCTTCTGTACTCAGGTAGAGCTTACCGAAGATAATATTATCTATCCTGTTTTTTTCTGCATAGAATTTTATTTTATGAGGCTTTTTGTAGGGTTCTAAATCTTTTGTGATTAAGACATCGAACTTTGTTAGGCTATTAAGAGTTAGTTCTATGTTATCTGTTATGGTGCTGCATATAATATTGTATCGATCATCCTTTTCTGTGTTTATCATTGGTATGATGGAAACTTTTGTTCTGGGGACATCTTCTTGGGAAAAGGTGAACTTGAATGGGAAGAGAAGAAGAGTAATTAAAAAGATATAGAATTTTAATTTCATAGTAGTACAGTCTCCTTTAAAAATAATAGTTGGAGTACATGCACTTTATGCTTACTTTTATTTTTAGTCTGGTTAAGCGATATATCGGTTAAGTGATTGTAAAGGGAGGTTTTATATAAGTCAATAGCATATTTTAAAACTTGAGATTGGCGCGTTTAATAAACTCTGTAAACTTCGCATTTTAAAAATAAATTGACATTTACCTCATACTACTATAGAGTAAATATAGTTCAAATGTCTAACCAGAAAATTAGAAAATAGTTATATAGCCAGTTATAAATAGTAGTGCAGTGCCTGCGAACTTCTGCTTTTAATTATTGGAAAAGCATATTAATTTACATTTTATATTTGATCTTCATAATAAAATAATAAACTCGAAGTTCGCCTGATAAACACTATTTGGGAGGGGAAAATGAGCTACTGGCCTTTTTTTGTATGTGTATTTATATCCCTCATTATTATCCTCTTCTTCAGAAGAATCGATAAAAGGTTGATAAACTTTCACAAGTTTAAAAGATATTCAGATAAGCTAATCTCTGATTTTGAGGGCTTTTTAAAAAAGGGGAAAGAGGAGTTTTCCACCCATATTTTGGATCTTGATATAGCTCTAAAAAAGGCTGATCAAGTATTAACGAAAATCCAGGTAGCTGAAGATAAACTTAAAGAGAGTTATACAGAAATCAAAGATGAAAGGGGAGAACTTGATGCAATAAGGAACGAATTGGAAAAGTTAAAGGGATTGAAAGAAAGACTGTTTACCGAGATCACAAAGATGGAAAAGAACCTGCCCTCTCTAAAGAAACTGACAAAGAGAATACAAAAGATCGGTATAGAAACAGCTGAAAATGAAAAGGCTTTAAAGAATGTTTCTTCATTTATTCCACTTTTCGAGAAAAGAGTTCTGGAAAAGACAGATAAGGTAGTCGAAGATGTTAAAAGTGCAGTTCTTGAAGAGGCTAAGAGTATGTTCGGTCCGCTCATTCATGAATACAGGGATAGCCTTGAGCTACTGAGATCGACCCACAGCGAAGAGTTAGAACGATTTAAAAAGAATACAGGAAATATTATCGAAGGCACAGGTCAAGAGATCGATGAGCTCACGAATCTTATAGAAACTTGTAAGGATAAGCTGGTTAAAGTTGAAGAAGAAAAACTGCACTCAATTGAGGATAGGATAGATAAGCTTGGCATACTCCTGAACAGTACAAGGGACAAGATTATACATATTGAAAAGGATACTACAGATACATTTTTAAAACAGGCAGAGGATGACTACAAAAACTATATCCAGATGCTGGAAAATTATGGCTCTGGTTTTAAGAATGATATCTTTCAGAAGATTGAGGATAGATCGAAAGATTTATCGTCATATGTAGAGCGTTTGGAGGAGGAAGTTCAAACCCTCTCAGAGGATATTAAAAAGGAGGCAGACAAATATGGTGAGGTTATTCATCTCAAGGTGAAAGAGCATGAAGGTGAGGTTGATGGATTGAAGAATAGAATCGTTTCTGAGATAAATGAAGAGGCAAACAAGAACCTCCTACTCATTAAGCCAGTGGTCTCTGAGATGAACGAAAAGCTCATGACATATAAGAAGGAGTTTTCTTCGATTCTTAAGGATGTTAAATCAGGGTTGACATCTAATAAAAAGCTTATTGATGATGAGATCGAGGCATTTAAAAGCGACCTCAAATCGTACAGGGATAGTCTTATCAAAGGGCTAGAGAGCCATTTATTGGAATTGAGCGATAAACTTTCTGAAATCAGTGAACAGCTGGAAGTGAGTGTTAAGGGTGCAACAGATGATGTGAGTGAGACATTTATCGATCGATTAAAGGATTACGAGGATCGTGTTAACTCTCTTGAAGGAAGTATAGGTGATTTGCGAGATATTGCAAGTTCCGGTCAGAAGATGATTGAGGAGAAGATAGAGTCTGTGTTTGTAAATTATAAACCGGAAATAGATGAGAAGATTCAAAGCCTTCAGAAAGAAACTGAAGATCTGTTTTCGGAAAAGAAGGAGGTAATTGTAAAAAAAATAGATGGCATTATAAAGGAATCTGAAACAGAGTTTGATAAGAGAGAACAGGAGATAAAGAACTTCCTGGAAAGAGTTGATAACAGTGTACTTAAGTCAGAGGAGAATGTAAAGGAATATGAGGATAGAGTATTAAAAAAGTTGAATACCATAAAGCTTGAAGCAAGGCAGGAACTTGTAAGAGAGCTTGAGAACTTGAAATCCATTTTCAAGGAGGAAAAGGAAAGGACAATATCAATATATAATCAGGATCTAACAGCTTTAAAAGAGCAAATAGAAGAGATGAACAGGAAAACTGAAGGCATCCATGATACAATTGATAGAAAGATTGAAGAGGCAATGAAAGCAGTGGAGGAAAATATGGTGGAGTTTGAAAAAAGCTATCTGAAAACAGAAGATGAAATTTCTATAAGGGCAAAAAGTGATCTAAAAAGCATTACAGAAGAGATTGATAGTATAAAGGAGAATGTGGCAAATACTAAAGAAGGTATTTTTAAAGATGTTAACAGTTCATTATCCGATTTCAGAGATATCATTGATCAAAGATTTGCAGAGCACAAGGATACTGTACATGAAAAACAAAAAGAGATTATCGGCTTTTTAGAATCTATTACCGAGAGTGCAAAGTCTGAAATCGAAGAATCGCATAGTGAAGCTGATGAGGTTTTAAAGGGTTTTGAGAAAGAGGTACAAAATGTTCAGAATAGGATTGAAAAGAGGACAGCTGAAATTGAAAAAAGAATAGACAGTTTTGAGAAGGAATCTTCAGTAATAAAAAGAGATTTAAAGATAAAGGAAAAGGTTGAAGAAGATATTGAAAAACTGCTGGATCTTTCCGCTAGGGTCAAGGAAGATAAAAAGGATATTATGTCTCTTAAAAAGGTTATAGATACCCTCAAAAGGGATGAGGGTGATATATCTGCCAGGGTAAGACAGCTTAAAAGTGAGAAGAAGCTTGTTCAGGATATCGCAAAAAATGCAGAACAGGCAATTGGGCTTATCTCTATTGTTGAGGAAAAGATTAGGCTTATTGAAACAGAAAAGGGTATACTTGAGAAGATTGAAGGTGGAATAAGGCAGATTGAAGACAGGTTTGCTAAACTGGAAGGCAAGGCAAATGAGTTGACTAAGAAGGAAAGCGACATACAGGTATCGATAGACACAATAACGAAAACAAAGGATTTTATAGCAAATCTTGAAGAAAGAACAGATCTTTTGAAGGAGAGTTTTAGTGAGGTAAAAGATATAGAAGAGGATATAAAGAAGAGGATTTCGGTTGTTGATGAAAAATCAAGAAGTTTGATGGGGAATGAGAAGAGAATAGAAGAGGTTCTGTCACGTTTTAAAGAGATGGATGCTCTTGTTGTTGATATTGAGGCAAGAACCAATCAGCTGCAGTCTACGCGAGAGTGGCTTGCAAAAACTGAATCACGTCTTACAAATCTTGCACATGATGCTGAACGTCTTGTAGATGAATTGAAAGGCCTTACAGAAGCTCCAGAGGCTTTAAAGAGAGTGGCAGGGAAGGAAAAAACTGCAACTCTATCTAGGGAAGCAAAGAGTAAGGTAAAAACGGTTCTTACCCTTTTTGAACAGAAGTGGACAATCCCGGAAATCTGTAAGGTAACCAAGATGAGCAGAGGTGAGGTAGAGCTTATATTAGAATTGAACAATCGATAATGTATTTCTTTTACTTACTTATATTTTTTAATTAAAAGGGATTGCCAGCTCTCAATTAAAAATCAAACCTCTTATATATGCCCGCTTTTAACTTTTTCAACCCAATCACCTGCATGAAAGGCAGCAATAGCACCGTCACCGACACAGGTCGCTATCTGCCTCAGACATGTATCTCTGCAGTCACCCGCAGCGTAGATCCCCTGAGCAGAGGTCTTTAAGCAATCATCGGTAATGATTAAGCCATTTGAAGTTTTTTTCACATTATTGATAAAATTGGTGTTAGGAATATGACCTATATAGATAAATACTCCGCTGACATTAAGTTTTTTATTTTCGTCGGGATTCTTTACATTTCTGATCGTTATTCCTTCAAACTGTGTTTCACCATCAATACGATCCACAACATGATCCCATATAACTTCAATCTTGGGATTTGCAAATGCCTGATCCTGCAGCATCTTTTCTGCCCTCAGCTTATCCCTTCTGTGTATGACAGTAACCCTTTTCACAATTTGTGTAAGGTAGATTGATTCTTTTATCGCTGCATCACCGCCACCTATGACAGCAACCTCTTTGCCTTTAAAGAAGGGGCCATCACATACAGCACAGTATGATACACCCCTGCCGATAAACTTATCTTCCCCATCCACATGTAATTTCCTCGGCTGTGAACCTGTAGCAACAACTACTGCAATGGTTTCGTACTTGCCTTCGTCGGTAACAACGATGTGGGTATTGGCATCAGTCTTTATCGCCGTTACTTCTTCATATCTTATGTCAACATCAAACTTCTTAACATGCTTCTCAAATCGATCCATTAAATCAGGTCCGCTTATAGATGGGAATCCAGGATAGTTTTCAACAGTATCGGTTAAGAGAATCTGCCCACCTGGGCCCAGTTTTTCAAATACTACCACATTCATCCCAGCTCTTACGCCGTATATTGCTGAAGTGAGTCCTGCTGCACCTGCCCCGATGATTACAATATCATACATGATTATCTCCCAGTATGATTATCGTTGGCAAAATATAACATTATAAATAGAGGGCGAAAAGATATTTTCGAATGATAGTGGTCATAGATATGAGGCTCTATAAAGCTGAAATAAAGGCTTATTAATACCCAGAAAGATTACATTTAAAAATAAAAAGATTATTTTGCTAATTTATTGTATAATTCATATTAAGAATATGTCTTTTGACTAAAATTTATTAGTATACAGTAAAATTATGGATGAAAACGATTTTAAGCGGATTATTGTGATCGGTGATTTACACGGATACTACGGGCCTCTATCAGAGCTTTTAGAGAAGATCAAAGTAGAGGAAGAGGATTTAGTCATATTTATTGGAGATTATATCGACAGAGGACCTGAATCGAAGTTAGTGGTTGACAAACTCATGGAATTCAAGTTTTTGTATAAAAACATTATTTTTTTAAAGGGAAACCATGAGGATATGCTGCTCGGTTCTATGGGTTTTTCTGCTGTTGTCCAAGATTTGAACACATGGCTCTACAATGGCGGAGCAGGGACACTAAGAAGCTACGGAATGGGAATTGATGAGATAGGAAATCTTGTCAGGACATGGAATCATACCGAGCGTGGAAATATAATGAGGGAATATTTACCAGAGAGCCACATTGATTTTTTTCTGGATCTCAGGCTTTATGTTGAAACCCAGAGCTACTTTTTCTGCCATGCAGGAATAAGTCCCGAAAGTACAATAGGAGAGGGAAAGGGAAATACCTTTGATCTTCTCTGGATGAGAGATCATATCTATGCTGAAAATCTTCCCTGGGAAAAAACAGTCGTTTGTGGACATACACCTCTATCTGATGTCTTAATTAAAGAAAAACTTATCTGTATTGATACTGGACTCTACTATTACGGTAGGCTTTCTGCAATAGATGTATTTACAAAGAGAGTTTTTCATACAATGATACTTTGAGAATTTAGAAGGGATCCATGACCGGTTTTTTTAATTTTTGTGCTGATCATACTCAAAAAAGTCAGGGTATAATCCTGTTTCTATCCCTGGGGAAAATTGAGGCTTCCCTCACATTGGATAATCCGAGAATCTGACATGTTAATCTTTCAAGACCAATGGCAAGACCTCCATGAGGAGGCATTCCATAGGCAAAGGTATTTATGTAATAGTCAAAATCATCAGGATTTAGGTTCCTGCTCTTGAATGCCTCTACAAGCATTTTATAGTCGTGAATTCTCTGCCCCCCTGTAGTAATCTCAATCCCCCTGAAGAGGAGATCAAAGCTCCCTGTAAAATCAGGATTATCTTCCTTGGGCATTGTATACACTGGACGCTTTGAACGAGGATATTCTGTTAAAAAAAGGAATTCAGTATTGTACTCTTTTTTAGCCCATTCACAGATGAGCTCTTCACCTTCAGGATCGAGGTCAAGACCTTTTGTTTTTTTATTGTAGTACTTTTCCAGTATGGAAAACGCCTCTTTCACTGGAAGCCTTGGAATTTTTTCAGGTGATTCGAGGCTCTTGCCATACTCTTTGAGGATATGTGCCAGAGATTCTTTTATCCTCTCGATAAGAAAAACGATGAATTTTTCTTCAACATCCATAACATCATGCTCATTATCGATAAAGCCCATTTCATAATCGAGGCTTACATACTCGTTTAGATGGCGCGAAGTATTATGCTCTTCTGCTCTGTAGACATGGCCGATTTCAAAGACTCTCTCATAACCTGCACCGACGAGCATCTGCTTATAGAATTGTGGAGATTGAGCGAGGTAGGCAAGTTTATCAAAATAATCGACTGTAAAAAGCTGTGTTCCACCCTCCGTACCTGAGACGATGATCTTGGGAGTTGTAACTTCTGTGAATCCCTGGCCCCTTAGAAATGTTCTGAAGCTATCTATAATCTCTGCCTGGAGTTTGAAGATAAGGTTTCTCTTAGGATTTCTTAATGAGAGAACCCTGTTGTTCAGGATCGTTTCAAGTTCAAGTGTCTGATAATCTGCCTTCTTACTTACAAGTATGGGAAGAGGTTTTACAGGTTTTGATAGAATAGTTAGCTCTTTTAGCTCAATCTCAATCCCTGCTTTTGGTCTTTTGTCTTCTATTACAGTTCCTGATAAAATAACAACTGTTTCATTTCGAATATCATATTTTTTAATAATAGACCCTGCCGAAGTGATCTGGGCAATGCCTGTTCGGTCACGGAGCAGGATAAATACAAGCTTTCCCTGTTTTCTTATGCTATGAACCCAGCCAGCGATAGTAACATCTTTTCCAATGTATGATTTAAGATCTTTAATAAGAACTCTTTTTTTCATTTATGCCACCATTTCTGAAATCAATGGCAATTTAAATGGTTCATTCTCTATTGTCAAGTGATATCAAAGGAATGTAGTTGCTATGAACACCTTTTAGTCGTTGCTGCCTGCTACCAGCTAACTAATCAGTTCCTCAGCTTTTCATTTATAGAAACTGAAATTTGCTCTATTATTTATTCACCTCCCTGTATATATAGGGCACTAACGCAAGTGTGTTATATGAAACAGCCTTTGGAATTAAATTACCAAATCCATTTCGAAAACCATACAGTTCTGCCGGTATCACAATGTTTATTACAGGAAGTTCCCTGGCAATGATATTCTGATATTCCTGGTAGTAGGTAGATGCTTTTTCAAAGTCCCATGTTGTTCTTCCCAGTGCAAAAAGTTCATCGATCCTTCTTTCCCAATCTGTATATGGAGTTTCCTGATAAGGTAACCAGAGATGTAAAGGGCCCTTTGATTCCCATACCCATGAAGAATCATTCGGTTCGATACTTCCCTCTATGCCAATGATAATAGCTTCCCAGTCAAAGGTATCGAGCAATTTTGTTACAATAAGATCGTAACCTACAGCTTCAAAGTCTACCATAAGTCCGGCTTCTTTAAAACTTGCTGTAATGATCTGGGCTATTTTAATCCTGAAAGGGTTGTCTTCATTGGTGAGGATGATAAAATGAAATGGCTTTCCTGATGGAAGATTCAGGTACCCATCTCCATCACTGTCCCCCAGATTTAGCTGAGAGAGAATAGTTTTTGCTTTGTCGGGATCATAATTAGAGGCCTCCACCTTTTTATAAAAGGGAGAAATGTCTCTTTCTGGAGAGGAATCTATGAATGCATATCCTTTATAAACATTGTCTTTAATGAACTTCTTATTAATCAGATGGGAAATTGCATTTCTAAACATTCTATCTTGAAAGAGATCGAGTTTTTCCTTTTCAACTGTATCGGGATTCTGGTTAAAAACAAGAAAATGGTTGCTATTAAGGGTGTAACCTCCTGAGTATATCTGATAATTTCCCTCTACTCTATTGTTAATTAGAGCTTCGAAATCCCCACTGGCAATATCGATAGTCTTTATATTATAAAAATCAATTTCTCCAATCTGAAACTTTAATATTTTTGTTTCACTGTCCACATTCAGTAATTCAATTATCTCATCAAAATAGGGCATTCCATCGATATATAGTCCTCCCTCTCTTTTAGCATAGTACGGATTTCTTGTAAGTCTTATAAGTTCGCCTTTTCTATACTCCTCTAAGCAGTATGGTCCGGTTCCTATAATATTTTTTATATCGTTTTCTTGATTACCCCAATCTTTATTAAATGCCTCTATCCCGTTACTCTCAATAATTGGTGATATTATATGTTTTGGAAGAATCTCAAGATGAGCAAGAGTGTATAGAAATGGCCTATATGGTACAGGTAGATCAATCTGAACTGTAAATCTGTCGATTTTTTCGATCGAAATCAATCTGTCTCTCACTTTCAGTATGTCTGTTTTTTTAGAATCCACATCAGGATTCATATAAATTTCTTCAAAAGAGAAGATTACATCTTCAGCGGTGCAGCAGACGCCGTCAGAAAAGCGTATATTTTCATTGAGATGTAGAAGTATGGAATAGCCGTTGTTTATAATAGAGTAATCTTTTACAATCCCGCCCTGAATCTTTCCGGTAATTGGATTTACACTTAAGAGAGATTCAAAAATAAGTTTTAAAACGGCATATACAGGCTTTGATCTTGTCGTTACAATATTAAAGGTATCGAGTTCTGGAATATCGGCACGTATGAATGTACCTCCCCTAACCCCTTTTTTTAATGTCTTATCAGAAGTATCAAAGACTCCTTTAAATATCTCTTTCTGTTCAATACTCTTTGGAATCTTTTTATCTTTGCAGCCTCCTACGATTAAGAGGATTAACAAAATATAGATGAGTATGCAAATCTTTTTCATATAAAAAATCCTTTTAAAATTAGGAAAAGCTATTAAATTTACATAGAACTGTCAAGGTCTTAAGACCATGTCCCTAAGGGAAAGACAGTACTCACGAAAAGAATTACCTTTCTGGTGAAATCATTTTAATGAAAACGCTAAGATTCATTCCTTTTATTATTTTATTCCTCTTTCTTACCCATCTTTTATTCCCTTTAGAGGTATCAGAGAAAAAAGATATTGCAATCTTTGGACTCACTTACTACTCCTATGAAATTCCGGAAGATATGCTTGGTTTTACTGACTCATCGATTAATCATATATTTATTAATCTGAAGAGATTCAATGTACTGGGCTATGGGCAGTACAGGATTGATTCGAAAGATATAAACGATTTTGTCGACAGGATCAAGGAGATAAGATCTGAAAAGGCAAAAGAGGCAGGTTTCTACGATGAAAAGTTTGGGACTGTTGTCATAAAGGGTGAGGATTTTGACAGGATTGTAAACTCATTTATTGTAGTAATCCCTTCTCTTTCAAATTATAATGTGAAGATTCTTAAGTCAGAGGTAAGAAAGGGTTGGTTTGTTTACATTGTCAAAAGCTATGAGGTGAGTGTTGTAATCGATATTAGCTTTGTAAATGTAAAGGAGGGTATAAGAGAGGAATCGATAAGAATCTATGGAACAGGTAGTGACAGTGACCTGGACAGGGCAAGATCATCGGCTGTTGAAAGTGCTGTATCAATGCTCTCATACAGAATAAAGCAGCTGGATGCCTTTAAGATTAAATCAGGAGTAATACAGGTCAGGGGTGATACAGTTTTTTTTGAACTCGGTGGGGATATTGGAGTAGAGCCTGGAGATGAGTATGAGGTTTTAACAAAACAGGAAATTGGAGAAACCGGAAGAATCGCTCAGGTACCGACAGGTCTTGTAAGGGTAAGGAAGGTTTACCCCGATGTCTCAGAAGCACAGATTGTAATGGAGCAAGAGAGGATTACAGAAGGGGATCAGCTCTTTGAGATTGCAAGACTTGGATTGGAAGGCTCCTTTTATGCCGGATTTATGAAGGTGAATATTCCTGATATGTACTATGATATTATTATACAGGAGGATATTGGAACTGATCAGTTTGCTATGACTTTAAATCAGAGAGAGGCAAGTCATGCCATTGATGCGGGTTTAAGGATTACAAAGACCTTTGGCTATACATTTAAAGGAGTACTGGATGCAACGGCAATTATCAATCTACCATTGCTTGGTTTAATTGGGGAACTGGGTATGGGTGCTTCGCTGCATTTGAGGAGGTTCAGTTTTGAGCTCCTCGCACAGGGCGGTGTCTTATATATGACAACATTTAGCAAAAGTCTTTATCAGAAATGGGGATCCTTTTTGGATCCACTAATAATAAATGGTACATGGATAGATTATAATAATTCGCCTGTTGCCTCAATTTATGGTTTGGCTGTAGGAGTCAAGGGGGGAGTGGGCGTTACTTATCTGATTAACAGCAATGTTTCACTGCGAGCAGGCTTTAACTACAGGCTCTATACTCCAATAAGAAGCTGGAGTATTCTTATTGAGGAAACAGCCGGGAGTATGGCATCAGTGACTGTTGATAGCGATAGCCCTAATATAATCGAATCGGCAGAGAGTGAAGGTATGAAACAGGTGGATATAACGGGGTATGAGATCAATCTATCATTTAATCTGAGATTTTAACTTCTTTTGTAAATAGTTGACTACGTTCTTGATTAATTTTTCTTCTCCATATTTCAAAGCATTCATAACCAGCCATGAGTATGGATCTTTATCGTACCATCTTCTTTTGACTGTTAACGGGAACTCCATAACATGGCGATCGATTAATTCACTATCAAAATCCATAATTAAATCTTTAATACCTGATATTATTTTATCCTGGTCTCTTCTTTCAGAATTCTTTAGTTTTTCTATTAGTTCGCTTAAGTTAGGATAGATATCATACGAGCGGCCTTCGCTATCATCATTCATATCTGATATTCCTCCATGAAAATATTCATAAGGTTCTATCATTAGAGGTATTGTGGTTTTTAAACTTTCTCCTTTTATTATAACCTAAATTTTTTCTAATTTTCAAACTCTTTTTCATAAAGAGCTATATTTAAATGAAGCTAGAAATAATTCAATTATTGATATATAATATAATAATAATGGTATAGTTTATTTATAGTGTTCTACTGGCGAACTTCGAATTTCAATCCGCTTTTGACTTACTCATTTTTCATAGAATATACATGGCACTAAGTTAACGATGTTCGCATTAATACTGTTTAGAGGAAAACACTAATGATATTAAAACAATTATTAGGGAAAATTCTAACTGATATGGGGTTTGTCACAACTAAGCAGCTTGAACAAGCCATACAGAGACAGAGAAAGATATATGAAGAAAAGGCATTGCCAGAACGTCTGCAAAGGGGCAAGCTGGTTTCTGAAGCGCGAATGACCGCATTTGCAGATACAACACCATTACTGGGACAGATATTAACTGATATGGGAATTATTACAGAAGAGCAACTCAAAGAGGCCCTGGAAGAACAGGATAAACCTGCTGAAATATACAAGTCATTGGATACTGAAAAACTTGGAACTGCCATAGAGACCGGTTATATCGTCAATTCTACGCTTAACCTTGCTGGAGTATTAACACTGATCATGAGATATGTTAATCGAGTAACGAATTCAGTTGCAAGTACTTTGATGCTCGTTGATGATAATACAGGTGAACTAATATTCAGTGTGCCTACAGGCCCAAAGGCAGATCAATTGACCGATATTCGTTTACCATCCGGGAAAGGAATTGCAGGCTGGGTAGCTAAACATGAGCAGCATGTTCTTGTCCCTGATGTTAAAAAGGATTCGAGATTTTATCCAGAAATTGATAGAAGAAGTGGTTTTGAGACAAAATCTATTCTTTGTGTTCCCCTCAAGGCAAAAGCAAAGTTGATAGGTGTACTGGAAGCTATAAACAAAGTTGATGGTGGTGCCTTTACTGAGGAGGATGCGATATTGCTCAGTATTTTTGCATATCAAGCAGCGGTTGCAATTGAGAATGCCAGACTCTACGACGAATTGAAAGATCAAATGGGAGAATTACTCCAAAGTGCATCTGAGCGCAGAAAGGTGGAAGAGGAGCTCAGGAAGAGTGAAAGAAGATTTCGCGATCTATTTGAAAACTCCCCGGATGCCATCTTTGTTGAGGATCTGAATGGAAAGGTGCTGGATGTCAATCCTGCTGCATGCCGTCTCCATGGAAGATCTCGTGAAGAGCTGATAGATGAAGATGTATACAGGCTTATCCCTCCTGATAAGAGAAGAGAGGCAGCTTCCGATTTTTCGAAGCTTGCCAGTGGTAAATATGATCATATAGAGGGCTATAGCTTGACTAAAGATGTACGTTCCATACCTGTTGAAATTAGGGCAAGACGTATTGAATATTCAGGAAAACCAGCACTCCTGTTAATGGTACGTGATATAACAGAGCGCAAGAAGGCTGAGAAAGAGCTATTAAGAGCCAGTAAGCTTGAATCAGTAGGTATTCTTGCCGGTGGTATTGCCCACGATTTTAACAACTTTCTTACTGCAATTCTTGGTAATATTTCTCTATCTATGACGCATGTAGATCCTGATGATAAAATTTACAAAAGATTAGCCGAGGTCGAGAAGGCATCACTGCGAGCAAGAGATTTAACTCAGCAGTTGCTTACATTTTCAAAGGGAGGAGCACCCATTAAGAAACCGACTTCTATAAAAGGACTTTTAAAGGAGTCGATAAATTTTGCTCTCAGTGGATCTAATGTAAGCTGCGAACTTTCTATTCCTGATGATATCTGGACAGTTGAAATTGACGAGGGACAGATGAGCCAGGTTATTAATAATATTATTATTAATGCTGACAATGCAATGCCTGAGGGCGGGGTAATAAAGATCTCTATTGAGAATGCAACTGTTGAATCGAAGGATATATTGCCATTAAAAGAAGGTAAATATGTAAAGCTTACGATTAGAGATACGGGAATTGGGATACCCGAAGAACATCTGCAGAAGATATTTGATCCCTATTTTAGCACCAAATCGAGAGGCTTTGGACTAGGACTTGCAACTGCCTATTCTATAGTAAAGAACCATGATGGATTGATTACCGTGGAATCTGAACTTGGGGTTGGAACTACTTTTTTTATCTACATCCCTGCTTCTGGGGTTAAGGCTCTTGAAAAGGAGGATAAAGGAGAAAAGGCCTATACCGGCACAGGAAAGATTCTTGTGATGGATGATGAAGAACTTGTGCGTGAAGTTGCTGGCGATATTCTCAGGAATTTTGGATTTGAGGTAGAGTTTGCAAAAGATGGCACTGAAGCTATTGAACTGTATAAGAGAGCTATGGATTCTGGTGATAGGTTTGATGCGGTCATAATAGATTTAACTGTACCTGGAGGTATGGGTGGCAGAGAAGCAATAAAGGAGCTCATACAGATTGATCCTGAGGTCAAGACGATTGTTTCGAGCGGGTATTCCAATGATCCTATAATGGCTAACTATAAGGAGCATGGTTTTAGTGGTGTTATAGCCAAACCGTACAGAATCGAAGAGTTAGGCGATGTGCTAAAGAAAATATTTGAAGACTAAAATAGTCCTTACCATTATCTTGCCTCAGCGCTTTTCTTACCATCAAAATAAAAATATCCCCAGAGCATTGATTTTTAAGGAATATGTGATATGTTTTAGCATACGTGTAATGCATCGAATTGGAATCCATGATATGCAGTTTGAATTCTGTTCTTTAATGTATGCGAAGGTATTATTATATGTAATAAAGATTGTAGAGGAGGAATGTTCATGCACAAGAAGATAATCAATTTCTTATTGTTTATTTTTATTTTGAGCGCTCTGTTTTATGGATGCGCCAGAAAAACAGTCAAGGTAGATAAAGGAGCGGTTGAAGCAGTAAAGGTTGTAGAGAATGGCGTGGGGAAGGCGAAAAAATTTGACGATGCTCGGGATCTGGCTTTTAGGGATGCCTTGAAAAAGGTTGTTGTTACGATGATCGGTCCTGACCTTGAAAAGAACAATAGTGAAAAAATTAAAGGTTATATGTACGATATTAGTGAAACCTACATTATAAATTATGAAATCACTGATAAGGTAAAATCGGGAAAAGAAACAATTGTTTATACAAAGGTGATTTTTAATGCAGATAAGGTAGAGGAGAGCATTAAAACTCTTGGAATTGAAGTGCCAGAGAAGAAGGTGGTAAAGGATTATTCTGAATCTCCTTATGCGCCTCTGATAAATGAAGCTCTGGATAATTTGACCTACCTTGTATATTTTGAACCTTCTAAGAGGAAGATAGAGGATGAGTATGCGCGGTTATGTGTAAACAGGGCAAATAACTATCTTGCGAACAAAGAATATGAGTATGTGGACCTTGAGAGAATAAATGAAATTAAGGAAGAATACTTTAGGCTCTATGAGGAAACTGAAGGGTCTGTAAGCGTTGTTCAGCTCATTGCCCAGGCCCTTAATGCTGACGTATATATTATAGTTGACGGAGTAGTGGAGGATGAGGGGAAAAAGGGAGATATATATTTTGCATCTGCTTCAATAGACCTTAAGGCCTTTGAAAGTGCAACAGGCAGGGGACTTGGTACAGAGACAGGCTATTCTGGGAAACTGGGGCTTGCAAGTGGTATGGATGCCGCAAAGCGAAAGGGTGTTGAGGTAGCTGTAGAGAATGCCATTGAACCTGTTATAGAACTTGCAAGAAACTATATGCTTAAGGCCTTCGAAAAGGGAATACGATACGAAGTGGTTGTTCAGGGGATTCCAGACTATAAGATGACACAGATGTTTAATGAGGCAATAAAAAATACAAGGAATTTCAATAGCCTGAAGGAGATCTCTGTGGCTTCCGGACAGGCAAAATACTACGTCTACTATATGGGAAGAAAGGGCGAACTCATCGATGAGATCCTTAACAATATACAGGGGGAGGAAGGTTTTGAAAATATGAGTGTGATTGTCTCCCGTGGAAATGCTGTGGTCTTTGGCATTGAAGAGTAGGTTTATGAAAAAGTACCTCTTGATATTAGTTGTACTATTATTCCTGTTTGCAGGATTCTTATCAGGTTGTGCCACAGGTAAAAGCAGAGGAGTAGTGAAGGAAAAAGCTACCATTTATGCCTCTCATGACAAAGAACCTTCATGGATAACAGTGATACCTGAGGATAGGTATTACTACTATTTTGTTGGTACAAGCAGTGATTCGGAAAGTTATGATTCTGGAAAAAAAGCGGCTATAAATGATGCCCTTTCACAGGTTGTTGCTGTAATAGGAATTACCGTTACCTCTACCTTAACATTTGAAGAGCGATACTTTGCTGAACAGTACAGTAGGGAAGTATCTTCTGAGCTCTTTAGCGAAGGAAAAGGAAAGCTTAAGGATGCCGAGATAAAAGAGGTTTATTATGAAAGGCATGAGAAGGCTGATGGAAGCACCTCTTTCAGAGTTTGGGTACTTCTAAAGTACAGTAAGGATGAGATTAAAAAGGAGCAGGAAAGGCTTGATGATATCCTGAGTTTGAAATACGGAGAGGTTAAAAGGCTGGAGAAAAAAGCATCGAGCTTTGAAGAGAGAAACCTGCTTTTAGATGCAGTAATAGCCTATGTAAATGCCTCTTTAGCGTCTTTGAGGATTGAGGATGAGGGAGTTTTTTTTGATCGTTATCTTAACAGGGTGAATGAGCTTTTAATGAAGATAGCTCTCAGGAAGTATGGTGACGATCAGGTTGGCTATGTTGGGAAAGCCCTTGAAGAACCGTTATATGTAAAAGTCTTCTATATCAAAGAGAATGTGGAAATTCCTATTCCAAATATTCCAGTAAAGTTTTTATCTAGAGTTCCCAAGACAAAGGGCCATGGCTATAAAATCAGGGCATATAGTACGGTAGCTGATAGTGAAGGGATGGCTGGTAGTACAATCGACAATATATATGAGGTGAGTGACAGGAATGAGGTGGATGCAGAGATCGATTTAAGCTCCTATATTTTCAGTCAGCTAAAATCGGTTCCATCTGAATTACAGGATCGGGTCAAAACTTTAAAAGATGTTTTGAAAACAAAAAGGGTAACATTTACATATAAATCCGATACCCGAGCACGGGAAATAAATACAGGCATCTTCTTTATTCAGCTAGATTTAGATGATGAGCTCCTTCCGAAACCTGTTACAGCACCTGTGATATTCGATCTTCTCTATAGAAAAAAATTTACTGTCAGAGTACTTAATACAAATCCGAGCTCTGTTTTTCAGAAATCTGATGATGAAATACTGGATAAACTTACAAAGAGTGCTGGAAAAGCAATGAAACGGATTGTTTTTGGATATGTAAGGATAGTTAACTACGATACAATATCAGGATTTCATACAGCCAGAGCTGAAGCTAGTGCTAAACTATTCGATACAGAAACAGGAGAGATTTTAAGAACCTGGCAGATCGCGAGAAGCGGGACAGGGAGTTCGAAAGAGGGAGCACAGCTCAATGTACTGACAGAGGTTGGAAGATCATTAGGAGAAATTTTACCGAATACAATGCCCTAGTGTGGCTCAAGCCGCATTCTCGATTAGTCGCTTTCGCTCAAATTGAGGCCTACGGCCTCACGTCGCTTTCGCTCAAATTGA
>CAYRKG010000030.1:0-53327 GCA_964424795.1 uncultured Spirochaetota bacterium
AGATTCTGCGAGGTAGGCTTCGCCCTGATAAAAACTTTCAGGGAATATGATCGGTCCATTCGGGGAATGGACCCTACATTTTTTTAATGTAGGGCACGATCCCTTTTCGTGCTGCATTATTAAACATTCGGGGAATGGACCCTACAATCCCTCTTTTATAACTTCTTTCACAGCCTCCGTAAGCTTGTACTTAGAAAGCTCATCCAGTTTTACCCATTTAGTCTCAAGTGCGTCTGAAGAATGGCTTAATGTTCCACCTTTATACAGAGCTTTGAAGTCAAACACAATGTAATGATACTTTACCCTCTCTTCTTTGTCCCTCTCAATATATTCAAAAATCTTGATAAGATCCCCGACTTCAATATCGATATTGCACTCCTCTCTTACCTCCCTTATCACTGCATCCCTGAGGCTTTCAAAGGGGTTTGTTATTCCGCCGGGGAATGACCATGTACCGGCAAGAGGTGGATTACCTCGTTTTACTAGGAGTATAGAACCTTCTTTAAAAACAAGAGCGCCAACTCCAACAAGCGGTTCTTCTGGATAATCCCTCTGTTTCACTCCCAAGGTCCTGTTGATTAAAACTTATTTACATTTTCCTATTTATTTATATAATAAATTTATAGAATATTATCTGAAAAACGGATTTTCAAGTGAAAACTGTAAAGATAAAGCGGCTTACCATACCAGCTGAATCAAAAAACCTCACAAGGATACGGGATTTTGCCATTAAGAGCGGCCAGAAGTATGGATTCAACATGAGACAGCTCAACGGCTTAAAGCTCTCTCTTGATGAGATCTGCACGAATATTATCCGTTATGCCTATAAAGGTATGGAAAAGACAGGTGACATACGAATTGAGATGGCTCGAACAGATGATAAGGTAATCACAAAAATAATCGACAGGGGAATTGGCTTTGATTATAGCTCAGTAACAGATCCAGACATTGGCAGATACGTTAAGGAGAAAAGGAAGGGAGGTTTTGGAATTTATCTTGTCAGGCAGTTAAATGATGATGTACAGTACGATAGGATTGGGAATAGAAACATCCTCACCCTGACAAATGGTGTTGAACCCCGCCCAGCACTTATTGATATTATCAAGCAGAACTTCAAACCCTCAAAGATGACCATCAGGGTAAGGTTTGGAGTAATTGCAACCCTAATTATCTCCATTATTTCAGTTGGAACATTTTTCTTCGCATCATTAAAAGAGAAGAACTCTCTTACAAGGCAATATATCAATAGTTATGTGACAGTTTTAAAGAACTTTGCATCCACGAGTGCGGAGTACATACTGAGTGAAAGAGAGCTTTTGATTGAAGAGCAGATATACAAGGTAATTGAGGAAGAGCAGGCTATTGTGGGGCTTACAGTTATCAATAGAAATGGGGTGGTAATAGCAGATAGGGTTGTTACGAATATTGGAAAGATTTATAATCCACCCAAAGGTGTAGTGCCCCTCATCGATCAGGAATATCTGGTTCAGGAGTATGAAGACTCCGACTATGGAACAGCTCTCTACTATTCAGTGCCAATTAAGATAGCAGATGCCTATATTGGAAAGGCTTTTCTGGTAATTCAAAAAATGGAAATGACAAACGCTGTTGATATTCAATTAAACCGAGAGAGAATTCTGCTGTACGTAGCCATTTTCTGGTTTGTTGGTATCATTGGCATCAGTTTTATGGGCAATATGTTTGTCACCCCGGTTAAAAAGATCACTGAGGAGCTCAATAGAGTGGGGAAGGAGGGAATTAAGGGAGGATTTCATTTTTCAGGTTTCGGTGAGTTTGCTGATATTTCTACTGCATTTAACAGGATGATGAAGGAGCTTAAAAAGTCTGAGATTGAACTTACGGATCAGGCACGTTTAAAAAAGGAAATGCAGCTTGCACAGAGTATTCAGCAAACTCTTCTACCGAAGCAGGTTCCTGAAACTGAAGGATTTGAGATTTCCGCAAAATATGATGCTGCCATGGAGGTTGGAGGTGATTACTACGATTACTTTTATGTGGATGAGGACTCGATTGGTATTACTGTAGGTGATGTTTCAGGTAAGGGGATTGGAGGAGCTTTTGTGATGAGTATTGTTCGAACGGCTCTCAGGCTTGAGGCCAGGGAGCAGAAGGATGCAAGTGAAGTTCTCATCAATCTCAACAACACTCTACATGGAGAATTTAAAAAGGGTATGTATATAACCCTTTTCTACATAATCCTGGATTCTAAAAAGAGAGTGATAAACTATGCGAGCGCTGGACATACTCCAATGATTCTATATCGAGCAGAAACAGATCATATCTACCAGCTTAACCCAAGAGGTTTCCCGGTTGGATTGAATATAGGTGATTTAAAGCTCTTTCGAAAGAGTATGATGAATGAGAGGGTCAGCTTGAATAAGGGTGATCTGCTTCTTGTGTATACAGATGGTATTACAGAGGCAATGAATCCAGAGAGAGAGGAGTTCGGTGAGGAACGTCTTTTAGAAGCTATAAAGAAGCACAGTACTCTACAGGCAAATGATTTTGCAGAAAAGCTGATGGAGGAGATAAAGATCTTTACAAAGGGGAATCCACAGTCGGATGATATAACCTTTATTGTAATAAAGAACAGGGAGAAATACAGTGAGCTTCAGTTTCAGAAGAGGAAACTTCTTTTTGATTTAATTGAAAAGGATGGCTATACCATAGAAAAGGCATGCGAGAAGGTGGGTATATCAAAGAGCTCCTATTATAGACTGAAGAGGTTACTGGAAGAAAAGGGGGAAGAGGCTCTCATACCACAGTCTATAGATAGAGAGATAAAGGTTGTTGACTTTGATATAAGCCAGAAGATTCTCGATGTAATAAAGGATCATCCTGAATATTCTGCAAAGAGGATCAGGGGAGCGCTCAATACAGAAGCCTACGGGAATTTAGATGTAGAGGAAATCCTCATATACCGTGAGCTAAAACGGTTAAAACTCTCCAGTAAAGAAAGGCGTTTCGCCTACATCAAGAGAATAAAAGGATCTAAATAATTTTAATGGACTGAGCCTCAATTATTGAATATATTCAGCTCTAAAAAATCTTTTAAGGCAGGGTTTTTTATGGAAATAGTAGATAACAGTCTGCTCCTTGGAGGAATACCAACTCGTTCTCTTATCGAAGAGTTTAAGAGTCCGCTTTATGTGTATGAAGAAGATACGATACGAGAGAGGGCTAGAGAGCTTAGAGAGGCTGTAACTTTTGAGAATAAGGAGATAAAGTTTTCATGCAAAGCAAATACGAACATAGAGATAATGAAGATTCTCAAAGAGGAGGGAATGGGGATTGATGCTGTTTCAAAGGGTGAAGTTTTTGCAGCGCTCAAGGCAGGATATGATTCCTCGCAGATTCTCTTTAATGCAAACAATCTTTTATGGGAAGAGATCGAATATGTTGTTTCGAGGAATATTTTGGTGAATATTGATTCACTTTCTCAGATGGAACTTTTTGGGAAGAGATACCCTGACAGTAGTATTTGCATCCGTGTCAATCCAAATGTAGGAGCCGGGCACCACAATCACGTGATAACAGCGGGACCTGAAAGCAAATTTGGTATTAATGGTAATAAGGTATCGGAGATTAAAAGAATTGCAGAAGAGTACAGACTCACAATAGAGGGGATTCACCAGCATATAGGTTCAGGGATACTTGACCCTGGGATATTTATCATGGTTATGGATATTCTCCTTGATATTGCAAAGGGGTTTGATGATCTAGGTTTTATAGATTTTGGAGGCGGTATTGGTGTTCCTTACAGAGAGGATGAAGATAGAATAGATATAGGGCTTCTTGGCAAAGAGATCACTGAAAAGTTTGAGAAGTTCTGTCATGAGTATGGAAAAAAGTTAAAACTGGTAATAGAGCCTGGAAGATACCTTGTAGCTGAAAGCGGCTTTCTTCTTGCGACTGTCATTGCAGTAAAAGATGGAGAAAGGCACCGATTCGTTTGTGTAGATACGGGATTTAACCACCTTATAAGACCCGCTCTTTATGGCAGTTATCATGAAATACTACATACTGGGAATAGTCACGGACCAAGAATACCGCAAACCCTTGCCGGATATCTCTGTGAGTCTGGAGATACCTTTACCAGGGATGAAGAAGGTATTGTTGATCGCAACCTACCTGTCTTTCAGGCTGAGGATATAGTGTGTATCTGCAATGCCGGGGCCTATGGCTACACTATGGCATCTCAGTACAATTCGCGACCAAGACCCGCTGAGGTTCTTGTAAAAGATGGTAAAGCGCGGCTAATAAGGAGAAGAGAAACTCTCGAAGATATTTTCAGATGTTCGCTTGATTTTTCGTAATTTGAGATAGATCGGAATATGCTTAATTAGTTTCTGGTAAATGATTCACCAATAAATTGGTGAATTAGCGCCAATAAATTGGCGAAGATGCACCAGAACCTGCGTTCTTCGAACGAAACAAGTTCTTGAACTTGGCAAGTTCTTGAACCTGGCAAGTTCATTGGTGGCTCCATTATATACATATAATATACTGATTTACAAAATGCATTTTCTAATTGCATAAGATTTGTTCGAATTAATCACCAAGAACTAATTAACTCACCCTGCCTTGAGAGAGCTCATTGAGGCTGGAAGCCTCAATTTAAGCAGTGGGGATGGAGGCTTATTCTTAGGATACTAATTTTTCTGATGATAGCTTTTTTAAAGGTAAGATCATAGCCCATGAAAAGGAAAATAAGGGTAGCTGTACTTTTTGGCGGTCGGTCAGCAGAGTATGAAGTATCAATTCAGTCTGCAGAAAATATTGTTAAAGCTATTGACCCAAAAAAGTATGATACTGTACTGATTAATATAGATAGAGATGGTAGATGGAGATACATTGATAGCTATGACGATAGTTTAAAAAAGGCCGTTTCCACTAAATCTGATATAGAGCTTCTCATTGATCCCTTTACAGACAAAAAGGAGTTCGTTCGTCTGAAGAAAAATGGATCTATTGGGAAGATAGACATCATTTTTCCTGTTCTACATGGTACATTTGGCGAAGACGGTACTGTTCAGGGCCTTTTAAAGCTTGCAGACATCCCCTTTGTCGGGGCAGGAGTACTTGGTTCTGCTGTTGCAATGGACAAGGATTTTATGAAGCGTCTGCTTCGCGATGCATCTGTACCAATACCCCGCTTTCTTATTTTTGATTGGACATCGAAGAAGAGTATTGATTTTGATGAGGTGAAAAAAGAGCTTGATTTACCCCTGTTTATTAAACCGTCTAATCTTGGATCATCTGTGGGAATCAGTAAGGTGAAGGACAGAGAGGAGTTTGGGAGTGCAGTGTATGAAGCCTTTGCATACGATAATAAAATCATTATAGAAGAGTGCATTAGAGGCAGGGAGATTGAATGTTCAGTTCTGGGTAATGAGAATCCTATAGCATCAGTTCCAGGTGAGGTTATTCCTAAGCATGAATTCTACTCCTATGAAGCAAAATATATAGATGATAACGGTGCACTGTTAGAGATACCGGCAATGATCCAGGAGAGGCAGACTCTTAGAGTAAAGGAGCTTGCTATTAAGTCTTTTAAGGTACTGGGCTGTGAAGGTATGGCAAGGGTCGATTTTTTCTTAAAGGATAGCGGTGAGGTTATTGTGAACGAGGTTAATACTATACCGGGATTTACAAATATCAGTATGTACCCCAAACTTTGGGAGGCAAGCGGAATACCGCAGCGAGAGCTTATCGATAGATTGATTGAACTCGCCTTTGAACGCTATGAAAGGGAAAGTAAGTTAAAAAGATCTTTTCTCTCCTAAGAGTAATGATTACGGGCTTGTTATTTTTTTGTTTCCCTCCAAAACATTCAAAAAAGCGAAGTATCCATTGTGAGGTGGATGGAAATTGAAAAGTGTAAAAGATTATCTTGCAATGATCAAACCGGCAGATAGCGGGATTCTTTTAGAGGTGCAGAGAAGGCTTGATTCGCAGACAAAACCTCAGGGAAGTCTTGGAAGGCTTGAAGAGCTTTGCAGGCAGTTAGCCAAAGCTCAGGGAAAAGTAGAGCCATCATATAAGAAAAAGGTTGTTTTTACCCTCGTAGCAGATCATGGAGTGGTGGACGAGGGAGTTTCTGCATACCCGCAGAGTGTGACTGCACAGATGGTTTTTAACTTTATCCAGGGAGGAGCAGCTGTAAATATCCTTGCAAAGCATGCTGGAGCTTTTGTATCTGTTGTTGATATGGGGGTTTCGTGTGATCTCGACTTCCATGGCTTCATAGACAGAAAGATAGATTACGGGACAAAAAACTTTACGAAGGGCCCTGCAATGACCAGGGAGCAGGCTGAGAGATCAATAATAGCTGGAATAGAACTTGCTCTGGAAAGAGATTTTGATATCCTTGGAACAGGCGAAATGGGAATCGGGAATACAACCCCTTCCTCAGCTGTGGCAAGTGTTATACTTGGAATAGACCCTGCTGAAATTACAGGAAGGGGAACAGGTGTTGATGACAGAACCTTTAAAAATAAGGTAAATGTTATAAGAAAGGGGATATCGGTTAATGAACCTGATCGCAGAGATCCGATCGATGTGCTGGCAAAGGTTGGTGGCTTTGAGATCGGAGGGATAGCTGGTTTGATAATCGGTGCTGCGATAAAAAAGAGAGTTGCAGTGGTTGACGGATTTATTTCGACGGTAGGTGCAATGATAGCCTATGAATTAAATAGAGCTGTAAGAGAATATTTTTTAGTGTCTCACCTCTCTGCAGAAAGGGGTCATGATATTATTACAGCACACCTCGAAAAAGAGCCGATTCTTGATCTCAAGATGAGGCTTGGAGAGGGTACTGGGTCCGCTCTGGCAATCGAAATTATCGATGCTGCAATGCACCTCTATTATGAAATGGCAACATTTGATCATGCTGGAGTGGACAAAAAGATTGAAAAGTGAATATATGAGAAGGTTTTTCAAAGAGCTCCTATTTGCATTTGGTTTTCTTACTATAATTCCTGGTCTTGGAAAGATAGAGTTAGAGCCAGAAGCTACTGGAAGATCTACTGTTTTTTATCCTCTTGTAGGGTTCACTATTGGTTTTTTAACATCGCTCGTCTATCTTTTACGAGGCCTCTCTCCGATCACCATATCTGTTTTGATATCTGTCTCTATCCTGGTTTTTACACGAGGGATACATGCGGATGGTTTGATCGATACCTTTGACGGCTTTTTATCAGCCAAAAGGCAGAAGGAAGAAATCCTCTCTATTATGAGAGATTCAAGCCTCGGTGCACTTGGCTTTATCAGTGCATTTTCTCTTTATCTACTGAAAATATGCCTTATTTTTGAGATCCTTGCTCGTATCCCAAATAGATTCCCGAATACATTTAGTTTCCCTCTAACATTTAGTCTGGCTCTTGCGTTAAGCAGGGGCGGTGTTTCTGTGGCCTCTTTCCTTTTTCCCTATGCTGGAGGTAAGGAAGGTCTCGGGAAATCTTTTGTTTCTTCAGTTGCTTTGAAAGAGGCTCTTTTATCCTTTTTGATTATGGAGATTTTGAGCTTTAGAAGATACTGCCTTTTATTTCTTCTCTTGCCTCCTATTGTAACACTTTTCTGGATCTTTTGGGGTTTTATTTGCAAGTGGAAAATTGGCGGGATAACCGGTGATACCATTGGGGCAGGGATCGAGCTTTCTGAGGTTTTCTGTTTAATACTCATTCTCATATTTTTGTTAGTATAGTAATTTCTCAATAAGCTGGCATTTTTGTAGAAAATGGCGTTTGATGAGAATATTTATCTTTTTTCCCTTATAAAAATAGTATATTTTGAACGAGCCGTGATGTCGAGATTTAAATAACTCGAAGTTCACCCTAAGCGTTAATATGGAGGTAGAGATGCAGTACAGAAAACTTGGGAGAACCGGACTTATGGTAAGCATTATAGGTATGGGTGGTATCCCGCTTGCAGGACTGAATGAAAAGGATGCTTATACTGTTTTGAATACTGCACTTGATTATAAAATTAACTTTATCGATACTGCCAGGGCTTATAAGGAGAGTGAAGAGCTTATTGGTAAAGCAGTATCAGAGAGGAGGAGTGAGTTTTTCCTTGCAACAAAAACGAGGGGAAGAGATGAGAGAGAAATAATGAGGGAGTTTGAAACAAGCATGAAGAATCTGAAAACCCAAACCATAGATGTCTACCAAATTCACTATGTGAATACAGATGAGGAGCTTGAGAAGGTATTAAAAAAGGATGGGGCACTAAATGTCCTTAAAGGATTACGTAGGGAAGGGGTAGTTAGGTTTATTGGCATTACTGGGCACGATCCAGCTGTTCTATTAAAGGCTTTAAAAAGCTTTGAGTTTGATACCGTACAGGGAGCCTTCAGTTACATTGAGAAGGATAGAGAGGTTATCGATTTAATTAACTACTGCGCTGAGAATAATATTGGTTTTATCGTTCAAAAGCCCCTTGCTGGAGGATCTATTACCTGTGCTTCGTCAGGACTCAAATGGATTTTGCAGCATCCGGTTTCAGTAGTTATTCCTGGCATGCTCTCAAAAGATCAGGTTATTGAGAATACTGGAATAGCTGATGGGAGCTTTACCCTTACAGATGATGAGATTAAAGAGCTTGATGAAATGCTTTCAAAACTCGATAAAAGATTCTGCAGGAGGTGTTACTACTGCCAGCCAGTTTGCCCTGAAAATCTACGGATAGGAGTAATACTCGAATTTTTAGGAAAGGCACAGTTTCCTGAAAATCTGGACCTGTTAAGACGTTGGTATAGAGGCATTAAGGTAAAAGTAGAAAGTTGCACAGAATGCAATTTATGCCTGTCCGAGTGCCCGTACAATTTGCCAATAGTTGAGATGCTCAAAGAGGCACACGAGATTTTGAAATAAAGCAGTTTTTATTTTTGTGTGAAAATCAATGAAGAAGATTATTGTTATAAATGGGCCAAATCTGAATATGCTTGGTGTTAGGGAAAAAGAGATATATGGAAAGGCGACTCTGAAAGAGATTATTCGTATGCTTAAAGAGAGAGCAAAAAAAAGGGGAGTAAGGGTAAGGGCCTACCAATCTAATCATGAGGGAAAGCTTATTGATAAGGTACAGTCTCTTGTTAAAAGGGGGTATTTGGGTCTTATAATAAATCCTGGAGCGTACACTCACTACAGTTATGCATTGAGGGATGCTATTAAAGCCTCAGGTATAAGGACTGTGGAGGTACATCTATCGGATATTGAAAATAGGGAAGATTTTAGGAAGATCTCTGTAATAGAAGATGTATGTGTTACACAGATAAAGGGGCTTGGCCCTGAGGGATATGTGAAGGCATTGGAGATCCTGACCGATGAGGACATGATTAATAAAGGATAAGACTGATTACAGGAATATTTTATTCCTTGGTAAATCATCGTTACCGAAAAAGCATGAATTCGCAGAGTAATATGATTAGTTTAGAGTTTCTAAGAAGAAATTGCTTTATTGTAAACCCTTTTTTCAGAGTTAAGCTGGTTTGCTCATAATGATCTTTCTCTTGTTTACTTTGAGCCGGGACTTTATTTTGGCAGATTAGAATGAAATCAACTCATTCCATATCCTGGCTATTCTAGATTGTTTGTAAAATAGGGACAGCACCTATTTTGTTGAAGAGGATTTTGGCATTGCAGGGTACAATTCGAAAAAATCGTATATTTATAGATTGAGATCTCCCAGAGGCAGAACATGGTGCAGGCGGCGTAAAATACCCCAAATCCTCCCTTCAACCTCGATCAAGTCGTGTTCGTCCGGCCTCTGTCTAATGTCTCCAAATCGACCCTCTGTGTTGTAGGATTCATTTGCTTCCGGGAAAAACCCGACTGATGCAATATAATCCACTACTCGGATACCCTCGTGTTCGAAGTACTGACCGATGTGTTTCAGCATGGGCACAGCTTCGTTGTAGCCTGTATGCCCTCCTCCGTAGGTACAGAAAGGAACAGCAGCCACTCCGGGTATTTCCGGTGCCGAGGCTATAAGCTCGACTCCCTCCCTTCTCCTGTTTTTATGTAAGAAACTGCGAACCGGTCCTGGTGCCAAGTTCTCATAGACAGGGGCTCCAAGAAAGATCAGATTGTAGTCGAGGTATTCTACCTTTAGATCTTTGTGAATACGAGATATTGAAACCTCCATCCCGGCATTCTGCAAAGTATCGTGAATACGTCGTGCTACTTTTTCGGTATTTCCATTCTTGGTCCAAAACAGGACGAGTGCTTTTCCTTCAGGCATCATTCACTCCTTTGTTTCAATAAAAATTGAGCTCTCCAACGCTTTTCGGAACTATAACATTCTGTTTCCTTTTTATAAAACTTTTCCATTACGATGATCTTATTACCCGCCCATGAGCGAGAGAAGGTTATGAAAAATTGAGAGGTGTATTCTTGCTAGATAATTCTAGTATATCCTTCTTCTCATTATTTGCACAATGATCCCAAGAGTAATGAGAGATAATCCAATGATAGTAATGACGATTACACTTCGAACCGGGGTAGCATCGACCGTTACCCGCTTTATCAGTATCCCAATTAAAGCCCAGTCTATAACAAGACAGTAGAAAATATCTTTTCTGTAAAAGAGAATTGTTAATGCAATAGCAATACCGACAACTATAACTGCTACCGCCCAGAATTGCTCGCTTAGCCCAAATCTATTCCAGTTTAAATGGACCAACAATGCAGTGGCATTTGCAATCGTTGCGATTGTAATCCACCCAAGATATATACTGAATGGAAGATGCACCAGATATTTTTCAGCTTTTGTCGATTCTGCTCTGCCAATATTGAGTCTTACATAAATAGCAATAAGAGAGCCCAAAAGAATTAACATAATCAAAAGGGATAGGGGAACAATTTCATAGTGCCACGCAAAGATCCATCCGATGTTTGCTACAGAGGATACGAAGAACAGCATACCGATTCTTTCTAGAAATGAGGCGCTTTGTGTGTTTTTTCTTAAAGCATAGATCAACTGATAAATAGCGAAAATTGCAAGTAATAGATAGATTAAGCCCCATATTGAGAAAGTTAATCCTGCTGGAACAAAGAGATTCGGATACTGGTCTGAGAGCTCGCCTGTTGTTTTATTGTTTAATGGGATGGCATTTGCGAGTCCATTTATAACAACTGTGCCCAGGAAGCCGAGTAAATTCAAGGTTGATTGAAATATTCTTGTTCTCTTTTTTTTCATAGGTTCTCCTTTTCTTTTTAGAAGTCAGTATTTATATAGATTACAGCTTTTTGACCACGATGGGTATACCTTTCTCTTTAGCTAATGTTTCGATAATAGAATAGATAGATTTTTCAACTGCTACATTTATCCTTGGATTTTTTGTAGACATATTTTTCACTTCCTAATTTAAGTGTAATAAATTTGATGTAATTCTGTCAATCATTTAAAGAGACAAGGAAGAGATACATCCTTATTGTTGGTAAATATCGCACAAAGAGGAATAAAACTTCTTTCCCTGTTAATATAAAATTATTGAAAATATTTGAAAAATTTTGTTGACTTTTATTCAAAAATAGGTTAGAAAGTAATCATTACTTATTAATTGATATTGATTACTTTAATAATAAAAATGGTGTGTATACCAATGTATTATACTCAGTTTATTGCGGCATATAAAAATTTTTATTCTTGCTTTTATTATTTCACAATGAAAGATTATAACTTTAATCAAATTAGCATGATTTTTATAATAGACATGGACCAGTAACATAAAGCATCAGATTCAGAGGGGTATTTCTTATGAAAAAAACAGGATGGGAAGAAAAAGATGATTACACGATCAAGGAAATTCGCAATTATATGAAACGGGAAAAACTGGATGCTTTTATCCCTTGGAAGCAATCTCATCTTGCATACCTGTTGAACTACTACGATCGGTTACATTCAGGTATTCTTTGGGAGGAAATGATTTCTGTTCTTGTGATCCCACAAGAATCCGATGCTTTTCTAGTGGGGTCTACTCTACACTGGACTGGAATTCGAGAAGACCATGTGTTCCCATGGTGGCTTGAGGAATTCCATGAAGAATGGTCATCTACAGAAGCGACAATGAAAAAAACATTTGAACTGTTAAGAAAGAAGGGGCTAGGGAAAGCTCGCATAGGTATTGAAACAAAATGGATGCCTGCACAGATGTACAATTATATAAAATCCTCTATGCCGGAGGTGGATTTTGTATCAGCCGACCTTTTGGTGCCACAGATTCGGCTTATTAAAACCAAGCGTGAACAGCAACTAATGAAGTATGCGGCAGAGATTGGAATAAGGTGCATGGAACTTTATATGAGAGCACTCCGGAATGGTGCAAGTCGTCGCGAAGCCGAGATCTTACGTGCAAAACATGCTGTTGAACTGGGAGGAGAATGGGCGGGCGGTCCATACCGTGTGGAATGGACAGGCGGTATAGATGTCACCCCTGCATGGTTGGATGCACCTGTGCGTCGTAAATACGAATCTACTTATGCAGGAAAAACCTTTAATGATACACCATACGATTTTCCATTTTTTGTGACTCACTATGAAGCATTTTTTCAAGGCTACTATTCTGACTTGGCATGGCATGAATTTATCGGTCCTGAACCGGCTGAAAGCGATGTCTTTACTTATGGTGAAAAGGTAAGTTATGATGGCAGTAGTGTAAAATCTAAGGGCAAAAGGGAAGTTACTTACGGCGAAATTCGCGAGAATTTTGAGGTCACAAGACGAGTACAGCGTGAAGCCATTCAAAACATTCGTCCAGGAATGGATCATAATCAGGCTAAGGAAGCTCTAGAAGATTTTATAAAATCTGATGCTGAGGCAAAGAAACATATATCCTATTTCTTCATCCATAGCCTTGGTATTGACATTCACGAAGAGCCTATGATTGCATGTAGAAAGCTTTACGATCCTACAGCTAAACCAATTCCTCTGGATGGACCAATCTTCTTTTATCCTGGGGCAGTAGTAAGTTCTGAGTGGTTTACAGAATATTTGACGGTAGAAGAGCCGTTTATAATGACCAAGAACGGATGGGAGCCACTTTGTGAACTAAAGGGATTGGTAAGCCTTTTTTAATCGTTTGTCATATGAAGCAATAGAAATTTCTAAAATGGGAATTTATTATCGTCAGATAAATATAAATGTAAAATTAAATTGGTGATCGTAGCCAGTCAATTATTGATTATTTGCTCTAAAGTTTAGGTCAAAGATTATAAAGTGCTTACAGATTTGTTGATATAAAAAGATAAGGTTTTTTAAACCTTAAATTTAATAATTAAGGAGGGTTAAAATGAAACATCTATCTATCTTTTTACTCATTTTTTTCATTCTGGCTGCATCCTTTTCTTACGCTAGAGGGAAAAAAGAAGAAGCTCCTGCGAAAGAAGAAGCTCCTGCAAAAGAAGAAGTAACTACTTTAACTTGGTGGCATGGGAGCCAAGGACCATCAACTAATGAGGCATTTAAAAAAAGCGCTGATATATTCCATGAGATGCATCCTAATGTAAAGATCGAAATTGATCCAGTTCCGTTTGAAGGGTACTTCGATAAGATAATGGCTGCAATAAATACGGGTACAGAACCTGATATGCTTGATTGCCCCTCGGGATATGATGCTCAATTTGCAGCAATGGACCTTCTTGTATGTATCGACGATATCTATGAAGAGTTGAAAGCCTCAGGTGAGTTGGATGATTGGATGATGAATACTATTGCTCATTTCCCTTATAAAGGGCACTGGTATGGTATTCCTTGGCGGGTGAATACCCATATAATGTTCTACCGAACAGATATCTTCGAGAAGTTCGGAGTACCGATTCCTAAGGAGTGGACTTGGAAGGCCTTCGAAGAAGCCGCTAAAAAATTGACAAGAGATACTGATGGTGATGGGAAAATTGATCATTACGGATGTGTCGGTGAAGCTGGAGAGTATATGTCGACCCAAATGTGGCTTTGGATGTGGCTTGTTCAGGGTGGAGGAGGATTCTACACCGAGGAAGGAAAACTTAATCTAGTCACAAAGCAGAATATAGCGGCACTTGAGTTTGCCGCCCATATCTACAGAGATTACATGCCACCTGATGTAGCTGCGTGGAGTGCTTTCGAATCCTGGAATGCCATGCAGAAAGGCAATATCGCCATGTTCTTTTCTGGAGGTTGGTTCGGGTATGGTTTGCAGGATCTATTTGGTGCTGAAAACGTGAGGGGCACTGTCCTAAAGGGTCCTGGTGGTCGTTACACTAGAGGTGAGGGTATTCCAATAGTGATCTTCAAGAGCAGTTCCGACATAGATGCTTGCAAGGAGTTCATCAAATTCATGAGCCAAGCTGAGCAACATTTACGATATGCAGAGGTAGATCTAGCCTACTTGCCAATCCAGAAGTCTGCTCTAAATGACCCCAGAGTTACTGATAACCAGTTAATGATGGATCAATTAACAGAAGCGTTGCCATATGCCCATGCGATGGTTTTTCCATCTAAGGTTAATGTTCCCGAAGCCGGTACTTTGGCGGGAAGCTTGGTCTATGGCAGAATTCTGAGCTCAGTGATCCTGGGTCAGAAGACTGCGAAAGAGGCACTGATGGAAGCTCAAAAAAAAGGTGAAGAAATGATAGGGAAATAAAAATGTATTAGACCATAATATATTACATTAGGAACTTTTCAGAAAGAAAAAAGTAAAAAATAGAGTATAAGGAAATCGAAGATAAATCCCCTAAATTATAGATGGGGATTTATCTTTGGAAAATAGAGAAAATCTATAAATTGTAAGGGTTAAGTTATGAGGGAGAAGAAGAAACAATTTATAAGAAAAAAAACCCTTCCTTACCTGCTATTGTTGCCGGCAATCATATTTATCATATTCATAATTGTTTTACCGATGCTTAGAGGAATTCAAATAAGTTTTTATGAAAGCAAAATGTTAAAACCATATGAATTCACATTTTGTGGTTTCAAGCAGTATGCTAAAGCATTTAGCCTTAGTAACTCAGATTTTTGGAATGCACTTAGGCATAGTATCATCTGGAGTGCACTTAGTGTTACCTTCGGGTACCTTATTGGACTTATCCTTGCATTACTACTAAATCGGGATATTAAGGGTCGTGGAATCCTTAGAGCTATCCTTTTAATCCCCTGGGTTATGCCAACTGTTGTGGCTTCTGCTCAATGGAAGCTAATGTATGCTAGTTTTGGTTTAATAAATAGTATTTTAAAAGGGCTTGGGATAATATCTGATCCTATTCTTTTTTTAGGTAATCCAAATCTAGCGTTATTCTCAGTATGTTTCGTAAATATATGGCGAAATTATCCCTTCATGACTATTGTGCTACTTGCCAGCCTTCAAACGATTCCAGAAGAATTGTATGAAGTGGCGGATATTGACGGTGCATCTACTATGCAGAAATTTTGGTATATCACTATGCCTCATTTGCTACCTATAACTATGATAGCAACGATACTAGTGACCATTTGGTCTTTCAATAATTTTGATTTTGTATTCTTAGTAACCGGTGGTGGACCAGCAGGTGCAAGTGAAGTACTACCTACATATGTGTATTTAGAGGGATTTCGGCGTCTTAATCCTAGCTATGGTGCCAGTATAGCCACATCAATGTTAGTACTAATGACAATAATTATCATAATATATATGAGAATTTATCGAAAGGTGGTTAAAATTTAAACATACAATCCTGGTGCCAAGATGGAGGATGCATTCAGTGATTTATTAATATATATTAAATTTTGTGTGAAGAGATAGCCGAATAGCCTATCAGGACTTGTGGGCTATTATCCTCGAGAACAAAAGAATCAAGGTGTCGATAATAGCTTATGAAGTGATATAAAAAATGGATATATACGAATACTGAGGAGGAAATAATATACAATATACTATGAAGATTAGAACACGTAAAAAACTAGCAAATGTTCTTACATACTTTGTTTTATTAATTGCTGTGTGTGCAACCATAACACCTCTGATTTTGATGGTAAGTGCTTCCTTGAGTTTACCAACTACGAGTATGGGTAAAGGTTTTAAAGACGAACCGGAATATTCTTGGGTTTTACCAAAGAACTTGCATATAAATAACTATCGGGCAGTCTTTAAAATTACAAACTTTATAGTATATATGCGAAATAGTATTCTAGTGGCGGGAGGGACGACATGCCTTAGTATAATCGTAGCTGTTATTGGTGGATATGCGCTATCTCGATTCAGGTTCAGAGGAAGAGTGTTTTTTAGCCAAGCATTATTGGCTATGTATATGTTCCCTCCTGTCTTACTATTAATCCCAATTTTCATAATATTGAAGACGATAGGCCTTTTTAATTCACTCTTTGGTCTGATATTTGCGTATTCCACATTTTCCCTTCCATTCTGCATATGGATGCTGAAAGGCTTTTTTGATAGTATTCCTCCGGAATTGGAGGAGCAAGCGATTGTTGATGGATGTACACGCTTAGGCTCTATGGTAAGGATACTATTGCCCCTTTCAGCCCCAGGTATCACCTCAACTGCGATTTTTAGTTTCATTTTGGCCTGGAATGAATTTATGTTTGCCAATGTTTTAATACGCACAGATAAATGGAAGACTGTAACTGTAGGATTACCTTCTTTTGCTGGCCAACATATGACAGATGTGGGCATCATGTTCGCAGCATCAACGCTCCTAGTTATACCGGTTTTGACTTTTTTCTTCTTCCTGCAAAAATTTATGGTACGCGGTTTAACTGCAGGAGCTATAAAGGGTTAGTTACAATCCAGTGAATAAAATATATATGAATTATAAAGATATAAGGTAAAGCAATAGAGAACACTAAAAAAAGGAAATAGAAACATGTAAATAAAATAAAAATTTCTGTATATCTACAAAATTGAAACTGTCAGTATTATTAATGAAAATATTTTACGATATGGTTTCTAAACAATAGAAGATCTTTATATAACAATCTTTTAATTTTACACTTTAGAATATTTCAACGATCATTTTTATCTAGTAATATTTACTTCTGCATTCTGGATCTGCATATAAGAATTTTTAAAAATAGTCAAGTATTATAAATTATGGTAAAAAATTAATTTTTATATTTTTTAGTTCACGGTATATGTATGATGGCGCTAATGTTTCTTTATCAACAGCTAAGAAGACAGTTTCATTCTCAGAGGGGCTAAAGTTATATGGTATTTAATTTAGATCTTAGATGAGATTACTTTGATAAAATTGATATTATGAACGATTGAAATATAGGTATTTAAGATGACATCTCGTGAAAGGATAAGAATTACAATTAATCAAAAAGAACCAGATAAAGTTCCTCTTGATTTGGGAGGTACCCCGGTAACTGGAATACAACCAAGAATATATTCTAAGCTAAAAAATAGTCTTGGAATAAAAAAAGGAGAAATTAAGATATTTGATACTTATCAGATGTTAGCTGAAGTTGAAGAAGAAGTAATAAAGGCACTAGAAGTAGATACATATGGTATTCAGTTTCCTATAACTTTGTTTGGATACAGGAATGAAAGATGGAAACCGTTCAAAATGTTTGATGGTACAGAGGTAATGATATCACATCATTTTGAATATGATGTACTTGAAAATGGGGATATTGTTCAATATCCCAAAGGAGATAGGAGTAGTCCTCCATCAGGGAAGATGTCCAAAGATGGTTATTACTTTGATGCTATAATAAGACAAGAACCTATAGATGAAAGCAAATTGGACCCAAGAGAATGGGTTGAACAGACATATTCTTTATACGCAGAAGAGGATTTAAGGAATTTAGAAGAAACATCCAAATGGTTCTATGAAAATACTGAATATTCACTTATAGGTAACTTTTTGGGGGCAGGATTTGGTGATATAGGTCCTGTTCCAGGACCGCATATTCAACATCCTAAAGGCATAAGAGATCCGGAAGAATGGTATTTATCGATGATAATAAGAAAGCAATATATAAAAGAAATATTTCAGTATCAATTTGAGCTACAGATGAAAAATCTCAAAATTTATAGAGAGGCTGTGGAAGATAGAATAGATGTCATAGTGATGAGCGGGACAGATTTTGGAGCACAAAATGGTCCTTTGATTTCACCCAATCTTTATAGAGAATTGTTTAAGCCATTACACAAAGCAATGAACAATTGGGTACATAATAATACAAATTGGAAGACATTCTATCATACCTGTGGATCGAATGTTGCGCTTTTAGATGATTTTTTTGAGGCAGGAATAGATATTCTCAATCCTATACAAATATCTGCTGCAGGGATGGACCCTGAGTTTCTCAAGAGAAATTATGGGGGTAAATTCGTATTTTGGGGTGGGGGAGTAGATACCCAGCACACCCTTCCTTTTGGGACACCAGAAGAGGTAAGCAAAGAAGTTAAGAAAAATATGCAAATTTTTGGTAAGGGAGGTGGCTTCGTTTTTAATCCAGTACATAATGTTCAAGATTCTGTTCCTATAGATAATCTTTGTGCTATGTTTAAAGCCATGAATGAAAACAGAATCTATCCCTTAAAATAAATTTATAATTTTGAAATAACAGGGAATACCTTATCAATTTGGTTATAATCGTTGTGGTGGGTATTCACGGATCAGATTTATGTCATTTGTCTTTTAAAAAAAATAGTTTATTTCTTTTAGTATTAATTATTGAGTGGTTTTATATAGCGTTATACTGACAATAGACTAAAAGGGGTGTAATTAAAAAGGAAACTTGTAATAAATAAAGAAACACCAGGTTAGAAGAAAATAACATTGTTAATAATAAATGAATACAATCAAACTGATAACCAAAAATGAAGTTATAAGTTATTTGTTTCCCAAAGTTAAGTTTTAAGATCAATAGGGCTAATATATTCTAAGCTAAATAATTAAAGGTTTTATTATACAACAGAGATCAAAATGACTTTCTTAATAAATATGAACAATTTTGTAGTATAGAAGGCACCCTTCTCATTGGACACCAAATTATTTATACTTTGTAATTAACGAGTAGTTAATGAAAAAATAGTATTTTTCATTCCTTATTTTTTCAAATTCGTAATACAGAAAAGTAAGGTTTGTTAAAAAATAGACTCAATAAATTAATTGAGGAGACAATAGATGTCAAGGAAACCCAACATATTAATGATAACCACCGATGAGCAACGAATGGATTTTCTTGAACTCTACGGGGAGAGCAATGTTAATACACCTAACATTAAAAGATTAGCTGAGGAGGGTAGCTCTTTCTCCAATATGTTCGCTGTTAGTCCCCTGTGTATGCCCTCCAGAGCATCAATTTGTTCAGGATTGTATCCCCACAATCACGGGGTTACAACGAATTGGGATCAGTTCGACCCGAGCAAAAATCTGTTCTTCAACACTTTAAAGCAAAACGGATATAATATTCGTGTTTCAGGTAAGCTTCACTTCATTCACACTTTCCCGTGGAGTAAAGAGGGGCCACAACTTATATATAACAAGCAACAAGCATACTCAGAATATGGAATAGATGAATTGTACCTGAACGAGGGTAAGCTCTCCTCCCTCGCACAGCTTGACGACTATAGTTCGGAGTTGTATAGCGAAAATCCGGAACTGGCACGCAGCTATCTGAAAGATGCGTTTTTTGTTCCCAATAAAGTAAAAACATGGCCATACAAAAAGGAGTGGCATTCAGATTATCGAGTAGCGATTAAAGCTATAGGGATGGTCAAAAGATGGTCTGATGATTCACCTGAGTTTCTATGGCTTTCTTTCGAAGGGCCACACTACCCCTTTAATCCCCCACAAGAGTATGTTGATCGCATTCCTGAAGACCGACATTTTTCTGACATAAAGTTAGATAGAGATATACGTAATACCTTCAAGGGCGGAGAGGTTCCATTCGATGAACGCACAGCTGAAGCAAAGCAGAGAATGTGTCGTTACTATGCTGCAAATGTTGAGATGATTGACGAAGTTATAGGTCTAGTGCTGTCTCAACTTGAAGAGCAAAATTTAATGGATAAAACTTTGATAATATTTACCATAGACCATGGCGAAGCGCTTGGCGATCGAGGCATGATCGGGAAGGAAATACTTTTCTATGAGTCGATTGTACGTGTGCCATTTATTCTTCGTTTTCCAGGAAAGATCAAATCAAATTATGTCTCAAATCGCTTAGCAGAAAACATAGATATTACTCCTACCCTTTTTGATCTGTTAAATATCACATTTGACGAAGCAGCATACCCTCCTTTGGATGGGTGGTCACTAAAAAGAGATGTATCAACCGAAACTCAGTTAGAGGCTTCTGAACCAGCCAATAATGTTTCAGATTCCACTGACATATATTTTTCTAAGAAATTAAAAAAATGGAAAGCTAGTGCTCTACCACAACGTAATTACGTTGTCTCTGAACAGGAAGGAAATGTCATGATCAGGAGTACGGATGGGTATAAATATGTGTATCATGTTGAGCAGTCTGACGAATTCTTTGATCTGAATAGAGATCCGGATGAAATTGAGAATCATATTGAAGATGTTAAATATACTGAGCAGATCAAAAGGATGAAAGATTACCTGCTCGAATATTTCATCAGATCGAGTCTTCAAGCCCGCTCTGGCTATCCTGTTGATCTCTTTCCAAAGAAAAATTCTATTTGGTTTTAATTATACAAGTTTATCATGCGATATTTAATCTTCAGATACTATATTATGTACTTTTAGTATTTTTTCTAATTTCAAAAAGGAGCCTGTTATGAAATCGGTTCGATGGGGAGTAATTGGGGTTTCAGGACATTTTCTGCAAAGAGTGATATTACCTCTACAGAAATTACCACTTGTAGAACTGTATGGGATTTCCTCAAGATCCCCGGAGAAAGCAAAAATCATAGCAAAGAGATATGGGATACCGATCAGTTTTGCATCTTATGAAGAACTTCTTAAGGATAATAATGTAGAAGCGGTTTATATCCCTCTCCCGAATAATCTACACAGTAATTGGATAAAGAAAGCAGCAGATGCTGGAAAGCATATCTTATGTGAGAAACCCCTTGCCCTGAGTGCTAAGGAAGCACAGGAGAGTGTTTTTTATGCACAAAACAAAGGTGTATTGATCATGGAAGCCTTTATGTACCGATTTCATCCCCAATGGCAGCGAGCCTTGGAACTGGTAAAGGTAGGAGAAATAGGGGAAATTCAGGTGATTAATACCCTCTTTGTTTACAACAACGTTGACCCAAATAATATAAGAAATATTTTTGAGGCCGGTGGAGGCGCCTTAAGAGATGTTGGATGTTATGCTGTTTCAACAGCACGTTTCTTGATGGAGGCTGAGCCAAAACGGGTAATCAGCTTACTACATCGTGATCCCAGTTTTCGAACTGATATTCTCTCTTCTGGAATCCTAGATTTTGGCAGAGCCCGCTCATTGTTTACAGTATCTACACAGACCTTTTCGTCTCAAAGAGTCGATATTCATGGTTCAAGAGGATATATAAACATCTATATTCCCATTAATATGTTCCCCGATGTACCAGCCAAAATAACTATTACCACAGATGTGGGCACCAGGGAGCTTAAGCTCGGCCCTTTTGATCAGTATGCACTGGAGTTTGAGGCATTCTCTATAGCTGTTCGGAATAATCAGCCTGTTCCTATACCGCCTGAGGATGCAATCAAGAATCTGAAGGTTTTAGATGCGCTTTTTAAATCAGAAAAAACTGGAAATTGGGAAAAAGTATAATTATCTCATACATCTATTTTATCAATTTATCCATTTCTTTTCAATATAGAGTGTTTATATTATGTATTATAATTTCCAGTTTTTATATGTTCTCAATTACAAATGTTTTGGGGAGAAGTTTGACTCTCAAATAAATTTGCTGTTTATGTTCAGAAATTCATGAATCTCATTGCCAATCAATTTATTAATTTTTGGTATTACCTAGAGATGAGTAATCGGAGAGCTTTAGAGGATGATATATCCTAAGTCTAAATATTATGCAGATTCAGAAAAAAGATGGATTAATTTAAAGGAGTTTTAGAGTGGTTCAAGAAAGAGAAGGTCCAGCTAAAAGAATAAATATAAAAAATATTTTAAATATAATAAGAAAAAGAGGCCCAATATCCAGAGTAGAGTTAGCGGAAATTTTAAATACATCAAAAACTGCAATGTCATCATATATCAATTATCTGTTAGAAGAGGGAATTTTAAGAATAAAGGGAAAGGGTAGTTCAAAAGAGATTGGTGGTAAGAGACCGGATCTTGTTGATTTAAATGATAATTATAAGCATATAATTGGAGTTATAATAGGAGTACATGTAATTGAAATAGCTCTGGCTGATTTTAAAGGTAAAATTATAGAAAAAGTAAAATTTAATTCAGCTCCAGAATATAGTCATACGTATATATTAAAAGAGATTTCAAATTCAATAACAGATTTAATAAATAAATACAAAATCGATAAAGAAAGAATTCTGGGGATAGGGGTTGGAGTTCCCGGTATAGTTAGTAACAAAGAAACTCTTATTTTTTCACCTAATCTTCCTGGATGGGTGAACATAAAATTAAAAGAAATTTTTGAGTCAATGCTTGGTATAAAGACCATTGTAGATAACGAATCTAGAGTCCAAGCAATAGGAGAAAAATACTTCGGGTTAGCGGAAAGATACGATAATTTTATTAGTGTAATAACTGGAGTAGGAATTTGTGGCGGAATATTTATAAAAAATGAAATGATAATCGGGGTAAATTCAAAGGCTGGGGAGATTGGTCATATAACACTTTTAAAAGACGGGCCGAAATGTCATTGTGGCAATTATGGGTGTTGGGAAGCTTTAGTTTCTACTGACTCACTGGTAAGAAATATAAATAAAAAACTTGAATATAAAGTATCTTTAGATGAAATAGCAAATATTTATAATGAAGGAAATAATGACATAATCAATAAGGAGGTTGATGAAATTGCCGCTTGGCTTGGAATAGGGTTTAGTACTATACTAAATATTATTGATATAAAATTGATAATTATCAATGGTGAATACATTAGATTTGGTCAAAAATTCTTAGAGAAAGTAAAAGAAAATATGAAAAGCCATATCTTTCCTAAAATTAAGATAAATGAATTTCAGATTTGTTTTTCTAAATTATGTGATGAGGCCGAATTATTTGGGGCATTTAGTATGATTTTAGATGAAATATTTTCATTATCATTACAAAGCATTAATAAAACACTAATATTTTAAATAATATTTGATAGTGTAGAATAAACTGTGCAAACATTATGTGGGGTAAACCCCCTTTCTGTTTTGACTATTAACAATTTACTTTCCGCAACAATATTTGTATTTTAGGCCACTTCCACAGGGGCAAGGGTCGTTTCTTCCTACCTTTTTTAAAAAAAGTGGGCCTTTATTTTCAAACTGTAACATTTTCATTTGCTGATGAGCCCTTTCCATCTGGATTCTCTCAGCCAGGCTTCGAAAACCTGGAAGAGCATGTTTGTAAAACTTTTTCCATCCAATGCATAACCAACTTAAAGTTTTTGAATCTTTATCATTATAAATACGATATTTCAGACAGTCTCCATTGCAAAATTTTTGATATTCACACTCTGTACATAACGAACTCCACGCTGATTTTTGTTTACCGAACTCTCGATATGTTTCTGACTCTATAAAATCCTCCCAGGAATTTCTCAATATATTCCCAAGTTTTAAGCCTTTCCTAACAAAGAAGTCACAGGGATAACAATCACCATTGTATTCCACAGTGAAATATTGGTTACAATTTTGCCCCATATGACAGATATTGTACACACCATCTACCAGATAGGAGACAATTGAATCAAATAAACGGATGGAAACTTTTCGCGTATCGGACTTATACCACTCATCATATAACTCACAGAGGAAATCACTCCATTCTTCCCCTGAAATTGAATAAGGCAGAGGTCTTCCCTTACCATCAAACTCAACACAGGGAATGTATTGATGGTAGTAAAATCCATTTTCTCCCAGATAATGATAAACCTCTTTAGCTTTTGATACATTAAAGTTGTTTACCAGTGTCAAAATATTGAATTCAACTTTATTTTTTTGAAGACATTCTATTCCATGCATAACCTGTTCATGAGAGCCACGGTTATTTACAAACTTTCTATACCGATCATGAATATATTCTGGACCATCAAGACTAACACCAACAAGAAAGTTATATCTTGCTAAATGTTTGGCAAATTCATCATCAATGAGCGTACAATTGGTCTGTAAACTGTTAGTTACAATGTCTCCCTCTCGTCCATATTTTTTCTGAAGATGGACCACCCTTCGGAAAAAATCAACACCCATAAGGGTAGGTTCTCCACCTTGCCAGCCAAAGGAGTATTGTGGCTGAGCTGTTTCTATATAACTTTTAATCATTCTTTCAAGTACTGATTCAGACATACGATGCTTCTTAGTTTTGGGATAGAGTTTAGAATGACCCAGGTAGAAACAATATTTGCAATTCATATTGCAGTCTGCCGATGCTGGTTTAATCAGAAGTGAAAAAGGTCTCATAAAGTATATTAACTCGAATGTTTTTTATTTTTTTATGCCATTTTAAATATAGCATATTTTACATTACGCCATATGACGAGATGGCTAAGAAAGCCATCTGGCACCTCAGAAAATAATATATACACGGAGATGGAGAAACCAGATGATTAAGAGTTATAAGGTATTAAAAAACTAACATTTCAAAGGATTGAAGAAGAAAACCCAGGAATAATACTTCATCAATTATCTTTGTAAAAAAATACTAGTCTAACACAGATAGAATCGCAAGTAATATTTGAACTATGGGGAGTGGTTACGTAAGTTTTAAAAAATATAAATACCTATCGCTACTGTCCTGTTCTAGGAGAAATTTTTTATACTTAATCCCCCCATAATTCATCCATTGCCTTTAAAAGTTTCCTTGGCTGGTCTGTACTCAACAATACCGAATAGTTTTCCTTTGTGGGTATATAAAAAACCTGTGAACGGTCGGTTACATACAGTAATGCCCTCTCCCCGTTTTTCAATGTGAACCACCCTTCCTTGTAGCCTGGAAGCCCTATCCCGTTTTTCCTTATTTTCGGATTATAGTCCTTCATGGTATTTATGTTTAATATCTTTGCATTTTCTTTGATAAAAGAGTCCTTTGGAATAAATCTTCCATAAATTCCTCCCTTTATCTGTAAACCCTGTTCAGTTAATTTGAATTTCAAGTTTCTTGATGAATATGAGACGAAGCCGAAGAAAGAAGCTAGAATAATGAGAAGTATAACAATTGCAATGATAACCCAGATAGTTGCAGTAGCGGCTGGAATAATTGGAAATATCTTACTTGCCATAATCTTCACCTCGCTTTGGATATAATGTTTTCTTTTAAATGCTCTCGTGAGAGTTTTAATTTTTATTTTCGATTATAAGGATTAAAGAAAATCTTAAGAGCATGATGTATAAATAAAAAATATTTATTAATGTCTCCTTCAAATAGGCATTTTTTACTTGCTCATACTGTCCAGTTACCCGAGCAGGATAATACCTTGGATAGAAAGTATGTCTGTGTCCATTTGGTCCTGTTATTTTAAAATACTTGACATTTATAGTGATGTAATTAAACTTTTCTTAATATATTTATGTTATAATTTATATATTAATGGTCGTTGAATTGTATTAGATAAATATTTCATGTTTTTTGGTAAAAAATTTAACTAAATATAAGAACCAGTATATAAAATGATTCCTTATGAAAGATATAATCTAATTATTAATACAGTTAGGGAATTAAAGTTTATGCCGATTACTGAGCTTTTAAAATTGACTCAGAGTTCATTAACGACACTTCGAAATGATATAAACTACCTTGTAGAAAAGGGTAAAATAAAAAAATTAAGGGGTGGGATTGAATATGTTGAGGAATCTGCCTCTTTTCGCTATAAAAATCGTGAGAAATACTTTAGCAGAGAAAAGGAAGCAATTGGAATTGCTGCTCAAGAATTTATAAACGAAGGAGACATAATAATCCTTACAAATGGTACTACTACCTCAAAGGTTGCGAAAAACATCGATGAAAATAAACATATTACAGTGCTGACAAATGGGCTCGATATTGTTCTTGAATTACAAAATAAGTCTAATGTAAATGTAATTCTACTTGGAGGCATAGTAGATTACACAAGTTATATGATAATTGGGCCCACTGTAGAAAAGATGCTTGAGGAATTTAGCCCATCAAAAATAATTATGGGAGCAGGAGGAATTACAGAAGAAAAGGGAATAACAGTGTATGATTTACTAACTTCGACATATTATCCAAAAATCTTGTCGATAGCTAAGGAGATAATAGTTGTAGCTGACCATTCAAAAATAGGCAGGAATGAGTTAGCCCAAATTGCATCTATTGATCAAATAGATACGTTAATAACTGATGATAGTTTGGCTGATGATTTTATCAAGGTTTTTAATAAGCACAAGATAAATTGTGTGATAGCAGAGACACAATAGAAATACAAAGGGAATTATTTAGAGAAGACATTAACTGAGTTTTTTTATTCTATACAACTTCTTCATATATTATTCTTCTATTATTCTTCTGGGTACCTACTTTGTACAGGAAGCCACTATTTTTAATATAATGAAAAGAAAATTTGTGAAAATATACTTGACATATATTTTAAATTGATATAAAATAGTGATAATTTGTCTTTATTTGATTATTTTTATAAAAATTTTAATAATAATTTGAAATAATCTTTTATTATTTAATTTTCTTTTGTCAATTTCAAAAAATTAAGAGTATGATACTGATTTTAAATATTAATTTCCAACCAAACAGCTGTATAGAATCAATATAAAGATATGTCAATATATTTTGATGATAGAAGATGGCCTGATAAAAAGAATTTTAAAAAATTTTAAAGGAGGTAAATTATGAAAAGAGTATCTTTAATTTTACTTACTATGTTTTTTTTAATTTCTATTGCTTTTTATTCTTTTGCTGAAGGAGAAAAAGAGGTTGGACCAGTTACTATCACTCTTGCCGGTTGGGGTCCTGGGGAAGAAGCCTATAAAGAACCTTGGGCTATGTTTAAAGAGGAATTTGAGGCAGAGAACCCTGATATTACCTTAGAACTTATAGGAATACCATATGAAAACTTACGCCAGCAATTGATCATTCAGGCACAATCAGGAACAGCCCCTGATCTGGCACAGGTTGATAGTGCTATCGATCTTGAACTTGCTGCACTTGGTTTCCTTCAACCTCTTGATGATTTACTTACTGATGAAGTAAAAGGAAAAATTTTTGCGTCACTCTTAGAGGCATCAAAATACAAAGGTAAAGTGTATGCTGTACCACAGACAGCGGTTCCATACGTATTGTACTGCAACACCTATCTGGCAGATAAGGCTGGAATTAAAAAAAGACCGGAAACAATTGAAGAACTCACCAGTCAAGCAAAAGCCATTGCCGGATTGGGAACAGATGAAAAGGGAAATCGAATCTGGGGATTTTCTCCGGATACCTCCCGATGGATTGTTGGAGCTTATGACTTTCTTCCCTTTTTCTACAATTTTGGTGCAGATGAGTTTGATGCTTCGGGGAAAGTATCGATTAATTCTCAGAATGCGATAGAAGCTCTCAAATGGTATAAACAGCTCACAGAAGCGGGAGTCCTTGGCCCTCCTGGGAGCAATATTCGTGAAATGCGGAACCTTTTCTCTAAAGATCAATTGGGATTCTATATAGATGTTCCGGGTGGTAGAGGTCATATTCGCCGTATGAGTGGAATTGATAAAGATTTCGACACACATTATAAGATCACTGTTTTTCCGAAGAAGAACAAACCAGAACACTGGGGGATCTACTATGGACACACATTTGTAATGTTTAAGCAAACAGAACATGCCGAAGTAGCTGCTAAGTTTCTCAATTTTTACATAGATCGAGAGGATTTACAAAAAAGATATTACAAAGATAAAGGTCAATTCCCACCAACAATTGCGGCTAGAACTGATCCTACATATGGAGACCCTTTTGGCAAGACTATTCTAGCCCAGGCAGTTAATGTGAAGCGTCCATTTGGGCTCAGACCTGATAAACATGGTGAGTTGGTAGACATTCTGGCAGTTGCTATCCAAAGTGTAGTTGTAGGTGGAGAGGATCCCAAGACTGCGCTCGATAAGGCTGCTAAACAAATGAGAGAATTATTGGGAGAATAGTAATCCTTCGTGGGGGGATAAAAGTACTATCCCCCCCTATTTTATCATTCTATCTTTTCTAATATCATCAATTATAATCTAGCAGGAATTCATGTAACAAATTAGTGCAGCAATTATATAATAACGGAAAAGTAAAATGCGAAATAGAGCGATGACAAATGTACAGTTTGCATGGTTGCTTATTATACCCTCATTGATAGTGTTATCGATAATCGTATTCTACCCCCTTGCACGTACTCTATTTACAAGTTTCCAAAAGTATGATCTCACCAGTCCGACAGACCTTCATAAAATTGTTGGCTTAAAAAATTATCGTTCGATACTTCAGAGCGGTGAATTCTTACGTAGTTTGATAATTACATTACGCTTCGCAATAAGTGTAGTCATTGGAGAATTCGTTCTCGGTATGTTTTTTGCAATTCTCGTTAATCAGAAAATTACCGGAAGACCCATATTTAGGGCAATTTTCTTAATACCATGGGTCATTCCTACTGTGGTCTGTGCAGTATTATGGACCTGGGTTCTGAATGTACAGTACGGTGTCCTTAATTTTGTATTGAGAAGGATAGGGATTATAGATGAGTTTCATCACTGGTTGGGCGATCCATCTCTTGCTCTCTACACAGTAATAGGGGTAATGGTATGGAAGTGGTTTCCTTTTGATTTTGTAATGATTTTAGCTGGGCTCCAAACAGTACCAAAAGAACTTTTAGATGCAGCATCGGTGGATGGTGCTGGAACAGTAAGAAAATTTTTTCATGTTACACTACCGTGTATCAGGAACATTATAATCGTCGTCCTTATGCTTACGCTAATATGGTCTTTCCAGGATTTCACAATGATCTGGGGAACAACTAGAGGCGGTCCCATGAATGTGACGTCGACTCTAACGATTCATATTTATAGAACTGCATTTGATTATTTCAGAATGGGGCAGGCATCTGCTTTAGGTGCCTTGTGGATGATATTCCTGCTTGTCTTTTCTATTTTTAGTGTGAGGATTGGATTTCGAGAGGTGTCATAATTAAATTAAAGGAAATTAAGGTATGTTAAAGATCTTTTTTAGATATCGACTTACAAAACTAACTGGTAAGGTATTCGTCTATATTTTAATTATTATAGGTGTTACACTCACACTCTTTCCAATCTTGTGGATGATTTCAACAGCATTCAAACCTGTAGAAGCTCTGTTCAATATGCCGCCCGAATGGATACCAAAAAATCCAACTATTCAGGCTTTCCTTAACTTATTTAAACATGGGAGTTTATTTCCTAAGTATGTTATAAACTCTTTCATTGTGTGTTTATCAACTACCTGTTTAACAGTATTTATCGCATCTCTGGCAGGCTATTCCTTTTCAAGGTTTAAATTTCGATGGTCACGAGTGGTGATGTTTGCAATTCTTGTTGCACAGATGTTCCCGGTTGTGATGCTTCTTATATCAATTTTCGGCCTATTTAATAAGCTTAAACTCATCAATACTTACCCGGCTCTAATATTTACTTATACAGCTTTTGCACTCCCATTCTCGATCTGGATGCTAAAGAATTATTTCGATACATTGCCAAGAGAAATCGAAGAGGCAGCTTACATCGATGGTTGTAATAGATTACAGGTTCTTACAAAAATAGTTTACCCAGTTACTGGACCAGCTATATTGTCAGTTGCACTTTTCGCATTTCTTGTAGGTTGGAATGAACTGATGTTTGCTTTAACATTGACGAATTCGGACAATATGAGAACGATACCTCCTGGCCTTATCTTAACATATCAGGGACAGTATGAGGTCTACTGGTCCGAGATGATGGCAGCTTCGCTTTTGGTGAGCATACCTATTATCCTACTTTTTATATTTATGCAGCGCTATTTCATTCAGGGAATGACCATGGGAGCTGTAAAAGAATAAAAAGTAACTTGAATAAATAATAAAAGGAGCACTGTCCATGAGTTTTGCCAGAATGAACCTAAAAGGTGTTACCTGTTACAACAGAGCAAAGGCTTATAATGGATATACCTTATTTTCTCCCTGGCATAGCGGTGACATATGGCTAATTGATATGCAGGGTCATATTGTACATCAATGGAAGACACCATATGAACCATATCACTCTCGCCTGCTTAGTAATGGCAATCTACTTTATGCTGGTATTAAATCAGGGGGAGTAATGGGTCCAGGAATAGCATATGCCCTTGGGGTCAATGAAGAAGAGATAAAAAAGCCTTCAGAAGAAAGGGGAGTACGCCTGGTGGAGGTTGGCTGGGATGGCAATTTGGTATGGAAGTATGACGTACCTGAGTTTAACCACGATTTTTACCGTCTGGAAAACGGGAATACAATGTTTATAAAATATGCGATCGTTCCTGATGATTTAAAGGGCAAGGTGAAGGGTGGTATTCAGGGTACAGAACAGGATGGAGTTATGTGGAGTGATGCAATTAACGAGATAACTCCTGAAGGAAAAGTAATTTGGGAATGGATATCGCACGAACATCTAGATCCGGAGATAGATATCATATGTCCTCTGGAATACAGGGGTGAATGGACTCATATGAATAGCTGTTATGTTCTGCCAGATGGAGATGTTTTAGTTTCAATCCGTCAATTCAATACTATAGCAATTATTGATAAAGCAACAGGCGATATTAAGTGGAGATGGGGTTTTGATGTACTTGGACATCAGCATGATGCTACTATGTTAGATAATGGAAATATTCTGGTTTTTGATAATGGAGCACACCGTCTATTCTCAAAAGATCTGGATTATTACTCCACTATACTGGAAATCAATCCATCAACTGATAAGATCGAATGGATATATAAAGACGATCCCCCATCTGATTTCTATAGCTACGGTATGGGAGGATGCCAGAGATTACCAAATAATAATACCCTGATATGTGAGACCCTTTCGGGCCGTATTTTTGAAGTGACATACGATGGAGAAATAGTCTGGGAATATATTAATCCATTTTATGGTTCCTATTTAGCTTTCGGTCAGTGTAACCTAATATATAGAGCATATAGATATGGGCCTGATTATGAGGGGTTGAAAGGAAAAGATTTGGATCCAGGTAATTTTGAGTGGATAAACGGAGTGTATGGACCTAATGCTTTTACAAAAGGACAAACTGAAGATTTATAAACACATGGAGAATGAATAATGATGGGTTTTACGCGAAATAGCCTGAAGGGTGTTACTTATTATGACCCGGTAAAGGCCTTTAACGGGTATACATTGTTTACACCTCTAGGATCAAGAGAGTCATTATTAATTGATATGCGGGGACGAATTGTCCAGCGGTGGAAGTTACCTTATAAACCAGCATTGTATGGCAAACTACTCCCCAATGGTAACTTACTTTATAGTGGTCATATCGAAGATGGACCGCTATCTGATTTAATAGGCGCCGGAGGCGAGTTGATTGAGGTAGACTGGAGCGGGAATATAGTATGGAATTATAGGGATTTATATATACATCATGCCTTTAGTCGTCTCCCTAATGGAAATACAGTAGTAATTAAGTGGGTACCTGTGCCTGAAGATATTGCAAATAGAGTTGAAGGTGGTATTAAAGATTCAGAAAGAGCTGGAATAATGTGGGGTGATTGTTTTCAAGAAATTAATTTAAGAGGAAAGGTGGTATGGGAGTGGTTTTCTTATGAACATCTTGATCCGGAAACAGATGCTCTATGTCCATTATGTCCTCGTATCCATTGGCCTGGATCAAATTCATGCACAATTTTTCCTAATGGGGATATCCTTACGAGCTTCATGCAAACAAATACTATATGTATTATCGATAAGATTACAGGTAATATTCAATGGAGGTGGGGATCTTCCGGGGAGTTGGGCCATCAAAATGACGCTACCATACTGCAAAATGGAAATATTTTAGTATTCGATAACGGTACTCATACTACTGGTATATCCGAATCCTATTCACGTGTTTTGGAGATAGACAAAACTACTGAAAAAATGGTATGGGAATACAAGGATAATCCGTGGTTTGCATTTTATAGTGCATATCTGTCCAGTTGCCAAAGATTACCCAATGGAAATACTTTGATATGTGAAGCAATAGCTGGACGTATATTTGAAATAACAGAAAAGGGCGAATTAGTTTGGGAATTTGTTAACCAGTTCTCCGCATTAGATCCTGTTTTTGGGAACAATAATATTGTGCCCAAGGCGGAGCGCTATGAGCCAGAATATGAAGGTTTAATGGGAAAGAATCTGGTATATTCCACTTAACTTGTATAACATATTTAGCATGCTAAATATCACTAAAATTCATAAAAAGATTAAGAAACAGATGAGTATTTTACCAAAGGATATAAAATTAGCGATTTGACTATATTCAATAATAGGTAGCAGAAAATAATAGTAGGTCTCTTGTTATGGAGATAATAAATAAATCAGATTAATTATTTTTATAGATTTCATGAAGGTGGATTTGCATGAGTTAGTGATAATTAGTGCTTGATGATCTTTTTAATAAGGATAATCGAAAAATCATTGAAGAAGAGGGAAGTGAATGCCTAAAGTAGTAATGCTTGGTGTAGATGGCTTTAATCCAGAACTTGTAGATAGATGGATCGATGATTTACCCAATCTGAAGAGAATTCAAAAGGAAGGTATATGGGGTAAAATTGAGAGTATAATTCCACCATCAGCCCCCCAGGCCTGGATTAGTTCTCAATGTGGGAGGAATCCTGGAAGCTACGGTTTCTGGGATTATGCCTTCAGGAATGATTTTACCTATGAGGAGAAGGAGTCTGTTGATTCTCAAATAGTAGATGCAAGGGTTGATTGCTTATATAGAATTCTTCCAAAAATGGGACAGAAGATAGCAATGATAAATGTTCCAGTTACTTCACCCCCTCCAAGGGTTCCAGGAGGGTACTGTATTAGTGATTCTATGAAAAATAGTAATTTTACCTGGCCTGATAACCTCAAGATCGAGATTAGGAGTATATTAGGCAATTATATCTTTGATATACCAAATATTAGTGAGATTGATGAAGATACAGCACTTAAATGTATCTATGAGATGGATATACAGAGATTCGCTTTATTGAAACATTTTATTGTTAAGAAAAATTGTGACTATGTCTTTGTAGTCATACCAGGCACTGATCTCGTTTCGAAGATATTTCTTCGATACTATGACAAGAAACATCGGAACTATACTCAAGGCAATAAATATAAAGATGTAATTGCTTCGTACTATCGCTGGATCGATAAAAATGTTGGGGAGATCATAAACATATTTGATAGTAATACAGTTTTATTTATATACAGTGCTTATGGCTCAAATAGACTTGATGGAAGAATAAATCTTAATGAATGGCTGATACAAAATGGATATTTAGTAATTAATAAATATCCCAAAAAACTTACTTCATTAAAAAATTGTGATATAGACTGGGCAAAGACAAAATGCTGGGTATTGGGGAGCACAGGACGGTTGTATATAAATCTTAAAGATAGAGAGCCTCTAGGAATTGTTGAGCTGTGTGAATATGATGATTTATTAGATGAGCTAACGAAAAAAGTGAAAGATATTCCTGATGAACGAGGTAGAGTGATGAACACTCAAGTACATAGGAGGGACGATATACATTTTGGTACTTTTGCAAAGTATGGTCCAGATTTATTCATAAGTTTTAATTGTTGTTATTGGTATGTTAGTGATCAAATAGGTTATGGGAAGGGAAGCCTATACTCTAATAGTATTGATACAGGACACAGCTCCTATGGTTATTTCTGTATACTTGGAGATAGCATTCCCTCAAAGGGAGAGATAGAGGGAGTTTCAGTATGTAGTGTAGCTCCTACAGTAATTGATATTATGGGATTACCAATTGTAAAAAATATGGAAAAACCATCCATTTTAACACTTACAGAGAAAAAGATAACGTCTGAAGTATCTAAGAAGAAAGTTATATCTCGACTTGAGGCGCTGGGATATTAAGCAATTGGAATAATAAATGGCACTATTTTCGATGAAAGAGATGCTACAAAGGGCCAAGGATGAAAAATATGCAATTGGATATTTTGAATCCTGGAATCTTGAGTCCGTAAAAGCAGTCATAAATGCTGCTGAAGAGATGAACTCCCCGGTTATAATAGGTTTTAATGGTGGAATACTCACGAATCCAAAACGAATAATAAGGCCTGAAAACCTGGAATACTATGCATCCATTGGAAAGATCGCTGCAAAAAACACTCAGGTTCCTGTTGCACTTATTTTAAATGAAGTAACAGATCTTGAATTAGTAGAATCAGGGATAGAATTGGGTTTTAATGCAGTTATGTTTGAGTGTGAATCGGATGATCTTGATAAAGACATATCATTAACCAGAAAGATTGTTGAAATAGCCCATGGGGCAGGAGTTACTGTTGAATCAAATGTTGGAAGGCTTCCAACAGCGGATAAAGCTGGTTTGCGAAGGGAGAGGGCATCTCGTTTTATGACTACTCCTGAAGATGCAAAGAAATTTGTTGAAGAAACAGGTATAGATGCACTGGGGGTTTCAATCGGGAATGTTGAGGTACTGATGGAAGGAAAGGCAACTATGCGTTTCGATCTTCTTGAGAAGATACATGAGGCAGTGGATATACCCATAACACTTCATGGGGGGAGCGGTATAGCAGATGAGGATGTCAAAAGATTGGTAGAACTTGGATTGTGTAAGATGAACATTGGGGCGGCATTAAATAAGGCGTTTCTTGATGGCATGGAAAAAGTAAAAAAATCTAATACTCAATATGTATCGCCAAAATACAGAATAGGCTCAGGTCTCAAACAAGATATCGTAGCCGGTGGCGAGATAGCAATGAGAGAGTTGGTCAAGTATAAAATGAAAATATATGGTTCAGCAGGAAAGGCTAAAAATAAAATAATTTGAGAGAGTTTACAATGAGTAAAAATGATAAAGATTGGGCAAAAGTTGATATAGATAAGGTGCCAAACATTAAGGTGAAACCGCCGGGGCCAAAATCAAAGGCTATTGAAAAAAGAGCAAGTAAATACATGCAAGGGTATTCTTCGCAGGTAAGGCTTTTTCAGGTTGCTTTTGAATCAGGAAAGGGTGTAACCCTCAAAGATGTTGATGGCAACACATATATTGATTTCAGCAGCGGTATATACATAACCAATTGGGGTCATTGTCATCCTAAAATCACTGAAGCAGTAGTGGAGCATACCCGAAAGCTTCAGAATTGTCATGACTTTAATACAGAGATAAAAACTAGGCTTTTGGAAGAGCTTGTAAAGATCACTCCTGGAGACCTCAATAATGTACAGCTTTGGTGTGAAGGATCGAAATGTGTTGAAGCTGGATTAAATGTTGCACGTGCGGCTACAGGAAAATATGAGTTTATATCCTGTTACAATGATATGCATGGTAAAACCCTCGGGAGTCAGAGTCTTACCAGAATGACTCGAATTAGTGGCCCTCGTGCTGTGGGAAGCTTCATAGTGCCGTATGCCAACTGCTATCACTGTTCGTTCAAGTTGAAGTTTCCTGAGTGTGACCTTCATTGTGTAGATTTTATAAGGGAATCTGTAACAGAACTTGCCACTAATATGGTTGCGGCAATTGTGGTTGAGCCAATACAGGGATGGGGTGGTTCAGTTGTTCCCCCCCAAGGTTGGCTTACCAAACTTAGAAAACTATGTGATGAGATGGGGATTTTGCTTTTTGCCGACGAAGTGTTAACCTGCATGGGAAGAACAGGAAAAATATTCTGTGTTGAGCATGAAGGAGTTATACCGGATATCATGACACTGGGAAAGGGATTTGGGAATGGCTATCCTGTTACCGCGACTCTATACAGTGACAGGTTCAAAGATAAGATGGATGGTGTCAGTTCAGCATCGAGCTATGGTGGGAATCCAGTAGCATGTGCTGCTGCATTGGCTTGTATTGAGGTCATACAGGAGGAAGGGGTACTGGAACATGTTGTCGAGCTTGGGGATTTCATGCTTAAAAGACTTAAAACATTTGAGGAAAAATACACAATTGTAGGGAATGTCAGAGGGAAGGGTGCCCTTCTTGGTATAGAGCTTGTAAAGGACCCTGAGACTCGTGAATCGAATATTGAAGCATGTCAGATAGTGTATAGAAAAGCTTTTGAAAAGGGTATTGCATGGATTCCTGCAAAACAGAATCTTCGACTCTCACCCCCTCTCATAATGCCAATTGAAGTTGCAGAAAAGGGACTTGATATTGTTGAGGAAGCACTTTTCGAGACAGAAAAGGAATTGGGATATTGATAATCTGCAGTTTGAAAACAAAGGCTTGAGAATAAAGAACGTGTAACAACATGTTCGAGAATGGGTTAATACGAAAGCATAAGTATGGAAAGTGCAATTCTCTATTCAGAGAGGCCGGATTGTACAGGGAAGTTGGTGAAAGTTGAGGGAGAGGATCATGTGCTTTTAAAGATAAAAATGAAAAACAGAATGATGGGGACGATTGAAGTCTCTAAGATTATAGCTGGGAGTAATGATGATCTGGACTTCGAGCTCTATGGTACATCGGGTGCGATTAAGTTCGAATCGATGAATTCCAACTTTTTGTGGATATATGATGTAAAAGAGAGTGATTCGTCGATTGGCGGGAAAAGGAGTTATAAGGCAATTGAGACGATAAATAAGTATCCTGATTCAAAATCCAAGTTTCCTGGTCCTCGATTCGGTATAGGGTGGATAAGAGGTCATGTGCAAGCCAATATAATTTTATTAAGCATGTCTTTTCTGGTAAACAGGCATCTCCATCATTGATAGAGGGAGCCTACATACAGAGAATCATAGATGCAGTTTATAAAGGTCGAAAGAGGTAGGAGCTGTAGTCTAATAAAAGTGCATAGGAAGTGTCTTTTATAATTTTTAAGATATAAGGGGATATCTGCATGGCCTATCTTCTAGGTATTGACGCTGGAACGACTACAATGGCAGCGGCAGTTTTTGACAGTGATGGAGGATTAGTTGGAAACGCCTTAGTGGAATGCGCGGATTTTTATAGAGATAATAAAATAGTAGAAATAGACATGGATAACTACTGGCGAGCTCTTATAAGCTGTCTTGAAAGACTGAAGGAAAAATCAGGAATTGATCTTCATTCAATAAATGCCCTCTCCATTTCAAGCCAGGGTGTTACCTTTGTACCAGTTGATAATGAGGGCTATAATCTTGGACATGCTATTGTCTATTATGATACAAGGGCGGGAAATGAGTCAGAAGAGATAATTCGTGAATTTGGAGATGATTGGATATTTTCCGTTACAGGGCAACCATCGATTTCTCCACTCTTTGAAGCTGCAAAGCTTTTGTGGATCAGAAAACATGAGAAAGAGAGGTTTGAGAAAATTGGGAAATTGCTTCTGGTGCACGATTATCTGACCTTCAAACTGACTGGAGAGTTTGTTACAGTTTCATCACTGCAATCATCCTCTCTACTATTTGACATTCATAAAAAAAGATGGTGGGTAGATATGCTCGATTTTCTTGGATTTAAAGAGGAAAGGCTTCCAGAGATATACCGGCATGGAGATCCTGTTGCAAAGGTGTGCAAGGCTGCATCGAAAGAAACAGGGCTTTCCACCTCGACAGTTGTTGTTACTGGCGCAATTGATCAAGTTTGTGGTATGATTGGCATTGGCAATATTCATAAGGGAGCAATATCGGAGAGCACCGGTTCGGTGCTCGCGATACATACCGTATCAAATGAACCCTTTAAAAAGAATAACGCAGGAATTCATACCTTCTGTAATGCAATCGATAGTACCTATGCACTGATCGGTATATGTCCCGCTGCAGGATCTGCTTTCAGATGGTTTAAGGAATGTTTCGGAGAGGAAGATCAGAGACGAGCGGAAATAGATGAGGTAGATGTTTTCGATCTCTTGACCTCCAGTGCTGAAGAAATAGATCCTGGCGCTGAAGGCCTGATTATGCTTCCTCATCTGGCAGGAAGGGGTAGTCCAAAATCAGATCCTGCTGTTCGCGGAGTATTTTACGGTATTGGGCTACATCACAAAAAGCCGCATTTTGTAAGGGCATTGATGGAATCTGTTGCCTTTCTCATAAGAGAAAATCTCCAGGTATTCAGAGAGAATCTGTTGAATATCAATGAGATTCGTTCATTTGGTGGAGGTTCCAGGAGCAGGTCCTGGAATCAGATAAAAGCCGACATTTGTTGCCTGCCCTTGGTAACCTCCACCTGCTCTGAAGCTGGTTGTCTGGGTGCCGCAATATTGGCAGGATTTGGAATCCATGAATTCTCTTCAATTGAGGAAGGCTGTCAAAGGCTGGTCCTACTTGATAAGCCTATCTTACCTAATGAAAGAAATAAAAAGAAGTATGAAGCTATATATAAGCTATATCAAATGCTCAATGAAGCACTAGAACCGGTATTTACAAGATCACAAGAATTACAAACACCATAGCTTGAGAAGAGGAGTACTATATGTCCATTTATTTTGCAGAAAAGTCATGGCCAGAAATTGCTGATTTTGTGAAAAAGAACGCTTTAATTATCCTTCCTTTTGGCACAGTCGAAGAGCATGGTCTGCATCTTCCAGTTAATACAGACCTCGTCATTGCAGAAGAGGTCTCAAAATCAGTTGCCTTAGCCATAAAAGATAAATACTCAGTTCTTGTTCTGCCTGGTTTTTGGTCTGGATACTCAATAAAAAAGATGCAAAAATGGCCAGGTGTTATTCGTGTTCGAAGTGAAGTTCTCATTGACGTTTTCTTTGATATTATGAATTCACTAGTGGAGATGGGATTTAAAAGGCTGCTGTGTATTAATGCACATGGTCAGAATCCTGAAATATTGAAGCTTGCCGCAAGAAGGATTGCAGATGAGTATGATATTCATATTGTAACATCAAATTGTTACTCTCTTGCAGCTGAAGAGATGAAAAAGATACGTAAATCGGGATTGGGTGGAGCACTGCATGGCGGGGAGTTTGAAACTTCACTCATGCTGTATCTGACAGATCTTGTTGATATGAGCAAAACAACAAGAGAGGACGTAATGAAATATCAATCGGAGTTTTACCCTGGCGATATGTTTGGTTCAGCCAGGGGGGGGGCTTTTTTTTCTACCTGGTATGTACAGGAGAGCAAAACTGGGATATATGGAGATCCCACAGTTGCAGCAAAAGAGACGGGTGAGTTGTTGCTTAAGAGTATGGTGAAACAATATGTGAAACTCATAGATGAATATATGAATCTTTAGGTTATATTATCGATTTTGTTATTTTAATCACTTTATATATTTAAGGATAATACTATGCATATTGATATGAAGAAGTTTGAAAGGTTCGAGGTATTTGGGGAAGATCGAATAAAGATTTATAGTATGATTAATGAGCAGGTCCAAAGATGGGGCTTAGTTATTCCAGATGTACCCTATCTTATGGTACATTTTGGTCTCCATGATTTTTTTACAACTGGTGAAACAGAGTTCTGGGTGGCGAATGAAGTGGATGCAGGATACTGTGCCAAGCTTATATTTGTTTTCAAAGGCCAGACATGTCCATATCATCATCATAAAGTTAAACATGAAACCTTCTATATTGTAAGGGGAAGGACAGAGATGAACATTAACGGAGATAAATCGATCAGAGAAAAAGGTGATATAGTGGTTATGAATACAGGCACAAAACATAGTTTTTCCGGTTATGATGGTCCATGTCTTTTACTTGAAGTTTCTATGCCATCGATACCTGGTGATAGCTATTTTGAAAATATAGAAATAGGCAATAAAGGCATACTGTAATTGGATGTTCTAAACTTATTCAGAAGAGCCAGCCTGATCAGGGACTGAGGATGACAATCTTCCATATCGAGGCCTGACCCAATTTTTATTTCCAGAACTTCAACTAATAAAAAGTGAAAAGATTTTGTCGTAAATACCCCTTCTCAGTCGGCATTACGTTCTAATACATGGATGATGCTCATCACTGTCTGATTGACGGGTGTGGGAACGGCGTACTCTTTGCCCAGCTCTACTACCTTAGCGCTAAAAATTTCTACCTCTGTCTTGCGCCCGGCCTCGATATCCTGGAGCATTGAAGTCTTCCCCTGTGGCGAGAGCGTATTGAGAACGGGATAGAAGTCATTGATATCCTGTTCTACAAGATTGACTCCTGAGACCTTTGCCAGAGAGATTACCTCTCTCATCAGTGCTTCCATCAATGCCCGGGCTTGTGGTGATGATTGGAAGACTCCATAAGGCGCACGCGTCACCGCTGAGGCCTGATTTATCCCGACATTGATCATAAACTTCCACCATATCATCCGGATCATATCGGATGGCGTTTCGTAAGAGATTCCTGCACGATTGAAGGCATCCTGCATGCGCTTAACCCGTTGACTGAGGCGGTTATTCTTGGCCTCACCGAAAATAAGCCTTCCAGGGTTTGTAAAGGTGATCTGGTTCCCCTGACGAGAGGCATCTATGCCCACAGCGATGGCATACAGGACCTTGTCCATTCCATAGATAGAGCCGATATATTCTTCACTGTCGAGCCCGTTCATCACGGAGATAATAGTGGTTTGACTACCGACAAGATTCTTCAAATCATGAATAGCTTCGACGAGGTGATGATACTTCAAGGCAACGATAATAAGATCAGCAGGCGAGGTTGCTTCGTCTGGATCGGTGACCGGGATGGCATACTTCTTTCCATTGACTATCAGGCCATCGCGTTTCAGTCGATCACTACGTTGGCCTCGAGCAACCAATACCGTGGAAAAACCGCTTGCATCGAAAAACCTTGTTGCATAAGAGCTACCCATTGCCCCTGCGCCGAGGATGGCGACTCGATTGATCTCCTGCATCGACTAATCTCACTTATGAGTAAAAAACTCTTTAATGCTGGTCAGTCCCTTTTGAACCAGACCACCTTACTTGAGCATTTTCCAGTTACATAGGCATGATTATTGTCATGGGAAATAGCAACAGACCCAGCACAATGGATATTGAAATTACTATAACGATTCCCATAGGTGAGCGCTCCGGTGGTGGGATTGCGGGTAAACCATGCCACAGCATCTGTTTTACTTGCGGTTGCATAGACATGCTTGCCGTCGGGTGATACAATAACAGAAATAGCACCATCGATATTGACATTACTATAGCGATCAACGTAGGTGAGCTCTCCAGATGTGGGATTGCGGGTAAACCATGCTACTGCATCTGCTTTACTTGCAGCGACATAGACATGGTTACCATCAGGGGATACAACAGCAGACATAGTGCTATTGATATTGGCATTACTATAGCGATCACCATAGGTTAGTGCTCCAGTAGTGGAGTTTCGGGTAAACCATGCTACCGCATCTGCGATATATGCAGTGACATAGACATGCTTGCCGTCAGGAGAAATAACAACAGAAACTGCACCATCGATATTTTCATTACTATAACGGCCACCATAGGTGAGCTCTCCAGTAGTAGGGTTGCGGCTAAACCATGCCAACGCATCATCGAAAGGTGCAGCTACATAGACATGTCTGCCGTCAGTTGAAATAGCAACAGACTGAGCGTAATCGATATTTTCATTACTATAGCGGCCACCGTAGGTGAGCTCTCCAGATGTGGGATTGCGGTTAAACCATGCTACAGCATCTGCTTCACTTGCAGCTACATAGACATGGTTGCCATCAGGTGATACAGCAACAAAATTAGCGCCATCGATATTGACATTTTTATAGCTATCGCCGTAGATTAGAGTTCCAGTGGAGGGTTTTCGGGTAAACCATGCCACCGTATCTTCGTAATATGAAACGACATACACATGCTTGCCATCAGGTGAAACAGCAACAGAGGCAAGGAGATAGATATCGTACTGGTCCAAATAGGTAAGCGCTCCAGTTTTTTCAGGATCTCCTCCATCAACTCTTGAAGGAGTTATCGTACAGATGGTTAATATCATTGCCAGTGATAGCATTACCACTGTATCAGTAAAGAATGGCATTATTTTCGACTTTTTCATAGCACACCTCCTCAACTAAATATAGTAGCATAAAAGTATTGTTGAGAGCTTGATAGTAAAATCTATAATTTAAATAGCTTAGATACTCTAGCAGCGATTTATATGATACATGATAGCCTCGTGCATCATCTACCAGCTCTCATGCTATTGTAATGTGTTTGTACGATCTGTCAATTACTACTATAAGTATTATATTATAATTATCAATTATATTCTTATTATTTTATTTTTGTCAAGCTGCTTTGTAGGACAAATTAAGTTCAATAAGGAAAAAGATGAAGCTCTGTATGGATTATAGTACTGAGCCGTATCATATATGTATTCTACAGCCTTAAAACCGCCTGGATCTGTTTACATTGATGGATGGAAGCATGAATGAAAAAACTTAAAAGACTCTGAGGGAGGTTCCGCTGGTCTTAGCTATTACAAGATAATAATCTATGCTGTCGCACATGCAATACTATGTCTTTTAAAAAATTTAATTGCTTTTATGATCCTTCTATCAATTATTTCCTGTGGTATCTCCTTTTTTAGTAAATAATCGGGGAAATATAGATTTTTACTGAAACCATAGATCACTACTAATTCAAAGCCGATTTCTTTGACAAAATGAATAGTTTCTTCGAATTCCTGCTCAGTCTCTGAAGGAAAGCCTACAAGAATATCTGTGCGAATTTTAATTTTTGGATATGTATTTTTTATTTGTAATAAAGCCTCTTTTATTTGATTTTTTGTATGTCTTCTATTCATTGATTTTAAGATCCTGTTATTACCGGATTGTATTGGGCAATAAAGTATTTTTATTTTTCCCTGCTTAAAGAATCTTGTTAGTTCAGTTGAATACTTTATTAACCAATATGGATGAAATTCCTCTATGACGGAGTATTTCAGATGGAAAGGAATTACTCAATAGGGTCTGACTTCTGTATATATAATAATCTCTCATGAAGCTTAACCATTGCCAGGGTATCTTGCCTGCAATAATCCAGAAGATTTTTTCTCATTTTATCAGCTTCTTCATCATTGAACTTTCCAAGAGCCAAATAGGCAAATGCAGCGATTGCTGTACTGCCCTCATTAATATCAAGATCGTCATAAGAAAGCTCTGGAGCCAGAACAGGCTGAGTTATTTTAACTGAGGTTTTTCCATGAAAATCCTTGTGGTAGTAGTTTATATTGATTATTCTTTCAAGATTGATAAAGCGATCTATAAGTGAAAGGAGTTTTTCTGCTAAGTCTGGAAACAACTTTGCCAGGTTATTTATGATCTGTTTTTCGAAGTTACCGTAAGAAATTATACTTCCCTCTCCTTCCAGATCATTTACTAGCCTTTCGGAGAGCTCCTGTCTACAGTCTCTCACAGGATCAGCAAGATATTCAAAATGATCGATAACCATTCCAGGTTCTGAGCATTTATGAATGGAGTACTGTGTTGGCAGCTGTGTAAATGGTGCAACCTCAGGATATAAGGGCTTTGCTGTCTGAACAGTTTCAAAATCAAGGAAGAAGGCAGGCCAAACAATCCTATTAAGCTCTCCTTTCAGCTTTTTACCAATAAACTCCTTCCCTGTTTTTACGCTATCAGCAACCCTTTTCTGATTTTTCGTTAGAGGAAAATCTTCGGGGATATCCTCGATACGTAAAATCCTGTTTTCTTTTAGCTTATCAAACTTCGTATCGCTGAGTCTTGGAATATCAAATACAGGATTATCAGTATCTTTACCTAAACAATCCTTGAAGGCAGGGCATCTCTTACAGTTTGACTTATAAACTGGTTCGGGTATTTTGGAAGCTCGAGTCATAACATCCAGAGAATCACAGCACTGCTTAAAGAATTCGACCCTTTCCATAACTTCATCTGAATAATTAACTTCTACAAATAGCATTTTATCTTCCATCCCGAGCCGGTAATCCTTTGAGATCAATACTATGGAAATATTGGATATATCTATACCGCATTTATCTATAACCATTGTTGTATATGCCATATCGTCGATATAGTCTTTTTTCATAGTCATGCTTGATTTGACTTCTAATATTTGCCACTGTTTACCTGCTCTTTTCAGAATATCAGCTTTGGTAGCAAAATTATCAGCTAAAAAAGAACCTTCATATATTGTATTAACTTTTAATTCTTTCATTAGCGTATTTGTATGTTCCACAGCAGATTTAAAGTCAGCGGTTTCAACAAGTATGCCTTCTGGGTAGAGATTCCTTGCTTTTTTTCCTATGTATAAACCCTGCTCCATTCGAAAACGATCGCCCAGTGTAATCTCCCGTTTTTTCTTTTCTAAAAGGCGAGCCCTTGTCATCCATCCCAGTGTTGGACAGAATAGAGTATTTAAAAAGACTATTTTTGATACATATTTCATATAATTCCTACCTCAGGATTATCTCGAATTTATAATGTAAGTTCCATTTATTATACACCCAAAGAAAAGCCTCTAGCAAAGCAGAAACAAGATGCTGTCTTCGGGATCGCATTGAACAGCTCCTTTTTCCGTTCTTTGCCTCTAGAGCTGATATTATTTTTTATTATTTTTTATTTCATATGTGAGATTTATAGGTAGGGAATACTCATTGTCTACATGGACAACTAGCGTATTTGTCCTTATTACTCTTGGTAATAAGTTGATCTTTTTTAGAAGTATTTCATTGAGATGATCTATGTCCCTAGCACAAACAGTTAAGTAGGCGTCTATTGGTCCAGTTGCTATTATGGCCTCAGTAATCTCTTCTACACTATATAATTCACTTAGAAAATCCTCAATACCCCTCGTACTATCAAGTTGTATCTGAACAATTGCCTTTATTTCTAGACCTATCTTTTTTCGATTAACAATTGCTTTGTACCCTAATATTACATCTAATTGTTCAAGCCTTCGGATCCTATTCCTGATTGTTGTAGCTGGCTTGTTCAATTTTCTGGCGATATCTGAAGCTGGTGTTCTTCCATCCTCTGATAAAATTTTTAAGATTTCTTTATCTAAAGAGGTTAAAATAGCCATTTTATTTAATACTTTATGAAAAAAAATTAAATATAAATAGATATTATTGCTAAAAAGACAATATGTCAATAGATATTGTACTTAGATAAATTTTATTATGTCGTTTCGATAAATATTTAAAAAAAACTTGACTTATTATTTATATTTTGATAAAATTATGGTCGTTATAGCTATTATTTTGCAATAATTTATTATTAAGTAAGTAATTTTTTAATATTAAAGGATTATTAATTATGAGGAAAATATTAAAAAATGTGAAGATAATTACATGTAATAAAGATAATGAGGTCATTGAAAATGGAGTTATTATTCTAGAAAACGATAAGATTAGTAAAATAACAACGGTAGATAATTTTCATGAAAGTATTGATGGTAGATTGCTTGATTTGAAGGGAAAAACCGCAATACCTGGATTAATAAATTCGCATATCCATTTTACCTTAAGAAGAAGCATTGGTTCAATCAGGCATCCTGATGATATAGCTACATTAGCCTTTAAAGCTATTAGAAGTTGTTTAAATTGCTTTCGAGAAGGTGTTACTACGGCTAGAGATGTCGCACATAGAGATGAAGTTCATGTCCAATTAAAAAATTCAATAAACCAAGGTATTATAGTTGGTCCTCGAATAAAGACCGCGGGTGATGCACTTGTAATGAGTTATGGGCATGCTAATTTTCTTTGCCGTCAAATTCATTCCAAAGAAGAATTAATTAAAGAATTAAGAAGGCAGATTAATGATGGTGCCGATTTTATTAAAATAATTGCAAGTCATGATGATATAGAGACATTAAAAAAAGGTGAACTCTGTATACCTTGGTTTTCAGCTGATGAATTAAAAATAGCTAGCGATATTACACATTCTGCCGGATTAAAAATAACAGCTCATGCAAATGGTACTGAAACAATAAAGAGGGTAATTGAAGCTGATTTTGATTGCATAGAACATGGTATATATTTAAATCAGGAACTTTCACAAAAAATGAAGGAGAAAAATATATTTTTAGTCCCAACTTTAACAGGTTATAAACAAAATGCAGATCCTGTTTGGAATAGAGGTGAATTCTGGGCAGAAAGATATGCTATACTTTGGAAGGAACATAGTAAAGGCATCCAATATGCTATTAAAAATGGTGTTAAGCTAGCTGTGGGAACGGATACCTTAGGAACCATGCAGGAGGAAATTGAGCTTTTAATTAAATTTGGTCTCTCTCCTTTAGAGGCTCTTAGGGCAGCTACGGTTAATGGTGCTGAACTTTTAGATATGGATAATATAGGGTCGATAGAGCAAGGGAAATTTGCTGATATAGTAATTGTTGAGGGTGATTTCTTAGCTCATAGAAAAAATTTACCTAATATATATTTAACCATAAAGGGTGGGATAGAATATTCACCACAAATTATAGAAAACTTTATTCCAAAATCTGATTTATATGCAACAGGTTCTTAATCATTGTAATAAAACTTATCAAAGGGAGGAGGTGATAAGTAGTACAATTATTATTCATATTTTATTAATTACATAATACCGTTAAGGTTATTATGTAAATGTAAATTCTGATATTAAATAATCTAGGAGGTTACAAAATGTTGAAGAGAAAATGTTTAGTAATATTTTTATTAGTAATTTTTACGGTTCTTCCAATTTTTTTAGTTTCCTATGCTGGAGAAGAAGAGGCTATTAAAGAGGAATTGAAACCCATAACTTTGAAACTTGCTTTACTATATCCTGCAACTTCACCAGAAGGAAGGGCAGTATTGCATTTTAAGGATCTTGTTGAGAAATATAGTGAAGGTAATATTAAATGTGATGTATATCCTGGGGGACAGTTAGGTACATTTCCGGCAATGGTTGAGGGAATTCAAAGTGGAACGATAGATATGTATTTTGAAGGGTTAAATGTTTTTCAGAGTTTTAGTGAGCTACTTAAATTACATAATGTACCATTTGTATTTAGAGACAGAAAACAATTTTTAGCACAATTTGATAGCCAGCTTTTTGATGATTATGTAACTAAACCACTTGCAGAAAAGAATATCTATTTTATTAACGATGAGGCAGGCTGGAACTGGCATTGGGGCCCATACAGAGTTCTTGTTTGTGAGAAGCACCCGGTTTTAAAACCGGATGATATTAAGGGATTAAAGTTTCGACTTCCTGAAATAAAAGCATACGTAAAAGCATGGAAAGAGATAGGCGCTACTCCTGTAGTAGTCCCATGGAATGAAGTTTATTTAGCTCTAAATCAGGGAGTAGTTGATATTGTAACTTCACCTATCTCTCTTTTATGGGACATGAAGTTTACTGAAGTAGCTAAATATGTTACAAAGCTTGATGAGTTTCAGCAAACAATGGCAGTAGCTATTTCAAAATCGAAATATGAAAGTCTCCCTGAAGAGTATAAAAAAATCCTTGTGAAGGCGTGTACAGAAGCTGGAGAATATTATACTAATATTGTTTATGAAAGTGCAGATATTATAGTGGAAAAGTGTAAAAAAGAACATGGTGCTGAATTTTTTGAAACTGATTATGCTCCTTTTATCAAAAGGGCAGAAGATGCTGTTCGAAGCTTAGAAAAAGAGGGATTTCTAGTACCTGGATTATATGATAAATTACAAGCTCTAAAAAAGTAGAGATGAATAATTATCATTAAATGGCCTGGTGGAGTTAACCTTTAAAATTAGACACGTGGCTAGTTATGGCTGACAAGAGAATGGATTCTTTTTCTCTGCAAGTAATCGCCTTTTCATAGCCCATATGCGACATATAATATAATGATTAATGGAGGTGTTTGCTGTTATACACCTCTGGGGTAGAATAAGGAATACGTGTCGTGACGTCAGAAAGTGTCCGGTAGTTCCATAGGTTCTCTATTTACGTTCTAGTTTGGCTATCTTCTGTTGATAGCTTACTTCTGAGATTGGTTTATTATCAAGCTTGCCCATGGCATGATCTTTCTTCAAACTTGCAACAAAGGGGTAGGCAGTAGGGTACTTGCGGCAAGTAGATGCAGTTGTGGTAGTAACACTGATGATCTGTTCAACTACTTGCCGATTGAATTATTAGCTGAATGATTGGCGTGTTCTTAAAAGTAGGGCTTATCTGGTGTCCAATGAGAAGGATAAAGTCTAATGAGAAGTAATTCATTCGTATTAATAAGTAAAATTATAGATATAATTTTAGATTATATAGAAAAGGTATTTTCTGTAATTATTGGTATGATTTTATTTATCATAACGGTAATAAACTTTATTGAAGTTGTAAATAGAGTATTAGGAAGGGGTTCAATTTATTGGGCTCATGAATTAACTATACTACTAATATGTTGGTTAACATTTTTAGGAATTGGAATAGTTTTTAAACATAAAGCTTTTGCAGCAGTTGAAATGTTTGTGAATATATTTAATACAAGTGTAAAAAGAATTATAAAAGGGCTTGCATACTTTATCACAATATTTTTTATGGTACTTATAATATATAGAGTAATTATATACTTACCGTATCAACAATATCAAAGTGCTGCTTTAGAAATACCGGTATACTTTTTTTCCTTTCCGCTAATTATAGGACTGGTAACAATAATATTATGTTTTTTTAATGAAATAATAAAGAGTTACACTGCATGTAGTAAAAAATGATAAAAAACATACAGCTCAGTAAAGAGGCTGGAGGTGCATGGCTTCATTAATTATTCTTGTTACTTTTTTATTATTATTGATTCTTAATATACCAATATCTCTATGTATGATGATGTCAGCAATTTCTGGACTTATTGCTGGCGGTCATTCACTTCATGCAATTACCCAGATTTTTCCTCTTGCTATTCAAAGCTTTCCACTTATGGCCATACCTTTTTTTATTCTTGCTGCTGAAATAATGAACAAGGCAGGGCTTACAACACGTATTTTTGATTTTGCCAACGATTTGGTTGGACATATAAAGGGAGGCTTGGGGCATGTTAATGTTGTAGCTAGTATTATCTTTGCTGGGATGACTGGCTCGAATACAGCTGATGCAGCAGGCCTTGGCAGGATAGAAATGAAGGCTATGGAAGAAAAGGGCTATAGTAAGTCTTTTAGTGCTGCGATCACAGCAGCTTCTGCTTGCATAGGGCCAATTATACCCCCAAGTATTATTTTGCTTGTATACGGTGTTCAAACAGGTGTTTCTATTGGAAGACTTTTTTTAGGAGGTGTCATACCAGGATTTTTAATCGGTTTTCTCTTAATGATTCAAATTTATTGGTTTGCTGCTTCTGGTAGAGAATATTGTCCGGTATCCAAAAAGACATCTTTAAAGCAAAAACTAAGGAGTTTTAAAAGAGCGATCTTTGCATTAATGACACCTGTAATTATTCTTTGGGGGATGGCTGGTGGCTATTTTACACCAACAGAAGCCGGTGTTGTTGCGGTAGTTTATTCTATTATTATAGGGCTTATATATAAAACTATAAAAATTAAAGATATTCTTCGTGTCATTCTTGACGCATCATTATCAACTGCATTTATACTATTTTTAGTGGCTGCAGCTTCACTGTTAAGTTATATAATAACCTTAGAAAAGATTCCACAATTAGCAGCAGATCTTATTAACCAAATTCCAGCTGGTCCAGTTTTAATATTTCTTTTAATTAGTATATTTGTCTTTGCTTGCGGAACAATAATTCAAGGCGTGCCAGCATTGTTGATTCTTTTACCAGTATTGATGCCAATAGTTACTAATCTTGGGATCGATTTAGTACACTTTGGTCTTGCTATATGTTTTAATCTGGTAGTAGGGTGTATTACCCCGCCAGTTGGAATCACACTATTCGTTATGTGCGATGTAGCAAAAATATCTTATGATGAAATGTCAAAAGCTATATTGCCATTTCTATTAGCTTTAGTGGCAAGTTTAATATTGATAACCTTATTCCCACAACTCAGTCTTTTCTTACCTAAATTGATTATGGGTTAGGAGCATAATAAATGGTTTTATTATTCTATATGTTGATAAATTTCACTTCTGACTTAGCCATGATGCCTTTTACATATTCTAGAGCTTTCATCACGTAATTTTAAATCAAGGCCTATTAAAAAATTAAGGAAAATAATGATGACTGTTACTCAAGGGAATGGCTATAAAAATCGCATATTATCCTATTTTCAGCTTAATCAAGTCCATGAATATACTATTAGATTACTGGAAGAGGTTGGTTGTAAGGTTTATTGTAAAGAAGCATTAGATATATTGGACAAAGCAGGGTGTGATGTTAGTAAGCCTGATCAGGTGAGAATTCCTCAGAAGTTAGTTATGGAAGCAATTGAAGCTGCCCCAAAGAAGATCAAGATATATAATAGGGATGGTGATCTTTCAATGGTTCTTAAAGAAGGCAAATGTTACTATGGGCCAGGATCAGATTGTCCCTATACTATCGATCTATATACAGGTAAAAGAAGAATAAGTAAGAAGGAAGATGTTGCACTTTTAGCCCGTTTTTGCGATGCTCTTCCAAATATTGATTTTGTAATGTCTTTTGGGATAGCAAATGATGCCCCAGAAGGTAGTAACTTTGTTCACCAGTATCAAGCAATGCTTATGAATACAAAAAAACCAATAATTGTAACTGGACATGGAAGAAATGATATGATGACTATGATTGAAATGGCTGCTGTTTCGTTAGGAGGTATTGAAAAAGTAAAAAAAACTCCTCCAATAATTTTATATACAGAACCATTATCTCCTTTGGTGCATACAGAAATGGGCTTAATAAAGGGTTTTATTTGTTGTGAATATGATATACCATTTATTTATATAGGAAGCCCTATGATGGGAGCTTCAAGTCCTGTTACATTGGAGGGTACCCTTGTTCAGACAATTGCTGAATCTTTAGCAGGTCTTGTTATTTTTCAAAACAAGAAGCCAGGAGCAAAGTTTATCTTCGGAGGGGATGCAAGCGTAATGGATATGAATACCGCTATTTATAGCTATGGAGCACCAGAGCTGAATATATTGAATGCAGCACTTGCAGATATGGCTCATTATTACAGGCTTCCATTTTTTTGTATTGCCGGAGCATCTGATTCTAAAATTCTTGATGCGCAAGCTGGACTTGAGTACGCAATGTCTATCTATGATGCAACCTTAAATCAGTGCAATATTATACATGACTGCGGCTATTTAGAATATGGACTTACATCATCTTTTGAGTCCCTTCTTTTTGCAGATGAAATAATTAGTATGGTAAAACACATGCTCCTTCCACTTAGATTTAATAATAAAACTGTTCCTCTTAAGTCCATGGGAAGAGTTAAACCCGGCGGAAGCTTCCTCATGGATGATCATACCTTAAATAATTTTCGAAAGACACTTTGGTTTCCTCGATTCCTTGATAGAAAAGTTTTTGAAATATGGGAAAAATATGGCAGTAAAGATGCTCGTATGATTTTGAAAGAAAATGCAAAGAAAATTCTTAATGAGCATAAACCGCAAGAACTTTCAGAAGCAAAGATACGTGAAATTAGTAATGTAGCAGCCAAACATCAACCAGATGTAGAGTGATGTCAATGAGTATATAGATAATTAGTTCTTGGTGAATAATACACTTATTCAGGGTTTACAAATATATCTATTATAAATAACTATTGATATATCAAGAATTAAAGAACTAATTATTGAGCTGGTGGTTATCGATTTATCGTTGAATATTGAATTATTCACTAGCGACTAATTATTTATAAATCAAGGATGGTGAAGGATATGAAGCGATTTTTAGATAAGGTTGTTATAGTAACTGGAGCTGGCCGTGGTATGGGAAAAACATGTGGTATTTCATTTGCCAAAGAGGGTGCTTCTGTTGCTTTTGTTGATAATAAAATTGAGGGAATACAAGAAACCTCCAAAAAGATATTAAAAGACGGCGGTCGGGCTATAGCCATACTGTGTGATGTATCAAAGGCTAATGATGTTAAGTTGGCAGTTGACACGGTGTTGGCAGAGTTCGGCACAGTAGATATCCTTGTAAATAATGCTGGCATCCTTTTTACCACATCACCCTTGACGAAGATAACAGAGAAAGAGTGGGATTTAGTCATTAATGTTAATCTAAAGGGCATCTTTTTATTTTCAAGATCGGTATTACCAATTATGCAGAAGAATTGTTATGGCAAGATCATAAACATTTCTTCTTCTGCGGGGCGTAGTACGAGCGAATTGGGAGGCGCCCATTATACAGCATCAAAAGCAGGAGTTCTTGGCCTCACCCGACATACAGCGAGGGAATATGGGCGTTATAATATAAACGTAAACTCAATATGTCCCGGATTAGTAGAAACCTCTATGATTAGAGAGAATGCAGAACAGAAAAAGCTAGATTATTGGCTATCACAAATTCCATTAGGCAGGTTTGCTGACCCCACTGAAGAAGCTGATCTGGTACTTTTTCTTGCATCTGAGCAAGCAAAATATATTAACGGTGCAACAATCGATTTTAATGGTGGGAGTCTTTTACTCTAAATAAGTGAGTTTTAATAGTTTATAAACTTATAATTCGGGACCATCCACGAAACAAGTATCTGAGTTAATAAAAAAAGTGACTGTAAGTATCATTATGAGGCTCGTGCAGTCGAAAAGATTGCCATGGCCTGAATAATCTCATAAGTTGCGGTAGGTACCAGTATTTAAATGGATTGTTTCTTAATTAGTTCTTGGTGATTAATTCGAATAAATCTTATGCAATTAGAAAATGCATTTTGTAAATCATTGTACTATCTGTATATAATGAAGCCACCAAGAACTTAAAAAGTTTCTGGTGAATTATTCACAAGAAACTAATTAATCTTTGTTTCCTTTCTCTTAATGATAAAAACGCAATTTTAGAAAATCCCTTATTTCATGTATGCATTGTATAAAGATAAGATGATTATTTCAGAGGAGTCCTAATAACTGAAAAGTTAGCAAAAGAGATTAGAGCAAACGGATGTAATCCGGCGGATGTAATCCGGCGGATTACATCCAATTGCAGTTGGAGCAGTAAGATTGGCTGAACAATTGATTAAGGGAAATATAGATGGGGGATA
>CAYRKG010000031.1:0-11484 GCA_964424795.1 uncultured Spirochaetota bacterium
TGAGAAGAACCGAGTACTTTTCAGGGACATTCTTCAAGTGAGAGGGTATAAGACAATTGAGGTGGAGACAGGTGAGGAGGCTTTGATATTACTTCAGAAGGAGAGACCTGATTTGATACTTATGGATATACAACTTCCTGGGAATAATGGGATAACTATCACTAAGGAGATCAAGGGAAGAGAGGGTATAAAGAACATTCCTATTTTTGCTCTTACTTCATATGCGATGAAGGGTGACAGAGAGAGGATGATGGAAGCTGGATTTGATAAATATCTTTCCAAACCCATTAATGTTAGGGAGTTTCTCGACGTAATTGATGATTTTTTTCAAAAACGTAACGAGTAGCTTTATAACAAAACCGGGTGACAAGATTGAAATTATTGTCCATGTAAATAATTCTAGTATTAATGGATTACATTACAGTGTAAAGGGCTGGTCCTAAATGCTGCAGACAAGGTAATAGAGCAGAAAACATTTCTTATAATTTGGAGATTTTTATGAATCATAACCGATCTTTTAATTCGAAATCCTTATATCAACAATCAAATAAGCGTTCTGGATGTATACTTGTTGTGGATGATGAAAAGAAGAATCGAGTAATTATGAGAGACGTTCTGGAGGTTAATGGCTACCATGTGATCGAAGCCGAAAATGGAGAACAGACATTAGAAAAGGTGATGGAAGAGCCTCCTGATGTGATCCTTCTCGATGTGATGATGCCTGGAATAGATGGATTTGAAATCTGCCGCAGGTTGAAAATGGACCCAAAAACCGCTCCGATACCAATTCTAATGGTAACTGCCCTTTCAGATCGCAGTGATCGGATTAAGGGTATACAGTCAGGAGCAAATGATTTTTTATCAAAGCCGATCGATCATCATGAAGTTGTCCTCCGCGTACATAATGCGGTGTATTCCAAGCATCTTTTTGACCAGCTAAAGGAAGATTATAAGCGACTCCAGGAATTGGAAACACTTCGCGATAATCTAACGCATATGATTATACATGATTTGAAACAGCCGATAACAGCAATTAGCGGGTATTTGCAGCTGCTTAAAATGCGTGCAGATAGTGGCAGTGAGAAGAAAAATGATGTTATTGAGCAGGCTTCCAGAGCTGTAAATATACTTATTGGAATGGTGGAATCTCTTCTGGATGTAACCCGTCTTGAATCAGGTAAGATGCCTTTAAGCCTGAGCCAATGTGATTTGAAATCCCTCGTTGAAGGAGCTTTGGAAACGCTGGGTCCCGTCAAGGATAAGCACGATATATATATTGAATCTTCGGTAGATACTGTATTCGCCTTCTGTGATAAGGATTTAATTAAACGGGTTATTGAAAATCTCGTTGGAAATGCAGTAAAGTATACACCTGAGGGTGGAAAGGTTATAGTAACTATTGAGACTAACGATTCTCAATCAAGAATTGCCATTTCCGATACCGGTGTAGGTATCCCGGAAGAGTATCATGATAAAATATTTGAAAAGTTCGGGCAGGTTAAATCTCGGCAAAAGGGAAAAAAGTACTCTACAGGCTTGGGTCTTACCTTCTGTAAATTAGCCGTAGAAGCTCATGGTGGTGAAATTGGTATAGAAAGTGAATCAGGGAGAGGAAGCACCTTCTGGTTCGTATTGCCCGGTGTCTCTGATAGTACTAAAATCTAGATAGTTTTCTTATTGGAAAGATAAATTGGGAAATTATTCTCTATTCTAACAGTCTTAGTATTTTGCATTTAATTATTGTATTATGTATAAAATATAAATGTTATATACTTTCAAATTTCATATGTGTACTATGCTTTAAATAATATGCACAGCGTTTTCTATAAATATCGAGTGGCTTATCCTCGTTCCCTGACTCCCAAAGATCATTAAAAATCTTATAAGCTGGTTCTATATTATTACTGTTATATTCTTGGACACCTTTCTCAAATTTTTCTTTAGTCCTTTGCTTTTGCTCTATTAGAGGAGAAGGGTCACTATTAAAGACATCAAATATTGAAACAGGTATATTCTTCCCCTTTACCTTGACATTATCCAGAAACCTATAATTATATTTATTCGGATCCTTAAGACCAGATATTATCTTATTACTAACAATCAAAGAGGCTCCATATAATTTTGTTAAACTCTCTAAACGAGAAGCCAGATTTACGGCATCAGATATAACGGTACCTTGCATAAATATTTCATGTCCAATGGTGCCAAGGATTACTGTACCAGAATGTATTCCAATTCCAATATTAATGGGAGTATATCCACAATTGCACCGATGGGTATTATATATTGGGATGTATTTTAACATTTCAATTGCAGCAGACAAAGCAGATTCTTCCCCATAAGGAAAAAGAGCCATAATGCAATCACCTATGTATTTATCAATAAAGCCCTTATTGTCCCAGATAAATGGATTCATCCTTTTCAGATAGGAGTTCAGGAAATTAAAATTCTGCTGAGGAGTCATTTTTTCTGAGATAGATGCAAAAGAACGAATATCTGAAAACAAAATTGTCATTTCTTTTAATGCATGATCTCCAAGTTTTACATCTAAAATATTTTGCTTTTCTAAACACTTTAGAAACTCACTCGGAACAAAACGTGAAAAAGAATTAAGAGTTTTACGAAGCTGTTCGGTTTTTCCTACAAGCTCCGATTTCAATGCCTTCTGATGGCTTCTCATATAGTCATTATAAGCTTTAACTTTAAGCAGGGATTTTATTCTGAACTCCAGTTCTTTCTTATGAACAGGTTTAGTCAAAAAATCATCAGCTCCAGCATCTAAGGCTTTCACCCGATCATAAACTTCATTCAAAGATGTGAGCATGACAATGGGGATAATCATTGTTCGCTTGTCTTTCTTCAATCTTCTTGCCACCTGATAGCCATTCATCTTTGGCATCATTATATCGAGTAAAATCAAATCAGGAGGCCTTTTAAAGGCCTTTTCAAGGGCTTCTTCCCCATTTTTTGCTATAATAACCTGGTATCCAAGTGAGCTAAGAATGGCTTCTAAAAGAGTCAAATTTTGCTCGTAATCATCAACAACCATAATTGTAGGGGTATTATTCATTAATCTGTACCTTGCATTTCTCTTTATAAAATTTCATTTTCAGAATAACGAAGTATTAAGACATGGAAAGAGTATATGGATTATGAACATTTCAGGAAAGTAATTGTTTCAACAATTGGAAAGAAACTCTTCTTTATTTTAACCAGTATATATTAGTACGATACGATAAATATCTAATGTTTTGAAAAGTCAAAATTAATTATTTAAAATAGTATACTTTTAAAATATTAATTCGTATTGCTTTAGAAATACATTTAGTCGAAGCAATTCGGGCTAGTGAGATTTGAACTCACGACCTCACGGTCCCGAACCGTGCGCGCTACCAAACTGCGCTATAGCCCGATCATATCCGGGAGCGACGGGACTTGAACCCGCGATCTCCGGCTTGACAGGCCGGCGCGATAACCAACTTCGCCACGCCCCCTTTTCATACATCGGTGATGTAAGGTAGTTTGAAATGGTTCATTTGTCAAGGCTTTTATTTTCCAGCATATCATAGTCAAAATTTAATAAAACTTATATAAATACCGATTAATAAATAAAGATTATGAAAAGTTATAAGATTATGAGAGTAATATTTATATTTCTTCTATCTACTCTATTTCTCTTCTCATGTGCCACAACCCAGATAGTCGATAAAGAGAGTTATAAACAGTATGTAAGAGGAATTTGGCACAGAGTAAAAGAAGGGCAGACTCTCTGGCGGATAGCAAAAACATACCGAATATCTTTAGAAGAGATTAAGGAAGCTAATGATATAGATGATATTGTCCATATATCCCAAGGGACCTGGATATTTATACCTGGCGCAAAAAAGTATTTGTATGTACAGGGAAATATTGAAAGTTCACCGGATGAACAGATAGAACTGGATTTTGTATGGCCTGTTTCGGGAGAGGTTGTAAGATCGTATGGCAAAGATAAAAAGGACTTTAATTATGGTATCGATATAAAAATAAAGGGAAATGAAAATATAGTGGCCGTCCAAAAGGGTAAAGTTGTTTTATCAGGTAAGATTAGAGGTTATGGGAATACAATAATATTAGAACATGCCAGTAACTTCTGCAGTCTATATTCGAAAAACGTAAGGATTCTTGTAAAAGAGGGACAGATAGTGAAAAAAAATGATGTTATAGGAAGACCCGAGTTGAGAACAGGTTCTGAAAAGAGCATAATTCATTATGAACTCTTCCATATGGGTAAATCTATAAACCCACTATACTATTTGCCTTAGATTCTCTATCCTTTGATACTATATTAAGCATGGATTAAAGGTTTTGTTTGGGGCAATGTTTTGATTATTCCTTATTAAATGAAATAATGATTTTTGATTTCATCCAGGTAGGATAAAGGGAGCATTTATTAGAGTAGGGACAAACGGTTTCTAACCTTATTTAAGGTATAGTAGTTTTGTCACGTATTATTTACCGGTAAGTAAAAACAGTATTAAAGATGGAAAAACAAAACAGTGAAACATATGATCCCTTACCAAACACACCTGGGGAGGATGACAATCCACTTACCTATTACTTAAAGCAGATCAGTACAATTCCCCTATTAAGTCCTGAGGAAGAGAAGAATTGCTATATTGAGATAAGATATTTTAAGGATAAATTGAAAAAACTTACAGAAAAGTATATGATAAGTGAAATTAATCACGCGATATTTGAAAGAGAAAAGAGAATATATGAAAAAAGGCTCATTGATGTAAAGAACAGGATTATAACAGCCAATTTAAGGCTTGTAGTCAGTGTTGCAAAAAAGTATCAACACAGGGGTTTGAGTTTGATTGATCTAATTGATGAGGGAAATATCGGTTTAATAGAGGCCATTGATCGCTTTGATTATACTAAGGGATTCAAGTTTAGCACGTACAGCACGTGGTGGATTCGGCAGTCGATTATTAAGGCAATTGCTGATAAGGGTAGACTAATCAGACTTCCAATACGTATGCTTAATACAATTAAAAAATGCTTTTATTTTTCCAAGCAGCTCACTCAAAAGTTTGGAAGAGAGCCGACACCTGAAGAGCTCTCAAAACATTTAGGTATGTCTAAAGAAAAGACTGTAAAGATTTTACATATAGCTCAAGAGCCGAGCCCCCTTGAGAGTCCTGTAGACATGGACAGCTCCTCTGAGCTTGGAGACTTTATCGAAGGTAAGGAGAGTAAGCTCCATGAAGATACAATATTCCTTGCAGCTTTACAGGGACTTATTCGGCAGGTGTTAGGTAAGCTCAGTACTCGTGAAAAGATGATTATTGAGCTCAGATTTGGATTAGATGTTGAAGCACCTTATACTCTTGAAGAAATCGGTAAGATATTGGGTATAACAAGAGAAAGGGTAAGACAGATACAAAACGCTGCATTGGAGAAGCTAAAATCCTTTAGGCTATCAAAAGATTTGAAGGAGTTCACATAAAAGAGTATCGGGCTATCGGGTCTATATCATATTAAGGAGTATATATGGATCTTAAGAATTTTATCAGGAATGTTCCCGATTTTCCTAAACCTGGCGTTCAATTTAAGGATCTTACAACTCTTTGGAAAGATAGTAAGGCCCTCCAGGAGTCTATTAATGTTCTTTATAACAGGTATAGAGATAAAAAGATCTCAAAGGTTGTTGCCGCTGAGTCAAGAGGTTTTATCGTAGCAAGCCCTCTTGCTTATCTTCTCAATGCAGGATTTGTGCCTGTAAGAAAGAAGGGCAAACTTCCATTTAAACAGGTGGAGGTAACCTATAAATTGGAATATGGAACTGATACATTAACTATTCATAAAGATGCCTTAAACAGGGGTGAAAATGTGCTGATTGTAGATGATCTTCTTGCTACAGGAGGCACGCTTAAGGCTATGATTGAACTCGTTAAGAAGATTGGTGGAAATATTATAGAGGTAGCCTTTTTAGTAGAATTAGAGTTTTTAGGAGGCAGGAAAGGGATCGAAACTCCAATTTTTTCAATTGTAAAATATTCAGAAGATTAATCTTCAGTGTTAAAGATTGAATATATGTAAACCGATAAAACAAACAGAAATGGTTCTGCAAGATTATGTTGGCTTGGGAATAATGTGATAGTTCCTCCCCATTGGCTATCGGGAGTATAGTTTTGCGGACCACCTGGGCTGGCTAAGCAGATGGGAGCCATTTGCTTAGCCTTTTTATGTGAATCAAAACCTTTGAAATATTCTGTATTTGTCGATATATTTAATATTGAGTTGAATATCAATTTATTAATGTTGCTTTTGACAAAAACTGCTGTTTTTTGTTTTTGTTTGTAGTTTAATGTTAACTGGCGTCTAATTAGAATTCTATTGACATAGATAATTTATTAACATATAATTTTTAAACTAGATAAAGGATTTCTTCAGATGATTGATGAATTCTCTATAAGTTCTACCACACTTGTAACACCACACAAAGTGATAGATGGATCTAGCATACGAATATGTAAGGGAAAAATTAAGGATTTTTCTAAGTCAAAGGTCAAGAACTATGATATAAAGGGTTCATATATACTGTTTCCAGCGTTAATAAATCCTCATGATCACCTATTTGGAACATATTATCCTAAAATAGGAAAAGGTCCCTATATCTGTTGGTTACCATGGGATTATGATCTAAAAAGTTCAGAGGTTTATAATGAAAGAAACAAAAATGGTCCTTATGATATTTATCTTATTGGATCATATAAAAACCTTATATCCGGTGCCACAACTGTACATGATCATATTCCTCATGAGGTAAATGATCCTTATATAGATAAACTCCCTATAAGAGTTATAAAGGATTATACACTTGCCCATGAGGCTTCTGTATATGATCTTAAATGGGGAGATGGTATTGATATAGAATATGAAAGAGCAGTGAAAAAGAGCCTTCCATTTGTTACACATATTGAGGAAGGGTTTGATGAAGAATCATTAAGGGGAATAGATACGCTTAAAGAGCACAATGCCCTGAGTGATCACACAGTACTGATACATGGTATTGGGTTTTCACAGAAGGATATAAGTTTAATAGCAAAGAAAAAGGTTAACTTTATCTGGTGTCCAGGGTCTAATATGTTTATGTTCAAAAGAACTGCAAAGATAAAACAAATACTTGAAGCTGGGGTTAACGTGTCGATTGGCACAGACTCTCCTGCCTCAGGAGAACTCAATCTTCTAGAAGAGGTGCGATTTGCAAAGAAAGTTTATAAAAATATGTATGGTGAAGAATTGTCTGATGATTTGGTTGTTAAGATGATCACAGTAAATCCAGCTAAGGCATTCAGGCTGGAGAATATTCTAGGATCTTTAGAAAAAGATAAGCTTGGAGATTTGTTAATTATCTCTGGAGATAGAAAAAAGCCTTATGCATCACTAGTAAATGCAACTTTGAAAGATATATCACTTGTAATCATGGAAGGAAAGCCTCTCTATGGTGATGTAAAGTTTAAAGATATCTTTCAGGATTTTGGATCTAACTACTCTAAGGTAAGTATTCAAGGTTCTGAGAAGTTCATTATAGGGGATCTTGTGGATATTATGGAAAAGATGAGAAAAAAAGTGGGATTCCATAAAGAGCTTCCCTTCTTACCGATTTAGGAAAGTATCGTGCCTGGAATTGTTAGAAATTACACAGAGGGTTCAATTATATATTTTATAGGGGACCTCGGGAATGACATATATGTATTAAAATCGGGTGCTGTGAGCCTCGAATTCCACTCAATTGAGACAGGAGAGGTAACAAGGGAAACAATAAAGAATGGAGAGTTTTTTGGTGTAAAGTCTGCTCTTGCGAGAAGACCGCGTGAGGAAACAGCACACGTTATTAGAGATTCCCAGGTTCTGGTTATGAAAACAGATGAGTTTGAAAGACTTGTTATAAAAAACATAAATATTATTAACAATTTTTTAAGAGTATTCAGTAACCAGCTGCGGAGAGTGGGTAAGCTCACACAGAGCCTTTTAGACCACCAGGCCGTTGGAGATAATGAAGCGGAACTCTTCCAAATAGGTGAATACTATCTAAAGAACCACAAATATAAGCAGGCCAGTTATGTATATAACACTTACTTAAAGCATTATTCAGCTGGGCGGTATGCACCTCAGGCTCAAGAGAGATTGAATGCTGTTAAAGACACCCTGGAAGGGAAGGGTACTGGAACGTATACAAGTATAACAAAAGAAGCTGAAGGCCCCGGTGCCGAAGGCCCCGTTGCCGAAGGCCCCGTTGCCAGAGGCCCTGGCGGGGAAGTTGATAAAGGAGAAGGTGGTAAAGAGGCCATTGATGTAGCCACGAAGTATTACGATGCAGTAAGCCTGTTTTCTCAGGAAAAATATGATGAAGCTTATAAACTTTTCAAATCTCTTCATTCCTCGGAAATGCTCGATGAAAGTGCAAATGAATATATTCCCAAAATCGAGTTTGAGATGGGAAGGTGTCTTATAGCATTGAAAAAGTATCAAGATGCTGTTATTATATTTACAAATCTGATTAAAAATTATCCAAAGGATGAAAACTTAAAAGAGTCTCTCTTCAATATTGGAGTCGCATATAAACAGCAGGGAAATAAAGAGAAGGCAGTCTTATTTTTTAATAAAGTATTAAAGATGCTACCAGAAGGTCCAGTTGACAGGAAAGCAAAGAAAGAGATTGCAAGTATCAAATCTGGGAAATAGCATTTTTCTGGGGTAATTATCTCCCGCTAAAAAATAAGGTAATTTTACATTTAGTGATGTTAATCGGGAGATTATTTTACCCTTAATGTTGCTAAGCCATATTCTCGATCATGTCTCTTTCAATTACATTGAGGCTTAAGGCCTCAATGGAAAATATTTTCTTGCAAAAGAAGGATTGTGCCTAAAGGCAAGAAAATCATTATTAAGATAATAATAATATAAATAGTGGGTTCAAGATATGAAAATGGATTCAAGTATGTTTAGTAAGTTTGGTGTTACATATCAGCCAAGGGATATCATTTTTTGTGAATACGAACCCGGTAACGATTTTTACCTTCTCCAGGAGGGCAGAGTCAAGGTAACAAAAATAGTGTCTGATATGGAGAAGACACTTGATATTTTTCATCCTGGAGACGTCTTTGGCGAGATGGCCATCCTCGAGAACCAGCCAAGGAGTGCTACTGCAATTGCTATTGATAGGGTTAGGGTTTTAAAGTTTAATAAAGAAAACTTCAATTTACTTCTCCAGAGTAATCCTCAGCTGGCTGTAAGGCTACTGAAGGTATTTTCAAACAGAATTTATGATGCAAAGAGAAGACTCTTAATTCTCACTCTCCCCGGTATTGAATCAAGGGTTTATGATGTTTTCCTCATGCTTGCAGAAAATCAAAATATATCGCCACAAACGTCCAATCATGTCACCTTCAGTACTAATATTGAAGAGATCGCTCATTGGTGTGGTGAAAAGGTAAATAAGGTGAAAGAGTTTCTGGTTCGTCTAACGGATTTGGGGAAGATTCAGATATATGAAGATAGGATTGTAGTTAGAGATCTATACGAAATGTATCGGATTATACAGGGCAAACGAAAAGCCCAGACGCAGGAATAAATTATTCGAATAGTTATTTTAATCTAAATAAAAACTCAAAGTTTACCATAAATAACAAAATTATCAGATATTTTACTACATGATTCTTACCAAATTATTAGCCAATCCAATTATGAGACATGGTTAGCTCTCCATCAATATTGTGATTTCTGTTTTCTTATTTGTCAAAATGACAAAAAGAGTAACAGTAATACTAATAAGAGTTTAATTTTAATGGATTTTAAGGTATCATATTTATTAAAAGTTTAGGATAGAGATATGAACAGATCCTTTACATCGAGGGAGAGAGTAAAGCTTGCTCTAAACCATAAAGAGGCGGATAGAGTTCCAGTTGATTTGGGAAGTACTCTCGTAACAGGAATTCAGGCGAGTGTTTACTCCAAGTTGAAAAACGCCCTAAAAATAGCAGGGGGAAATGTAAAGGTATACGATCCATTCCAGATGCTCGCTGAGGTGGAAGATGCAGTAAAGAAAGAATTGGGAGTTGATACCTATGGCATTCAGTTACCAGTAAATATATTTGGATACAGGAATGAGAACTGGAAGCCGTTTAAAATGTTTGATGGTACGGAAGTTTTAATTTCAGGGAACTTTGAGTTCGATGTCTTGGAAAACGGGGATATTGTTCAATATCCCAAAGGGGATAGATCTGCACCACCATCTGGCAAAATGCCGAAGGATGGATTCTATTTTGATGCCATTGTGAGACAGTCTCGGATAGAAGAGGCGAAGCTTGATCCAAAAGAATGGGTCTACCAGACTTATTCTTCTTATATAGATGAGGATTTAAAATATTTGCAGGATACTTCAATATGGCATTATGAGAATACAGATTATGCACTTGTAGGAAACTTTTGGGGTGCAGGGTTTGGAGATATAGCGATTGTGCCCGGTCTTCATATTCCATATCCAAAGGGAGTACGCGACCCTGAGGAGTGGTATGTATCTATGTTAACAAGAAAAGAGTATATAAGAGACATTTTCCATTATCAGCTTGAGCTCCAGATGAAGAATCTTGAGATGTACAGAGAGGCAGTAGATAATAGAATAGATATTATTACCATGAGTGGTACAGATTTTGGGTCACAGAATGGTCCATTCATATCGCCCGAAACGTACAGGGAGTTATTTAAGCCCCTACACAGAAAGATGAATGATTGGGTACATGAAAATACAAACTGGAAGACTTTTTACCATACTTGTGGCTCGGTTGTTGCATTTTTGGACGACTTTATTGAAGCAGGAGTTGATATTATCAATCCTGTTCAGATATCAGCATCAGGAATGAATCCAGATCTGTTAAAGAAGAATTATGGTGATAAGCTTGTTTTCTGGGGAGGTGCTGTGAACCCCCAGAAGACCCTGGCATTTGGAACTCCTGAAGAGGTAAAAAAAGAGGTTGAATATAATATACATACATTCGGCAAGGGTGGAGGGTTTGTGTTTAATAATGTTCATAATATCCAATCGAAAGTTCCTGTTGAAAATATTTTGGCCATGTTTGAAATGGTGAGAGATATAGTACCTTAATAGTGATTTTTTGCCCGACCCCCCATTCTTTACAGAATACTCTAAATATTAATATAGAGGGTTAGGTCAAGAAACTTTTCCCCATTGAGGCCACAGGCCTCAATTTGAGCGAAAGCGACGTGAGGCCGTAGGATTCAATTTGAGCGAAAGCGATTAATGAGAATGCGGCTTGTCCGCATTAGTACCTTAATACAAAATAATAAAGAATGCGGCTTGTCCGCATTAGTACCTTAATACAAAATAATAAAGAATGCGGTTTGTCCGCATTAGTACCTTAAATACAAAATAATAAAGAATGCGGCTTGTCCGCATTAGTACCTTAATACAAAATA
>CAYRKG010000031.1:11584-52894 GCA_964424795.1 uncultured Spirochaetota bacterium
AATACAAAATAATAAAGAATGCGGCTTGTCCGCATTAGTACCTTAATACAAAATAATAAAGAATGCGGCTTGTCCGCATTAGGGTTCTAAACAGGTATTACCTTTTAAACAACCATTCTTCCTGTGAGTATTTATTTTGAGTGAGTTCTTGTATCAGATTGTATTCATATTGTGTAAAATCCCCATCTCTGAGTGAAAGATGTTTTGCAAAGCCAATCTTTAACGAATCGAGGAGTTTACTTTCACTAATCTTTGCTTTTGAAATTTGATTCAATGAAGTTGCATTTTGAGAAGATCCTGTTTGAGAAGATCCTGTTTGAAAAGATCCTGTTTGAGAAGATCCTGTTTGAAAAGATCCTGTTTGAAAAGATTCTGCATCACATTTTAAATATCTGGATATATTGGTATAGGAGTTCGTAAAAGGGATTGCACCATGCTGGAGCACAACCCCATCTTTTATTACCTGTGCACTTCCAATTAGTTTTTTTCTATCAGTTGATTCTATTTCATACTGAGCAGGGGAAGAGAAGCAATTTGGGGATTTCAAATTACCCCTTGTTTTTTCTGCTATTTTCGATTTGATACCTAATAGGTTTAAAGAATCGACAAGACAACGGGCAATAAAGATAAAGATCTCTCTCTTTTTAAAGATAGTAAAATCTTCTTCAGTAAAGAGTATACTATAAGTCAGCTCTTCAAAGTGTAAAACAGCTCTTCCACCTGTTAATCTCCTTACGATTCCGATTCCATCTTTTACGCACTGTTTAAAATCAATATCATTCACCCGCTGGAAATACCCTAGAGTGATTGTCGGAGGATTCCATTTGTATATCCTCAATAGAGGAGCTGATAGATTCTTTTGCAGTCCTGTGAGTACGGCTTCATCCATTGCCATATTTGTATATCCATCATGAACACCTGAGTATATGAAACGAAACGGTCTTTTATAAGTTACTGACATATTTTCAAGGCTCTATTCTATTACATCCTCAATAGCGTTTTCTTCTGCCCCCAAATCGTAATCACCTGATTCAGTCTCGATACCGTTTTCTTCAGCCCCCAAATCGTAGTCACCTGATTCTTCCGATTCGTCGAGAGGAGATATGTTATCAATATCAGAAATAATTGACCAGTCTACTGATTTATTATCATAAGTATCTTCTTCAGTTGCACTTGATGAGGGTCTTTTTCTTTTAAAAATCTCTATGTTGAATGATTTTTCCTTCTTGTCTCTATCACAATCATAACAGTAATCTGTAGGTATGGTACCTTCAAGAAAATATTCTACAATAGTATCTTTACAGTTATTTGTTGGAAGTAATCCTGAATTCTTGCATATTTTGATTGCATAAACACCTTTAGGTCTAGAAAACCATGTGGCAGGCTTATCCTTAAGAGCATCCTTCATAAACTTTGCCCAGATCGGGGCTGCGACTACACCCCCTGACTGACCCCTTCCAAGAGATATGCTGTTCCTGTCAAACCCGACCCATACAGATGTAACCAAATCTGGAGTAAAACCTGTAAACCATGCGTCTATCCAGTTCTGGGTTGTACCAGTTTTTCCTGCAGCAGGTTTGTCAAAGCCATTTTCTTTTGCGGCTCTAAAACCAGTCCCACCAGGTCTTAGAACATCCCTGAGCATATCAATAACAATAAAGTTAGTCTGTTCTGATATTATCTGCCTTTCACCGCGGTTTACCTGAGCTTTCCGCAGCTTGGCTTCGAAATTATCTATGAGGTTTCCATCTCTGTCTAATACATAGAGAATTGCTATTGGTGTTACTTCTTTACCGTTATTAGCAAAAGTAGCGAAGCCCTTCGCCTGTTCGTAAGGAGAAAGTTCGACAACACCAAGGGCAACTGAATATACTTTCGGGAAACGCTCTTTTACCTCTTTTGGATCGATTATCCCAAGTATATTTGAAGCATATTTGACAACTGTGTCAACTCCAAGCCTGTCAACTATTTTTGCTGTTACCACATTTATTGATCTTCTCAATGCTTCTCTGAACCTAACCTTCCCACGATACAGACCCCCATAGTTATCAGGAATCCATTCTTTATCCCCTTCAAAAAAAACAACCGGGCTATCTACAATTATAGTGGATGTTGTATATATTTTTGTATCAATTGCAGCCGTATATATGTAGGGTTTAAAACCAGAGCCTGTCTGGCGTCTTATTTGCGTAGCCCTGTTTATCTGATTGTCCTCTGAAAATGTGCTTCCACCAACCATAGCCGTGATATATCCAGTTTTTGGTTCGATAGCTATCAAGCCTCCCTCTACCTTCTGAAATTCTCCCGCTCTCATATCAGTAAGATAGGAACTCCCAATAACTCTATTTATAGAAGCGTTATCAAAAAGAAAGGAGAGCATATCAAGAGGAGCAATAATATTTTCGTTTAAATAGCTCAAAAGCCTCTCTTCATTTTTGTGTTCTCCGATATTGATTTTATCCAGGCTGAATATGAGGGAAAGCATATCTAATGAATCGAGTACTCTTTTGTCGAGTGTCTTTTTTACCCTGAACATAGTGTTTTCGTGGATTTTATTCTGACGTTCTAACCCTTCCTTTAAATATTTTTCAGCAAGACTCTGTTGAGATAGATCGAGGGATGTGTATACTTTGAGTCCATCAGTATATATTCTTTCCGAACCATAGAGCTTTTCAAGTTTCTGTCTCACATACTCAACGAAATGAGGTGCCTTATTTTCTGTGAGCTTATAAACAGATTGAGAGGGGGAGCGCATCTGAAGATGGAAGTTTATCCAGAAATCCTGAAAGGAGTTGTATGCTTCATTCGGACTTATCATTTTAAGGTTAACCATGCTTTCAAGAACAAGTTCCTGCCTTTTTCTTGCAAGTTGAGGATTTTTTATTGGAGAGAGCCTGTTTGGTGATTGTGGAAGCCCCGCAAGCATTGCACATTCAGCAAGGGTTAAATCCTGAACATTTTTGTTGAAATAAAACTGAGATGCAGCTTCAATACCGTATGCCCCATGTCCAAAATATATTTGATTAAAATAGAGAGTGATAATTTCATTTTTTGAATATTTTTTTTCTATCTTTAAGGATAACCAGCTCTCTTTAATTTTTCTTGACCAGGTCTTTTCCCTTCCTGTAAAAAGTGTACGTGCCAGCTGCATTGTAATTGTACTTGCCCCCTGAGATCTACTTCCTGTTTTGATATTTGCAATGAGAGCCCCCAATACCCTTTTAATATTAATGCCCCGATGAGAGTAAAAATTTATGTCCTCAATCGCTAAAAGAGCATTTATGAGATTCTTTGGTATCTGTTCAAAGGTGACAGGTTCCCTTTTTACGGTGAATAGTTCACTGATAAGGATTCCGTTTCTATCGTAGATTTTTGAGGGGATTTCAGGTTTAAAGTTCTCAAGCTTTGAAATTTCGTCTGTATCTAGAAAGGATGATATTAAAACCCCCATACCTGTACCGAGTACAATAGAAAGGAAAAGTAGGATGAAGATGAGAACCTTTTCTATATTATTCAGTTTTTTCATGGTTTGTTTGTATAGAGAAATCTTCTGAAACAGGATAAACAAATTGAACGTTAATAATTTAAAAATTAAAAGTCAAGAGCTAATAGTGTAATCATAACACACCATACCATAAGGTTATAATTCCTGTATTATTAAAAAAAAGACTAGCGAAAACGCTAGTCTTATCGGATACAACATTAGTAGGGGTATTCAATATAATACCCCTATTGGGAGGGGAACTAGTATGTTGCACCGACACAAATATTTTCGGTATATGCAGAACTTTTCTTTATATAATTTAGAGTTATTGGGCTGAGATTTCTTTGAAAGAGCTGATATTAAATAAAATCTATTAACAAAGGAGACTTCAAGTTTTATTTTTTAATATATAATTAAGAGAATTTCTTATTATTTTTTCATAACCATATTCCCGATAATTAAGTTAATTGGTCAGAAGATGAAAGCATGTAAGATATATCAAATACCTATTATTGTAGCCATGTTTATTATCGGGGGTAATGCATGGTGTGGTGGATTATCACATTATATAAAAGAGTTTAATGAGAGGGCTATTAATACAAAAGATAAAATTATTAATGAAATTTTACTCTATGAAACTCATGAAAGTTTTTACAATACTGTTGATTTTATAAAATCATACATGGAAGATACAAGAGATCTGGTAAACAGGGAGTTCATCAGTGATAGACGTTGGGCCAGTGAACTTAAGGCAGGCGGTTTTATTCATGGAGCATATATAGAAATTGAAAATGTAAACTATACTGTTGGAGATACCTTTTCTCCCAAGCTCTCAAGCACCGATACCTTCTATATAGATAATGATGGTTTTATTCATTATGTCTATGCAAATGAAGAATACTCAATAGCTGCAGATATTATTTTGGCAATGTCTTCATTGGAAGAGTCCTCTAAGGATTTTCAAAGAATACCGTTGGCGATATTTTTCTATGATAAAAAGAGTGATAAATACAGCAGCTTACTTGGGGATGTCGATGATTTTCCTGAGAAAACCGTGAAGAAAATGAGAGAGCTAAACCTCTTTACAGCATTCATCGGTATGAGAAAGATCCTTTTAATGAAGGAGCTTAGCCTTAAGAATTCAGAGATGGTCTTGTTTTCTCTTTACAGCTACAAGTTTGGGAGAAAGACTATACTGTTATTTGGATTGATTGCAATCATTATACTTACTATATTATTGTTATGGTTTGTGATAGATAATATATTTAAGAGTTCAAAGCAGATGAAAGAAGAGGTTTTTGGTATGGGAGAGGAAGAAAAGGCTGGGGATATTATTAGGGAGATTGACAAAGAAGTCTCAGGCATTGTAGAAGAAAAGGAGGAATTGATTCAGAAAAAAGAGGTTGAGCCTGAGAAAATTGAAGTAGATGATACTATTAAGAAATTAGAAGATGATGGTATATATGTACGTAAATAGTTTTTAATTGTATAGCGGTGAAGAGGTGAGAAAGCTAATTATCAGCATTTCAATAGCAATTGTTTTACTCAGTACCTTATATTATTTAGTTGAGAAGAATATCATCAATCTCAAAAGTACGCAGTTGAGAAATGTTATCGGTAAGAGTTTCGAATCGGAGTATATTGAGAAAACACAGGTAATAGCACTAAGGTTGAGACGCCAAATAGAGATAGAGGATAAAAAATTAGATTTTCTTATAAAAGATTTAGATAAAGATTATCTCTCTAAAATAGATGAAAAGGTAACTTCACCTCAACTTTTTATTGATTATATCAATTCTAATCCTCACTGTACCAGAATAAGAGTCGCGAACAGAGATCTACAGATAGTGTATAGTACTTTTAAAAGAGATGTCTCTGGCTCAAAACTTGATCCAGTTTTGTATGGTGAGATCTTTCAGAAATATCCTTCAAATAAAAGTACTACTATTGTTGATTCTTTGAAGGAAGAGATCATCTTCTCAAAATCTATTGTAAATGATGATAGCTATAGGATCCTCTTTTATTATTCAAAGGATATTTTTGACTCTGCTTTTAAAAAGATTGAAAGCCTTGACTATAAAGGATTTTTAATTACAGAAGGTAAGCAGGTATTGGTTAATTTTCCTAAAGTTGATATAGGAGACGAGAAAAACATATCTGATTTAGTAAGTCTCATTTCAGAAAAGAACTCTGGTGTAGTAAGAGTTTTACTTAATGACTCTGATAAGACGGTATATTACAGCAGGATATCTGAACCGTATACAGATTGGACTGTAGGCATAACTCTGGATTCGAAACACCTAAAAGTTTCAAGCCTCGGTACCATTGTTCTTATAACCCAGGCCATTGTGGTCTTATCAGTTTTGGTTTTTATTTTAGTCAATATAAAACAGAAAAGAGGAATGATAGCGAGGAGAAGGATCGCGGTACCCGAAGAGGAGGGAGTGGCTATTAAGGTAACAGAGGAGAAGGAGGTTGAGAAAGAAGAAGCTGTTCCTGAGCCAATAGAAGAAGAGGGGGAAGTCCCGCCTCTGGAAGTCGGCGTTATTTCACTAAGTGATGTTGAAGAAGTGACTGAACTTGAAGAGATAGGGGAGGCGGAGATTGCAGAAGAATTGACAGAGGTTAAGGAGGAGACAGAGGTTCAAGACATAGAAGAGGCTGAAGAGGTTGAAGAGATTGAAGATGCTGAAGAGGCTGAAGAGGTAGAGGAGATAATTGAGGAGCAAATGGAAGAAGAGATAGAAAGTACAAAAAAGAAGAAAGTTATTAAGGAAATTGCTGAAGATAAATCGGATAGAAAGAAAGCGAAGAAAAATGGAGATCAGATTACCAAAGAGGAGTCCCGTGCGGATAATAAAGAAATGCGGGGAAAGAAAAAAAAGCAAAAGAAAAATCTAAACGGTAGAGTTTCTGAGGACGTTAATTTGAGAAAAGAAGAGCCGATAGAAGATGATGTTACTGAACTGCAAAGCAATGTTAGCAATTTTTCTCATTCACTTCCAGAACTTGGAAAACTAGTAAAAGCAAAAAACGATAGATATTCTTCACCTGGTACTGAAGACGCATATGGTGAGGTGGAGGTTTTCAATGAAAGTGAAGAAGATATGCATACTGTTTCCATCTCTGAAGAAGAAGAAGAGGAATTAATGGAAGTTTTGCCAAAAAAGACTGCTGTTAAAGAACCTATAAAAACCGATACAACTGTTACAGATATAGGGAAAGAGAAGACGCCTGAAGAGGCATTCAAAGAGAAGAAAAAGGACTATCGGAATGATGAGCTTGCCCGTTTAATTGATGAAATTGACGGCGGGCATAAGAATATTTTTCTTTCAGAAGAGAAGACACTTAAAGGCATCTTTGAGCAATTTATGCAAGACCTTACACTTTCTAAAGGGGCAGTTCTATTAAAAAACAGTACTAATATGTTTTGTGCAGATGTTATTATTGGATTAAGTGAGAAGAGCAGGAAAAAACTCCTATTTGATGGAAATGAAAAGATATTTAGAAATATCCTCGCAAAGGGTAAGATGCTTTATGTACGAGAAGATGCATTTTTTAATAATGAGATAAGAAGTAAGTTTGATATCTTTGATGCTTCGAAAATTAAAAGCCTATTTTTTGCCCCTATTGGTGGGGAAGGAGATATTAAAGGTATAGTGATCGTTTGTTTGACAATGGGAGAAATGGTTGCCACAAATATTATAACAAAGGAGATTAATAGGATAAAAAAGATAATATCAAATTATATTTAAATCTCTATTTTTCTTGACTGTACTCGTTTTGAGTATTAATCTATTTTTTTAACAAATTCTATTAAAGGGATAGAAAGGTGGTGTATATGATTTTAGCGTATGCACTACCACCCATTTTTGGTTTAGTTATTGGATATTTTCTGCGCCTTTATATAGCAAAATTAAAGGTAACATCTGCCGAGGCAACGGCTAAAAATATATTAAATGAAGCGCAGAAAGAAGCTGAGGCTAAGAAACGCGAAGCGATTCTCGAAACTAAAGATCAACTTTATAAGGAAAGAAGTAGTTTTGAAAGGGAGACAAGAGAGAGAAGGGCTGAGTTCCAGAGAAGGGAGAAGCGCCTTCTACAGAAAGAGGAAAATCTTGATAAGAGAGTTGATGTATTAGATAAGAAAGAGAAGATAATATCAAACCGAGAAAGGGTGGTAGATACTAAAGAAGAAGAGCTCAAAAGGGCTCAAGAAGAGATCCGAAAAGAACTTGAAAGGGTTTCAGGTCTAACAGCAGAAGAAGCAAAGAATATGCTTATAAAAAGTATGGAGGAGGAGGCCCGCCTTGATGCACAGGTAACGATAAATACCGTGGAGACTGAAGCAAAGATCACGGCAGAAAAAAAGGCAAGAGAGATCCTGGCCTATACAATTCAAAGATTGGCTTCCGATATCACTTCTGAAATAACAATTGCTTCTGTTTCTCTCCCAAATGATGAAATGAAGGGGAGAATCATAGGGAGAGAGGGAAGAAACATAAGGGCTTTAGAAACTCTTACTGGTGTAGATATCATCATAGATGATACACCAGAAGCTGTAGTTATATCAAGCTTTGATCCAGTACGAAGAGAAATTGCCCGTGTTTCGATGGAGAGACTAATTACTGACGGGCGAATACATCCAGCAAGGATTGAAGAGGTTACTGCAAGGGTTACAAAAGAGGTTAACCAATTAATTCTAGAAGAGGGTGAAAGAGCTGCATTTGATCTTACAATCCAGGGTTTATCCCCTGAGATTGTTCAATATATAGGACGCCTTCGTTTTAGAACCTCCTATGGCCAAAATATTCTCTCACATAGCAAAGAAGTGGCAAACGTTGCTGGAATGATTGCTGCTGAGATTGGGGCGGACATAGAACTTGCTAAAAGAGGCGGTTTGCTTCACGATATTGGAAAGGCAATTGTTACAGAGGGAGAGGGGGGGCATGCCCTTGTCGGTGGGGAACTGGCAAAGAAATTCGGTGAAAGTAATACCATAGTTAATATTATTGAAGCCCATCATAATGATAGAGAACCCCAAACAGTAGAAGCGGTCATTATACAGGCTGCAGATGCAATATCTGCTTCTCGACCTGGTGCTAGACGTGAGTCAATGGACAGTTATATAAAGAGACTCGAATCTCTTGAGAATATTGCTGAAAGTTTCGAAGGTGTAGAAAAATCCTTTGCAATACAGGCCGGCCGAGAGATAAGAGTAATTGTTAACAATGAAAGGATTGATGACGGTAAAGCAAAGGAAGTTGCAAGAGATATTGCAAAAAGAATTGAGAAAGAGCTCAAATATCCTGGAAGAATTAAGGTAACACTTGTCAGAGAGACGAGGATAGTAGAATATGCAAAGTAATTATGGTTTTATCCTGTAAACCATAAGACCTCGTATATTAAATACCTCGTATATTAATCAAGCTTTAAACTTTCTAGAGCTTATACGTTTTTGATAAGAAGGACTCTAGAATAATCTTCAAATCTTTATTCTAAATAATAATATCAAAGTGTGGTAAACTTGAAGAAGGATTATATTACCGTTATAGTCATTGGTGATGTTGTAGGGGACCCAGGGAGAAAAGCCCTATTCCTTTCACTCTCTCAGATTGTACATAAGAAAAAGATAGATTTCGTTATTGCAAATGGTGAAAACGCTGCAGGAGGCTTTGGAATAACAGGTAATATTGCAGGTAAGCTATATTCTTACGGCGTTGATTGTATAACAACTGGAAATCACATATGGAGAAATAGAGAGGTTTTCAAGATTATAGATAATGATTCGAAGCTGTTGAGACCTGCTAATTATCCAAATGGAACACCAGGGAGAGGATGGGCGATCTTTGAGAAGAGTGGTATAAAATTAGCAGTTCTCAACATTATGGGAAGAGTTTATATGGAACCACTTGAATGCCCTTTTAGGACAGCAAGAAGGGAGATTTCAAATATCAGAAGGGAGACAAAAAACATCATAGTTGATTTTCACGGAGAAGCAACAAGTGAGAAAGTTGCTATGGGGTGGCATCTGGATGGTTTGGTCAGTGCTGTTATTGGCACGCATACGCATGTCCAGACAGCGGATGCCAGGGTCCTTCCTAAAGGAACTGCCTATATTACTGATGTCGGTATGACAGGTCCCTTTGATTCGATAATTGGAATGAAAAAGGAAAGGGCTTTGAAGAAGTTTATTACTCTTATTCCTTCAAAGTTTTCAGTTGCTGAAAATGATATAAGGATTAATGCTGTTATCGTTTCTATTGAAATGGAGACTGGAAAGGCGAAGATGATTGAGAGGATTAATGAGCAAGTGCTTATATGAATATAAAAACATATCCTGCCTTTTGATTTCATATTCAGACTAAACAGTTAGATTTATTATTTCGAAATTGTATTAAAACTACAGGGCTTTTCGGAATCCAATTTTATTAAGCAACAAAAATAGTAGCCTTCCTGATAAACATTCTATACATTTTTAATATCTCATGTAAAAAAATAGTCTTTATATATGAAAAAGAGACTTGATAAGCTTATATTGGAAAAAAAGATTCTTAAAACGAGAGAAAGGGCCAAGGCCTATATAATCTGTGGAAACATTACTGTAGATGGTGAAAAAATTCGGAAACCTGCAGCATTGGTCTCTGAAAATTCCGATATTAGAGTCCATCTATCCAATAAAGGCTATGTTAGCAGGGGAGGAATAAAGCTCGAGGGAGCTTTGGAACATTTTAACATAGATGTAAAAGGTGCTTTCTGTCTTGATATAGGTGCATCAACAGGTGGCTTTACCGATTGCCTTATCAAAAAGGGGGCTAGGCATGTGATTGCTCTTGATGTAGGTAAAAACCAGATTGATTACAAGCTTAGAACAGATGCTCGGGTGACCCTAATAGAAAGGTATAATGCGCGATATATTGACCATTTAAATCTAGAAGATCATCTTGATATTGTAACCATAGATGTTTCTTTCATCTCTTTAAAGCCTATTGTTAAACCACTTCTACATATTATTGATGAGAGTGCGAATGTTTTTGCACTGATCAAGCCCCAATTTGAGCTCGAGAGGCCTTACAGGGGATTTAGAGGAGTTGTAAACGATAGGTCTTTACACATCCGTATTATACAGAATCTGAATGATTATTTTTTTACTGTTGGATATATTGTAAAAGGATATATCCGTTCACCATTACGTGGTCCAAAAGGAAATATTGAATACTTTGCTTTTTTAAAGAAAAGGGATAATGATTTTGAAAATCAAGTAGCCACATGGAATAGAGTGATAGAGGAAGTTGTTAATCGGTCTTATGACTAATTATTTATATTTCACATTTTATTACTGACATGATCTTTAATCGAGGGTTCAGGTAATGACTAAGTACGTTTTTGTAACAGGAGGGGTTTGCTCTTCATTGGGAAAGGGTATTGCTGCTTCCTCGCTTGGATGTTTACTTGAACACAGAGGATATAAGATCAGTATAATGAAAATGGATCCATATATCAATATTGATCCTGGTACTATGAGCCCATATCAACATGGAGAGGTGTATGTTACTGATGATGGTGCAGAAACAGATCTCGATCTCGGTAATTATGAAAGGTTTACATCTCAACATTTGTCAAGGTTGAACAGTGTAACAACAGGGCAGATATACAGTACAGTTATAGAGAAGGAGAGAAAAGGAGATTATCTTGGCAGAACAGTTCAGGTAATTCCTCATATTACTAATGAGATAAAGAAAAGAATTTCAATTGTTGCTGAAGGTGATAATCCGGATATTGTAATTGTGGAGATTGGAGGAACGGTTGGGGATATTGAAGGAATACCTTTTCTTGAAGCAATAAGGCAGTTCAGACTTGATGTTGGAAAGGAAAACAGCATTTTTATCCATTTAACGCTTATACCGATTGTGGGTTCTGCGGAGGAGCCAAAAACCAAACCAACACAGCATTCAGTAAGCAAGTTGAGAGAGATAGGAATAATCCCTGATATTATTTTATGCAGGACAAATACCGAATTGACCCCTGAAATGCGAAGTAAAATCTCTCTTTTTTGTAATGTTGAAGAGAGGGCTGTAATTGCTGCAATGGATATAAAGAAATCGATTTATGAAGTACCTCTCATCCTTGGTAAAGGCGGACTTGATGATATCGTTTTAGAAAAACTTTATCTAGACAGGAGGGCAAAAGACCTTTCTGACTGGGAAAATATAGTAAACCAGTTGATGTCTGCACAAGAAACTGTAAATATTGCTGTTGCAGGAAAGTATACGGAGCTTCATGATGCCTATAAAAGTATTTATGAAGCGCTTTTACATGGAGGTATTGAAAATAGTGCAGGTGTAAATATAGTAAAAATTAGGGTAGAGAATGTAATTGAAGATAAAATGGAGGATATTTTCAAAGATATTCACGGGATCTTAATACCAGGTGGTTTTGGAGAAAGAGGAATAGAAGGAAAGATTCTTACAGTGAAGTATGCAAGAACAAAGAAGATCCCACTCTTTGGAATATGCCTTGGTATGCAGTGTATGGTTATTGAGTTTGCTCGAAACCTTCTAGGGTATGAAAATGCGAATAGTACTGAGTTTGATATTGAAACTGAACATCCTGTGATAAGTTTAATGGAGGAGCAGGGTGACGTTACAAACCTTGGAGGAACAATGAGGCTCGGTTCGCAGCCTACAATTTTGAAGAGTGGTACAAAAACTTTTAATGCTTATGGCACTGAAAAAATCAGTGAAAGGCACAGACACCGATACGAGTTTACAAATAAATATAGAAATGTAATGGAGGGAAATGGGCTCATAATTGCTGGTACTTCTCCTGATAATAAACTCGTTGAGGTTGTTGAATATAGAGATCATCCATGGGGAATTGGTGTACAGTTTCACCCTGAGTTTAAATCAAGAGCTTTAAATGCCCATGCTCTGTTTATATATTTTATCAAGGAAAGTCTTAGGTTTAAGAGGGATAGCTAAAATCTCAAGTAATAAATTTAAAAAAGGATACATGGGAATGAACATACTGCTAAAACAGACCCCAGTTATTCTTTTTGTAATTTTTATCATTTTTAACTGCTCCTCAAGAGAAAAGGCGAAAACTGAGGATAGTAACTCTAACAGCTCTCCCATACCTGACTATATTTTTCATGATGTTATCCATTACCATTATGAGAACGGAACTTTAAAGACAAAAATAGTATTTGAAAAGGGAGACTTTTATTCTTCCAGTAATGAGTTAAGTATTGAAAAGTGCAGTTTTGTGTATTATGATATAGATGGGATTGTAATATCCAGAGGAAGTTCAAAGGAGGCTAAGGTATTTGGTGACCAATCAGAGCTCATAGCTGAAAGAAATGTTGTCGTAATATCTGAGGAAAATAAGGGGAGGCTTGAAACTGAGTATTTAGAATGGCATGGTGATCAGGATCAATTTACAACTGATCGATTTGTAACTATAACACAGGAGAATGGCGATACCATATCGGGAGTGGGAATGACTGCTGATGTGGGGCTCAAGTTGATTACAATACATAAAGATGTAAGAGGGAGCTTCATGGAAAGTGGTGATAAATATTGAAGTTTAACATTAATATCGTATCAGTAATTTTATTTTTTACTTTAATTTTTTTCAATATTGGAATACCGGTTTATACCTATGCAGATGCATACCTATCAGAGGATAGGGTCTATTATGGTGCCGACTCCTATACCGTTGATTACGATAAAAAAGTAATCCATGCTCTTGGACATGCCTTTTTTAGAAAACAACAAAAAACAGTTCATGCGGATAAAATTCTTATCCATTATGCAGAAGATGAGAAAAAGGCATTCTTTTTTAAAAATGTTGTAATTAAAAATAGGGCTGATGGATCCCAAATAAATGGTAACTATGGAGAGGCAAGATTTAAAGAAGATTTTTACTTTATTGAGGGGGATGCAATTTACTTTGATAAAAAAAGAACAATAAGCTCTCGAAGAATTGAAGCACTAAAAGATGAAAAATATAGTTTCCTCGACAATGTTCAGTATAGTGATGAAAAATACATTATTAAAGCGTCTTCCCTAAATATCTCAGATGATGTTGCAGTATTCAGATCAAAGATTCATGCTCTAGACATAAAATCTGGAGATAGTGCCTTTTGTGAAACCATAACATACTTTCAAGACTCTGAGGATGTAATATTTCAGGATAGAGTGCTTTATATAGAAAAAGATGGAGAAATGGAAGATGATTCACTCGTAGTCGAATCGGAGGTGATGAGATATTATCATGATATAGATATGTTTATGCTTCTTGGTGATGTTTATATGATGAATGGAGATTATACTCTACGCTCATCAATTGTTAAATATTTTAAAGAAAAATCTATTTTAGAGGCAGTGGGAGATATTGTTGTCTATGATGGGGATAAATACATATACTGCAACAATCTAGAATTTAATGTAGATACAAATAGAATCGTCTTTTTTAACTCGACAAAAGGAATATTTAAGCCTAAGGTAGAGGACTAGATCGAAGATTTTGGTCTTCATGAATGGAAATTTACTGTGAATAAAATTACTGCGGGTAATCTGGAAAAGATCTTTAAAAAGAGAAGAGTTGTTAAAGACATTAGTTTTAACATTCATGAAGGGGAAGTTGTTGGTTTACTTGGACCAAATGGTGCTGGCAAGACCACTACATTCTATATGATTGTTGGCTTTATAAGGGCGGATAATGGAAACATCACCCTCAATGGAAGTGATATCACCCATGTTCCGATGTTTAAAAGAGCGCGAATGGGTATAGGGTATCTTGCCCAAGAGTCATCAGTTTTTAAAAAATTGACTGTCGAACAGAACATCATGTCAATACTTGAGAATACAAAACTTAGTAAAACAAAGCGAATAAAAAGAATGGATTATCTTATTGATGATCTCGGAATAGAACATGTAAGAAGGCAGAAGGCATATACCCTTTCAGGGGGCGAGAGAAGAAGAACAGAGATAGCTAGAGCCCTTGCAATTGAACCGAAATTTCTCCTCTTAGATGAGCCTTTTGCAGGTATTGATCCAATAGCTGTTCTTGATATCCAGGGGATTATTGAACAGTTGAAAGAAAAAGGCCTCGGGATACTGATAACAGATCATAATGTGAGAGAAACTTTAAGGATTACTGACAGGGCCTATATTATGAATGAGGGTGAGATCCTCATTTCAGGAAGCAGAGATGAGCTTGTGAATAATGAAGAGGCAAAGAGGATCTATTTGGGTCTTAATTTCACAATCTGAAGCAGGTTAAATAATCATTCATTGTATAGAATATTCAATGTCTAAGCTATTTGCCACATATTTTATGGAGTTTAGAATTGGAGATTAAACCTGAAATTCGACTGAAGCAGACTCAAAAGCTGGTAATGACTCCTCAATTACAACAGGCAATTAAGCTGTTGCAGCTATCAAATATGGAGTTGAGCCAGAAAATCGAGGAAGAACTAATTGAAAATCCGGCTCTGGAGATAGACGAGGGTGAAGATGAGTATGAGAAGGAGATAATTTCCAATGAGAATGATGATAGCTCTGAAAATTTCGAAGATGAATATCTCTATGAGGACAAAAATTACTCTCATACCGAAGATCCCTCTTTGGGAAACAAAAAGAGGGAATTTATTGAGGGAACAGTCTTTCGAGAGGAAACATTAAAGGAATATTTACTCTGGCAGATCAGGTTGTTAAAAATCTCACCTGAGGATTTTAAGACTGCTGAGATATTAATAGGTTACATAGATGCAATGGGGTATCTGTCAATTCCTCTTCAAAATATTTCCGATGAAGTCGGCCTTCCATTTGAAAAGCTTGAAAAAGTTTTGGAAATAATTCAAGGACTGGACCCACCTGGTGTTGGAGCAAGGGACATAAAAGAGTGCCTGATGATCCAATTAAGGAATAGAGGCAATTTTCCTCTTGTAGAAAAGATCATTCTTGAATTTCTGAATGAAATTAAATTGAGAAAATTTGAGGAGATCTCTAAAAAGCTGAAAATTACACAGGCTAAGGTAAGAGAGGCCTTTTCTATTATGGCTAAGCTTGAACCCTATCCAGGACGACAGTTTTATTCAGGCGAGATAAAGTATATTATTCCTGATGTCATTGTTGAAGAGAGAGAAGGGAATTTTGAAGTTATATCGAATAATTCTTTTATACCTAAGCTCAGAATAAACAGATATTATGAAAAATTGTTAAAGAGAAAGAGTGGTGATAAAAGGATAAAGGGATTTGTTTCAGAAAAGGTTCAAAGGGCCAAAAATTTTATTCATTGGATTGACCAGAGGGAAAGCACTCTTGTAAGAGTTACAAAAGCCATACTTGAAGAACAGATAGACTTTTTTAGAGATGGGCCGAAACACCTTAAGCCTCTCATATTGAAGGATATATCGGACAAGGTTGACCTTCATGAATCAACAATTTCAAGAATCACCTCATCCAAGTACGTACAGACCCCCTTTGGAGTGTTTCAGTTAAAATACTTTTTCTCAACTACAATTCCTGCATATGGAAGTAAAGAGTATTCTTCCACAAGTATTAAAGAAATGATAAAAGATATTGTTAACGATGAAAAGTCGAAGAGGCACCTAAGTGATCAAAAAATAGCGGATCTACTTGCAGTAAGAGGAATAAAGATTGCGAGGAGGACTGTTGCAAAATATAGAAAGGAGCTTAACATTTTACCATCAAATCTCAGGAGGAAATGATGAACGTTTCAATTATGGGAAGAAAGGTGAAGATTACTTCGGAGATAAGAAAGTATATTGAAAAGAATATGAGGAAACTTGACCACTATATTGACCATATTTATGATTTTAAACTTATTTTAAAAAGGGAGAGACATATATATTTTGCTGAGGTAAATATCAATGTTAAGAGGAAAATCATTCATATATTTGCAAAAACTGCGGATGTTTACAGCGTTATCGATATGCTATATGACAAAATAGAGGTTAAGATGAATAGATACAGAGACAAACTAACAGAAAAAAGGGTAATACCTCTGAAGGAGAGCGGCTTAAGGGCAAAAAAATATATTGTACCTGTACAGAGCTTTGAGGAAACTGCCTCATGAAAGGTTATTAATTTTATTTTTATTGAGGTTTTAAATGAACACACCGGAAAAAGAGAAGTACATTACTGTTGAAAGATTATTGGAAATTGCACATGAAGAAGATATTCTTCACCTGCGTATTATTACAAATAAGAGTACCCTTTGCAAGGAAATCCCAACATATGATATAAACAGACCAGGGCTAACTCTGGCAGGTAATTACGAATACTTTGATTATGAAAAACTACAGGTATTTGGACGTGGTGAATATAACTACCTGGTAAAAATAGTTCGAGATAATAAAACAGAAAGTATTAATAAGTTCTTTAGCTATCCAGTAACATGCTGTATCTTTTCTCATGATCATGAGCCGCCACCTCTTTTTATTGATATGGCAGAAAAGGTATGCGTACCAGTTCTTGTTTCTACACTTCCCACGAATATCCTGATCACAAGATTGACAAAGGTTCTCGAAGATGAATTCGCACCGAAAACAAGAGTTCATGGGGTGTTGGTAGAGGTATTTGGAGTTGGAATTCTTATTATAGGGAAATCTGGGGTTGGTAAAAGTGAGTGTGCTCTTGAGCTCATTGAGAGGGGGCACAGGCTTGTAGCCGATGATGTGGTTGAGATCCGTTCCATTGCCGATACTTTTCTCATAGGAAGTGGCGCTAAGCTTATCCAGCATCACATGGAAATACGTGGACTGGGAATTCTTAACATTAACCATTTGTTTGGAGTCAGGGGGATAAGAGATAAAAAGCAGGTTCAGCTTGTTGTCAGTCTTGTAGAATGGGATGCGAAAAAGGAGTATGATAGGCTTGGTTTGGAGGAATCAATGTACACTATACTAGAAGTTGAAATCCCTCTATTCACTATCCCGGTAAAGCCAGGAAGAAATATTCCTATATTGATTGAAACCGCTGCTATGAACTTTAGGCTTTTAAAAATGGGCTATAATTCAGCAAAGGATTTCGATAGGCAATTAATGAAGAAAATTGAAGAAAAAAAAAGAACGGATCGCGATAGATAACAGTTCATTCCTGCAAATAATAAAAGTTTATTTTCACAATCCTCTAAATGCTGCAAGGCAGCAACGTGCTGCAAAGCAGCAACGTGCAGCAGAGCATCAGGCACAGCTAGTAGCGCTTTCATCAGTATTCGAGATCAGTTTTAACTTGCTAAATTCCAGCTTTTAATATAGCATTAATAAAATCAATTTAAAATAAGAGTTTGAATGATTGAAAAGCAAATTACATTAAAGAATGAATCGGGGCTTCATGCAAGGCCTGCTGCGATTATTGTTCAGAAGGCAAACAGTTTTAGATCAGATATCTTTCTTGAAAAGGATGAAGATAGGGTAAATGCAAAGAGTATTATGGGAGTAATGATGCTCGCTGCTGCTAAGGGATCAAAGATAAAGGTGATAGCAGAAGGGGATGATGAAATAGAGGCCCTCGATCAGATTTCGAAGATACTTGAATCAGATATCGACAGTGAGGTACAATCATGAAAAAGATAATAGCTTTGTTTATGGTGATTCTCTTCATAGTTCTTCCAATAGTATGTTATGGAGAGGGTGAGGATGCCTTTATTAGAAAAGACCCTATTCTAGCTGCTGCACTCTCATGGTATATTCCAGGCTTGGGTCAGATCTATGGTGGTGATATTTTAAAGGGTGCTATTTTCTGGGTTGCAGAGGAGGCACTCATTGTGAGTACTATTATGATATTTGCTGAACTGAAATTGGATGTTACAGGAAATATTGGTATTGGGATAAATATCAAGGAAAAAGAAAGTCCAGGCGCCGAGCAACAGAAGATTGCAGTAGTTCTCGGTATAGCCCTTGTTACAGTTCACCTTATCAATGTGATAGATGCAGTAAATACAACACGAGATTATAATAGAAGGTATGAGGAGGATATATATACAACTCTAGATTATGATGAGGAAACTAAATCCTATACCTTAGGAGTTCAGGGTAAATTTTAAACATACTCGACTTTTCATTGGAGTATGGCATTAAAGGGGAGAAGAACTTTAATCTCCGTTTGAGGAGTTATTTATTATGAAAAATATAATTTTGTACACTATTTTAATATGTATACTTTTTATTCTTTTATCCTCCGTGCTATGTTTTCCTCAAGATCTCAATTTGATGAATGCTGATTTATACAATACACATACAAGGTTATATCCTACAGAAAAGGATCCCTTTATTGCAGGGTTACTATCATGGCTCATGATGGGAACAGGACAGATATATTGTCGAGAATATACCAAGGGATCGATCTTTATTGCCGCAGATCTTGCTGATAAAGCGGCTTTTGTTTTATTGTTATCTTACATTAACAATAGGTATGCTTCTGCAGGGACTGAAATTATAAACATTGATTGGAATGCCTTTGATACAGGAACTAAGCTCTTAACAGTTTTATATTTTACAGGGACTCTCAGTTTAAGGTTCTACAATGTACTCGATGCAATAAACTCTGCAAATATTTATAATAAAAAGTACTTTTCTCAGAGAGAAAAAAGCACTTTAACCTTTTCTATCGATCATGATAAATTTTTTCTTAGGTATAATATTCATTTTAGTGAATAATCCATGAAAAAAAGGTTTTATCTATATTTTTTTATAATCTTTTTTGTCTCTTTTGTAATAGATCATCTGTATGCTGAAAATTTAACAATTCAATTTAATAAAAATACCTACAGTAATGGTAAGTTTCAATCCTATTTCTCGCTCAATGGAAATATCTCGTATGACACAGTTGATGCTATTCAGAATGGGATTACAGCAAAATTTCATATAACATTTCAACTTACTAAAAGTGAAGGATTTTTAGGTTTAGCACAGAATGTAATTAAGGAAAGGGTAGAGTCCTTTTTTATATCCTACGATGTCTGGGAGAACACATTTATAATTCAGGATAAAGTTAGGAATAATTCTTATTATGCTGATAGGGCCGGGAATATTGTTAAAAAGATATATGAGATTATTAATCCGGTAACCATTGATCTATCCTCTATCAAAGAAAATGATCAGATGACTCTGAGAGCAAAAATTTATATCCAAACCATTAAGCTCTATCCTCCCTTTGGTATCTTTTTATACTTCTTTGATCCATGGAACTATGAGAGTAATTGGATATACACCGAACCTTTTATATTAAATAAATTATAGAAAAATGAAACCTAGAAAACCTCTAAAAAGAGAAAGCATAGTATTAATAACTATTATATCAGTATTTACCTTATTCCTTATAGCGGTCATTTATTTTAGTTTTAAGGTACAACCCATTATTCTCCTTCAGGCAATAACAAAAAACAGATTGCTTCTCATTATTCTGTTAATCCTGTTTGGAGTAATGTTTTTATTTGTTTTATATAATATTATCCAGGTTATTGCTGATAGAATAAAAAACAGGGAAGGCTCAAGGTTTAGATTTAGATTGACTCTTCTTTTCCTTATCATTGCTTCAATTCCAATCCTACCTCTTTCTGTGGTTTCAAATAATTTAATTTCTAAAAGTATCAGCCTATGGTTCGTAAGTGGTATTGAAGATTCTTTAACTGATGCAATTGAAGTCTCCAAGGAATTATATAACAAATTATCCGAAGAGGCTATAAGGGAATGGAAAAATATATGTGAAGATTGCTCTAGCGAACAGATAATTAAAAGCAAGTACAGCAAGATTGATGGTGTTTTTATTTATGATGCAGATGTGAATAGAATGGCTTCGCTTTTTTCACGAACACTCTCTCTGAAGTCAGACATTGAAGGGCTAGAATATATTAATCCGGAATTAGAAAACTGGAAGAGAATAAGCTTACAAGCAGGGGAGTATCTAATAATTCCCGAAAAGAGTAATCAACTTGGCAAGGTTTTCCTTGTGAAGAAAATTCCTGATGATATAAAAGACTATACAGCCCGTATTTCTATAGGTCTTCAGAATTATAGAACCCTCAAGATTATGCGCCAGCCCATAAAGGGGATAGTTATCCTTTTTTACATTGTTGTTACAATGCCCATTGTTCTTCTTACATTCTACTTGAGCTTCATTATATCTAAAGATGTTACCATCCCAATAAAGGAACTTGCAATTGCCACTCAGAAGGTTGCTGCTGACAAGCTTGATTACAAGGTACAATTGGAAGCCAAGGATGAATTGAAGCTCTTAATTGATTCATTCAACAGGATGACTGAAGACTTAAGGTTAAATAAAGAACTTGTGAAGCATTCAGAAAGAGTCGCAGCATGGAGAGATATTGCCAGAAGGATAGCCCATGAGATAAAAAATCCCCTAACTCCAATCAGACTCTCCGCTGAAAGAATGTTAAAACTATACGGTAAAAATGATAAATACAGGGACATACTTTCAAAGGGAATAGATACTATTATAACAGAAGTAAAGAATATAAACGATATGGTGAATGAATTTTCACTTTTCACAAAGTTTCCAGATACTGTATTGGAGAGATACAATATCATTGAAATAATAGAAGATATCATCAATTTTTTAAAAGATAGCTATAGAAATATTTTGTTTTCGTTTTACCATGAAGAGGCGAGTGTATATCTTTTTATTGATAAAAATCAGATAAGGAGAGCAATCTTAAATATTTTGTATAACAGTATAAGCGCTATACCTGAAAAGGGTAATATATCGGTTGAATGTAATCGAAGCAAAGGGAAAGAAGGTTACTATACAGTCTCTATTAGTGACGATGGGATCGGGATTAGTGATGAGATAAAAGATAAAATCTTTGATCCCTATTTTTCTAAAGACGGAAAGGGAACCGGACTTGGTCTTACAATTGTTGAAAAGATTGTAATCGACAATAATGGAAGGATATGGTTTGAGCGTAAGCCTGACAAAACTATATTTTATCTGGAGTTTAAAGAGGCATGAAGACTGTTCTGATTGTAGACGATGAAAAAAATATCAGAGAAACCTTGAAGGATGTTCTTGAAGATGAGGGTTATAAGATCTTTTTGGCAGAGGATGGGAAACAGGCCATTGATATTTTAAAGCTCACTGCTGTTGATGTTGTACTATTAGATCTATGGCTTCCGGAGATTGGAGGGATGGAGGTTCTCCACCGGGTAAAAGAAAAGTACAGTGACATTGAGATTATCATAATTTCGGGTCATGGCACAATTGATACGGCTGTGCGTGCAACAAAAATTGGTGCATTTGATTTCATAGAAAAGCCTCTGTCCATAGAGAGGGTTCTAAATGTTGTAGATCATGCAATTAAAATAAGTGGTCTTCGCAAGGAAAATATCCTGCTCAGAGAGAGAAGTCAGAAGAAATATTTTATGGTAAAGGGTATTTCTAAGGCTTTTAAAGAAGTAGAGAACCTTATAGAAAGTTGTGCTCAAAGCAATTCTCGTATTTTAATAACAGGTGAAAATGGGACTGGGAAGGAGGTTATTGCCAGAAAAATTCATGAAAAGAGTAGACGACGTGATGCCCCTTTTATTGCGGTGAATTGTGCTGCAATACCCGATACCCTGATTGAGGCTGAGCTATTTGGCTATCAGAAGGGAGCTTTTACAGGAGCTATGGATAATAAAAAGGGAAAGTTCGAACTTGCTGATAATGGTACAATATTTCTTGATGAAATAGCTGATATGAGTTTGGAAGCGCAATCAAAGGTTTTACGTGTTTTGGAGGAGATGCAGTTTGAAAGGGTGGGAGGTGTGACACCAATTAAGATAGATGTGAGAGTAATTGCAGCGACCAATAAGGATGTGAAAAATGAAATAAGTGAGGGAGGGTTTCGTGAGGATCTGTACTACCGATTGAATGTAGTTCCAATTCATATTAACCCATTGAGGGAGAAGAGGGAAGATATCCCTCTATTTATAGATTACTACCTTGAGTATTTTGCAAAAGAGAATAATAAAAAGAAAAAATCAATTACCTCCAAAGCTCTTCAATTTTTAACCGAAGAGTACGATTGGCCAGGAAATATAAGGGAGTTGAAAAATTTGATGGAGCGACTGAGCATTCTTACGCATGGCGAATTCATTAGTATAAATGATGTTAAAAATAGTATTCCTTTTGATAGAGATCGGCTTGTTATCGAGGGCTCAATGAGCTTGAAGGAAGCTCGAGAAAACTTCGAAAAAAACCTTATCAATTCAACTTTACAGAATAATGGTTTTAATATATCCAAGGCAGCTCAAGTTTTAAAGGTTGAAAGATCAAATCTTTATAAACTTATGAAAAGACTTGGAATAGAGGCAAAGAGATAGGTACAAGGTGGCTCCAACTCTCTATCTTTATGTTTAAATATTTTTTGAAAAATGGAGGTTAAGGGTCGATTATTCGTCAGGGAAATAATTTATGGGGATATTGGAAAGGTTTTTAAAGGAGTTTGAGAAAGAGAGATTATTTCCAGTGTATCTTCTTCTTGGTGAAGATCGAAGGAGTAAAGGGGAGGTTATACTACAGCTTCGAAAGAGGATATTTGACGTGGAAGATGAGGAAGAAGCGAGTATATCCAATTACTATGGTGACGAAGCTACTACTGAAGAAATTATCGAGACCTTAACTACACTTTCTATATTTTCACAGAAGAGGCTAGTGGTTGTACATGATTTTGACAGACTAAAAAATGTAAAGCCTCTTATAGAATATATAGATTCACCGAATCTGCTTTCCATACTTGTTCTTCTTGCTGAAAAAAAATCCGTTTCCAAAGGGATAGAAGATTCCGTTAGAAAGAGAGGAAAAGCATGTGTATTTTGGCCAATGTTTCAGAATGAAGGTGAAAGGTGGATTTCAGGGAAGTTGAGTGAGTTAAAAATTAGGGCAAAGCCGGATGCTTTAAAATATATTATTAAGGTTACAGGGACGAATAAAAACGATTTACTCAATCAGGTTGAATGTATAAGCAATTATCTGGGAAAGGGAGAGGTTCTTACGATTGACAGGGCAAAAAAGATTATAGCGAAGCTTTACAGGTATACAGTATTTGATTTATGCAATAGGCTGTTTTTAGAAGAGGCAAAAGATATACTTGAAGTTTTTCGATGGCTTGTTAGTAGTGGCGAAGATCTTGTAAAGATTGAGTATTTTTGTAGCAGAGAGTTACGTAAGATCATTATGGCATACTCGTTATGGGAACGTGATTACCCTTTTCATCGTATAGCAAGTGAACTTGGTTTTAAAAAGAGTGAAGCTCATAGAATAGGGAATATTTTAAATAGGATATCCTCCTCTACAATCCGTAAGCTTTTTTCAAATATTGTGCATCTTGATTATGAAATCAAAACCAATCCAAAAGAGATAGCAGTATTCGCATTTGAAAGATTTTTATTGGAAACAGGAAAATAGGGCAAAAGGGAATTGGGAGCAGGTTACTGGAATAGGGAATAAAGGAGGCAGAGAATGCCTGATATTATAACTATAGGGGAGGCACTTATTGATTTTTTATCCACTGATAAGGGTGTTTTGCTCCAAAATACAACTGGGTTTACGGTTGCACCAGGAGGGGCGCCGGCAAATGTTGCAGCAGCTATTGCAAAATTAGGGGGAAGTGCAGGCTTTATCGGGAAAGTAGGAGATGATTCTTTCGGAAATAATATCAAGAATACCCTACGTGATGTTGGAGTAAACATTGATCTACTCAGAGTTGATAAATCTGTTAATACAACCCTGGCTTTTATTTCAGTAAAGCAGAATGGAGAACATGATTTCATGTTTTACAGAAATCATTGTGGAGCAGATCTTGCCCTTAGACAGGATGAGATTGATGAGGGGTATTTATATGAATCGAAGATATTGCATTTTGGTTCATTAAGTTTCACGGGAGAGCCTTTAAGAAGTGCAACAATAAAAGCGATAGAGATCGCCCGCGGTGCAAATAAAATTATATCCATCGATCCGAATCTGAGACCGTCTCTCTGGGAGAATCTGCGACTTGCAAAATCGGAAATATCAAAAGGGCTTGAGTATGCTGATATTGTAAAAATAACGGAAGATGAGCTTGAGTTTATTACGGGTACAAATAATCTTTCTCGGGGTACTGACATTATTTTAAAATTCGGACCTCGTATTGTTGTTGTGACCAGGGGAAGTAAATCATGTTTTTTTAATAATGGAGTTATAACTTTTGAGGTTCCTGCATTTAAAGTGGAATTTATTGATACTACAGGAGCGGGTGATGCTTTTGTTGGCGGATTTTTGCTGAATATTTTTGAAAGGGTTAAGGAGGATAAGGCTGTCTTCAATATGGAGAAGGACGAAGCTGTAGATATTATTCGATTTGCTCATGCTTGTGGAGCCTTAACAGTGACAAAAAAGGGGGTAATACCCGCTTTACCAGTAATGAATGAAGTACTCGAGTTTTTAAAGAAGTATTGATTGAAAATTATCTTTTGGTGATTGATTTGCTTTCAAAAAATTGTGAAAACTTACTTATATGAGATTTAAACTATTGATTTATAGTAAGCTGAAGAACTAATTAAAAAGGCAATTCCTTACAAAATAATATTGAAATAGAATTAAAAGGTGCTATATTCTTTTTATTATCTTGATGAAGGAGGTTTAGATGTTGAAGAAAATAATGAAAGCTTCTTTTGTTATAGCCATTGTGGTTTTAATGTTCACAGTTTTATCCTGCGCAGGGAAGAAGGGGGTAATGGATGAAAAGTATACGGGAGAAGGTCACCCGGCATGGTTTTTGAACCCACCATCAGCAGAAGATGCTATTTATGGGGTTGGTTCAGCAAAGATGTCTTCTCTCAATATGTCAAGAACAATGGCTGTTTCAAGGGCCAGGGATGATGTTGCCAGACAAATGAAGGTTCTTGTTAAGGGAGCAATATTAGATTATGCCCAGGAAGCAGGTGTGGAAGAGGAACCTCAGGTTATTAACTTTGCAGAAACAATCTCAGTACAGATTACAGAGACAACTCTGAGAGGATGTAAAACAGAAAGAGTTGAGGAGGCAAAGGATGGGACACTTTATGCCCTTGTGATTTGTCCTCTTGATTTATTTGTAGAGGAGGCAGCGTCCGAATTCAGGAGGAGTGAGGATGCGGCTTTTGCTGAGTTTAAGGCAAGAGAAGCAGAGAAATGGCTTGAAAAACAGATGTCGGGAAATCCCTCTGGTAAAGGCAAGTGTGAAGAGTGTCCATAATGATTTGAGTAATTGAGAATTTTATCATGAAAGTGGTGTGGCTATTTATTGTAGTCACACCATCTTGTTTTTTCAGCAAGTTCATCAAAGCTCTCAAGTTTTTCCTAGCCTTTTCACTTTTAGAATAAAAGATTAACACTATTAATTCCTTATCCCGTCGTATATAATTCAATATGATTTGTAGATTGGTGAAGGTAGATCATTAACAGTTATATGTAAAGCAGGGATGTTTTTACGCTTGTAAAAAGTTAACCTTTCATGGTAAAAAATAGCATATATAAAGAGGTAATAAACTGAATGTCCGACTTTTGGGATACTGTTAATCTCATTGATAGGAAAAAGTTAGAAAGGCTTTTCTTCAGCCTCTACGGGATAGATGAAAAACTGATAATTGAAAGCCTTTCCCGGTATCAGAAGATTGTTACCCATTATAGGAAGTTGTTTCCAGAGGGCACCATTCAGCTCTTCAGCACACCTGGGCGTACTGAGATTGGTGGGAACCATACAGACCACAATGGAGGGAGGGTGCTTGCAGCAAGTGTTCATCTGGATTCGATATGTGCAGCATCAAAAACCGATAATGGAAAAATCACCATATATTCCGAAGGTTTTTCTCATCCTTTTAACGTAACAATTCAGGATCTAGCACCAAAAAGAAATGAAGAAGGAACAACAGCTGCCCTGATAAGAGGTATCATGGCCAGGTTCATGGAATTGGGGTATGAGATAGGTGGATACAATGCATATATCTCCAGTAATGTAGGAATTGGATCAGGTTTAAGCTCCTCTGCATCTATAGAGGTACTTCTAGGTACAATACTGAATACTTTTTATAATGATGGCAGGATAGGGGGCCTCAAACTGGCTCAAATTGGCCAGTATGCAGAGAATATCTATTTTAAGAAACCCTGCGGGCTGATGGATCAGGTTGTTTGTGCCTTTGGCGGGGTGGTTAGCATTGATTTTGCTGATTTTGAAGACCCGATCGTAAAGCAGGTGGAGTTTAACTTTTCTGATCTGGATTACTGCCTCCTGGTGGTTAACACCGGTAGCGGTCATGAAGATCTCACAGAAGATTATAAAGCTGTAACAGATGAAATGAGGATGGTTGCAGCTGCATTTGGATCAAACAGATGCAGAGAGATATCAATAGATGACCTGGAAAAAAATATGGGGAGACTTCGGTCTCAAGTATCGGATCGTGCAATACTGAGAGCCTACCACTTTCTTACCGAGAATGAGAGGGTTAGGAGGGAAGTAGAGGCACTGGAAAAGGGAGATTTTAATACCTTCCTGGATATTGTATCGGAATCTGGGAACTCTTCCTCAAAGTGGTTACAAAACTCCTTTAGCACAAAGAATCCTCTGAAGCAGGGTATTTCACTTGCCCTTGCAATTACTGAGAGTTTCTTACGAGGTAGGAAAAGAGGGGCGTACAGAGTCCATGGAGGAGGTTTTGCCGGAACAATACAGGTATTTATTCATAGGGATTACATTGTTGAGTACATTGAGCTTATGGAAAGGGTTTTTGGCAGGGGCTCTGTGACTGAGCTTTTGATCAGACCTTATGGAACAATTCACCTGAATATGCTTCTCAACGATGATGGTAATTAGATTCTAAAAAAGGTCACTTCAGAGACGATAGAAAATTAACTATTATGAAAATTAAACACCTACTATTTATATTAGCTTTTATTGTAATTTTTGTTCCATGTATTGTTTACCTTGATGAGGTAAAAGTTTTATCCGAGAAGTGTTTTTCTATGTACGGCTTTCCGGGGCTTACAGCAATGGTAATAGTAATGGATATAATAATCCAGCCTATATCACCGGATGTTGTTATTATTAGTTCAACTCTTGGAGGAGCAAGGCTTTTATGGGCATCACTCTTCGGCGGTTTGGGAAGTATAATCGCAGGTGTTGTTGGATATTCTATTGGGAGAAAGATTGGTAGTAGAGGATTTAAGCGTTTGTTTACAGAGAAACACCTCGAAAAAGGAGAAGCCTTATTTAAAAAGTATGGGATATGGGCAGTTGCTGTTGGCGCTTTAACTCCTGTTCCCTTCAGTGCTGTATGCTGGTCAGCAGGTATATATAGAATGAAATTTCCCATTTTTGTCATTACAAGTATAGTAACAAGAATTCCAAGATTCTTTATCATGGCATTTATTGGTTCTTTTTTCTACCATCGGTAACCTCTTATAAAAAGCTACTCCGCTTTGGAATCAAGGTTTTATTACCACCTTCAACGCCTCTCTGTTTTGTATTAGCTCTATTCCCCTGAAAAAGTCTTCCAGTTTTAGGGTATGGGTTATAAGCGATTGTGTACTTATTTTACCACCCGATAGAAGCTTTACTGCTTCAGAGTGGTTGTGAGGTGTCGAATCAGAGGCTCCAAAGACAGATAACTGGCTGTAGTGTATATGATTTATATCTATGCTCATATATGGATTGTCCTTTGGAACACTTGCAAAAAGACTTACCCTGCCGGCTTTTGATACAAGCTTAAATGCAAGTCCAGTTGCTTCTATGCTTGGAGCTGCATTTATTACTACATCAGCTCCAAGTCCATTTGTTAGATCCATTACAGCGGCGATTGGATCATCTTTTTCAGAACATAAGATATGATCGATTTTAAACGATTTTGCCATTTCAAAGCGCCTTTTGGACCTCTGAATTAAGATTGTTTTAATAGCCCCCCGGGCCTTTGCTGTTTCTGCCTGGAGGAGACCCAACGGTCCACCGCCGACTACAATAACTGTATCTGGAAAACCTACATTACAGAGGTTTTGACTGTTGATGACACAACCTAGAGGTTCACTTAAACTTCCATCATCATCTGGTAAGTTATCGGGGATCTTCATGAGGTTTCCATGATCAATGCCTCTAAATGGGACTTCAAGATATTCTGCAAATGCCCCATCTATCCATGTTCCTACAGGCCTTTTGTCGCTACAGAGGTTAAAGAGTGATCTCCTGCACATCTGACACATTCCACATGGGAGAGTAGTTGCCATGGTTACTCTATCACCGGACTTAAATCCTTTGATCTTTTTCCCTACCTCGTACACTGTACCCACAAATTCATGCCCAAGGATTACAGGAGGCTTGATACTCGTTATTCCAATCGTGTAAGCCTTTACGTCAGTCCCGCAGATTGCGCAGGAGTGTACCTTCACTATAACAGTGTCATCCTTTGCCTCTGGTTTTTTTACAGACTTAAGGGTAACCTTTTTTACACCTTCATATACTATTGCTTGCATCATAACCTCCACACAACAATTCCATAGTATTTCTACTCTGCATACAATTTAGATTGTAATTTAGTAATCTTTCTTAATATATTATATGAAAATTGTATTCAGAGCTTTAGGGTATAGCTTATGATAGATATAATAATTGATTTTTTTCTCAATGTGTATGATTCAATTGGTATCCAGGGTTTAGGATTTGGAGCGCTGGGAGCTGGTTTTCTTTTATTCCTCTATTTTTATCTTAGAAGAAGGCTTAATTATTTTAACAGAGCTCAGAATTATTTTGAAGAAGGTGATTTTAGAAAGGCTCTTTCTTTTCTTTTAGTAGAGCTAGATAAAAATCCTTCAAATAAGCGTGCTCTTCTTATGAGGGCTGATATCAAGGTGAAACTTGGGGAATATGCAGATGCTGAAAGTGATTACTACAGGTTAATCTATTTAAAAAGGTCTGGTGACGGAATAGATACATTTGAGATCAAAAAGAGACTTCTTCAGCCCCTTTATAAGCGGGATAAGCTCCTCGATATGTTCAAGCTTTCCAGGGAAATTCTGAATACTGAAAGGCATAGTGCTGAGGCTCTTTATTATTTAGCTCTGCTCTATTTGGGCCAGTTATACTACAAAGAGGCTTCAAAAATTCTTGCTCATTTAATCTCGATAAGACCTGTTATGCAGCAGGCGCTTTTTGCATATGGAGTGACACTCGCGCAGTTAAATGAATTTGACAAATCACTGCTCTATATAAAAAAGGCTTTTGATCTTGATAAAAGCCCCCTATATGAACTTGTGCTTGCTACGATTTACTACCTTATGGAAAATTATGCTGGGTCAAGGGCAATACTGAAAGCCATGAAAATAGATGATAAGGTCCTTGATAAAAAAATGCAGTACTTCTTTTCTCTAAGGCTTAATGCCTTCTGTAATATTAACTTAGGGTTATATGATGAGGCAGAGGAGATATTCAAGTTATTCTATAATGAGTTTACAAATAGGAAGCAGGGGAAGGATCTCAAGGAGAGAGATATAAACATCTATGATGAGTTCGGGAAGAAGAAAAGATCACTTTCAAAGAAGAGTGGAAAAGGAATCGGTAATGATAGCTCCACAGTTAATGAATATTTTAAATTGAAAGAGGTTGCAATCGAGGAGGGGCAGTTAGGCAGCGTAAGTTATGAAGGTTTTACCTTTTCATCACGTTTTATAGACATCGAGGGTCTAACACAGGAAACCCGGGCTGCATTGGATCTTGGTTTTTCAATGCTAAAGGCAAAACATCTGAATGAGGCCTCCAGTTTTTTTCAGGAGATAAAGACTTCACATCCGGAGGTAATAGGATTTAAAAAGATCATTGATCTTATCAATCAGAAACAAAAAAGTACTTCGCATAGCGTAAATAATGGTTACTGGATTCCTCCAGAGAGGGAAAGTACAGAAAGAATAATTGCAGCTAAAAAGAGGAGGTATGAACTCTGGGAGTATTTAGAGGTATGGGAGAGGGAAGCTATAAGACCCTATAGCCTCTTACTCATTACAGGATTTATATCCAGAAGACAGTTGAGCCCTCTTCTCTTGTTTAATCTGAGAAGAAACTTTAAACTTGACTTTTAAAATTGTAAGATGTTAAATTTTTTTTAAATGGGGGATTGTGTAATGGTAGCACGGCAGATTCTGGATCTGCTTGTGAGGGTTCGAATCCTTCTCCCCCAGAATATTTTATTTCCCCCCCTTTTCTAATCTACTTTATTACATACTTTTGAACAGAGTACTATGTCACCCAAACCTTTTTACTTTTATAAATCTTCTGCGATATAAATAAAATATGTGTTATTGTCCCAGGGGCTTGTCCCCAGGGCTTGTCCCCAGGGCTTTTAAATTGTTATATAAAACCTGATGGTGAAAAAATTATTGAGGCATATTATTTTAATTCTATATAGAGGTTAAAGAGAAACAGGTAATGTAAGATAAGTTTTAATAATCGATTGAGGAGTTGACAAAGTAAAAGAAAAATAGAATGAATATTAAGATTTTGTAAAGGGGTAAGAGATGACAGACAACAACGATGAATATTTATTTATTTGTATTAAAGATCATTTTATTAATATGAATAACATAAGACATATACGAGTTACAGAAGGCTCCCTGGATATCTACTTCGACAATAAAGATTATGTAGTGACCTTTTCAACACAAAGTACAACACCTCCAGATAGACGAATATCGGAGAATACTTTGAAGGACATAATTGAGTTTTTTGACAGCAAGACTGTACTGAAAGTATATAAACCTTAATGTGGACAAGCCACATTCTCGATTATGTCGCTTTCGCTCAAATTGAGGCCTACGGCCTCACGTCGCTTTCGCTCAAATTGAGGCCTACGGCCTCAATGGAAAAAGATTTTTTACCTATATGAAAAGTAAATTACTATTAAGGTACTAATAATATTTAAAGACTTTAAAATTGGGTAGAGGCTTTGAGAAAAGTAGCAAAAAGACTTTCAATTTGACCTAAAAAGGAGAGGGTCATGAAAGGCATTAGGAGCATTTTTATTGTTATGTTAACACTTATAGTTTTTCATGTAGCTGTTTTTGCTCAGGATTTTCCAACATTGGGTATCATGGATATAGTTGCAAAACAAGGTGTATCAACAGATGATACCTCGATGCTGACCGATTTAATTTTCCATCATACTTACCACATTGGTAGTGATAAGTACAATATTATCGCTCGCGATCTAAGGGATAAACTTTTAGAAGAACATAAGATAGCACTTTCTGGTCTTTGTGATGATGTGAGCTGTGCATTGGAAGCAGGGAATTATTTAGCTGCCGATTACATGATGGTTGGAAGCTTTGGACAATTTGGCACAAATTACCATTTAACTTTACAGGTAGTAAATGTAAATACAACCAAAATTGATAGTAGTATTCGAGCTAAAGGTGAGAGTCTTGATAAAATAGAAAAGAATATCGCTCGGAATGTTAAGGCACTATTTACTCCTAAAGAGGAAAGAGCTCTTCTTTATGAAAAGGCAAATAGCACTGCAAAGTTTTTCAGCACAACAGGAATGATTGCTTTAATCGGAGGAATAAGTATTTTTACATGGGGACTTGTTGGTCCACTTATGTCAACTATGGAAATAGGTGAAATAACCACTGAAACTGGGTTTTATATGATGTTAGGCGGTCTTGTTGTTACACCGCTAGGGGGATTATTGCACTTTGAAATTGCACCCAAATATAGCGAAGAAGCAGAATTCTGGCATTCTACATTATAGTAATATTTTTATAATTTTATGACTTATTTATATTCTTTAAAATTTTGAAGTCTTAATAGAGTTATTTAATATCATTAAGAGGCTAAAATTGATAGATTTATTAATGCTTATTTAGCTGTAAATACAAAGTAGTTTAAATATCGAAAACTCATAAATAATAAAACATCTAAGACAATCTGAATGCAAGTCAATTTTGATAACTTCACGATACAATTCAGTAAAGTTAGGTTGAATTTTTTAGAAAATGTGGTAATATATTAAGTATGTAAAATGTTTAACACACGATCCATAGATGAGAGGGGCTAAAGGCATTCCCCAGAAGTTTGATACCCATGTTTCATTTAAGCCAAAATATCGTTTTTTTAAAAGCCTCTTAATAGTAATGATCTATCCTATAGTGTAAAAAATGATTATAAAATATCATAATTTTGTTATATGAAATTGCCAGCCATTTTCAGGGGGTAGGGTGTGACATATAAAGAAGATGATACAAAAAGCAAACTCATAAGTGAATTGGAAGAAATGCATCATAGAATTGTTGAATTAGAAGAAACCGAGAATGAATACAAGCAGATGAATGAGATGCTCAGGAAGAGTGAAAGGAGATTCAGAGAATTGACCGAATCACTACCGGAGGTGGTCTTTGAAGCAGATATAGAGGGGAATATTACATTCGCCAATCAGAGTGCATTTGATATTTTTGGCTATACTCGAGAGGACTTTGATACAGGATTGAATATCTTCCAGATGCTTATTCCCGAAGATAGACCCAGGGCTAGGAAAAATATTCAAAGAATATTAAACGGAGAAGATTTAGGTAGAAATGAATACACAGCGCTTAGAAAAGACGGTGCAAGATTCCCAATGATTGAACATACCACAGTTATTCATAATGAGAAAGGAAATCCAATTAGTGTCAGAGGGATTGTGGTAGACATTGCCGATCGCAAAAAGATCGAAGAAATGTTGAGGATTAAGGATTGGGCAATAAACTCATCCATCAATGCTGTAGCCCTTGCTGATCTTGAAGGAAAGCTTGCATACATAAACAATTCTTTTCGCAAAATGTGGGGTTATAAAGAGGATAAGGAGATTCTGGGGAAGCCTGTAGTAGAATTTTGGCAAATGGAAGATATAGCTACTGAGGTAGTATCTGAATTGCGTAATAGAGGATTTTGGATAGGTGAACTGGTTGCAAAGAAAAAGGATGGCTCATTTTTCGATGTCCATCTTTCGGCAAGTATGGTTACAAATGAGGCTAATGAGCCTATCTGTATAATGGCTTCATTTGTAGATATCACCGAGCGCAAGCAGATGGAGAAAACTATCAAGTATCTGGCTATGCACGATGCACTGACCGATCTACCTAACCGTGCACTTTTTAATGATCGTTTCAATCTGGCACTTGCCCACACACAACGGAATCAGGAAAAGTTAACACTTATGATGCTCGATCTGGATCGATTCAAGGAAGTTAATGATACTTTTGGACATAAGATTGGAGACAGGTTGTTACGGGAAGTCGGAGATAGATTAAAAAGTCTTGTACGCAAGAGCGATACTGTTGCCCGAATAGGTGGCGATGAATTTGTTCTGTTATTACCAGAGATCCGTCAGGTTGAAGAAGGAATTAAGATTGCTCATAAGATCATGAAATCCTTTAAAACACCGTTTATATTCGATAATATTGAACTTCACATTACTTCCAGCATTGGGATTGCTATTTACCCCAATGATGGTGAAACAGTTGATCTCTTGATGAAGCATGCTGATATTGCCATGTACCGCGTTAAAAAGAGTGGCCGGAACAGCTACCAACACTACACTGCTTAAGTTTGAGTAATTGAAGGAGTTATTTATAGTACTAATAGCGAGTCTTATATTCGTCTAGCTCACCCAAATGTCTTCTGTACTTCAAAAACAGACTAAATATTAACCGATTTATTATGAAAATATATGATATTCAAATAAACCTTGACTCAATTCCCTGTATATTATTAACATATTTCAAGCAGTATAAATAGAGAAGGGCGAGGGAAAAGAGGATTCTGGATCTTCTTGTAAGGGTCAGAATTCTTCTTTGTAATGGCGCTATCGTCTAGGGGTTAGGACAGGAGATTCTCATTCTTCAAACCGGGGTTCGATTCCCCGTAGCGCTAATGAGGGGGATAAAAACCCCAAAGATTGCAAAGGTGGCTGGAGTGTGACAGTCACCTTCTTTTTTGTGCCTATTGCTACCTTATTCACTAACGATTCTATCAGGAGTTTTATCTCTCCGAAATCCAAATCCTCCCTGAATGTTTGCACAAACTCTTTCAGGTAATCACAAAGTCCTTGCACATTGTAATTTTCAATCTGTATTGAGTTTATTTCATCTTCGATTTCCCATAACTGTTCCTGTAAATCCTTCTCATTTTCTGAATATTCATCTACCTGTGCGTTTACATAAGTAACTGCCTGTGGCGTTAAATCATTTTTTAGAAGCCATTTTGATAATTTCTCCTTTTCTATCCCCAGCAGCTCGATCTTCTTCAGAATCACATTCTTTTTCTCTTCCAATTCTGGCAGCTTTGCACGGTTATGTTCTACAAAGTCCTGTACCAGTGAGCCAATCACATCCTGCCTCAATGACAGTTTTTCAATCTCTTTGATCACACTGCCCTCAAGAATGTCTGCCCTTATATAGTCCTGATCGCAGCTTTGAAAGTTATACCTGTTGTTGCACACATAGTATTTGAACCTGCTCTTCGGCTCAATCCCCGGATACGTCACATGCATCGGTGCATTGCATTTGCCGCATCTCACTAACCCTGTCAAGTAGTTAGGAGTTCGTAACCTACGGGTCTGATTGTTCCTCTGTTTTAATGTTTCCTGCACACAGTCAAATATTTCCTTTTCTATAATTGGCGAATGAGAGCCTTCTGCCATCTCCCCTCCCCACCTCACAAATCCCGCATAAATTGGATTTGTGAGCATATTGTGTATCGTATTTCCCTTCCACATCTTGCCTTTTCTCGGCTTAATGTTTAATCGATTCAATTCCCTGCTGATACCCACGACCCCCATATTCTTCCTTAAATAAAGATCAAAGATCGTTTCCACCAAATCCGCCTCTTTCCTGTTTATGACCAATTTCCCCTTAACAATTTTATACCCATAAGGTGCCTGCCCATTCCACAATCCCTGTTTCAATCTCTTTATCATCCCGAACTTCGTTCTCTGACTGATTAACTCACGCTCATACTGAGCAAATGAGCCGAACTGGTGGAACATCAATCGCCCTTCAGGTCTTGTAGTATCAATAAGCTCTGTGCAGGATTTAAATCCTATATCGTAGCTGTTCAATTCAGCAACAATCTCGATTAGGTCTTTTAGACTCCTTGACAGTCTGTCTATTTTATAAGTCAATACTATATCAAACCTCTTTAGCGAACCATCTATAAGAAGTCTCTTTAAAGCAGGGCGGTTTTTACTACCTGCAGAATATCCATCATCAACATATAATTTATGTATAATCCATCCCTGGCTTTTTGCGTATGCCCGTAACCTTTCCTCCTGGGCAGATAGGGAGTACCCTTCTTTTGCCTGATCTTCTGTTGACACACGGGTGTAAATTGCACATCTTAATTGGGCTTGCAATCCTGCTCCTTAAAGTTAAAATGACATATTATAGAAGGAATATATTATAACAATATAACTATAGCAATTTATTGTTATATGTCAAGGAATATATAATGCTTTCAGAGAATGTCAAAAGATTTAGGAAGAAGAGAGGGCTGTCTCAGGATAAATTAGCCAAGCTATCGGATGTTACACTTACTACTCTTGTAAAAATTGAATCGGGTGCAAATGAGAACCCTACAATTAAAACTTTAAAAAGAATAGCAGATGCATTAGGTGTTTCTTTAGATGAGCTAATAAAGGATTAAATATACAAGAAATAAAGATGGTTTTTTTACATAAGCTTAATATCAACGCACTAACTTTTAGCTTCAACAGATTTCATAGGAGACATTTTTAGGATAATTGTTAATATCAAAGACCATTTCATGAAAGTATTTACCTATGTTTAATAATGAGCATGATTTTATAAACCACATTATTGATCTTTTAAAGAGAGAAGGTTATCAAATAGAGAAGGAAGTTAGAGTACCAGAGGGTTATAGGGTTGATATTAAAGCCTTTAAAGAGAATGAAACTATTGGTATAGAAGTTAAGTTCGAAAAGCGAGGCATATCCGATGATATTTTCAAGTGCTATAAATTACACCAATTACCTGAATTTGATAGAGTGTATGTTGCGGCGCCTATGATACTCATATCTGATGATCATATTGCATTTGCACGGAACCTTAAAGTAGGCATATTAGGTGTAGATAATGACTCTATTATAAGAATTTCTGAGTCTGATAAATTAAAATTAGCTGAACTACAAAGCGGAGCAAGTTTGCCAAAACAAATGATTACACCAGGTAAGTCTTTTGTGGTATCAAAAACTGTCAGAAATTTAGGAGAAAAAATTATTAGACATTTAGAAATGTATTATCCATCTGCCGGCCCTTTTATAGGGGCGAGGAAACAAAGGAAAAAGAAATCAAGATTATTACCTAATGAGAGTTGGGAATGTGAATTTAATGTCCAAGTGAGGAAGACTGTGAACTTTGGTAAATACCCATTACTTCTCACATGTATTGGCGAGAATGTTGAAAGATCGGATACAATAATGGAAATAAGAATCCAAAAAGAGAATAAGAAACAATAATCGTCATAAAAAACGTCACATAATATAGGGATTTTGGGTGCCTTTGGCAGTCATACTCAAACTAGTCATTTCCTTATAAATTGCTTAGATAAATCTGATTGTTCTTATTGAAGTATATTTCTCAGTTTTCACTGGCTTTGATTATACCAGACCCCTTTAGAGATATATTGGGGACTTTATTGAGGTTTTATTAATAGTAATTATCAAGCAATAAGGTTTTAAAAATATGTTGTCAGAAAGAGTAAAAAAATTACTTGCTCATGAAGAAGATATAGAGATTGAGTTTAAAGAAACAATTACAAAAGACATAATAGATACAATGGTGGCAATGGCAAATGCAACAGGTGGATATATTCTTATCGGTGTAAGAGAAACTGAAGATAAAAATAGACGACAAATTGGAGAGGTTATCGGGATAAATATTTCTGATAAAAATAAATTACAAATTTTACAAAAAGCACAGTCTATAAATGACAAACTATTTCCAATAATAACAGATGAAAAAGACTCAACAGGACGTTCAATCTATATTGTGCAAATTCCTGAAGGTACACGAAAGCCTTATTGTACTCAAGGAGGTAAGTATTTAATTCGTACAGATGGGAATAACACAGCTATTACACCTGTTATGATGGAAGATATAATTCTTGAAAAAATGACTTTATCTACACAGCGAAAAAAAGAACTAGTAAAGCTACCTTTAGAAACATTTTATCAAGAATTTTCACAATTTGTTAGGAGATTTCGAGATGAATGGAATACTGAGCGTGATAGACAACCCCTTGATATTGAAGATGCAAAGTTTATTTTCGAAAGTGCATTTAATGAAATACTAGATTTTAAATCGAAAATAGTATCAGCTGAAGGTACTAATTTACCTGAAATTTTAGCAGATGCTCTCAAAGGTATTAAAGCTCTTCTTCAACACCAATTATATCTCGATGGAGGAAGGTCTTATAGGCAATTTTGGGATGGTGGAGATCAAATATTTGAATTGCTTGATGTGGCATTATCTGAAATAGAACGAGTAATAAATACTACTAAAAAGGATTAACCTGCTTCGGTAGACCCATTAAGCGAAATATGCTATTTTAAATATAAGCATATGGAAGCCAAACCAATATCATCACAGGCAGTTCTTAAAGACAGAGATATCAAGTTTGTTACCTATAAGTGGATTGGGGTTCACGGAGGATATCTCGGTGACTTCAGCTACCGGACTCATGCCGAGTTTTACCACGATTATTGCGACCTTGAGGGTATTAACCCCTATGAGTACGAAGGAACGACTCGTGAAAGATTCGAAACAATCCTCACTGAAGCAGAACCCTACATAAAGGCGAGGATCCTTCATGGTGTTTTAGAGAAATACCCAGTCGGATCAGCAGAACATCGAATTGAATCACTTCACAAGAAATTGCTTGAGCTAATCGAAAGGTGTGAGAAAGCAAGAGTTGTTAGGCTCGATGAGCCCACAACAATGAGTGAAGTGGTGAAAATGGCACTTGCTGATACGAACACATTGATAGCTAATGGAAAGCCTGTGAGTGCTGTTGATCGTACACACACAGCCTTTCATGGCTTTTTACGAGCAATTTGTAAAAAACGGAATTTTCAATATGGTAAAGATTTCCCTATTACTAAACTCTTCAAGATAATTCGACAGAACTCACCAGAATTTCAGCCAAAGGGCATTTTATCGAATGAGATCGAGCGAATTCTCAATTCAATGTCTTCTATTATTGATGCAGTAAATACATTAAGAAACCGTGGAAGCGTAGCTCACCCTAATGAACGACTGCTATCGCCAGAGGCTGCGCTATTATGCATTAATTCTATACGAACCCTTTTTCAGTTTATTGATAACAAATTGCAAATAGATCAAACTAAATGATCTCAATTTTGGCTATATATATGTGCATGATATGGCGTAATCGATTATTGGTTTACCCAAGCTTTTTACTCCTTGCTTACTGCTCCTCAAAAGAAAGTCTATGATGTTTATGTCTGGCTTTGTTTAAGCTAGGAACCTAAAAGAAAGCCATATGAAACATACTATATAGAGGTTCTTTATTATGTCATTTGATATAAAGGAAGAATTAAATAAACTTATTCATAGAAGAGAAAAACAGAGAGATAAATCTCTACTGCGTATTTGTACTGAATTAAATATTGAGAAAGCTCTTTCTTCTGCAAAGAAGCTCCCAAAAGAATTTGATCATCCTGTAATAAATGGTAGGGCAAAAGAGATTTTTATTACAGATCTACTTAAACCTTTACTTTATCCCAATGTAGAAATGTGCACAGGTATTATCTTTGATTCTCTTGGTCATCAAAGTGATCAAATAGATATAATAATCTATGATAAAAGGATTATTCCTACAGTAACATTAAGTTCTGTTGAAAAAGCTATACCTTACGAAGCTGTTTTAGCTACGGTTGAAATAAAATCAAAGCTTACTGCTGAACAGCTTAAAATATGTGTTAAAAATGCTTGGTCAATCAAAACTTTGAAATTTAGACAGGACTTCTTAAATAATACATGGAAAAATAGTTTTCATGATTTCATAAGAAAATTTGAAGGTGATAAAAATATTTATCAAAAATGGCTTGAGGATACCTTTAAAATTAATAGTCCTATCCTTACTGTATTTGCTTTTAATTCAAGCATATCTGTTAAGAATAGTGAGGATGAACTTAAAAGACTTAAGAATACTGCCAGTATCTTTAACAAAGAAAGAAAAGACAGGCGACTTAATATCGACGAAGTAAAAACTCCTATTAGTGTTTTATGTATTGCAAACAGCATTACTATTTTTTGTAATGATGCAGATAATCCAAATAATGATAAATCATGGACATTTATTAAATGTAATAAAGAGCATCTCAATGTCACTCATTTTCTTACTAGACTAATTGATACAATTAATGAATATTCTTTACAGAGAGATGCTTTGTTACTTAGTGGGTACTTTTAATCAGTATTTTACATTATCAAGTCTAGTCATGCCCTTTATCGAACAAATAAAAAGGTACTTTGCCGAAAAAAAGTTTGTTCTTTACTACTGGCCAGCAGCACTCTTTTTCTTATAAAGATAACACAGAGTCGTAATTGTAACTCTTTCATCTCAGCGGACTCGCTTTTTCTATAACCGATACAGTGTCTTCTCGATATTACATCAAACATATAAAGGAAATTGATACCTCCTTGTTCTTCGAGGAAATAATATTAGCATTTATTGTACTGTAATCATTATTGCCAAGGAGAATGCTGTAAACAGAAAAGAGGCAGATTTGGTGGAAACGATCTTTGATCTGTATTTAAAGAAAAATATAGGGGTAGTGGGTATCAGCAGGGAATTGAATCGATTAAACATTAAGCCGAGAAAGGGCAGAATGTGGAAGGGGAATACGATACACAATATTCTCACAAATCCAATTTATGCAGGATTTGTGAGGTGGGGAGGGGAGATGGCAGAAGGCTCTCATTCGCCAATTGTAGAAAAGGAAATATTTGACTGCGTACAGGAAACATTAAAACAGAGGAACAATCAGACTCGGAGGTTAAGAACTCCTAACTACCTGACAGGGTTAGTGAGATGTGGGAGATGCAATGCACCGATGCATGTGACGTATCCGGGGATAGAACCGAAGAGCAGGTTCAAATATTATGTCTGCAACAACAGGTATAACTTCAAGAGCTGCGATCAAGACTACATCAGAGCTGATATTCTTGAGGGCAGTGTGATCAAAGAGATTGAAAAACTGTCACTTAGGCAGGATGTGATTGGCTCACTGGTACAAGAGTTTGTAGATCATAACCGAGCAAAGCTGCCGAAATTGGAAGGTAAAAAGAATGAGATTTTGAATAAGATAGAATTACTCGAAAGGGAGAAAAATAAGTTATCAAGGTGGCTTCTGAAAAATGATTTGACACCACAAGCCGTAAATTATTTAAATGTTCAAGTAGATGAATATTCAGAGAAGGAGAAGGATTTACAGGAACGTCTTTGGGAAATCGAAGATGAAATAGACTCAATGCAGATTGAAAACTACAATGTGCAAGGGCTCTGTGATTACCTGAAAGAGTTTGTGAGAACATTTAGTAGGGATTTGGATTTCGGAGAAAGAAAATTATTGATAGAATCTTTAGTGAATAATGTAGCAATAGGCACAAAAAAGAAGGTGACTATTACTTTACAGCCACCTTTGCATTCTTTGGGGTTTTTATCCCCCTCATTAGCCCGAAGTGTAGAAAAACCCAAAATGGATTTTATCTTTTGTATTCAGTATA
>CAYRKG010000032.1:0-50404 GCA_964424795.1 uncultured Spirochaetota bacterium
TCTTGAGCAAAGACTCACCGAGAAAGAGATGGAAAAGCTGAAAGATGAAGAGTAGTTTTTTCACACATACTAACCGTTAGCCATTTCTTTATCATACTGCATCCCTAGATTATGGATGAGATCTGGCTTTTAATAGTCCTGAAAGAGGCGGCTTTGTTTAGTCCTTGATGAGGCATTTGAATCAGCAGATATTGGAAGCAATATAATAAATGTAGAGCCTGAACCAGGCTTGGACTGTACATCGATACTTCCACCATGAAGCTGTATAATATGTTTTACTATTGAAAGTCCAAGTCCCGTGCCCCCAAGCTGTCTTGATCTTGATTTATCTACAGTGTAAAAACGTTCAAATATTCGAGCCAGATGCTCCCCCGGTATGCCAACTCCTGTATCCTGAAACCTAATCTCTACCTTCTTATCAACACCTTTTATAGAGATATTGATCTCTCCATGGTCGGTATATTTTATTGCATTATCTAAAAGGTTAATAAACACCTGTTCCAGTTTCAGCGAATCGGCATATATTACCGGAACTTTTTTATCAACCTCTGTTTTTATTTCTATACCCTTTTTATAGATACGAGGTTTAAAAATCTTCAAAACATGTTCGAGGATCTCAGCTAGCTGCACTCTTTCTTTTTCTAGCAAATATCCGTTTGCTTCAAGCTCTGAAAGTATAAGAAGATCTTCAACGATGTTGATAAGCCGGTCTGTATGTCGTTTAATAATATCAAGGTACTGGTCGGTTTCTTTATCAACTCCATCTATAGTCTCTGTATAACCTTTGATTGCGGTTAAAGGGGTTCTTAACTCATGTGATACATTCTGAACAAAATCACGTTTGATGTTTTCAAGATTTTTAATCTCCGTAATATCGTGAAAAACTAAAACGGTTTCATTTAATGTTTCGAGATATGCAGCACTCACCTGGTAGTAGTTCTTATCTATCTGAATATCGTCTATAACATTCCCCTTCTCATTAAATAGCTTCTGAACGAGCTCTAATAATTTAGGCTCCTTAAAGATCTTCCAGTATTTCTCTCCCTTTATGTTTCTCATATGAATTATATTCTGTAGACTTTCATTACAGAGTAAGATGTTATCATTGTTATCAATCACAAGCAGCCCTGGCTGCATCGAGGTTATTATCCAGTGCAGCTCCTCTTTCTGGAGTGATAGTTCATTTATATACTTCTTGATTTCATCTGTCATGTAGTTATAGTTATCTGCTAGGTTTTTGAACTCATCGTGGCTTTTTAAAAATACCTTTGAATTGAAATTACCTTGAGCTACCCGTTTTGCAGCCTCACTCAACTCCCTTATAGGTCTCAATAATCTATTTGAAAAGAGAATGGCTATAAAAAGAGAGAATGCTATTAGTACCATGGAAAAAACGATTATTTTGAATTTAAGATTGCTTATTAGCTCCTTAAGATTCTTAAGAAACCTGCTGAGCCTGAGTACTCCTATAGTTCTGCCATTGTTTTTTATAGGAAGTGCGATATAGAGCATCTTTTCTTTCATTGTTGTACTGTAACGCTTAGAGGATCCTACTTTACCATCCAGTGCCTGTATAATTTCAGGACGGTTTTTGTGATTGTCCATCAAATCTGGATCTTTTTCAGAATCAGCTAATACCTTTCCATCCGTGGCAATGACAGTAAGTCTGGTCCCAGTTTTTCTACCTATAATATTTATAAGTCTATCAATCTCATGGTAATATTCATTTACAAGAAGAGGAGTAATGGTTAGAAGAAGAGGGCTGCCAAGTTTTTCAAGATCATCAGCAACTGTCTTTGTGTAATGGTTCTCGATATTCTTGAATGAAAAAAGAAGGATAGATATCGTGATAACTGCTGTAGAAATAAGAAATCCCAGAAAAAGTTTAAAGAATAGAGATCTTTTCATACTTCAAGTTTATAGCCTATCCCACGTACATTTTTAATGATCTTACTGTATTTGCCAAGCTTTTCTCTTATGTGCCTGATATGAACATCCACAGTTCTGTCAATAACGTACTTTTCGTGCCCCCACAGATGGTTGAGTATGCTGTCTCTGGTAAATACCCACCCTGTTTTTGAGCCCAAAAGCTGAAGGATCTTGAACTCGGTTGTAGTGAGGTTAATCCTCCTGTCATCTACTGTAACTGTATATTTTATGAGATCCATCTCAAGAAAATCACCTATATTAATCTTCTTCGTATCATCTTCACTCTTTTTGCGCCTTAAAACCGCTTTTACCCTTGCCACAAGCTCCTTTGGAGAGAAGGGCTTTATCACGTAATCATCGGCTCCAAGCTCCAGGCCGAGTATCCTGTCAGTCTCTTCTGCTTTGGCTGTAAGCATAATTATTGGTATGAAAGAGTACATAGATTCCCTTTTTAAATTTTTACAGAGTTCCAGTCCATTTTCATCAGGGAGCATAAGATCTAATATCAAAAGATCAGGTATGCTCTTATTGAGAAATGTATAGAAGCTCTTAGCATTATGGAATTCTCTAACCTTGAAACTTTCTTTTTTAAGGTGAAGCGACACAAGATGGGTGATATCAGCTTCATCATCAATAACAGCTATTAATTCATGCATCTAAAAGACCTTCATTATGTATTTTTATATCACAAATAAGATACTATTAATTTATCAAGTTTACGATTTTTTTCCAATGCTCATACCTTTGCCAGAGTTCATCTGTGAGATTAAGCACAATTCCCTATCAGGAATGATTACTCTATCCGTTCCTACAAGAATGGCAAGCCTCTCTTAAACCAGAGTAGCGGGATCAAAATATTGATTATTAATAGAGAGTTTCGAAATTCTCTAGTACCTTAATTCTGCAATCAAGAAGGTGGCCTGTCAACATTAGAACCTTAATTTTGATTTTCTTGTCTATCAGACAAGAAAACTCCTTTAATCAAGAATGTGGCTTGTCAACATTAGGGATTTAATTCAACATGTTCGGCTTTCGCCACAAAATATGTCCCTTCACAGATATGTGTAGACTGGTCTGCAACACGCTCAAGCCTTCTGCAGATAAACAAAAGCGTCATAGCCTGCGATATCTTGCCAGGATCCTCATGCATATAGGTGATCAATTCCCTGAATATCTGTGAATAGAGCTCATCTACCTTGATATCCCTTTTACTGATCTGAGCAGCAACTTCACAATCAAGTCGTGTATACGCATCAAGTGAATCCTTCAGCATTCCTATAGCTATATCCGCCATTCTCGGGATGTCTATCAGAGGCTTCATGTATGGCTCACCGGACAGGATAATCGTGCTCTTTGCTATGTGTACCGCATTATCCCCTATCCGTTCAAGACCGTGGCTCATCTTAAATGCATTTATGATGATCCTAAGATCCTTGGCCACTGGCTGCTCTTCAGCTATCATCCTTGTACACTGATTATTGATATCTATCTCAATTTCATTGATCTCCCTGTCAGCTTCTATCACCTGATTGGCCAAATCTACATCCTGATTAATCATAGCCTCCATTGACCTTTCTAAAGCTTTCACCACCAGATAACCCATTTTCATAGTCGTACGCTCAAGCTCATTCATCTTTTCTGTATAGTGCACACGTGTTGCCACTCTGTTCCCCCTTAACCAAACCTTCCTGTAATATAATCCTCAGTGCGTTTATCCTCCGGATTGGTAAAAATATCGTCGGTTTTACCAAACTCCACAATAATTCCAGACCTGTATTCATCCATCATAAAAAATGCTGTATAATCAGAAACTCGAGCAGCCTGCTGCATATTGTGTGTAACTATGATTATTGTGTAGTTCTCAGCAAGCGTTCTCATGAGATCCTCTATTTTCATAGTAGCTACGGGATCGAGAGCTGAAGCAGGCTCGTCCATGAGTATAATCTCGGGCTCAACTGCTATAGCTCGTGCTATACACAGCCTCTGCTGCTGTCCACCTGAAAGAGAGAGAGCGCTCGCGTGAAGTCTATCCTTAACCTCATCCCAGATTGCGGCCCGATTGAGACTTTCAACAGCAATATCTGTTAATTTTTGCTTGTTTCGAAGACCATACATTTTAGGGCCATAAATGACATTATCCAGAATGCTCTTAGGAAAGGGGTTGGGTTGTTGAAATACCATTCCTATATTGCGGCGCAATCTCACAGGGTCTATGTCATTATCGTAGATGTTCTTTCCGTTTAGAAGAACCTCTCCTTCAACGAGTGTTTCTCCAATCAATTCGTTCATCCTGTTAAAGCATCTGAGAAAGGTTGACTTTCCACAACCGCTAGGGCCAATAATAGCCGTGATTCTGTTTCGAAAAATCTTCATACTAATATTTGTCAGAGCTCTGAAATTTCCATAATGGAAATTCAGTTTTTTGACTTCCAGAATCGTTTCTAGTTCGGAAATCTCTACCTCTATATTTTTTTCTTTCATCCCAATTTGACTATCCGCCACCTTAAAATCCTTTCATATCTAACGTTTTTTACTCGAATATCTTTGACGAATATAGATTGCTATTCCATTCATAATAAGAAGTACCACAAGAAGTACAACAATTGCTGCCGGAGTAACACCATGTCGAAAATCTTCCTGAGGAAAATCAGACCATGCAAATATCTGAAGCGGCATCGCACTGAATGAGCTAAATAGTCCTTTAGGCGCTGTAAATATCGATGTTGCAGCGCCAATCATTATCAGTGGAGCAGTCTCCCCCATTGCGTTAGCTAGAGCAAGTATCATACCTGTCATGATACCGGGAACAGCTTCTGGAAGAACTACACTGCGAATCATCTGCCATTTTGTTGTTCCAAGACCCAAAGAACCGTAACGGTGTGAATCAGGCACTGCTCTTACTGCTTCCTGTGAAGACACAATCACGATAGGAAGAACACGCAGCGTTAGGGTAAATGAACCGACTATGACAATGCCATGTGGCATATCCAGGACTGAGACAAACAATCCCAGTCCAAGGAGCCCGTACACAATAGATGGAACTCCGGCAAGATTTGAGATATTCATCTCGATTAATCGCCTTATAAAATTATCCTTTGCATATTCTTCAAGATAAATGGCAGCACCTACTCCCAGAGGAAGTGAAAACACCGCAACTAGAGATACAACAAATATTGATCCGACTAACATGGGATAAACGCCTGCTTTTTCTGCAAACCTTGATGGAGCACTTGTTATAAACTGCAGGTCAAGCCACCCGGCAGCATCGTAGAATACATATACAAGAAGACTCGCCAGGGACACGATCCCGAAAAATGTGGCAAAAACACAAAAGCCTGTAAAAATTCGCCCTTTTATTTTTTGGCTCTTGATATTATCCCCAACTGCCTCGAGTACCGTATTCTCTATTATTGCAGCATGCTTTTTACGACGAGAGCTTGATCCTCTCATTCTCATTGATACTTCTCCCGATACCTCAATTTAATAAACTGACTGACAACATTCAGCAAAAGGGTCATCAGAAATAGTGTAAGCCCAACAGCAAAGAGACTCCTGTATGCTACCGAATCACCGGTAACATCACTCATCCCGATCTCTACCATTGCCGCAGTCATGGTTTGAATCGGTTCCAGAAGCGCAGATGCAGGATTAAGCGGATTAACAATCCTCGCTAGGTTTCCACCTGCAATCGTAACAGCCATTGTTTCACCTATTGCTCGAGAGATCCCAAGTATAAACGAAGAGACAATCCCTGAAAGAGCAGCAGGGATAACAACTGTTAGAGTAACCTGAAACTTAGTTACCCCTAGCCCATATCCCGCCTCCCTCAGAGATCTGGGAACAGCTCTCATCGAATCCTCACTTATACTCGCTATGGTTGGAATGATCATGATGGCAACTACGATCGATGCACTTAATACATTAAACGTCCGGATAGCTGGAAATATGTTCCTTAAAACAGGTGTTATATACACAAGTGCAAAATATCCATAAACAACTGTAGGTATACCTGCTAATATCTCAAGTGCAGGCTTTACAATCGAACGAAACTTTTTATTTGCATATTCGCTCAAGTAGACTGCAGCAAGCAGACCAACTGGGAGAGCAATTAGTGCTGTCATAAAGGTAAATGTGAGAGTACCACTAATTAGAGGAAGAACACCAAACTCAGTTGGTTTTATTGTTGGACTCCATCGTATATGTGTAAAAAACTCAATTATGGAAACCTGTCTGAAAAAGTCAACCGCTTCCGCTAAAAGCACAATGATTATTCCTATTGTCGTAACAATAGAGAGTAATGCGCAGATAAGAAAGACGCCCCCCATTGCATTTTCTCGCACGGTACGCCTGGGTTGTTTCAGTAGATTCTTTTCCAATAATTTTTTCTCGGAATTCATTATGCGACCTAGATATCAAGTTTACAATGTATGCACCAAAATTAAAACAATAAAAGATAGAGGGAACGTTTTCCCTCCATCTTTTATCTCTTTTATTTTTTAAGCTCTAATATGATGTCTTCGTATTTTGCAAGGTTTCTATTCATATCATCTTCCGTCATCGGAACATACCCGATCTCCTTTATAAGATCCGTAGATGTCTGCTGTAGATAGTAACGTACGAATCTCTCAACTTCTGGTCTTTTGAGGGACTCACTGCTGACATAGATAAACAGCGGCCTTGAAAGGGGAGAATATTTACCTGACTTTGCGGTCTCGATGCTTGGTTTTACTCCTTCGAGTTTTATGACTTTTACCTTATCCCTGTTTTCAAGATAATAGGCCATTCCAAAGTAGCCCATTGCATATTTGGAACCGGAAACTGCCTGCACAATCGTATTGTCCTGTTCTGTTCCCTGGTAATCGCTACGTGATGCCCCCTCTTCACCGATTATCTTCTCTGTAAAGAAATCGAATGTTCCAGATGCACTGGTCGGACCATAGAGCTCGATTTTTTCATCTGGCCAGCCTGGCTCCACATCACTCCATTTCTGAGCAGGATTGTCCGGGCGCCATATATGCGCCAGCTGTTCCACTGTCAAGTTATCGACCCAGTCAGCATCCGGGTTCATAACGATGGTGATTGCATCAATTCCTACCTGGAACTCATAAGGCTCAATACCATTTGCACGTGCTTTCTCCACCTCACTGTCCTTCATCCTACGGCTCGCATCGTTTATATCTGTCTTACCAGGTATAAAGAAGTTTTTAAAGCCTCCGCCTGTACCTGTTGATTGTACTGGAATCTCTACATTCGGGTACATTTTGTTGAACTCTTCAGCTACGGCAACGGAAACCGGATAAACTGTACTGCTGCCAGCGATCTTTACGGAGCCTGAAAGCTCTGCTTCTCCCTTTTTCTCGCCTCTTGCAAATGCAGTACAGGTGAGAGCTAACAAACTTAGGGCTACAACTGTTGAAAGTAAAAGCTTCTTCTTCATTATTTCCTCCATATTGTTTTAATATTGAAAGCAAGAATAAACAGTAATTGTTAATTTTTTATTTACTTTTCATTATTTTTTGATGAAATACTGGAAGGATCTATTTCAAGCTCATGCAGATCTCTTCTTTTTCCCTTTGATAATTATAAGACGATCTTGGAATAGAATGTCCCAGGATATATAAAGGGAGTTCGCATGCTGCTCTCTCAATGCTAAAGGTGTTAATTCTGGTATCAGAATCGTTCATCCCTATTACCCGGAAGAGGGTAGAATAAAATTCATCGATAGCTTTTAAAGGATGACAATTGGATTGAGGATGGAGGTAATATCAAACAACTATAAAAAATAGGCGCTGTCCCTATTTTAAAAGGAGATAGGTGAAAAGGTAAACTGTAGTCAAATATAATCCGCCTGTAAGGATGAATGTTTTCTGTATCCCAATAATGTCTGCAATGATCCCGCTCAGCCAGGGGCCTGCCCACATACCTACTGCATATAATGCCTGATGGATGCCCATTGCAGTATTTCGCTGGAAACGGTCGACCTTATGAATACTCATGCCTAGCAGGATCGGGTATACGATTCCGAATGCTAATCCCATGAGGATCGTGCCCAGAAAAAGCCATGAGATAGTGTGAGAAAGGGAGATTACCATAATACCCGTGAAGAACAGAAACAATCCAAAGCAGAGCAGTGAGCTGTGCTTCATCTTTCTCAGCAGCAAGGTGTTAACCAGGTTTGCAACAACAATAGAAGCCAGGTTCAAGCTGATGATAGCGCTCTTTAGAACATCGCTCGCTCCCATATCCTGGGCAATGATTGGAAGGAAGCTGAAAGTGACAGACCAATCTGCATAGTGAACAATAATGCTGATTGCGGTAGGGAGAAGAACTTCCTTTCGGGTAAAGAGAGAGGTCATTGATCGAAGAGTTATTCCCACTGAAGGTCTTCTCTCCTCCCTAACAAAATTCACAATACCGATTGCAAAGATCCCTGTGACAGCTGAGAGGAAAAATGGAAGTGCATAACCTCCGGTCTGGTTGAGTAATCCTGTAAGGCTCGTTCCCACAACTCTACCAAGATTAGCTGAGAGTGTGAGCATTGCACTCGAGAAAATTGCCTCATCAGCTCTAAAAAAGGTACTGAATAGCACAAGCAATGGGACCCAAGTCGCTGCAGCAATCCCGGTAAGAGCCCTGCCAGCAGCAAGTATTCCCAAGCTCTTCCCCTTTCCCATGATAAACGCTCCAATCGATGCAATGCCAAGACCCATCATGATCAGAGGCTTGCCCCGTCCGATCGAGTCTACAGCGATCCCCATAGGAAGCCTGGTAATCGCCATCCAGAGCCCATACATGGAGAGAACAAAGCCTACCATTGACAGGTTAATGGCTTTAGTCTTTATATACGTAGGCAGAGTTGGAACGTAGATGTATAGGGTTATCCAGTAGAGGAAGGTCACCACTAAAAATACGATTATAGAGATTCTTTTCTCATACATTAATCATCAACAGTTAATAGAGTATAAACTTTTGGAAACTGTAAGGTCAAATAAAAATGGCTAATACAAGCACTGGAGAGATGGCGAAATATAAATTCATTCCTTATAAAATCCCGCTCCCATGAAGGTTACAACAGACTGGGTTTGATCCTCAACAGACTGTTCATACCTGAGGAGCCTTGAAGATTTCGCATCCAAAACCTTTAGCATAGTATAGATTGCAGGTACCCCGCAGACGTTTCTCGAGTCCTTTTCATCCTGTATAAGCTTTAAAAACCCCTCCTCATCCCTGTCAAGTATCAACGCGATCATATCCATATCCTTCTCTTTAGCCCAGGCGAGAAAGGTATCATCGATTGTGATGTTTTGGCCAAACCTCCGACCAAGATGACTGAGGTCCACCCCTGCAATGAAGCAGACCTTATCTCCTCTCTCTGAGATAATCTCCTTCAATCCCCCGATGAACTCCTGAAACTCCCAATCCTCTTCCCAGGAGCCGCCGAGATAGTCCTGTTCTCGCGTTGAGCAGAGGATGGGAACGATCCTCATATCATCTTCATTATATAGATATCGTAGAAAAAGAACCTGAAACTCAATAGAATGCTCACCACGGTGGACGAACTCATCCTCGAAGAAATCAGTCTTAAATCTGCTCTTTAAACTACTAATGAAATCATGATCAGCTTGTACTACACCGAGAGGGGTTGCAAAATCCTTTTGAGTGAGAACGAACCTTCTTTGAGTCTGAACGTGTGCTATACCTAGGATTATTATTGTTTTTGCCGAACATTCCTTTAGAAATTCAGCATAGCTGTGTGCAAAACAAAGCCCTCCCCTCTTTACATCGATATGTGGAGCAATCAGGCCAAGAAGCCTTCCAGTAGGGCCTTCTGCACCAGATAATCCTGGCCCGTCAGGTGACTCGAACAAAACCCTGATCTGCTCTCTCAGGGCATCTGCTTCCTTTTCGTAGGCAGTTCCTGCGTGAGAAGCAGGGCGTACTTTTTCTTTTTTGAACTCTCTGGTGACCTTGTCTCTTACCTCGTGAAATCGGCTCGATTCAAGAAAAAGACAGCTATCGAGCTTATCAATGAGCTCTCGAACCTTATCGCTGAAGAGAAGGTCCCCGAATCTTCGAGTATAAGACTCCTGGATATCGAGGATCGAGTGATTCCCATCAAAGAGGGTAACTATAAAAAAGGCCTCCGGAGGCAGAAACACGAGCTTGTCAGAAAAACCGTAGGGGTCACGGAGGCAAATTAAATTCTGCTGAGCAGGAACAGCCTCTACCTGCCTGAGCTTCGGGTAATCAATGCCTTTATCTTCACTCTCCAAATTATTATCTCCAAATTTCTTTAAACTATAAATATATAATAACCTATATACAAATAAAAGAATTATTCAGATATGACCACAAGCCTCACTTTCCTCCAGAATCAAATCATCTATACCAAATCTTATCATCTGATCAGCTATCGACTTTGTCAATGCAAATGCCATCCTGCGTTTCCAAGCTTTATTCATATCCTCCACATTATGCCTCCTGGGAAAGCTCCCCGCAAAGCTTACCACTGGAATCTTTTTGCCTTTAACATCTCACGATGTTACTCAAAGTTAGGTGCTATCGTAATAAGATTTATTCCTTATAGTAAAAAAGTTTAACAAGATTGTAAAATATGTTATTCTTAATATGGAAGAGAGTATAAATAATGAGCAAGCGAAAGAAAGTCGTTCGAAGCAAGCTCCACAGTTTTTTTGGAAAGATTATCGCACCTGTCTCCTCGTGTGTTTTGGAATCATCCTATCAATTATTGCAGAAAGGCATGATGCCTTCTGGCTATACTACACCGATGCAGGGGCATCGATTATCATTGGCTGTTTGACTCTAAAATCCGCCATCGAACCATTGGTTGAACTCTTAAAGCCCGGAAGAAAGCCAGAAAAGGTTAGCCACTTCATGCAGAAGGCTCAGGAGAGAATGAAAAGAGGATATCTTTTTGTTTGGTTCTCCAATACACTGAAAGAAAAGCCTTCAACAATAGAGGAGCTTGAAGCAAAGTTTACAGAGAGATCCTGCAGGAAGGTTCCAAAAATATTTACACTCTCAGGATTCGGTTATAGCCCTGATAGTAGCGAAGATCTCCACATATATCTTGAATATTATGTAAAGAGTGGAAAACTCATCCTAGATGGTGACAAATACCATCTTACTGATAATTAGTTCTTGGTGAATAATTCAATTATTCTGAAATTAGTTTATTCCTCATTTATTATAATTATATAAATATAATAAGTTAAAGAACTATTATGGAGCTGGTGTTAATTAAATAATCGCTAAATATGGTATTATTCACCAGCGACTAATTAACTATTCATAAAATCATGCATCAAAGGCATAAATCCATTTAATATAAGAAATGACAGTTTTATCAACAAATTGGGATAATACTGGATGTAGAGCTTTTACTTCAAAATACTTGCATTTTTGAAGCAAAAAAGATAATATACTCGTAAATCTTAATTGAAGTTGTGTACTATACTATGTATTAGATGTATAGTGCTCTCTTTGGAATAGAGGATTCGTCTCTTTGAAAAGCTCGAATCAATAAACTCTTACAGGTTTGAAGAACCTATAGAATGGAGGTAACCTTATGGGTGAAAAAGAGTTTTTAGAAGTTAGTGAGGCGCAGATAGCGGTTCACTGGCAGGAAGAGAAGAATTTCTACCCATCGGCGCAATTTATTTCTCAGGCAAATATGACTGACCATGCTATATATGATCGCTTCAGCCTGGAGAACTTCCCTGATTGCTATAAGGAATATGCAGATCTGCTTACATGGTATCAGTACTGGCATACGATGCTCGACGCAAGCGATGCTCCCTGCTGGAAGTGGTTTGTTGGAGGAAGGATAAATGCATGCTACAACTGCGTCGATAGACACTTATCAAATTATAAAAATAAGTCGGCGATCATCTACATACCAGAACCGGAGGATGAACCTCATGTTTCTCTAACCTATCAGGAACTTTACGTCAGGGTGAATGAGCTTGCAGCACTTCTCAGAGATTTTGCAGGACTTAAGGCCGGTGATAGAGTAACGCTTCATATGCCTATGGTTCCAGAACTACCGATCACGATGCTCGCCTGTGCCAGAATTGGCATAATCCACTCTGAGGTATATGGAGGATTCAGTGGCGGAGCTTGCGGTGAAAGGATAGCAGACTCTGGAAGTCGTGTCCTGATAACCATTGACGGCTACTATAGAGCTGGCACTCTTCTAGATCACAAAGAAAAAACTGACATAGCCATCAAGGTAGCGAAAGATGAGGGCCAAAAGGTGGATAAAGTCCTTGTTTGGAGAAGATATCGCGGGAAATATGTATCTGACAGTCCAATGGTAAAAGGTCGTGATTACTTTATGGACGATGTACTTAAAAATTATAAAGTCAAGAGAGTCGATCCTGTTCCTATGCCAGCCGAGGATCCTCTCTTTCTTATGTATACCAGTGGGACAACTGGAAAACCCAAGGGCTGTCAGCATAGTATAGGTGGCTATCTATCCTATGTTACGGGTACATCGAAGTATGTACAGGACATTCATCCGGAGGATGTTTACTGGTGCATGGCAGATATAGGTTGGATCACAGGCCATTCATATATTGTTTACGGTCCACTGGCGCTTGCTGCAACGAGCGTTATGTACGAAGGTGTTCCTACCTGTCCGGATGCCGGGCGTCCGTGGAGAATAGCCGAGCGGCTTGACGTAAATATATTCCACACTGCGCCGACTACGATCAGGATGTTAAGAAAAGCTGGCCCCAATGAGCCTCAGAAGTATAATTACCACTTCAAGCATATGACTACAGTGGGAGAACCTATAGAACCAGAGGTATGGAAATGGTACTACCATGTCGTCGGTAAAGGTGAAGCTGCTATTGTTGACACATGGTGGCAAACAGAAAATGGTGGATTTCTCTGCAGTACTATGCCAGCGCTTCACCCTATGAAGCCTGGAAGCACTGGACCATCCATGCCTGGTATACATCCAGTAATCTATGATGAGAATGGTAAAGAAATCGGAGCGGAGGATGGCAGGGCAGGGAACATATGCATCAGAAACCCATGGCCAGGGGCATTCCAGACAATATGGGGAGACCGTGAGCGTTATGTTGCGCAGTACTATGAAAAGTATTGCAAGAATAAGAAGAGTAAGGATTGGCGTGACTGGCCTTATTTCACAAGCGATGCTGCTATGCAAGCAAAAGATGGGTACTATCGAATCCTGGGCAGAGTCGACGATGTCATCAATGTAGCCGGTCACAGATTGGGCACCAAGGAGTTAGAGTCCGCATGTCTTGTTGCACCAGAAGTAGCAGAATCAGCTGTGGTACCTCTTGCAGATGAGATAAAGGGTCGTGTACCGGACGTTTATGTTTCTCTTAAGCCGGGATACAAGCCCAGCAAAAAGATAGAAAATACAGTTACTAAGTTTATCGAGAACACAATTGGAAAAATAGCAAGGCCGAAGCACGTTTATATCGTACCCGACATGCCCAAGACTCGTTCTGGAAAGATTATGCGCCGCGTCCTTGCAGCAATATCTAATGGACGGGACATCGGTGATGTTACTACATTGGCTAACCCGGAAGTTGTCAAGGAAATTCAAAAAATGGTTCAGGGGTAGCTTCCCCTTTCGAATATTTGGCTATCCGGTCAGCATTATATATTTTAACACGTCGCGGTTTACATTCTGCAACCTGATTCAATATTTTACTGTGATCAACTATTAACTTTCAAGCCCTTCACTAAGCTACCAAGTCTGTACAGTCTATTCAGTAAATTAAATGAGATTTATTTCTTTTTTTCACTTTTACCTTAAAATTAGTATATTTTTATAAAAGATAGAAATACATAACAGGAGGATTATTAAATGGTAAGGAGGAAGTTTAAGACAGAGGTAAACCAACTCTTGCATCTTATTATACATTCACTCTACTCCCATCCCGAAATATTCTTACGGGAATTGATCTCAAATGCTTCTGATGCTCTCGATACACTAAAATACCTCACCCTTACAGATGATGATTATAAAAACATACAGTTCGATCCTCGTATCGATATCTCCTTCGGTATAGAGGAACAGAAGATCATAACCCTTTCCGATGTCAAAGAAAGACAAAAAATTATAACAGTTTCTGATACAGGAATTGGTATGAACGATAAGGAATTAGAAAAAAATCTGGGAACAATTGCCAGATCAGGAACCAGAGATTTCCTTAAAATCCTCACCGGAGATGCAAAAAAGGATTCAAACCTTATTGGAGAGTTTGGAGTTGGCTTCTATTCATCATTTATGGTAGCGGATAGAGTCGAAGTTATCAGCAAAAGAACTGGAGAAGAGGAGGCCTATAAATGGTCAAGTGATGGAAAGGGTAACTTTGAAATTAACGAAGCACAGAGAGATCAGAATGGGACAACCGTGATTCTCTACCTGAATAAAAGTGGAGAGGAGTTTGCAGAGAGGTGGATAATAGAGGGCATTATCAAAAAATATTCCAACCATATCCCGTTTCCTATCTACCTACACTATGAAGAAAAAAGTTACAAAGGTGAGGGAACGAAAAGGAAGGAGATTAAAGAGAAGAAGGTAGAACAGGTAAATGCCGCATCTGCTCTCTGGATGCGTCCAAAAACCGAGCTTAAAGAAGAGGATTACAACGAGTTCTACAGATCTATCTCACACGATACAGAGGACCCCCTTCTGTCTATTCACACTAAAGCTGAAGGAAAGGTGGAATATACGACCCTCTTCTATATACCCAAGAAGGCTCCAATAGATCTTTACTGGGCCGATTATCAGCCGGGAGTCAAGCTCTATATAAAACGTGTTTTTATCAGCGATGATGAGAAGGAGCTTCTACCACACTATCTGCGCTGGGTCAGGGGCATAGTTGATTCAGAAGATCTTCCACTCAATATATCTAGAGAGATGCTTCAGAAGAATCAGATTCTTACAAGGATAAAGAACGCATCGGTTAAGAAAATATTGAGTGAGCTACAAAACTTAAAAAAGGAAAGGGAAAAATATGATTCCTTTTACCGGCAGTTCAGCAAGCCACTGAAAGAGGGAGTTTACCAGGATTTCAGTAACAGGGACACCCTTCTTGAGCTTCTGCAGTTTAAATCGACAAAAGTTGATGGATACACAGCTTTTAATGAATATAAAGATCGTATGGAACAGGAGCAGAAGGCCATTTACTATATCACTGGAGAGAATGAACAAAATATTAAAAACTCACCTCTACTTGAAGCCTATAGAGAAAAAGATATCGAGGTCCTAATCATGGATGACGAAATCGATGAAATCGTCATTCCTTCTATCATGAAGTATAAAGATATAGAACTGAAACCGGTGAATAGAAGCGATGCTGTAAACGATCTGAAAACAAAAGAGGACAAGGAAACCGAGAAAAAGATCGAACCTCTTGTAAAAAGGATCAAGGACGTACTTGGTGATGACGTAAAGGATGTGAGAGCCTCAAGCCGTTTAAGTGATTCACCTTCCTGTATCGTTGCTGATGAGAAAGATCCAACAATACAGATGCAGCATCTTTTGAAGTCTATGGGGCAGAAAAATATACCAGAGATAAAACCGATTCTGGAAATTAATCCAAACCATGAAATCGTTCAGAAACTCGAAAATATCGATGACAAGAGGATGCTCGAAGATGTAAGCAGACTGCTTCTGGAACAGGCTTTACTACTGGAAGGAGCTCAGCCCAAAGATCCTTCGGCTTTTGTAAAAAGGATAAACAGAGTCCTTACAAGGTCCCTGTAAAGAACTGGTATCTTTTTGATAAAATTTCTAAAAACTCCGGAGAAAAACTGCCCAGTATTTTATCCCCCTTTACTGCTGAGCCTCTGTAAAAAGGCAAACTATCTATGTTTTAAAAAGCTTAAAATCTTATTCCACACTTTGAATAAATACAGGAGCCATGAGATTTTCCACAGGTGCGTGGTTGTCAGTGAGGATAGCGTACCCATTTCGTCTCCTCAGATCCCTCAAGGAATCAGAGGATAATTTCTGAAAAACAGTCTGGCTCTTCATATCTTGCAAGATTTCCCCTTGAATTTCATTGTTACTTCCTATCACCACGAAGGTATCCCTCTTTTTCATTGCAATATCTGAAGCGGAGTATACATAGGAATAGGGAAATACCTTATCAATAGTGTTCACATAAGCATTGAGAAATTTACCAACTGTGAATATATCTACACAGTTTATGATAAAATATCCAGGTGTATTTAAAATGCCTGATATCATCTGTGTAAACTCTTTCGTTGTCAGATGATAAGGTACTGAGAAAGCATCAAAGCAATCCAGAAAAACAAAATCGTACTTCTTTTTATTTCTTATAAAATTCACATAACTCCTTGCATCAGTATTGATAGTCTCAATATCAGTGTCTTCTGGAAAATCGAAATATCTATAGGCCACATCTATGACTTCAGGATCGATTTCAACGATCTCATTTATACTGGATGGATAGTGGCGCTCTAAATATGCAGGGAAGATACAGGCTCCTCCACCGAGAGTCAGTGTTGTGAATTGTTCGTCCTTTAGTATGCCATTTACCACGTGATCAGTGAAGGCCGAGAAGATCTTTTCATAATCATAGATGAGATCATCAGGATCTTCAGGATCATATCTGTTATGTATAAGCCCATCCATATACAGGATCCTCTCATTCTTAGCTCCTCTTTGTAATTCTCTCACCTCTATGTATGAGTATTGGGAGTCTTTAGAAAAGATTGCTTTGCTCTCTTTGTTCTGCCTCTTGAAAATTATATTGCTAAATCTTTCGCTGTAGTATGAAAAGTAGAAAAAGGCTATGATACAGATCCAAATCAAGGACACAAGCCTGTAACCTTTCATTATAAAAGAAAGTAGAACAATAACTGTTCCGATTAGAAAGATGATGGTTATAATTCCCAAGAGAGGGATGAGCACAAAACCTGAAAGGAAGGTTCCTATAATGCTTCCTATAGAAGCGATGGCATAAATACTTCCCACAGTATTTCCTACTCTAGAAGATTCTTCAAGGGCGTACTTTGCCATCACCGGTGAAATGGTGCCAAGGGCTGTAGATGGTAGGAAAAAGAGAATAAAAATACTAACAACAGATCTTGTTACCATGCTGCTTGTAACAATTGAAAAGTTACCTTCACTCATAATTACAGCTAACAGCCTATCAAGTACGAGAATCAGAAATATAAAGAAGGATGTTACAAGCAATAGGAGTGATATTATCCTTCTTGGCTCATATCTATCTGCTAATTTGCCTCCCAGATAATTTCCCAGACTGATACCACCCAACACAATGCCTATCACCCCTGTCCAGGTATAGAGAGAATTACCAAAATACTTGGAAACCAGACGACTTGCCACAAGCTCGACTATCATAATTCCCATACTGGTAATAAACACAATAATATAGGGAATAGAACGTTTCAGTGCTTTCATAATCAATTTCTCTCTAATAAGTTAAATAAACTATTATCTTACAAACAAACAGCGACTAACTCATCAACGATAAATATTAAAGACCCAAAAGTCAAGGAACTCGTGTACAGGTGGCTTAAACGGTTAAACACATAGATACTACTATATCATCCTGTCCAGGTGGCTTAAATGGTTAAACACATAGGTACCACCATATATAATCCTGCCCAGGTGGCAGCTTATTACAATTTCCTTGCAAAATGTCAGTGACTGGCTTATCCTCATTAGATACAATTGTTTTCTGGACAGCTCTATCGAGATTTTCCCAGGTTATATTATAAAAAATATCAAGAAGCTTTAAATGAATAAACTGATCTGTAGAAAATGTAATAAAGAATTTCCATTGAGTGATGCGATATGGAGGTGTGAATGTGAGGGACTGCTCGATGTAGATTTCAAATCATCCTTCCCTGTGGATAAGATTAAAAAAAGGGCATTAAATATCTGGAGATACAGGGAGGCACTTCCGATTTTCGAAAACGAAAATATCATCTCTTTCAATGAAGGATTCACCCCAATAATCCCGATTAATTTTGGTGGCAGGTCAGTTCTGATAAAGCAGGATTATCTATTTCCGACAAGCTCCTTCAAGGATAGAGGAGCATCAGTATTAGTAAGTAAAATAAAGGAGCTTGGAATAAAGAAGGTAGTTGAGGATTCATCTGGTAATGCTGGCTCTTCAATTGCTGCATATTGCGCAAAGGCAGGCATCAGTTGCGAAATTTTTGTCCCTGAGTATACACCTTATGGCAAGGTTGTACAGATCGAGTCTTATGGAGCAAAATTGCACAGAATCCCTGGAACAAGGGAAGATACTGCTCTTGCAGCATTAGAAGCATCAGAAAAAGATTATTCCGCAAGCCATCACTGGAATCCTTTTTTCCATCATGGTACAAAAACATTTGCTTTTGAGGTCTGTGAACAGCTTGGCTGGAAATCACCAGATGCGATTATTTTGCCAGTTGGAAGTGGATCCCTATTTTTAGGGACTTATATTGGATTCAGGGAGCTTCTTGATGCTGGTATCGTTGACAGGATTCCCAAACTAATAGGAATTCAGGCTGAAAATTGCGCTCCACTTGCTAAGGCATTCAAAGAGAACTTGAGTGATTTTCTTAAAATAGTTAAAAAAGAGACCATCGCAGAAGGGATTTCAATTGCTGCGCCTGTTCGAGGAGAGCATATTCTAAAGGCAGCTAAAATGAGTAGGGGAGAATTTTATACAGTTTCTGAGACTGAAATTAAAGAGGCACTCAAATGTCTCTGTAAAAAAGGTTTTTATATTGAGCCTACCTCTGCTGCAACTATTGCAGGAATCAGTAAATATCTAAAAAGATCAAATCCGAAAGATGTAATTGTTTCCATATTTACAGGACATGGCTTAAAGACAACTGAAAATATATTAAAAATATTGAATGAGTAAAGGGGTAACTGCTTCTGGTCTCACTCCGGATTTTACTTCTGATACTATAAAGCCATTATCAAATACCCTGCATATAAATTGACGAAAGGAGGTAACACACATATGAAAGAGATTTCAACACAGAATGCCCCGAGTCCATCAGGGCATTACTCACAGGCAATAGTTCATGATAATTTGGTTTACGTTTCCGGACAGCTACCAATAGATCCACTAACTGGAGAGAAACGTGTAGGTTCGATTGAAGAACAAACTGAACAAGCATTGAAAAACCTGTTTCAGATACTTAAAGCAGCAAATAGTGGCATAGATCGGGTTATTAAAACCACAGTATATATTTCTGATATTAAACTATGGGATCGTGTAAACGCAGTCTATTCAAGCTTTTTTGGTGGGCATCGTCCAGCCCGAGCTGTAGTTCCAACCCGGGATTTACATTTTGGCTTTCAAATAGAGATTGAAGCTATCGCTGTTGTAAGCAGATGAGCCTGCATTTCTCACCATATTGTATGAAAACCCTATTTTTAATATCATGGCGAACTTAGAATTTTTTATATGAGGATCTTGTCCAGAAAATCCTTTGTTCTTGGATTTTTAGGATGTTTGAAGAAACTGATATCAGTCCCTCGTTCAACGATACTTCCCCCATCAATGAAGATGATCTCGTCAGACACTTCCCGGGCAAATCCCATCTCATGGGTAACTACGACCATGGTCATCCCACCCTTAGAAAGGTCAATCATGACATCGAGCACCTCCTTGATCATTTCCGGGTCCAGTGCCGAAGTTGGTTCGTCAAACATCATTATCTTTGGTTCCATGGCCAGAGACCTTGCTATGGCAACCCGTTGCTGCTGGCCACCAGAAAGATTTGCTGGATATTCATGAGCTTTATCCGGTATCCCAACCCTTTCAAGAAGTTCCATGGCCTTGGCTTCGGCCTCCTTCTTCGACTTATTTCGGACCTTCATAGGAGCTAATGTAATGTTGCGTAGAGCAGTCATATGGTGATAAAGCTCAAACCTCTGGAACACCATGCCAATCTCAGTGCGAAGCTCATATATATTTGTCTTTGGATCAGTTAAAGACTGGCCATCGACTATGATCTCTCCCTTTTGAAATGGCTCAAGCCCATTGATACATCTGAGAAGCGTGCTCTTTCCTGAACCGCTGGGACCACAAACAACCACTGTTTGCCCCTCTCTCACCTCCTCGTTAATTTCTTTGAGAGCCTGAAAGTCACCGTACCATTTACTAACGTTTTTGATCTTGATCAACAGTTATACTCCTTCCTCTCTCTTTACTTCAAATCGCCGACTAATTACTGACCCTAGATAGCATGTTACTAAGAATAAGATCGCCACAAAACCGAAGAGCTGGATGGATCTGACCTCCATAGTGTCAACGATTCTTGCATTCCGGATAAATACAGGAAGCCCTATCACGAAGGCCAAGCATGAGTCCTGGTAGGTTACAATACTCTGTGTAATTATACTGGGAAGCATCCTTCGGATTGCAATGGGGATGAGTATATAGCGGGCAGTCTGAGCATATGTTAGCCCAGTCGAGTATCCGGCCTCAATTTGCCCTTTGCTTACAGACTGGTAGCCTGCACGGACAATCTCTCCGAAGTATGTGGCCTCAAAGATTATAAATGAAATGACAGCTGATGGAAAAGGATCTAAGGGACTCTTAATAATGATGGGCATTACGAAATAAAACCAGAATATTACAAGGATGAGTGGGATGTTCCGAATAACATTCACATACAAAGTAACCGGGTAATAGATCCACTTTTTATGTGATATTCTACCTAGCCCCACTAATATTCCCAGAGGGATTCCTCCGGCTAATGCAAATAGCGTCAATTTAACAGTCACCCAGAATCCCTTCATGAGAAATGTAAAGTTCCCAATTACTGCATCAAACATCCCTATCTCCCAATCTTACCGTGTATTTTGAGCCTCGACTCCAAAATGCCCATCAGCCTGACAATAGTTATCCCTAAGGCCAGATAAATCAAACAGGCACCGGTTGTCGCTTCCAGTCCATGGAATGTCTCGGAATCGATCTTATAGCTCATAAAGGTTGTCTCCATCACACCAATGGTCATGGCAATGGATGAATTCTTAAAGATTGTCAAGAACTCCGTTGTTAATGGAGGAATGATAATCCGTAAGGCATATGGAATGATTACATGGCGGTACATCTGTAGATGCGTTAAGCCTGTAGATAGAGCAGCATGATACTGATCTCGAGAGATGGAGGAAAAACCAGCACGGGTATGCTCTGCCACCCTGGATGCCGTATACAATCCCAGAGCAATGATAGCGACATAGTAATTAAGTCCCAGGATAGAATTAATCTTATATTGAAGGGTCGTTCCAAAGAGCATAGGCCCGGCATAATACCAGAAGAAGAGCTGCACTATGAAAGGAATATTTCGAAAGATCTCTACATAAATACCCCCCAGGAACCTTACCCATTTCCATGGGGTCATCCGCATAGTGCCAATGATGACCCCTAAAAATAGGGCTATGACCCATCCCAGAAGACCCAGCTTAATGGTCATCCAGATTCCCTGGAGTAGATAATTCCCATATGGATTTCTCCAAAGAACACTCCAGTCGAATTCATAAGCTAAACCGAGCATATAATTTCCCTAAGAAATATGAGAGGGGGAATTAGCCCCCTCTCTTCCACACTAATGTTTTACCCACCAATCATCTGCCTGTGGATATACGATCAATTGGAGATAATCCTTGTAAGCCCTGGACATCGGAATCGGAACTTCTCCCTTTGGCCCCATCCACTTTTCATACATCTCAAAGAACTTTCCCGTTTTTATCGACCAAATAATTGTATTGTTAATAAAATCCCTAATGTCAGAATTGCCTTCCCTGCACATGTAGCCGTAGGGTTCGTAGGCAATAGCGAAATCAACAGTTTTCCAGTTATCGGGATCCGGGGCCTTCATTCTCAGACCTTCAAGCAGACTGCGGTCTGTTGAGTAGGCATCAATTTTTTTACCCTTCAAGGCAAGGAATCCTTCAGGATGAGTTTCCACGACGACTATACTTCTGGGTTTATATTTTCCTGCTGCAACCTGGTCTTCTATGGCCTTCAAGTTAGTAGTGCCTCTGGCTGCCCCTAGCCTCTTTCCATTCAGGTCTTCGATCGATCTAATATTGCTATCTTTTGGAACGAGAAAGGTTGTTTCCGAGACAAAGAATATTACACTGAAATCAACCACTTCTTCCCGCTGCTGAGTATAGGTTGTGGAGCCCATCTCCACATCTACAGTCCCATTGGCTACCATGGGGATACGGGTTTTAGGAGTAACGGTAAAGGGCTGGATTTCTATCTTCTTGCCAAAGTGTTCCGATAGCCTGTCGACAAGAAGGTACGTCATATCAACAGAGAATCCAACATGTTTCCCAACCTTGGGATCGATGAAAGCAAAAGGTATCGATCCCTCCCTCCATCCCACACGGATCTTTCCAGTTTTATTGATGCGGTCCATGGTCTCATCAGCCAGTATCGCACTAGCAATGAACATCATAATCAGGAAGACACAAAATGCTAAGATAAAAGACTTTTTCATAGTAAAACCTCCTTTTATTAAATTTTGATTATGACCACCGATCACTTCTCATATGAATATTATCACTGACATGAGTAAGTTCTTTATAACGTAGGAGAAAAGATTTGTCAGCTTCAAAGATTGACTTCTGCTGTTTAGCGGATTAAGATTATAAATCAATTTTTCTGTCTTTATTCATGTTACCAGAGGTTAATCCATCTTGTAAAGATGTATTTTGAAGTGGATTAATAATTAATACTTATATATTTGATAGTTATATAATTTTTTATAATAATTCAATCATCGCAAGAAGTATTCCACTCATATAGTAATATCTATAGCTTCCTTATAAAAAAATTTGACTGAATAAAGTAATTATCTTAAAATATTGGTGAGGCTCTGATTTTATATACGTATGTGAAAAACTTATAGTGTAGAGCAATAAATAATACAAGAGGAGCTGAAGATGCCTGATGAAACCATTTATAAACGAGGCGATAAAGGAAGGAAGGTTGTAAAACAATTAAAAACACGATATGCAAAACTCAGGTTCAAAGACCGTTCGATCGATATAAAAAGGATTATAACAATAGGCAGAGATACAAAGAACGATATAGTTATAAAAGATGATCCGCTTGTCTCCAGAAGGCATGCCTTAATTGAAAAAGAGGGACAAAAATATTATATCATGGATAAAGGAAGTACAAATGGCACCTATCTAAATAATAACCCTATTCCAAAGTGCGAACGAGTAAAGATAAAATACGGTGATGTTATCATGGTTGGTAAAACAAAATTAGAGGTATTATAACCCATTTTCTGGAAGGCCCATCAAGAATCTGCTCGCCTTATTTATTGGCAGAAATAAATTATCTCTTGCTACTATTTCTTTAAGGAAAGGATTTAACAATGGATAGATACTTTTATCAATTGCCAGAAACTATCAAAACTCATGTAAGAGAGGTTACAAGAACCTCTGGCCTGCCATACACTGAAGATTCTTTCGAAAAGATTGCAAAATCCTGGCTGGAAAAGAAGAAGATGTTTGAAGAACAGACAAAATCTTTGCACATGGTAGAAGTAGAGGCTCTAGATAGAGATGATAAAAGAGGCGCTCTAATGCTTACCTTTTCTGGCTCGCTTATCTCGGTCGGAACTCTGGTAGAAAACAGGAGATGGGCCGAATATGCCAGTATTGGTTTAAGAAAAGATGTGCCTGATATTGCCAAAAAAGAGGCCACTGAACTTTTAAAAGGTATTCGCATAAACGAGTCCATAGAATTTATAGGAGGTCCAATAAAAAAAAGTTCCCCCCTGCTTAAAATCGCTGTCTGTAAAGAGGATGTTAGTCGAGAGGAACAGGAAAAGAGAATCAGAGAAGCAACTATTTTCCTAACAAATGGATTTGTAGAGATTAATAGAACAATAATAAGCCTATTTGAAGGCCTCCCTTACAATTTTACAATGAAATCTATAACCTCTTATATAGCAGAAAAAAATAGTATTACAAAAAAAAGCGCAAAAAAGATCATCGAAGATTTTATCAATGTGATAGAGGCAGGAGTACTTTCAGGGGAAAGGGTTCCTGTTGGAAAACTTGGAAAGATATTCCTGAAAACAAGAAGTGCCCGCAAGGCAAGGATTGGAAGAAATCCCCAAACAGGTGTAGAACTTACTATCAAAGCACAACCTGAAACCCTTGCACCAAAAATCTCTTTCAGTAAGAGTTTCAAAGAAAGGGCTAAAAATACAAAAATAAAATAGATCCTATCGTTCTTCTGATTCTTGGTTGAATTCAAATATTATGTGACTTTTCACAGGATACCTCAGGAATATTTATATCGAATCCATACTTTTATCATTTATTCTTCCGACCTGCAGGCTTTTCTATTCCTCCATCAAAAACAATTGTTGTATCACCAACCTTAATCAGATCACCGGATCTTAAAACCTTTGTTCTCACAATCCTGTTGTTTACAGTAATAGGTCTCCTGGTGCTTGTAATAGTATAAACTCCCTTTTGCTGAACAATCTTTGCCTCGGTCATAGCAATCCTTGGATCCCCAGAGATGGTAAGATCTGCTGCCTCATCTCCACCAATGGTAACTGCTTTTTGCCTTTTAGTAAAAACAAGAGTACTTCTACCCCTTTTTCTTCCGGCAACTGTGAGAACACTAAGACTTGGATCTTCTCTCCTCTGTTCAAACTTCATTAGTGAAAGGAGCCACAGGAGAAGAGCTGAAGCGGGTATAAAGAGAAAAAACAGGTAATTAATTCTTTTCCAGGGAAATCCAAATATTGTTCCTGAAAAGTAAACCCTCTCTGAGACAGCTTTTTTATCTCCCTTCTTGTAGACCGCCTTTACATACTTTTGGGTGGCAGGATCCATACTGGCAGAATAGATCAAAAGGTATTCGTTCAAGATCTGATCCCGTATAAGATTATAGAGCCTTTCAAGCTCCCCAGGATTGTAAACAGAAAAATGTGCGCCTCCTGTCTCCCCTGCAATATAGCTCAAGCTTTTTATATCAGCCTTTTTGCTTAACCCTATTGTAAATATAGAGATCCCTTCCTTTTGTGCCAGCTCTACTGCACCTTCTACCCCAAATCTGGTGGGAAAATGCGGGTTCTCCTCAAGAGGAAAGTCTACTCCATCAGAAAGCACGATAATAATTTTTCGCCCCTTTGCAAATCGCAGATCATCTATTGACCAATAGAGGGTTTCATATAGTTCTGTATAAGCCTCTTGCTCTGATGGTCTTTCTATTTGAGTAAGCGCTCTTTCAATGGCAACTTTATCATTCGTTGGTTTTATCTTCGAACCCATCTTAACATTAAAAGATACAAGACCGACTCTGTCTAATGGATTTTTGATCTCTTTCAGAAGAGAGGAGATTGCATTTTTTGCAAAGGTTATTCTCCATATACTTTCATCCTGAGAATCTTTTATTCTGCCGGTTTCATCCCAGTACATACTTCCAGAATTGTCAAGAATAAGCAGCAGGTTTATTCCCTGATTTATATTAACACCGTGCTTCACACTGATAATATCACGCTTCTTTTGTGCACCTTCTTCTGTAGATTCGAATACTGTAAAATTCTCTTTGTTTAGATTTTGAACAGGAGTTCCGCTTTTGTCTGTGACACTGATATAGAGCTTCACTCTCTGGTTTATCAAGAGGGAAAAGTTGTCAATCTGGGAAATTCTTAATGCATCAGAAAATGTAAGGCTTCCTGGTAAAAGAATAAGAAAAAATAACAACAAAATTCTTTTACAATTCATATGGCTCTCCATTTCTGTTACTTCTCAGTAAATTGAAACTGTGCCTCTCCGACACGGATTATATCACCATCCTGCAATCTTTTTTTGTCAGTCCTTCCATCATTTATATATGTTCCCCTTTTCGATCCCGCGTCCGTTAATACAAAACCATCTCTGTCCTTCCTTATTTCTGCATGGATCGAGGCAACATCACTATATCCATCAAGCCCTACCTCTGTTTTTTCAGATTCACCTACCCTTGTGAGTTTTTGTGTAAGTAGAAACTCTTTACCTCTGTTTTTTCCATTCAATAAACGAAGGCTGCCGGCTGCAAGTTTGTTCTCTATAAAACCATAAGATATACCAATTAAAAACCCCAGTATGACCAGTCCGATAAGTCTGGCATAAAAGTTTTCTGGTGAATAGAGCCTTATATATTCAACTCCCAGTCCACCCAGAATACCGCCGATACAACCACCTATAACTCCGTTTCTCGCCTTGCTTAAAGACTTGCTTCTTATCCCTTCGACAATTCCAATAAATATGCCGAAGGTTGCCCATCCAATTGCCTTGGATATCGGAAAACCGATCTTTTGAAAACTGCTCGTTGAGTTAAAAAATGTTGTTCCTATAAGAAGCAAAGCAGCCTGCCCGGCAACAAATCCGACCAACCCGCCAACCATGCCGATTATAACCCCCATAATACTGCCTGTTTTGATTTTCACTCCTGATCTTGCGAGAATACCTTCAGATGTTCCAAAACAGCCTCCTATAAAGAGACCGATACTTATTCCTAATACAATATTGAATAGCAGGAGAGTAGGAAAATCTGCCTGATAATAGAGAATTAACTCTGCGAACGGCCATGCAAGCATACCGGCAATAATTCCTACTAATCCAAAGAAGATAATTCTCATGGATAGTGACATAGCTGCTCCCTATTTTTCAGGATTCACCACATTCATCTTAATCTCTTTTTCCTTATCATCATATGAAACCTTTACTATTGTATACTCTGTTGAACGTATCTTAAACTGAGAATTCTGGATAATCCTCTTCCCCTTTTTAACTGTGACCACATAATTTCCCTCAGGGAACATGAACTCTTTTACACCTTCAACTGTTGTCCCGTATGAAATAAAATCCTTCTCCCTCTCACCCAGATAACTCTCCTTACGATTGTCGATCAGAATTTCAAGCCCTTCAAAATCACTTTCAATCATCAATTGACCAGGCTTTTTCAATAGACTTACCTCTACCTTGGCAGAGTCAAGATTGCTCTCAACATAGAACTGGACATCGGTTTCATAATACAGAGGAGCCTGATATTTGAACTGGTATTTTTCTCCTGATCTTAACTGATTTCTTAAATACCTCTTTAATCTTTCATCCTCGTTATATCTTTTCCAGTCAATCCACCTATCCTGATCCTTCAGGTAGAAGGATATATCAGTTTTTCTATACAGTGACTCACCTGTTAAACTATCGATAACCTTATGTGCTATTGAAATCGGCTTGGGATCAGATTTTATATAATCAAACTGTATAAGCTTCCGAGAAGCTGTGTTTAAATTCTGTTTCTGAATCACCCGTGGATTAAGATAAAAGGATTGAAAAAACTTCTTGTTTTCCAGATATAATTCCATATTATAGTTTCCCTCGGGAAGATAAAGTACATTTGTTGTTAGTATTCTCTCCTCTTCTAGCCCCCTCTCTTCCATCTTTTTAATTGGAAAAAGAAGTTTATCCCTTGAAGGAGCCAATCTGTAATGATATTCGGGAATTTCATCCTCCTCCAGTGTGCCGGAATAATCCTGATAGGTTAAACGTGCATAAGCGTATATCAGTCTGGTTTCCTTAAAGTATTCTTTTGGAATAGATGCACTTATCTCCAGACCTCCGAACTCTCTATTTCTAATGTACTCGTAATAATAGCCTTTGTAGTAGCAGTAAAGTCCTCCCACGAATAACAGAGTGAGAATAATTAATCCCACGGTCACTGCCACTAAAAGGCCCCCTCTTCTATACCTTCTTTTACCGATTCTAATAGCTGAGGGAAATGTTATATCAGATCCTGATAGATATCTCTTTATATCAGTGTTGATCGCTCTTTGATCCTTGTACTTACGTGTATACTTTGAAAAAATATTCAATATAGATTGAAGATCGTTATACCTCTTTTTGATTTTATGGTTCATCGTCTTTTTAACAATACTCTTGAAAGTACGCGGTATTAGGGGATTTATCTTCTTTGGTCTAACATAGACGCCCTTACTGATCCTTTCTATAGCCTCAGCAGTAAAGCTTGAAGGAAATGGCTTTGTGCCTGTTATCATCTCATAAAACATGACACCCATAGAATAGATATCTGCCCTTTTATCTACCTTACTGGTATCGGAGATCTGTTCAGGAGACATATAAGAAGGAGTTCCCAGTGTCATTCCTACTTTTGTTAAGCCATCCCCCTCTGCCTCTTTTGAAGTCGCAATACCAAAATCAACCAGCTTAACCTCACCCTCTTTTGAAATTAAGATATTAGCAGGTTTTATATCCCTGTGTATGACCGCCTTATCATGAGCATATTTCAAGCCCTTGCATATTTCAGCAAATATTAGTAGCGCTGCCTCATTGGATAAATATCCTCTCTCATCTATAAGCTTATCTAAACTTATTCCATCCACATACTCCATTACAATGTAGTAAGAAGAGCCAACCTTGAAGTGGTCGTATACAGGTACTATATGGTCAGTCCTGAAATCAATCATTAAAGAGGCTTCCCTTTTGAATCTTTCAATAAAACCGCCTCCACCCCTCAAAGTGAGCTGTTTCAAAATAACATATCTCTTTAAAGTAGGATGCCTTGCCAGATACACGGCACCCATACCGCCTCTGGCAATCTTCCTTATAATACTGTATTTACCCACTTTTGTAATCTTTTTAGGCATTGGGCTATCTCCCAAATAAATTAAGGCGAACTTCGAGTTAACAAATTAACCATACTTAATCTTAATATTTTTGTAAATTGTTCAACTTATGATAACTTAAAAGTCGAAATTCGCTCAAATTAATCAACTTCCCGGCCTTCATTAAGAAGTATATCTATTTTATTTTCAATTTCAATGATATCTTCATCTAAATTGATATCCTTATCCTCCCTGATAAAGGCTATAATAAATTTATTAGGATTATGGATCTGAATATATTTTCCATCAGCTCTTGGATTATATAACTCCCGTATAGGTCTATGCCCACCAAAATAATAACTGGGAGCCTGCCCCTCCATATCGAGATAATACTCCAACATCTCCATGACACTATCAGCTTCTGCATCATCATTAGCAGTCCAGGTAAGGGCTTCAACAGCATCAGGGTACTCTCTATATTCAATCAAAGTTTCTCGATCAAAAAATTCCCTGGGTTCTGCATGGGAAACAAGAAAGTTTTTTCCCACTGCCAGAAGTGGCAACTTTTTTTCAAATGAGTAGTATGAATCTAAAAATTCCTGACCGTAAAACCTCTCTATATAATCAAGCACCATAATTCCTTCATAAGTAAACTTTCTAAACGGATGGTTTCCTTCACCCTCTTCATTGGCTATATTCTCATGATTTCCCTTTAAAAAATGAAAATTTACTGGAAAGGAGGATTTAACCTCCATCACCATTTCCATTACCCCCAGAGATTCTCTCATCTCTTCATCCATACTTTTATGCTTCCTGTATCTTTTCTTGTACTCCTCGAATGCCAGGACCCATCTTTCTACTGCTCTTCCTTCGGCATGGAAGCCATCACCAACACACACTATCTGAAGCTCGTCCGATGCAAGCTTCTGTAGATTGAAATATCCATTTGAGTTCTCATATAAAAGTACATTGAGGAAAAAATCTAGCCTGGCATGGATGTCAGGGATGATGATTGTTGGAATTGTTTGTTTCAAATATACTATACCGCCGGGTAGACCAAAACTATCGTATGGTCGTATAGCTTCATCTTCATTATCTAGGATATTGTTTACTTTTTCCAATAATTGTAAATAATCTTCACATTGAGGAGGAGCTTCTCTCTTGTATATCTCAATCAGTCTTTCTCTGCAATTCTGGACACTGTTTTCATTATTCATCTGTTAAACTCTTTAAAGCGCTAATCTCTTTTAGAGAACGTGTTCTAAAGAACGCGTGTTCTTTAGAACGGGCAAGTTCTTATCAGTCCAATCCTGTTTTCTACTCTGAGATGATAGTCTTGTTTACTTCAACAAACTCCTCTGTTATGACCTGAGTTGCCTCTGAAATCTTTTCTTCCTGTTCTATGGCGGTAAATTCACCTGTGAGTACAGCTATTTTGAAAACCTGGGAGGTGCTTTTGACAGGTCCGACTTCAAACTCTACAGTATCATCTACGTTAATATCCTTCTCCAGTTTAGAATCCTCTCTATCCACAATGTCTGGAACATCACTCCTTAGTCCGATGCTTATATATTTAGCCTTCCTGCTATTATCAATAATTGGACCTATAAGCACAAGCGAACCTGAATATGTGAGCAGCAAAGCACCTCTAAGATCATCTTTCTCAAAAGATTCAATCTCTTCCATTTCAAGATCTTCGATCTTTTCCTCAAAGACATCTTTCTTCCCCAGCCATCCCTTTGCTATCTTTTCAACAGATTCTTCACCAGGCGGAAGTCCCGAAGTCTTGGTGATTTCCTTAATGTGACCGTGAAGCTTCTCTGGAATTTGATCTAAAAATTCACCCATGGTTTTACTCCTTATTTTTTATTTGATCAGTTACATAATTCCTAACAACTGAAATTTCAAGCTAAGGTATAGAACTATTTATTTTGCTTGCTCAATTAGTTATTTTTGAACAATTAAGTTTTAGATAAAAATAATCGTTGCATGTAATTTAAATTACTGATATATATAGATTAAAGAATTAATTAGTAGTTGGTGACGTAATCACCAACTACAGAATTGGTTATTTCATCTCCTAATATAAACGTGTGATATTTGATAAGGTTACTATTTTAATAACAATATCCGATTACAATTAATAACCAATTCGGGAGCCGGTTAGTCATCGGCGCCTAATTCAATTATACATGATAATAGACATTTAAATATTGATATTTAAGATTAAACAGAACTATTATATTAAAGACCCACCAATTTATATAAAATAGACGGGATTCGAAACCTATGTATATAAAATATGATATACCTTTATTTTGCTAAATTCAAATAAAAGTACGAACGTTTTTATGCAATTTAATATTAAAATCCTATATATTTAATCTGTTATCTAATTAGCTGTGCCTTTACAAAATTTCTTGCCTTAAAGGCAAGAAAATCACTATTAAGGTATTAACTATGAGGGATTGAAAAAATGTCTGAACCTTCTGTTGATAGAAATCTATACGCTCCATGCATTGTAGGCTGTCCTGTACATACAGATACGCAAAAGCTTGCTGAATTGATAACGCAGGGGGAATATGAAGAGGCACTTGAGCTTCTTCTTGATGCTAATCCCTTCTCCTCTGTGTGTGGGAGAATCTGCCATCATCCATGCGAACAAAATTGCCGTAGAGCCAAGGTTGACGCCCCTGTTGGATTGATGAGATTAAAGCGTTTTGTGATGGAGGCAACGAAAGACTATCGTATCGCCCGCCGTAAAAAGATGAAGGTTCCAAAAAAAAGAAAAGAGAAGGTGGCTATTGTTGGGGCTGGGCCTTCAGGCCTGACTGCCGCATATGATCTTGCCAAAACGGGATTTCAGGTAGTAGTCTTTGAAAGATCAGAAACCCCGGGAGGCCTTCTTGGAAATGCTATTCCTCGTTACCGACTTCCCTATTCAGTCGTGAAAGAAGACATCGAAGACATCCTATCCATTGGTATTGAACTAAAGACAGGCCAAGAGATAGGTAAGGATTATAATATTGATGATCTGTTCGAACAGGGCTTTAATGCAGTTCTCCTGGCAACAGGCCTCTCTGAAAGTAGCACCCTGAACATCTCTGGAATTGATAGTAAGGGGATAGTGCTGGCACTTCCGTTTCTCAATACGGTACTATCCCCAAGACCCCCTACTCTTGGAAAACGGGTGGCAGTAATTGGTGGTGGCAATGTGGCAATAGACGTGGCCCGCTCTGCTAGGCGACTAGGTTCTGAAAAAGTTACCATGGTTTGCCTTGAATCTAAAGATGAGATGCCAGCATGGGAATGGGAAGTTGAAGAGGCTAAAAATGAAGGAATTTCTATAATGAATTCCTGGGGGCCTAAGGCTGTCTTTTCTGAGAATGAGAAGGTAAAGGGTCTTGAATTGAAACGATGCACCAGTGTATTTGATGAAAATGGTCGCTTTAACCCGCAGTATGATGAGTCTGATACCGCTACACTGTTAGCAGATAATATTATTATTGCCATCGGCCAGCGTGGTGACCTCACATGTATACAGGGAAGTAATCTGAAGGTAACTCAAAGAGGGAGGCTTGAAACTGATAATCAATTTCTATCTACATCAAGAGATGGAGTATTTGTCTGTGGAGAACTACTCACAGGGCCCTCTTCATCGGTAGAGGCTGTTCGAAGTGGTCATAGAGCAGCTAAGGGTATTGCTCATTATCTGGAAACAGGAGAGCTTTTAAAACAGCCTATCACAGAATTACCTTCTCTGGGAGAGCTTCCGGACGAAACAGTCGAAAAAATTAGGAAGCAGCCCCCATTAACTATTGAGCTACCTCTGCCTGAGACGAGAATAGAGGATTTTTCCGAAATAGAGCGGGGATTCACAGAAGTGGAAGCTTTAAGAGAAGCCAAGCGCTGCATAGCATGCACCACAGGAGCCCTTGCAGATGAGGAGAAATGCGCTGCCTGTCTAACCTGTGTCAGAATATGCCCCTTTGGTGTAGCCACAGTGGAAAAGACTGCTGTGATGCCAGAGGAGAAATGTCAGGCATGTGGTCTATGTGCTGCAGCATGCCCTGCGGCAGCTATTGCCTTAAAGAGGTTTGGAACCAATCAGATGAAGGATCAGCTTAAGGGCCTTCTAGCTGGTGTAAAATCTGGAAATATTACAAGACCCCTGATCATCTCATTCTGCTGTCTCTTTGAGGTAACCAGCAGAAAGTTCATTACTGAAAAAAAAGAAAATTACAAAAATACTGGAATTTACAGGATTATGGTTCCCTGCGTTGCAAGACTCAGTGTACCTGATATTCTTTCTCCTTTTGAACTTGGTGCAGATGGGGTAACAATTATTGGCTGTAGGGACGGCTCATGTTTATATCCCACTGCTGAGGAAGTACTTCTGACAAGGATTCAAAAGGCCAAAGGTGTCCTTGAAGAGATTGGCCTTGAAAAAGAAAGGATAGACTACTGGAAAACCGAAGGCTCAGCCGAGGTTTCATGGACCTCCTTTTGGGAGATCTCTAAGCGAAAGTTAAATCAAATTCTATAACTCTGCAGGAAGCTAGTCTTTTTAGAAAGAGAGAGGTATTTATTAAAAAAGCCTGGGAATTAGTGTCCAGACTCGTCATTTTATTATTAAAAATAATCAATATAAGAAGTATATTTGTACCTGTCGTTGAATACTTAATAAAAAAATGAGGAATAAATAGCCATGATAGTAGCAGAAAGAAAAAATCTAAAAGAAATTAAGTCCTTTTTGGAGAATTACAAAAAGATTCTTATCGTTGGCTGTGGAACATGCGCTACTGTGTGTCTTGCAGGAGGAGAAGCAGAGGTAAAGGTAGTGGCCTCCGGCCTGCGTATTGCCTTTCTCCAGGATGATAAGGAGATCGAAATCCTTGAAGATTGTATCACTCGCCAGTGTGAGCCAGAGTTCGTGACAAAGATCGTTGAAAGAGTAAAAAAGGAAGATGTTGAGGCGGTTCTCTCTCTTGGATGCGGAGTTGGAGTGAACTTTCTTGCACAGGTGTTGGAAAAGGTTCCTGTCTATCCGGGAGTTGACACAAAATTTTTTGGAGCTACCGTGGAACCTGGTGTATGGGTAGAGATGTGTGCCGGGTGTGGAAACTGCATCCTGCACCTGACAGGTGGTATATGTCCCATTGCTCGCTGCTCTAAATCCATTTTAAATGGCCCGTGCGGGGGGAGCAAAGATGGAAAGTGTGAAATCGACCCCGAAGTGGATTGTGGATGGTACTTAATTGTCGAGCGTATGAAAAAGATAGGAACTCTGGGACGTCTTGAGGAAATTATTCCTCCCCGTGACTGGTCCACCTCCCATCATGGGGGTCCCCGGAGGGTTATTCGTGAAGAACTGAAATCACAAACCAAAGAAGAAAAAAAACATCAGGATGAAAAATCCTCAGGGAGGTAATGTAAAGAAATGGAAGAATCGACTTTGAAATGTGAAAGCAACCTTGAAAGAGTGTTAGCGAATAAACATTTTGCTGTAACTGTAGAGATTGGTCCTCCAATGGATAGTAACGCTGAAGTAGTACTTGAGAAAGCACGACTTCTTAAAGGACTTGCAGATGCCTTTAATATTACAGATAATCAGACTGGCGTTGTACGTCTGTCCAGTATCGCCTCATCAGTTCTAATAATGAGAGAAGGCCTGGAGCCAGTTATGCAGATGACATGCAGGGATAGAAATCGCCTGGCCATACAATCTGACATTTTAGGTGCATCTGCTCTGGGTATAAAAAACTGCTTATGTATTGCGGGTGATCATCAATCCTTTGGCGCAGCTGGAAAGTTGAAGGGCCATCCTGGTGCAAAGAATGTGTACGACATTGATTCCATCCAGCTTGTCTCTGCTCTGAAAGGCCTGAGAGATGATGGGGTACAGCAGGGAGGAGATCTGGTCGAAAAAAGGCCCCCTCTTTTTATTGGTGCTGCCTGGACTCCATTAGGCGACCCTATTGAAATCAGACCTCTGAGACTGAAAAAGAAGGTGCAAGCTGGAGCCGATTTTATCCAGACTCAGGGGGTTTATGATATTGAACAGTTTAAAATACAGATGAAGATCATAGAAGAGATGGGCCTTCACGAACGAACAGCTATTCTTGCGGGTATCATTGTTCCCAAAAACCTCGGTATGCTGAAATATATGAACAGCTCAGTCGCTGGAGTAAATGTACCTGATAGCCTCATGAAAAGAATGGAGCAGGCAAAGCTATCCGCAGGGGAGGATAAGAAGCAGGCCAGAATAAATCAGGCGGAAGAAGGGATAAACATTACCGTTGAGTTGATAAAACAGGTTCAGGAAATTCCTGGTGTCAAAGGAGTTCATATACAGGCAATAGAATGGGAGCACAAAATCCCTGAGATTCTCAAAAGAGCAGGTCTTATCCCAAGACCTATTTTTCCCAAGTGAAGGAGGTTAAAATGTCATTAAAAGCTAAAATTATGGTTGTTGAGGATAACATCGATGAGGCAAAATTGATCAAGATGACTCTCGAACCTGAGGGCTATGAAGTGGTAACTGCCTTAAATGGAAAAGAAGCCAAAGAAAAGATGAAGAAAGAAAATCCTGATTTCATCATCCTTGATGTGATGATGCCAGAAATGGATGGCTTTGCCTTCTGTTCATGGATCAGATCAAACAAGGATTATAAAGATAAACCAATAGTTCTATTGACCGGTGTAGCTGAACATATCTACGAAACAAAATATCCACTTAAAGGAGTAATGGAGGCTGATGCTGATGAATATCTTGAAAAACCCTTGAAACCTGAAGTCCTTCTTGAAACCATCTCCAGATTACTGGTTAAATAGAGCGAATTTCGAGTTTTAGAAAAGTAGATAATAAAAAGTGATCATACAGAAAAAATAATGGAATGCCTGCGAACTTCTGTTTATAAATCATTAAAAAATATAATTATTTAAGGAAATATTTTGATTAAGTTTGTTCAATTTAAAAACTCGAAGTTCGCCTTAAATAATACCTTTGTAGAGGTTTGTTTAATAAATGAGTAGTGATCTGAAAATCAACTGCTGGGAACATCGTCAATGCCAATATGGACCTGATAGTAACCATCCATGTCCTGCTACGACTGATAAAACAAGCAATGGAGTAAATGGAGGGAAGGGTGCAGGTCGTATTTGCTGGACAGTACCTGATACCCTCTGTTTTGGTAAACCCATGGGTAGGTTTGTTGAAAAGAGAGAAATCTGTTTTTCATGCACTTTTTTTCACAATGTAAAAAAGGAAGAAGGCGATGGATTCCATCTTTTTAAACTGGCACAGGGAGTAAAAGAAAGCCGTGAACTGCACACTACGATTTCACAGATTGAGAATCTGATCTCTATACATGATAGGCTTCACTCAAACTTTGATCTCAGTAAAACCATCATGGATATTACAGATGAAGCTCGTAGGATTACTGGAGCTCAAAGAAGCATTGTTCTTCTATTAAAAGGAGACCCCCCTGCTCTGCATGGAGAGTTTATATTGAGAGGGAAAAAAAACCAGGTGGTGATAAATGTTGATGATAAGAGCGCAGTGGGGTATGCTGCAGCACATAATGAGGTCGTAAATTTACGGGATGTACACCTCCAATTAAAATCTGTAAACAATCCAGTATTCGACAGCTCTTTTGATAAACAGCTTAACTGTGAAACCTGTTCCTTTCTGGCTGTACCGGTACAAAATTCTGAAATGAGGGTTGTCGGAGTTATAACTGCGGCCAATGCAAAAAAGGGCTTCTTTTCTGCTGATGATGAATGGTTCATGAGGTCATACGCAATTGAAGCTGCCCTTGCTGTTGAAAAACAGAAGTTTCTTCATCAGAGCTTCTCTGCCCTCCGACTGGCTTCCATAGGCGAAACAGTTGCAGGTCTTTCTCACTGTATAAAGAACATTGCTCATGCTTTGAGAGGGAGTTCTTATATAATAAAAAGGGCTATTGATTCCAACAATGTGAGGGATATTAAGATAGCATGGGAGATTCTGGACCGGCATATTGAGAGTCTTGCCAATCTTTCCATGGATGTTCTGACCTATGAACCAGCTACTCATAATAGTGAAAAAGGAAATAAACTAAACGATATGGTTCGCCATGTTGTGGGCCTCTTTCAAGAGGAAGCTAGAGCAAGAGCCATTACTCTGAAAATGAAGCCTGGAAAAAAGGTCGATCCATGCTCCTTTGATGCCAGAGGAATTTACCGCCTACTTGTCAATCTCATTACCAATGCCTTCGATGCCTGTCCCTTGAGCGAAGGATTGGTCACACTATCCACAAGAAGAACAGGTAAAAAAGAGTTTATGATAAGTGTATCGGATAATGGCAGGGGAATGGATGAAAATACAAAGGCGGAGATTTTTGATCTATTTAAAACATCAAGGCCAGAAAGTGGAACAGGCCTAGGCATGCCAACAGTAGCTAGTATTGTTAAAGAGCATAATGGAAGAATTGAAATTAATTCAACTCCGGGGAGGGGAACAACATTTAAGATATATATTAAAGAACTCTCTTTTGGCCAATCCTGATGCCTCTGCTTGCCTGTAAACCTGCTATCTCTTCTACACACTTCCTTGACTTTTCTAAGACTCAAGTCTATCGTTTATATGAGCCTTAGAGCTTAAATATATTATTATAACGAATTTCTAGTTTTAGAAAAGTAGATAATAAAAGGTGATCATACATAAAAAATGAAGGAATGCCTGCGAACTTCTGTTTATAAATCATTAAAAAATATAACTATTTAGGAAAATATTTTGATTAAGTTTGTTAAATTTGAAAACTCGAAGTTCGCCTTATTAACACCTTTATTTTAATAAAAACTATGGAAAAAGATGATCTTGAAAAGCCAATTTCTAGAAGAAGCTTCTTAAAGAAAATTGTTAAGACAGGTTTTGTTTTAGGATTGGGGCTTTCTACTTCAGAATCGATACTTCCTGGAACAGATAAAGAGAAGAAAAAATCAGCCAGAGAAAAGGCTAAACTGAAAAATCTCAATACAGATAATGAGGTTGATACTAAAACGTCTGCATCCCCCAATGTACGCGAAGCTATGTACTATGAAAAATTATCCCATGATAGAGTTGAGTGTGGGATATGTTTCAGAAGATGTATAATATATGAAGGAGAACGAGGGGAATGCCGGAACAGGGTAAATCATGAAGGATTCCTGTATAATATTGTCCACGGAAGACCATCAGCTGTACAGATAGATCCCATCGAAAAGGAACCGCAGTACCATAATTTACCAGGTACACTGATCCTCTGCCTGGGTACAGCAGGTTGTAACTTCAGGTGTCGATTCTGCCAGAACTGGCATCTTTCTCAGCGATCTATAGAAGAGATAGGGTATTATTTCGACCTTAGCCCTGATAATGCAGTAAATGAGGCAATCAATCGCCAAATACCCACACTTTCTTTCACCTACAACGAGCCAACATCTTTCTATGAGTATGTATATGACATAGCAAAGATCGCAAAATCAAAAGGCATTAATATCCTCTGGCATTCAAACGGTGCTATGAATCCTGAGCCATTGAGGTATCTATTAAGATTTACAGATGCGGTTACCATTGACCTCAAGGGGTTCTCAAAGAAATTTTATAGAGATGCTTCTTCGGCTGAGTTGGAGCCCGTACTTGAAAATTTAAAGATAATAAAACAGAAGGGGGTCTGGCTTGAAATAGTTAACCTTGTAGTTCCAACTTTAAATGATAAATCCAGTGATATAAAGAGGATGTGTGAGTGGATTAGGAATAACCTTGGAAAGGAGGTTCCTTTACACTTTTCACGCTTTTTCCCTGCTTACAAATTAACAAGCCTGCCCCCCACTCCTATAGAGACTTTACAGGCGGCTTATGAAATTGCTAAAAAGAGCTCATTATACTATGTAACAGTGGGAAACGTTCCAGGCCATAAATACAACTCTACCTTCTGCCCGAAATGTGAAAAGATAGTGATCCGAAGGATCCATTTTCAGGTTTTAGAGAACCATATCCAAAATGGAAGGTGTTCGTTCTGCGGCCATCCAATTCCAGGAATCTGGGAGATATAGCAAGCAGTTCTCTGCAAACTGGCGAAACAACCAATAACATCCAAAGAAGAGCCATATAAAAATCAAAGTATGAATATAAACGACCAAAAAAATGATGAAATCCTATCAGAAAGTTTTAAAAGTGGCTTTTTCATTCCCATTGTGGTACTTGGTATAAGCGGAATGGTCTCTCAGATCGTACTGATCAGAGAGCTCATGGTAACCTATTTCGGAAACGAATTATCAATAGGAATTATCCTTGCTAACTGGCTTATTCTGGAAGCCCTCGGATCCTTAATTTTAGGAAGCAGGATAGAACATTACAAAAGAAAAATAGAGGCATTTATCGTCGTTGTTCTTATCTTCAGTGTAAGCCTGCCTTTAACAATCTTTTTTTCAAGAACTCTTAAAAATATAATTGGCTTAACCTTTGGAGAAGGTCTTGGATTAATTCCCATGATTTTCTCTTCATTTCTCATTCTCCTACCAGTAAGTGCGACTCATGGCGCCTTATTTACCTTTGGCTGCAAAATATTTTCGATATATTCGAAGCAAGGGTATTCGGAACAGGGAGCCGCTGCTATCGGGAAAGTGTATATCTATGAAATTATAGGTAGCGCATGTGGAGGCGTTTTATTAACCTATCTTCTCCTCCCCTATTTTCACTCCTTCCAGATTGCTTTCATGATCCTCTTTTTAAACAGTATAACCTGTATATATCTCCTTATATTTACAGAGCAAAAGGTACTGTTTACAAAGGTATTGGGCCTTTTCACAGTGATATTCATTATACTTTCAGCTTTATTAACCTTGGGTAAGGTTTCCAGTTCCATCCACTGGAAATCAATAAAAATTCAGTGGAAAAATCAGGAGGTTATCTTCTATGTTAACTCCTATTACGGGAATATTACTGTTACAAAAAGTAAAGAGCAGTATAACATTTTCTCTGACGGTATTCCGGTTATTACAGTCCCTACTCCTGATACATTATTCATAGAAAACTTCGTTCATTTGCCAATGCTTATTCACCCTTGCCCTGAAGAGGTACTCGTAATAAGTGGGGGCGCAGGTGGCGTGATCAGTGAGTTACTTAAACATCCTGTGCAAAGTATCGATTATGTTGAACTTGATCCATTGATATTCACCGTGCTCGAGAAATTTCCGACAGAAATTACGAAAAAGGAGCTAAACAACCCAAGAGTAAATATCATCCATGTAGATGGGAGACGCTTTTTAAAAAAAACAGTGCATACCTATGATGTAATTTTCATTGGACTATCAAATCCCTCCGATCTCCAGACAAATCGGCTCTTTACAGAAGAGTTCTTCTCCCTGGCCAAGGAGAGGTTAAATCAAGATGGTATATTCATGGTTACGATTCCAGGCTCCCTATCCTATTTAAACGAAGAGCAGAAAAAATTGAATGTCTGTATAATCAATACCCTGAAAAAGGTTTATCCCAAGGTTTCTGTCATTCCAGGTGATACCAATTTCTTTATTGTATCTGATAACCCTGAAGGGGCCAAGATCAATCCCTCCAAACTAAAGCAGAGACTTTTAAACAGGAACCTGAAGGTAAGCCTTATTACTCCCTTTTATATAGATTACCGTCTTGACAGAAGATGGACAACATGGTTTTCAGATACGATCAGAGATACTGAGGCAAAGATAAACAGAGATTTTCTACCATCAGCTGTATTTTACAGTCTTAATTTATGGAATGCGATTTTCTCACCAAAAATGAGGGGACTTTTTAAGGCACTCGGATCACTGAATATAAAGATATTTAGTATAATCTGTGCCTGCCTTATCCCTCTCTTTCTGCTTGGACATATCCTATGGAAAGAGAAAATATCTAAAATAGCCGTTCCACTGTCCATAGCAACAACAGGTTTTGCTGGAATGATGTTCGATCTTGTACTGATCTTCTCCTTTCAGGTTCTCTACGGATATGTATATTACCTCATTGGTCTCCTTATCACTGCCTTTATGGCAGGCTCAGGAATAGGAAGTATCTCGATTACATCAAATTTGGAAAGAATAAAACGGAATATGGCTCTTTTTATTTGCTTCGAAATAGGGGTAATTGCATTTTCTGGGCTTCTTCCTGTATCTTTTCTTATGATTATACCGGGGCTAGATCAGAAAGCGATTCTTCCTTTTGCAGAGATTATCTTTTTCAGCCTCTGTTTCATAGGAGGATTTTTAGTAGGTCTTGAATTCCCCTTGGCAAACAAAATTCATCTAAAAAAATCCCCAGCCATCGGCAAAACAGCTGGTCTTCTGTATGCATCCGATCTTCTGGGAGGCTTTATCGGCGGTATTCTTGGAGGAGTTGTACTCCTTCCTGTCTTAGGATTAACTCATTCATGTTTCGTAATTATCATTTTCAAATTAACGAGCCTCTTTGTACTTGTCATCTCTTCAAAACATTTGACCCCAAGTTTTCATTAATCTTACTCATCTATGTTTTTCTTAAATTCTTCTTTATACCTCGTTTTGTAAATAATTGTTCAGTAATTCTTTCAGCAGCCTCATCCAAGTCATGTCGTCTTACTTTTCGTCTTTTTAATAAGATAAGAAAACCCCCTCCCATTAAAAAGAGAAGTCCTATTATAAAACCCAGATTATAAGGCCAGCCTGTGTTACTTATCTCATATTTTCTATTTTGCTTGACAACATCTTTTGCTCTTGGTAAAATCTCTTTTAATTTGTTTTTTAGAAGAGAGGCTCTTTCTAATGGAATTAAAGGAAAATAGACAAGAATCCTTCAATTCGAACAAAAATTATCAACATCCATTAGCTACTAAAAAAGATCGGCAAGCTGTTGATGTTTTATTGCAGGTCAGCCATATGGTTGGTGGAAACCTTGAGTTAAACGAGGTGCTTAAAGCATCAATGCATGCTGCTGCCGTTGCAATGGAGGCTGAAGCCTGCTCTGTGCTTCTGCAGGAGGAGCATGACGATAAAAAGGAGCTATACTTTTTTGTCGCCGAGGGATCACACGCCGGAGGGCTAAAGAGTGTTCATATGCCTGTTGATGACCATAGCATAGCCGGCTGGGTTGCTAATCATGGAAAGCCCCTACTGCTACCAGACGCCTATCAGGATAGTCGCTTTGATCCTCAGTATGACCGTAAAACAGGCTTTCGCACCAAATCTATAATCTGTGCACCCCTTCAGGCCAAGGGAAAGCAACTTGGTGTTATTGAGATTCTTAATCGGCGAGATGGAGAGTCCTTTAATGAAATAGATCTGGAACTGCTGGAGGCTGTTGCAGTTTTGATCGCTGTAGCTATCGACACAGCCGAAGAGCATCAGGCACGAATGGAGGCGGAGAGACTTGCTACCATTGGGCGGGCAATGGCTGGAATGGCTCACTGCATCAAGAATGTACTTAACGGTCTTCAGGCAGGCTCATACATTCTTGACCAAACTATTTCAAAAGATACTTCTGATAAGAACTCTTCTATGGCTCGCGGATGGAACATCCTCAAACGCAATATGCAGTTTCTCAACAACATCGTCCTTGATATGTTAAGCTATTCAAAGAAACGAAAGCCTCTTTACCAACCCTGTTGTATCAACGACCTTTGCAAAGACGTTACTGACCTCTTGCAGCAGCAGGCCGGTGAAAAGAATGTGAAGTTGAAAGACAAATTGAGCACCAGGTTAAAAGAGGCCTGGATTGACGATGCCGGGATCCGGCGATGCCTTCTCAACCTGGTGGGAAATGCCATTGACGCCTGCGAAAAATGCAAAGGAGTTGTTTTTATTGAAACCAAGCCTGTAAACAAAGACAACCACTTCTTCATCCGTATCAGTGATAATGGTTGCGGAATGGAAAAAGAATCCTGTGAAAAAATATTCGATCCATTTTTTTCCACCAAGGGCAGCAAGGGGACAGGACTGGGACTCGCTGTGACAAAGAAGATTATCGAAGAGCATAGCGGTACCATCAAAATTGAATCAACTCCGGGTCAAGGAACAGATTTCATTCTAGAGCTTCCTGTTCAAAGACCGCAAGAAACTAAAACGAGCATTAAAAGCAAAAAATAAAATCGAGCACTGAAAACAAACAATGAATAAGATTGAATTTTTTTAGTACCTTAATTCTGCAAACATAAATGTGGCTTGTCCATATTATGTCAATTAGTCTTAGCCTAAAAAAATAAAGGGGTGAATCAATCGATGAAAAAAGTATTAGTAGTTGATGATGAGAGTGATGCAAGGGACTTTGTTCGGGCTATCCTAGAGCCTGATGGCTGGGAGGTTAGCGAGGCAATCAATGGAATTTCTGGTATCGAACAGGCTAGGTCATTACGACCTGACCTTATCATTCTAGATGTGCAGATGCCAGATAAAGATGGCTTTGAGGTTTTCAACGAATTAAGCAATGACCCTGATACCAAGGACATTAAAGTCATCATGCTTACCGGTGTGGCCGAGAGAGTCGGAGTTCGGTTCTCTGCAAACGATATGGGTGAATTCCTAGGCAAGGAACCTGACGGCTATATAGAAAAACCGATTGATCCACAGGCATTGAAACGTGTTTTGAGTAAGGTCTTCCCTGCTACCTGAAAGGTTCAGCTAGAACGGCAAGTATACGAAACAGTCAATCATAAACAAATTAATCATACTTTCTTACCCTTATTTACAGTATTCACTTTTAAGTATATCAATACGATTTTTTTACCATTAAGGGACTTAAGATGTCCTTAGATACTTATATATGCACTTTTGGAAAAAATGCCTGTAGTATCAACGCATGAACATCACCTAAAGGATGAAGATCATAAAGGTCTCACTCTGGAAGGCATTTTCAACCATTCATACGTGGGCTGGCAAAACATCCCCTTAGGTGAAAATAAAAAGGAGCATAAAAGATTTCTGGATCAGGCGAGATATAATTCATATTTTGTATGGCTTGAAAAAGCTCTGAAAAGGCTTTACAGGTTCGGCGACAGGATTACAGTCGAATTATGGGAAGATCTATCGGCACAGATCCAGCGGAGACACAATGATCCTGATTTTCATGTAAAGATTCTACACTGGCGCAAAAAGTCGATGAAGGGTATTTTGATATGAATGATGCCCAGGTACCGGCTGATAAATTGATGTATCAGAATGCATCACATATATATAATCTTTGAATCGATCGTATCTTGCCAAAAGAATATAAAGTGGAACCTTTGAGGATAATAGTTGTCTAAATGAATGAAGAGATAGAGCCACAAAAACTACGATCACAGGAAGATACAGTACTGGTTAAAGCGTTTCAGAGCGGGGGAGAGGCTTCGTTTGATAAATTAGTTTTACGATACCAGGATCAAGTTTTCAGGATATGTTACCGTTTTATAGGAGACTACGAAGAGGCGAAGGACTGTGCACAGGAAATATTTATTAAAGTATACAATTCTTTAAATGCCTTCAGGTTTGAGTCATCTGTTTCAACATGGCTCTACAGGATAGCGGTCAATGCCTGTAAGAATAAACTCAGATCATTAAAATACAGACGTAACAGAATGATGGTCCGCTTTGACTCATTACAAGAATCAGATGGAGGTAGCAGGGTATTTGAAATAGAGAATGATTCATTATCCCCTGAAGGAGAACTTGAAAAAAAAGAGAGGCAGATGCTTATCCATAAGGCAATAAACTCTCTTCCAAAAGATCAAAAGATGCTCGTTGTTTTACGCGATATAGAGGGCTTCTCTTATGAGGATTTAACAAAAATAACCGGTTATAACCCTGGTACTATAAAGTCAAAACTATCGAGGGCTAGAAATAAACTCAGGGGAAAGCTGAAGGGGCTGATTTAGATGGAATGCGCTGAGGTAAAAAAGCTTTTATATGAATATATAGATGACACATTGGATACAAGGAGTAAAACACGCATAGAAGAGCATCTTTCTACCTGTAAGAGCTGTTCTGAAGAACTCTATTCAATGAGAAGCTATTTTAAAGAACTTGGATCATTGAAAAAGGTCTCTGCCCCTAAAGATTTCATAAAGGAGATTCATGAACGTCTTACCGAACCATCCAGAATCAAAAAGATAATGCATACACTTTTTGTTCCTGTTCGGATTAAGGCTCCATTGGAGCTTGCCGGTGCACTTGCAGCTGTTTTAATTGTTATCTTTATTTTCTATGGTATAAAGCCCGAGCAACAAAGAGCGCTACGACCAGTAATGGAGGAAGAGAAATCTATAGAAGATGAAGTTTTAAAAAGAGGAGCAGATCTTGTGAGGACAGAGAAAGAAGAGAGCCTTAAAGTGGATGATTTTGAAGTAGCTGAGCCACCAGAGCAGGTCATAGAAGAAAAGAAAGAATCTCTTAAGCCTTTAGTAGAAAGAGATAAAGAAGCTACTACTGTATCAAAACCTGATACCAAAGGCCAGCCAGCACCTTCATCGATCAGTGCTGAAACCCCGATAGAGCTTGTTCTTTTGATAAAAGCGGATGCCCTTTTAGCACCTGAGGAACAATATACTGAAAAGACTGTTCAGATGAGAAAAATAAAGATTGCAGAGGATGAAACTGTCAGAAAATCAAGAGCCCTGGAAGAGCCTGAATCGGGGGAAGAGGCAGACCTTCGGTCATCCACTATACCTTCGATACTTTCACGAATCAAGAATCTGGTAGAAGGCTTTAAAGGAATTGTAATATCTGAAGAGTATCTGCCAAACTCCATTACTGCCCAGATCCCTTCAGTAAATTATGTTGCCTTCATTGAAAGTTTGGGCCAGTTTGGGGATATAAAAGAACCAATCCCTCAAGATGCTCCCAAGGATAAAGAATCTATTGTACTAAGTATCGAGCTAATTCCTCCCCATTGAGGCCGAAGGCCTCAATTTGAGCGTAGCGACGTGAGACCGAAGGTCTCAATTTGAGCGTAGCGACGTGAGATCGAAGGCCTCAATTTGAGCAAAGCGACATAAGAACGATTTCCATTTCTTCTTCTATTTAAAAAATACCCCCCCCCATTGAGACCGAAGGTCTCAATTTGAGCAAAGCGACGTGAGGCCGAAGGCCTCAATTTGAGCAAAGCGACGTGAGGCCGAAGGCCTCAATTTGAGCAAAGCGACGTGAGCCAAGACAAAAAAATTAAGTAGCTCTTCGAAATATATATCTGATAATTCGATCGCGTATCTCATCAGTTATAGAGCCAAAGGTGACATGCGCGATTTTTTCTCTACCAGATACACGTATAACAAAAGCAGCAAGGTTTATTGATTCTCTACCCGAAGTGAAAAAGGAGAGCTCAACCTCATCCCCTGCTTCAAGACGCCCCCCGGGATTTCTCAAGCTTGCACCTCCACCTCCAAGATCAATCAGTATAGTGCGGAAAGGCTGGCCTTCAGAACCAGCCTTTTTTACAGAAACTGGCAGTAGAATCTTTTTCCTGTAGAATTTTCTCCTCTGTATCCTCTTGATGTTTTCAGAATGCGCAACACGGATCATACCCCTCTCTAACTTCTGAACAGATGTAGTTAATGCATAGAGACCTGAACGCTTCTGGAAGTATATTATAAGCGGTGAACCTGAAGAGGGGGACAGGATTCCATTCTCCAGAGTAATGATCAATGAATGCGGCTCAATTTTAAAAATCCTTCCAGCTTTTTGCCTTTTCCCCTTCTGGACAATAAGGACGGACATATCTTCTTCAAGATCTGCACTTGAATGCGGTATTCTCTCCGGGTCCTTTGCTTTAAAACCAAGTTTCAGACGCACAGAAGCAAGTAAAGATGCAGTAATCCTCCTTTCTTCCTGTAATTTTTTGGAACAGGCGTTGAAGATGGCCTGGTTCTCAAGAAGGAGATATTTTTTCTGAGATTTCTTAAGATACCCGGCTAACCTATACAGAAGCTCCAGCTCTGAATGATTGAACTTTTTCCCCCGTACTATCTTCTCAAATATCTCATCCTCTATCCTGGTCTTCTCCATTCTACTTTTCTTTACCTGATGTCTGGAAATAATTATAAGGAATGCAACAAATGCAATAATGAGGATGATAAATATAAAGATCTCTAGAGGGCTATGAACAAAGCCACTCGCAATTTCATTGAAAAGTAGAGATAGTTTATTTTCATCAAGGACAACGATTTTATTCTCCTTTTAAGAGCGCTTAAGAAGCACCGCCTTTCAAGAGCCAGGTCAGATGCCTGTACTTTATATATGATAAAATATAAAGAAGTTAGCAGATGCTATCAATGACTTTCACCTTTTTTAGCTAAAGATAAAAAATTTGGAACTTTTTTACAATCCTCTTGTCTAAGTAACCGATGGAGGAGGGAAGCGAAATGAAATTAAAACTATTGATATCTGGAATTGCTCTGATTTACGGTTTGTTTTTCGGTTTAAACACTGCACTGCCGGATGGAGTAATCATTATTGATCGGCCTATACCAACGTCCATGCCCCTTGCCATAAAATACCACAGGGTCAAAATAGACATCGACAACCAGATTGCTGTTACATCAATCGATCAGGTATTCAGAAACGATTACAACGTGGATCTGGAAGGAACGTATATATTTCCCCTCCCGGAAGATTCTACAATTACAGATTTTGCTCTGTATATTGACGGGAAGAGGGTGAGCGGCGAAATCCTGGACAAGGATAGGGCTAGAGAGGTATATGAGGATATAGTAAGAAGAATGAAAGATCCTGGACTTTTGGAGTATGTGGGCAGAAATATGTTCAAAGCAAGGATTTATCCAATACCCAAAAATGGAGAAAGCAGGGTAGAAATTACGTACAGTCAGACATTGAATTACGATGCTGGTATGATTAAGTATGTCTACCCCCTTGATACAGAGAGATTCTCAAAACGACCTCTTGAAGAAGTTACTATCTCTGCAAAGGTAAAGTCCAATGTGCCCATAAAGAGTATCTATTCACCGAGTCATGAAGTGGATATCAAGGCCGAGAAATTCCAGGCAGAAATTGGTTATGAGGCTCTTGATGTAAAACCGGATAAGGATTTTGTATTCTATTATACGGTCTCTGAAAAAGATGTTGGAATAAATCTCCTCTCATACAGAAATCCTGAACAAAGCGGCTATTTTTTGATGATGCTTTCACCGGGCCAGCTTGAAAGCCGTAGCATGCCAAAGGATATTCTGTTTCTTCTGGATACATCTGGAAGCATGAATGGAAAAAAGATAGAGCAGGCAAAGGATGCACTTCGATTCTGCATAAATGAATTGGCTGAGGGTGATAGTTTCAATGTCGTTAGTTTTGCAACTAATGTAAATCCTTATAAAGATACTCTCGTTACTGTAGATGATAAGATTGTTAAGGGAGCTCTTGACTTTGTTGATGGCTTAAATGCGCGTGGCGGAACAAACATAAATGATGCTCTTCTTCTATCACTGAGGATGTTCAACGATTCCAGACCCGGGAGGCCCTGCATGATCGTCTTTCTGACAGATGGAGAACCAACCATTGGAGAGACGAATATGAACGATATATTAAAAAATTTAGAAGGTGCTAATAAATCTCAAGTCAGAATATTCGTTTTTGGTGTGGGAAACGATGTAAATACACATCTCCTTGATAGAATATCAGAAGTGCATAGAGGAGTATCTGAATATGTTGTGCCACAGGAAAATATAGAGATTAAGGTATCCTCATTTTACAGTAAGATAAGCGAGCCTATACTGGCTGACATAAATCTAAACTATGGAAAGATAATGGTTGAAGAGCTATACCCCATAACATTGCCCGATATTTTTAAAGGAACTCAGCTCGTTCTGTTAGGAAGGTACGAAGGGAGCGGAATGTCAGCTGTTACCCTAAATGGCCATGTTAATGGAAAGGAGAAAAAGTTTGTCTACGAAGCCAATTTTCCTCTAGAGGATAAAAATCACGATTTTATTCCCAGGCTATGGGCAACAAGAAAGATTGGCTATTTAATGAGTGAAATACGCCTTCATGGAGAAAATAGAGAGCTTGTTAATGAGATCATAGCACTGAGCAAAGAATACGGAATAATAACGCCATATACATCCTTTCTCATACTTGAGAATGAAAGGGATTATGAAAAATGGGGGATAAGCTATGAGCTTACCCCGATGACAATGGCATCTGGAAAGAGATATAGGGCAGCTATGGAAAGTGAGGTTGGCGAGGAAGCTGTTTCAAGTGCTCAAGATATAGACTCATTGAAAAAAAGCATATCTGCAGTAAAACCCACGTTAAAAACTGTAAAACATGTCGGGGACAAAACATTTTATCTCCAGAATAGTATCTGGGTTGACTCGAAATACCAGGAAAGCATGAAAGTGAAAGAGATAAAATATCTTAGTAAAAAATACTTTGATATTCTTAAAAATAAACCTGAGCTCGGCAGATACTTTTCACAGGCTAGAAACATCATCGTTGTATTTGAAGGCACGTGTTACCGTGTAACTCAATAAATAGAGGGAGGTCCAAAATGGGTAAAACCAAAGCTCTTTTGATCATTTTAGGATTTTTGATGCTCACCGGTGAAATTGTTATCGGGCAGGAAATAGCTGAAGAGGTTGAAAAACCAAAGGTGGAAGTTGTATTCTGCCTTGATACAACAGGATCGATGGGTGGTCTTATTGAGGGTGCAAAACAGAAGATATGGAGTATTGCAAATCAGATCATCAAAGGGAAACCAACTCCTGAACTAAATATTGGTTTGGTGGGCTATCGTGATTATGGAGATATTTATGTTACAAAAATCCATCCTCTTAATGATGACCTTGATATCGTTTTCGACAATCTAATGTCCTTTCAGGCTGATGGAGGAGGAGATACCCCGGAGCATGTTAACAAGGCCCTGTATGATGCTGTTCATGGGATCCATTGGAGCAAAGAGAGCAAAACCTTTAAACTCATCTTTCTTGTAGGAGACTGTCCACCGCATATGGATTATCAGGATGGCTATGACTACCGTACAATATGCCAGGAAGCTGTAAAGAAGGATATTATCATCAATACTGTACAGTGCGGAGATTATAATGAGACAGTGAGGTACTGGCGAGAGATAGCCAGGCTCGGAGAGGGAAAATATGCAACTGTCCCCCAATCAGGAGGAATGAGGGTTATTGAAACTCCTTATGATGATGAACTTACAAGGTTAAACTCCATGCTTGAGGAAACGGTTGTTGCATTCGGTTCTGAGACAATCAGGGCAAAATCCGACGAACGGGTAAAAAAGGTAAGGGAAATGGCCCCTGAGGCCGCAGCTGAAAGGGCCCTTTACAAATCCTATGAAGAAAAAATAAGTACCTACGATCTCATTGATGCTCTTGAAAACAATACTGTAAAGCTCGAAAAGATAAAGGATAAGGAATTGCCTGAAGAGATGCGCAAAATGAGCCTTGAAGAGAAAAGAGAGTACCTTTCAAAAAAAGAAATAGAGCGCCAGAGAGTAAAAGAAAAAATAAAGAGCTTGAGCGATAAACGCAGTGCCTATATCTCTGAAAAGCTTAAGGAGGCTCCAGAAGAGGACTCCTTTGATGAAATTGTGAATGATTTTATTAAAAAGCAGGCAAAAAAGAAGGGTATCAGGTACTAAACAAAAAAACAGGCAGTGGATAAATTATCTACTGCCTGTTCTACTATTTTCCATAAAAATCCCACAATCTTCTCCCCTAATGTAGACTAGCCACATTCTTGATCAGTCGCTTTCGCTAAAATTGAGGCCTACGGCCTCACGTCGCTTCCGCTCAAATTGAGGCCTACGGCCTCACGTCGCTTCCGCTCAAATTGAGGC
>CAYRKG010000033.1:0-49682 GCA_964424795.1 uncultured Spirochaetota bacterium
GGGTGGACGCTGATGCCTCCTCTGCAATGGTCGCTACCTCCTCAACGGATTTCGCTACCTGATTCGCATTGGCCGACATCTGCTGCGAGGCTGCAGAGATCTGCTCGAGCATGGTCGCAACATTCTGATTCGCCTGCAGAATTTCCTCTATGGCCTGGGATGTTTTGGTTACCACATCCTTTCCCTGGCTCACCTGGCCGAATGTATTCTGCATGCTCTGTGCCGCCTCCTGGGTATCCTTTATTGTCTCTTTTATGAGCTGGGCTATCTTAAGTGCAGATTGTGCCGAGCTTTCAGCAAGCTTACGCACCTCTTCTGCGACAACGGCAAATCCTTTGCCTGCCTCTCCGGCCCTCGCTGCTTCTATTGCTGCATTTAAGGCGAGTAGATTGGTCTGATCTGCAACATTGCTTATCACCTCTATAATCTCAGCCATCTGCTCGGAGCGTTCACTCAGTTTGGTAACAGCCTCTGAGGTGCTGTTTGTTGATTCGAAGATCTTATCCATTGTCGAGACCGTCTCGTTCACAGTCTCCGATCCCTGCTTTGCAGATTGACTTGCCTGAGAGGACGCCGATGCTGCCTGCTGGGCGGATTGCGCTGTTTGAGACACAGAGACACTGAGCTGCTCCATGGCTCTGCTTGTTTCTTCGACTCTCTGCGCCTGTGTTTGTGAGCCTTTTGCGAGCTGCTGGATGGCGGAAGATACCTGCTGGACGGATGCGTTTGTCTGCTGTGCTGCCGAGGAGAGCTGCTGGGAAGAGGAAGATACCTCTTCTGAAGAAGTACGCGCGCGCACAACCATATTCTTTAGATTATTGACCATCTGTTTGAAAGAGCCTGCAAGTTTTCCTATCTCGTCTCTGGTAGTGGCCTCTATAGCAGGAGTCAGATCACCTCTTGACACAATATCTGTTGCGTTTACGAGTGTGCGGACAGACCTTGTTATTCCCCTTGTAATGAATATCGCTATAAAACTACCGAACGCCACGGAGACTATGACAAGGATGATTGTCATAAGTAATGTGTTGCTGGATTTGGATGCAGCATCATCATAGCGTCTGGTTCTTGTATCATTTACTGCCTGGATAAATTTGTCGAATTCTCTACCTATCTGATCCTGTAGGTTCTTACCGGTTCCGGTCTGGAGCATAGCGGCTACATCACGTATTGTTTCAGGATGCTTGTTCATCTCATACCTGGCGTTGATTTCAGGTTTAGCCGTTTTTTCGAACCAGTCATCGGCCAGCGATTCTATTTTATCAAGAAGTCTTAAATTTGTTTGATCGCCGGCTAACAGCATGCGAAGGCTGGCAATATCCTCTTTAAGCCGTTCTTGCCCGGTATTATAAGGCTCCAGGAAAGTGTCTTTCCCTGTAATCAGGAACCCTCTTTTTCCTGACTGTAAGTCCACTATGTCCCGCTCTATTGAGACAGCTAAAATTACGGCGTCTTTATTTTCTGTTCTTCTGAAATTAGCGATCATTTCATCGAGCACAGAGCGGATATTATCCACTATTCCTTTACCAACTTCCCTTGCTATAATCTCCTGAAGATAATTTGCATCTACCGTGGCCTCGGCAACTTTTCTGGCCATAGCAATCTGGGGTTTTGCTACCTTTTGCTGCCACTCTTCAACCAATCCCTCTATCTTTTCAAGCTGGCTCACCTGGCCAGGGTCATCGTGCACAAGCTCCTTTTCTTCAGCTAATAAACTCTTAAATTCAGTTATTCCTTTATTGTAAGGTTCGAGGAATTCTTCTTTTTGTGTGATGCAGAAACCCCTCTGCCCCGTATCCATATCCACAACGAGTGTTGTGAGTTGCCGGGCATTTGCTATAATAGGAGTATCATGTGTAGCAACGAAGCTAAATTGGTCGATTATACTTGATACATTGATTAAAACCAGGACGCCAAACGCAATCAGAAGCGCTATGATAACCCCGAATCCCAATGCCATTTTCTTACTGATATTTAGTTGCATTTTCTACCTCCTTACTTCCATAAGTGCGTAGCTAACAGCCTACTGCACACTGTTAACTCATATTTTTTTATATATCCTCTCCCTCAAATCTAAAACCTCAAAAAAGTGAGACATTTGCGGTGAAATAGACTCTGTTTTACCAAGAACGAGAAATCCGCCTGAATTCATCGCATTATACAGATTGAGAAGGGCTTTCTCCTGCAGTGCTTTCTCGAAGTAGATAAGAAGATTTCTGCACACCACTAGGTCCATGCCTGAATTTTTTCTGCCAGATACTATTTCGTGGTATCTGAAGGTTACTAGAGATCTTACTCGGTCATTTACAACATATCTATCTTTGACCCGTGTAAAATATTTAAACATTAGGTGGGACATCATCTTACGCAGGGCCACTTTATCATAAGAACCCCATGGTGCTTCCTCCAAAGCATTTGTATCAATATCCGTAGCTAATATTTCTATGTCGAAACCATCCAACTTAGTGCCCAGAACTTCGCAGAAGAGTATGGCCATGCTATACGCTTCCTGGCCGAAAGCTGCACCGCAAGACCAGGCACGGATCTTTTTGGCTCCCTGAGCTTTCTTTTGTAAGACAATCTCAGGGATAATTATATTGCCTAATAAATTAAAGACCGTAGGATCGCGAAAGAACTCGCTTACCTTAATGGTAAAGGACTCTATGAGTCTATCATACTCCTGAGGGTCCCTATTGAGTAACAGAATATAATCCCAATAAGAGTTACATCTGGCGGAATGCATTCTGTGATTAATCCTTCTTTTCAGAATCTGAGGTCTATATTTACTGAAATCTATATCTCGGTTCCTCCTTATCTTATCTAAGAGAAACTTAAACTCCCTATCGTCTTTCATTTGCTCTAATAATTTCTCACTTTTTCAGAATGATCAGTGGATGCATTTTCTGTTGAATTATAATCATTCTTATGAGCCACCGTTTTTCACATAACATTCATCAGCTTTTTGATTACTTCAATGATCTTTTCAAACTCTGTTGACTTATCAAAAAAGAAATCTGCCCCTCTTTCCATGCATTTCTTCCTATACTGTGGATAGGGGTAGTTTGTAAGTATTATTACCGTAGGATCCAGATTGTCTTTTTTAATATATTCGAGTACATCGATCCCGCTTCCACCTGGCATACGGATGTCCAGTATCACTACATCAGGATTTAGACTCTGTATGGATTTAATAGCTTCAACTGGCTTTCCGGCTTGACCTATGATTTCAACTTCTGGTATTTCGGATAACATAGTTTCTAAGCGTTCGCATACAACTGCTGAATCATCCACGATGAATACTTTCATGATCTGGATTCTCCCTTATTCTTTTATTTTGTTAAATTCAATAGATTTAGAAAAAGATGAATCTGCCCTCTTTTCCATGCATTTCTTCCTGTCTTGGGAGTAGGGGTAATTAGTAAGCATTATCACCAATAGATCTGGATTATCTCCCTTGAAATATTTAATTATATCGCTACTACTTACGCATGGTATCCTGATATCCAGTATTGCCACATCAGGTTTTACCTTTTTGATGGATCTTATGGCTTCAACCGGCTTTCCGGCCTGGCCTATGATTTCAACTTCTGATATTTCAGATAGCATTGCCTTTAATCTTTCACGTAACACTTCTGAATCATCTAAGATAAAGACTTTCATGAATGCCCTCTTTGTTTTAAGCATAAATACATTATTGTTAATTGATTTAATTCCAGAATATCTCAAATGGAAGAATTGTGGTATCGGTGTATGTCTGATTTTTTTATAAGACTTTGACTCTTTGAGTTGTCGGTATTTATCCTACAAATGTAAGGTTAGAGACTTGGGTAAAAGGCTGTTAGCTTTAAGTGATCAGCTCTCAGTAAAAGCTGATTGCTAAAGGTTGAATACTGAACGCTATTCCACCAAGCCATTCTGGATAGCATAGTGCATTAACTGAGCATTATTTTCCATGTTCATCTTATCAAGAATGCGAGAGCGATATGTGCTGATGGTTTTTATGCTTAGTGTGAGTTCCTCTGCAATCTCCTTTACAGTTTTACCTGAGGCAATCATACACAATACCTCATACTCACGATCGGAGAGTTTATCATGAAGCGATTTTTTACCTTGGGCCTCAAGATCAGAAGCCAGCTTCTCAGCAAGAGAAGTACTAACATATTTTCTGCCAGATACTACTTTTCTTATAGCCTCTATCAATTCCTCAGTTGCACTTTCTTTTGTTAAATATCCAGAGGCTCCTGCCCTTAAAACCCGAACTGCATACTGTTCCTCAGGATGTATACTTAATATCATTATTGGAATATGAGGTTTAATACTTTTTATCTGTTTTAAAGTATCAAGGCCGCTTAGCCCAGGCATAGTAATATCTAATACAATAACATCATAATTACTTTTAAATACTTTGGTTAATACTTCATGCCCATTACTTGCTTCATCAGCAACAACCATATCGGTGGTTTCTGTCAGGATCTGTTTTAATCCTTCACGAACAATGGCATGATCGTCGGCGATTAATATTTTTATCATTGTAGTTTCCTTTCATTAGCTGAGAGCTAAAAATTAATAGCTATTAGCTGACAGCTGATAGCTATTTACCCACCGGTATGCGTACTTTAACCGTAGTCCCCTTACCCTTAATCCCACTGATTTTAACTTCCCCTCCACAATAATGGGCACGTTCAAGAATTCCGTGTAGCCCGAAAGATTCTGGATCTTCTATCTGCTCTTTTGTAATTCCCTTGCCATTATCTTTGATGTTTAATAATAAATTGCCTTTCTTTACTAGTAGTTTCACATTAACCTCTGTTGCACCTGAATGGCGGGTAATGTTTGTCAGTGCTTCCTGAAAGATGCGAAAGATCGTAATTGCATATTCAGATTTAATAGGTATATCTTCAGGACCAATGGTAACAGTGCACTGAGTTCCAGTCCTCTTTTGATATTCCTCAGACTGCCATTCAATAGCTGCAGCTAATCCAAGATCATCGATCAGTGAAGGCCGCAAGGTTGAACTTATTTTTTTAACTGTTTGAACGGTTGTGTCAATGAGATTATTCATCGATTCTGTCTTTTTTACTACAATTTTATCTTTTTTGGGAAGCTTTTTACACAGCCAGGAAATATCCATTTTAAGTGCAGTCAGTGACTGTCCGAGCTCGTCGTGGATCTCACGGGCTATAGATTTTCTCTCTTCTTCTTTTACAGATTCCAGGTGGGCAGTGAGGTTGCGCAGCTGCTCCCTTGATCTTTGTAAAGTTTCTAAAGTTTGCTTTTGTTCCGTAAGATCTATAGCAGATACAAATACCTTTGATAATGTATCTTCATACCCAGGTGCAACAGCCCACTTTGTGAGATTATGTATTATTTCATCCTCAATAGTTTTAGCTGATGATTCAAACTCTAAGACAGTTTTTCCTTCAGCTATCGCAATCAGCTCATCTTTAAATACGCTGTATGTTTCTTCGGTAAAAATATTATGTAGGTTTGATAGTATATGCTCCTTATTTTTTCCTTTGTATAGATCGAGAGTTGCCTTGTTTATATCGATCACCTTTACCTTAGATACACAATCGTAAACGGTTTCTGGATGACTATCAAAAAATGTTCTAAAGTTTTTTATGCCAGAATCTTTTAATTGATCAATGTATTTCTTAACTTTAGAGAAGTCTTCCTCCCATAGCGAAATCGGTGAATATTCGAATAGGGTGTAGTATCTTTGCCTGCTTTCCTGAAGCGCCTCCTCAGCCTTCTTGAGTTCGGTGATATCACGACCAAGGGCTATTGAACCAATAGGAGTGCCTTTCTTATCTACCAGGTTCCTGGAATGCCAAGAAATAATCCGATTTTTGCCATCCTTTCGTTGAATATTTGTCTCAACATCCTCCACCACTTCACCTTTTTCGATGATTGAATTAGCTTTCTCAATAATATCATTTCGATACTCTTTATCCGGGTAGAGCCATTCCCATATCTTCCCATGTCCAATTACATCTTTGCGTGAGTAGCCGCTTATTCTTTCAGCTGCTTTGTTCCATAACACTATATTTCCTTCTGCATCAAGAACATTCAACCATACGTTTGCATTGTCAATGATGCTCTTACGGAACTGACTCAGAGTACGGATTTCTTCTTCAGCCTTCTTTCTCTCTGTAATATCAGTAACTATACCAAGAATGGCCGTATCTCCCTCATAGTTAATAAGTTTCGTAGTGCTTATTGCATCAATTCTTCTACCTTTTTTTGTTATAATGGCAAATTCATATGGTTTGACTTCTTTCCCTATTAGATGCTGGCTGTAATTCGTTTTTACTAATTCTTTAGATTCTGGTGCGATTAAGTCTAGGAAATCAAAATCATGGGAATAGAATTCCTCACGTTTATATCCCATAACCTCTTCACTTTTCTTATTTGCATATACAACCCTGCCTTTTTTGTTGATAAAAATCATGTTTGGTGTTTGTTCTGCAAGGTTCCTGAATTTCTCCTCACTCTCACGTAGCGCCTCCTCTGCCCGTTTACGCTCTGTAATATCGTACCATATACTTTGAATATATTTTCGTTCACGAATAGTAATTGCCTTGCTACTTATCAGTATGTCTCGTATTTTGCCCTCTTTTGTCTTATGCTTCGTTTCGAATAAATCGGATCCTTCCATTTTGATTTTTTTGATGTGATTTGCAACTTCCTCTTCAGACTCGATGGCTTCAAAGTCATGTATCTTTAGCTTCTTGAATTCTTTATATGAATAGCCAAGGTTTTTATGAGCACTATCATTAAACTCTACCAAAGCTCCAGTCTCTGCATCAATTAGTGCAATTGATTCTGAAGCTTGTTTGAATATAGCTCGATGTTTCTCCTCACTGTCCTGTAATGCCTCCTCTGCTCTCTTGCGCTCGGTTATATCTTCGGATATTCCCAAAAGGTATATTTCATTACCCTCTTCATTAAAGATTGGTATCTTCTTAGTATGAAGGATTCTTTCCCCTCCCTTTGTCTTTATTTGCTCCTCAGGAATGTCCTTCAACTTACAGCTTCTCAAAACCTCCCTGTCTTTTTCAGTAAAAAAATCTGCCTGCTTCTTTGGAAAAAAATCATAGTCATTTTTATTAATAATATCTTTACGCTTATAACCTAACAACTTCACTCCAGCCTTGTTGAACAATTTAAACCTCAACTCTTTAGCATCTTTTACAAAAATCATATCTGGTATGTTCTCCACTATAGAATCAAGAAATATCTGATTTTGCCTTAGTTTTTCCTCAGCCCTCTTGTGCTCGGTTATATCTGTAACCAGAGCAAAGAAGCCTCTGATTTTCCCTTGGTCGTCGAGGTCTGGAACATAATTGGCGATTACCCAACGTGTGCCACCATATTTGTATGGAAGAGCATCTACATATTTCACCTGTTTTCCTGATAACACAGCATTGACACGATTCTTTATTAGCTCATAAGTAGCCTCGCCAAGAACATCCCTGTAGTGCTTTCCAAGGATATTTTTTTGAGTTATACCAAACCATTTTCTATATTGCTTATTAACGAAGCGGTAATGAGCATTAGCATCGAGATATGAAAACAGTGCTGGAACGTTTTCGGCTATTAAACGAATTTCCCGTTCTCGCTCGCGTAATGTCTTTTCCACTTTCTTAATATCGGTGATCTCTCTGGAAACACCGAAAGTACCAATTGTTTTACCACTTTCATCTTTGAGCGGCATCTTGGTTGTAGTAAACCATTTTTCACCAAAATCTGGAAACACATAACTTTCTTCTTTATTTATCAAAGGCTTACCGGTTTTCATTACCTGCATTTCATCTTTATATGTCTTGTCAGCATATTCTTTAGTAAAAAAATCATAATCTGATTTACCTATTGCCTGTAAAGGATTACTTACACCAATACGATCAGCTAAAGCTTTATTAATTCTTATAAATCGGCTATTATTATCTTTAAAGTATATGTTGTCTGGGATATTATCTATCAATGTATTCAAAAGGTAACGCTCATAGCTTAGTTCTTCCTCCACTTGCTTACGCTCAGTGATATCTCTTATGATATTGACAAAGCCAAATGGATTACCAGCATTGTCCTTAAGCAAGTTTGCGCTTATTTCTGCCGGATATATTGAGTTGTCAGCTCTGACCAGATTAAACTCTTCGGAACCAAATATCCCCAATTGTAGAAGTCCCTTCATTCTTTCTAATGCTTTTACTTGGTCTTGGGGAGCAATTGTTTCAAATGAACTTTTTCCTATAAGATCACTTTTCGATTTGGCCCCATTTAACTGAAGAGCTTTTTCGTTCAAATCAATTATAACGCCATTCAAATTGGTGACCGTTATCCCATCGCTTATACACTCAAAAATTCGTTGTAACTTCTCCTCACTCTCTCTCAGTGCCTCCTCTGCCTTCTTGCGCTCGACTAACTGGCTCTCCAATTCTTTAGTGTAATCCTGAAGATGCTCAAGAAGCCGGGTATTTTCAACAGCAATAGAGGCATGGTTAGCAAATAAGGTCAACAACTCCAGGTCATCCTTCGTGAAGTGACGCTCTTCTACATCCTCTAGGATATGGATTACCCCTATCACCTGGTCCTGCCAAACCATCGGTGCGCTGAGTACAGAAGTGAAAGGCTGCTCCTCCTCAAAGACAGTGGCCCGAGATAACCATTTGCGGTAATTATCAATAAGAAGTGGCTTCCCTGTCTGCGCCACAATCCCAGCTGAACCTTCGCCGTATTTGAGTATTATCCCTCTGTAATCACGCGGAGTATTATAACTTACTACGCATTGGACTTCTCTTCGGTCCGGATAACATAGGTACATTCCGCCTGCCTTAGTATTCAGCAATCGTGCTGCACGTTCTACTATAGTCTGGAGTAGTTTGGGTAAATTGTATGGAGTGGTGATATCCAGAACAGTTTCCTGTAGTGTTGCAAGCTCTTTTACTCGTTGACTTAGCGCCTCTTCTGCCTTCTTGCGCTCTGTGATATCAAAAGCAACTCCTAAAATGTAATCCGGATCATCCTTTATAGTGAGGGGAACTTTAGTGGTCTGAAACCATTTAATTGAGCCATCCGGGAGCGTAAGAAGTTCTTGCGGGATAAACTTTGGTTTTTTACTTTCAATAACCTCAAGGTCATCAGCCCGTACTCTATTAATCTCTTCAGTTCTTCCCAGGTATTTACTAATAAAATCTAAATCTGTCTTTCCCACCATTGCTTCTTTCGATATACCATGCAAAATAGCCACCGCTTTATTTACCATAACATATTTACAGTCTCTGTCTTTGATAAAGATATGATTAGGGTTAATATCAATTACCTGACTCAACAGATCTTCACTCTCCCGCAAAGTATCATCCGCCTTCTTGCGCTCTGTGATGTCTTTTACGAAAACAGATATGCCATCCATAGAGGGATAGACACTTATTTCAAAAAAGTATTCTTTACCAGCAATCTTGTATCCATTCACGAAAGTTTGTGGCTTTTTTGTTTTTAAAACTTCTTTATAAACTTTAACTACTCTCCTTGTATCTTTGTTATCCGGGAATAATTCAAAAATAGATTTTCCAATAGCGTTTTTTGCTGCAATACCCGTTAACTCTTCTGATGCTTTGTTCCAATATGTATAATGCAACTCCTTATTCATTGCAAAGAAGATATCGGTGATACTGTTGGCAAGCTCCCTATACCTCGCCTCTTTATCTCTAAGTGCCTCCTGCGCACGCTTGCGATCGGTGATATCCCGTACAAATCCTATATCAGCGGGTCTCCCTTGATATTGGATGATCCCTCCAGACAATTCAACATTCCTTATTTTCCTATCCTTACACTTTATTCTGGCTTCATAGATAGATGGAACTTTTTTACCACACATACGTAACTTATATCTTTGGGCAATTAGATTCTTACTTTCAGGTACTACCATCTCTAAAAAGTTCATACCTACTATTTCTTCTACTTCATAGCCAGATATTTCTGCCATAGTTCTGTTTGCGAATTTGAAAACCTCATCTTGTACAATAACTACTCCATCCTTAGCCTGCTCTACGAGTGTGGAATACTTTGCTTCTGATTCACGCAACGATTCTTCAGCCTGCTTGCGTTCGGTGATATCTCTCATAACTCCTATCATCCCAACAATTTTACCGTTTTTTCTTAAAGGTGAACCTTGCAGTTCAGTAATGAGCTTTTTCCCTGCTTTTGTATAAACCTCTACATCAAACCGAGGAACATCTTTTCCTGCTATGACCTTGCTAAAATTAAAGATCATCTTGGCAATGCTCTTTGGCGGGAACATCTTCAAAACCTTAAATCGTTTCCCAACAAAGGTCTCCTCGGTGTATCCGCTTACCTCTAATATTCTTTTATTGATCTTTAGAATTCTGCCCGTTCTGTCAAATACTGCTATCCCCTCTCTAACACCGTTAAAAATCGTATTTAGCTCTTCTTCGCTTTCCCGTAATGTCTTCTCCGCCTTCTTGCGTTCGGTTATATCGCTTATAATCGCATTAAAGCCCAGTATCTTACCTTTGTAAATATATGGAGTAGGGATAGAATGCATATAAACTATGTGACCTTTTTTATGGATCACTCTAAATTCTAATTCAATATACTTCTTGGGATTTTTTAGTACATTCCAGAATATCTGAGGTATCCTTTTCTTATCATCTGGATGGACGAAATCTGCAAAGGGTTTGCCTATTAACTCCTCTTTTGAGTAACCAATCATTTTACAGAAGGCATCATTAACAAAGGTAAATCTTCTTTTCAAATCTGCGGTAGCTATACCTGCGCCTGTCTTCTCAACAAGGCTTTGATATTTTTGCTCACTTTTATCAAGCTCTTCTTCAATCTCCTTTGAAACTTCTAATAGACCTCTAATTTTGTTAGTCCATTTTCCTTGTAACCTTTCTCTTTCTTCCTGTAACTTTTTATGTCTAGTAATATCTTTAACAATTGATAGTACTGTTTTTTTATTGATAGCATGATCCTCCATGGTAGATGCATCTAGAGTTATCCATACATCCTCTTCTTTTTGAGTTTTATACTGGTACTCTATTTCATGAATTTCTCGTTTTCTTGTAAGCATATTTTTAATCTTTTTCTCTGTATCTTCATCGAATAGTATATCCTTTACGTGTATCCCTTTTAACTCTTCTGGTTTACACTTCATGTCTAAGATTTTTACCAATCCTTGATTGGCATACAGAATCTCTCCATCATCGAGTGTATACTGAAGAACACCATCTCTTGTTATTTTCAGGAGTTTTTCACATAATCCTTTCATGGTTCTTATCCTTTGATGGAATTAAAGTCTGCAATTGGCATTCTTTGTTTTTTTCCTAAAGTCTTTTTATTTTAATTATAGTACATTTTAATTGGCATATCGAGAGCAAACAGAAATAATATCTTAAAAGAAATAGATTATAATGATACATATAGATTGTTTCATTATGATACAGTTTGTTTTATGATCATTTTATGTAAATTCATTTTTTTTATAATTAGTTATAATTTAATAAATTAGAATGATGTGATTTTTGTTTTGTGGTATAAAATTTGCAAATATATTATTAAAAGAGTCAAAAGGTAGGGTAAATTTAAGGAGATAGTATGGATATAAATCGTTTAACAGAGATGGCCCAGGCAGCTTTACAGAGCTCTCAACTCATTGCAGGTGAATACGGACATCAGCAGATCGATAGCGAGCACCTCTTCCTTGCTCTTGTTAGGCAGGAGGGTGGTGTGGCACCACAGATACTTTCAAAGATGAATGTAGAAATACCTACAGTGATAGGTGAGATCGAAATGTCGCTTTCCCGTAAGCCGAGAATTTCAGGGGCCGGTGCGGGTGGTACTGTATACATTTCCGCACGACTGAATACCCTTCTTTCACAGGCAGAAAGTGAGGCTCAAAAGTTGAAGGATGAGTATATAAGCACAGAGCATCTCTTTTTGGCTCTTACAAAGGATGATGGAGATACCGGAGGCATACTTAAGAGCTTTGATATAACAAGAGGAAAGGTGCTCGGTGCACTGAAACAGATCCGTGGGAACCAGAGGGTTACATCCCAGAATCCAGAGGCTACATATCAGGCAATCGAGAGGTATGCGATTGATTTAACTGAAAGGGCAAAAAAGGGGAAACTTGATCCAGTTATCGGCAGAGATGAGGAAATCAGGAGAGTCATACAGGTTCTCTCGCGAAGAACAAAAAATAATCCTGTACTCATTGGAGAGCCTGGCGTTGGAAAAACAGCGATTGTTGAGGGTCTTGCCCAGAGGATCGTAAAGGGTGATGTTCCTGAAGGATTAAAAGATAAACGGATCGTTGCTCTTGATATGGGAGCTTTGCTCGCAGGGGCAAAGTTTCGCGGTGAGTTCGAAGAGAGGATGAAGGCTGTTTTAAAAGAGGTACAGGAATCAAATGGAGGCATCATCCTTTTTATCGATGAACTTCATACTGTTGTGGGCGCAGGTGCTGCTGAGGGTGCAATTGATGCAGGGAATCTTTTAAAGCCTATGCTTGCCAGAGGTGAGCTACACTGTATTGGAGCAACGACTCTAAATGAGTATAGAAAGCACATTGAGAAGGATGCTGCCCTTGAGAGGAGGTTTCAACCCTCAATCGTAGATCAGCCATCAGTGGAGGATACAATATCTATTTTGAGAGGCCTGAAAGAGAGGTATGCAATCCATCATGGTATAAAAATAAAGGACAGTGCTCTTGTCTCTGCTGCTGTGTTAAGCGAGAGGTATATATCTGACAGGTTTTTACCGGACAAGGCAATTGATCTTGTTGATGAATCTGCTGCAAAGCTACGGACAGAGATCGATTCTATGCCAGCAGAGCTTGATGAGATCATGAGAAAAACCATGCAGCTTGAGATTGAAAGAGAAGCTTTAAAAAAGGAAAAGGATAAGGCTTCGAAAGAAAGGCTTGAAAAAATTGAAAAGCAGCTTGCCAATCTTAAAGAGGAGGGCACCTCTCTTAAATCGAGGTGGGAAGAGGAGAAAAAGCAGCTTGGAAGTCTTAGAGATCTACGAAGTGAGATTGAGAATGTAAAGTTTGAAATTGAAAAGGCAGAGCGAAACTACGATTTAAACAGAGCTGCTGAGCTCAAGTACGGGAAACTGATACAGCTTGAAAAGGAAGTAGCGGAGTTGAGAGAAAGGTATGATAAAGAAGTAAGCACAAGGCTTCTCAAAGAGGAGGTTGACGAAGAGGATATCGCCCAGGTTGTTGCAAGATGGACAGGAATTCCTGTGGCAAAACTCATGCAGGGGGAGATGGACAGGCTCATAAGCCTTGAAGATCATCTTCATAAACGAGTCGTAGGTCAGGATGAAGCAGTAAAAGCTGTATCCGATGCAATTCTTCGAGCTCGGGCAGGGATTAAAGAGCCGAATAGACCAATCGGAAGCTTCATATTTCTGGGTCCAACTGGTGTCGGAAAAACAGAGCTTGCGCGAACACTTGCAGAGTTTCTCTTCGATGATGAGAAGAATATGATTCGTCTCGATATGTCAGAGTACATGGAGAGACACACGGTTGCTAAACTCATAGGTGCACCTCCAGGATATATTGGATATGATGAGGGTGGTCAGTTAACAGAAGCTGTGCGAAGAAAGCCATATTCTGTCATACTTCTCGATGAGATCGAGAAGGCTCATCCCGATGTATTCAATATACTACTCCAGATTCTCGAGGATGGGAGGCTCACAGATTCCCATGGAAGAACTGTAAACTTTAAGAATACTGTAGCCATAATGACATCTAATCTGGGCTCTGAGTATATAATTGATTTCTATGAGATGGGCAAATCAAAGTCCGCAGCGAAATCCTATGATGAGATGAAGTCAATGGTGATGGATATTATGAAAAAGAGTTTTCGGCCTGAGTTTTTAAACAGGATAGATGAGATCGTTGTGTTTCATTCTTTAACAAAGGATAATATTATAGATATTGCAAAGCTGCAGCTCGGCTACCTTGCTCATAGGATTAAAGAGAGGGGCATACAGGTAGAGTTTCATGATAAAGCTGTAAAGCTCCTTGCAGAAAAGGGGTATGATATCAACTTTGGTGCCCGTCCTTTGAAGAGGATTTTACAGAACCTCATTGAAACTCCCCTTGCAAAAGAGATTATTAAGGGTAATTTTAAGGAAGGCGATTCTGTCGCTGTTGATGAAAACAATGGTGAGATAATTTTTAAGAAGAAGTAGAATGTTTCGGTTAAGGCGGACCTAAAGTCCACATAGTCATTCGAATTGCACGTACCTCGCAACGACGTCAGAAGATCGTTATTCATTTCTTCCTTCTGTCAATTACCCTGCTCTTTTTCATTCTTCTCTCAATAGTTCCAGGTTCAACAAACTGCACCTTGGGCACAAGATCAAGGCGTTCCTTCACTTCTTTTATAATATGAAACTCAAGTTTATTGAGCTTCTTTATCTCGTCGGAGAAGAAATCGCCAGAGACCTCAATCTGAATAACCAATTCATCGAGGTTTTCATTTTTATCGATCACAAGCTGGTAGTTTGGTGTTACACCTATCACCTCTGTTAAGATCTGTTCAAACTGTGATGGGAACATATTCTGGCCATTCAGGATGATCATATCATCGAATCTTTCAAAGACCTTTGCCATCCTGATAAAGGTTCTCCCGCATGGACAGTCTTTTTCAAGAAGAGATGTAATATCACCTGTTCTGTAGCGTATGAGAGGAAATGCTTCTTTTGTAATGGTTGTTAATACCAGTTCTCCCTTTTCCTCTGGAGGAAGGCTTTTACCTGTATCAGGATCGATAATTTCAGCTATAAAGTGATCCTCAGAGATGTGAAGCCCATTTTTTTCCTGACACTCATATGAAACTCCTGGGCCTATAACCTCTGTCAATCCGTAGTTATCTGTGACAGAAATCGAAAGCTTCTCTTCAATCTCCCTTCTAAAGGCTTCACTCAATGGCTCAGCACCAAAAAGTCCCTTGCTCAGTGCAAGCTCTGCTGGTGTTATTCCTTTTTCATCTAAAACTTCAGCAATTAATGCAGCAAAGGTAGGTGAACATGCAAAAGCGGTAGTTCTATAATCTTTCATGATAGTTATCTGCTTCTCAATATCAGCTTCAGAACTTGGTATTACAGATGCTCCAATCTTTTCAGCTCCATAGTGAAACCCGAGGCCTCCTGTAAAGAGTCCATAGGGGAAGGATATCTGAATAATATCATCTTTTGTAACTCCACCTGCATAAAGAACCCGTGCTGTAAGCTCTGTCCAGTGATCGATGTCGTTCTTTGTGTATCCAACGATAAGTGCTTCTCCTGTCGTGCCGTATGTTGACTGCATCCTTACAATTTCTCTCATAGGAACGGCAAACATATCATAAGGGTAAGCTACTCTAAGTGTATCCTTTGTTGTATATGGTATTTTTTTCAGATCACTTATTGTGGCTATATCAAGGGGGTCAAATCCAATTTTGTTGAACAGGTTGTGGTAGTATGAAACCCTCCTGTAGACACGGCTGAGTGTCTCCTGTAGCCTTTCCAGTTGTAGCTGTTCAAGTTCGTCTTTTTTTATAGTTTCATATTTCTTATTCCATATAGGCATTTAAATCACCTTCTTTGCAGTTTAATTATCTTATAAATGAATCTTACCCTTTTCCTAAGTATGCTCGTAAAACCTCTTTATTATTCATGAGTTCCTCCCGCTGTCCGGAAAGAATAATCTGTCCTGTTTCAATAACATATCCCCTCTGGCAGATATCCAGTGCAAGTTTTGCATTCTGCTCAACAAGAAAGATTGTAATATTGGCCTTTTCTTTTAATTCTGTGAGGGTTTTAAAGATATTTTCGATGATTTTAGGGGCAAGACCAACCGAAGGTTCATCAAGTATAAGAAGCTTTGGTTCTGCCATGAGAGCCCGTGCAATAGAAAGCATCTGCTGTTCACCACCTGACAGGGTTCCGGCAAGCTGCCTTCTTCTTTGTCCCAGATCAGGAAAGATATCAAATATCCTTTCGATCTTTTCATATACAGGTCTTCTATTCTTCATCGAATAAAAATGGTATGTTCCCAGAAGAAGATTATCCATAACTGACATTGGGTAAAAGAGCTGCCTTCCCTCTGGAACCATTGCTATTCCCAGTTTTACGATTGTAGAGGGTGAAAGCCCCAGTATTTCTCTGTCTTCAAAAAGTATAGTACCTGTTACATGTGGTAATAAACCTATTATAGAATTAAGGAGTGTTGATTTCCCGGAGCCATTTGCTCCTATCATCGAAACAATCTCACCCCTTTTTATATGCAGAGACACCGATTTCAGTACGCAGATAGATTCATAGTAGGATTTAAGAGATCTTATTGTAAGCATGGTTCTTTGAAGCCTGTAAAAATAATATGTTCATCTAAGAAACTTACTTCCCAATCGTTACCCTCAGTCGCCGAAGGCTAATAAATTACTGATTGAACTCTTTCCCAAGGTAAACTGCAATAACCCTCTCATCATTCTGAACATCCCCGGGAACCCCATCCGCTATCTTTTGACCAAAGTTCAGAACAATTATCTTTTCTGATATTTCCATTACAAGGTCTATATCATGTTCGACTATTAGAATAGTCACACCTAGTTCTCTGATTTTATATATAGTTTCTATGAGCCTTTCAGTTTCTGTTACATTCAATCCTGCTGCAGGTTCGTCCAAGAGGATGAGTTCAGGCTCAGATGCGACAGCCCTTGTAATTTCCACAATACGCTGTTTTTCAAAAGGAATTTCATTTATCTTTTTATCCCGAAGGTGATCGATATTCATAAACTTCATCCAGAAGTCTGCTTTATCCTGTATTTCTTTTTCCTCTCTCCGATAGCTTTTCCTATTCAATGCACAAGAGAGAATACCTGAAGATGAAAGAACATACCTTCCCATCATCACATTTTCTGTTATTGTCATATTTGGAAAGACCCTCAAATTTTGAAATGTACGTGCAATACCGAGATACGGTATTTCATAGGATTTCTTTATATCAATCCTCTTTTCCTTGAAGATGATTTTCCCTGAATCCAGGTTCAGAAGTCTACTGATAAGATTGAAGAGGGTTGTCTTTCCTGCTCCATTTGGTCCAATAATTGCCGTTATGCTTCCTTTCTGAACCTCAAATGTAAGATCCGAAATTGCAGCAAGTCCTCCAAAAGATTTTGAGAGTCTTTCTGTTCTCAGGATACTATTCATTATTTTTGATTCTCTTTACCGGTATTTTAATTCCATATAGTCCCTCAGGTCTTAAGAGCATTATTGACATGAGGATGATCCCGTATATCAGAATATCGAAATCTTTGAAAAATCTCAGGTATTCTGGCAACAGGGTCAATACAGTTGTTCCGATAATTGCTCCCCAGATATTTTCCATGCCACCTACCGCAACCATGGTAACAAGGAGTATAGAAAAACGCAGGGAAAAGGTCCCGGGACTAAGAAAAGTAATATAGTGCGCATAGAGAAAGCCTGAAATAGATGCATATCCTGCACTTAAGACGAATATACTCAGTTTTAAGCGCACTGTATTTACACCGAGTGTAGAAGCAGTTTTTTCTTCTTTGTGAATGGCCTTTAGTGCTCTTCCAATTCGAGAGTCTATAATATTCAGGGAGAGGAAGAGTATAAGGGAAACCAGAAACCAGACTAATATGTAGTATTTATAGTCATTATCCAGTTCAAATCCCAAAATTCTAATCAACGGAATATTTCCAAAGCCCGAAGGGCCACCTGTAAGGTTGAGTAGTTCATTAAAAATTATATGAACAATTTCTCCAAGCCCAAGTGTTGCCATTGCCAGGTAATGACCCCTCAGTCGCAGTGTGGGTATTCCTACAATAAAGGCTATAACAACTGTAAAGATCAGAGACAGGGGGAAGGAGAAAACAATAGGCATATGCAGTTTTGTTGTGAGAATACCTGTTGTATATGCACCTATTCCAAAGAATGCTGCCTGACCCAGAGAGATTTGGCCCGTATAACCCATTAAAAGACTCAATCCGATTGTGATAATTATATTTATTCCTAAAAAGACAAGGATACCTACATGATATGGATTTCTTATTAGAGCCATGAGTATGATTGCAATAATAAAAGTAAGTCCAGCTTTTGCATATGATGTCTTAAGTATTGTTTTCATCTCTATCTCTGTTCTTTAAAAGGCTTTAAGTCTCTGCTCTTCTTTTTTGGCAAAGATACCTCCTGGTCTGAAGAAGAGAACCATTAACAGGATTATAAGAGCAACTGCATCCTTGTATCCGCTTGAAAGAAGCCCTGCTGAATATGATTCAAGAAGACCGATAATAATTCCAGCTGCAACTGCTCCTCCCATATTTCCAAGGCCGCCGAAGATTGCTGTTCCAAAGCCCTTTAGACCCAGGAGGGAGCCTCTGTCGTAATCTACCAGAGCTATCGGTGTTACGATAACTCCAGCTGTACTACCTATAAGAGCACTAAGAGCAAAAGATAGAAGAACCATATTATTAACATTTATTCCGACTATACTGGCAGCTCTCTTGTTGTATGAGCATGCTTTCATAGCCTTACCGAGGATTGTAAAACGAAAAAAAACTGTTAGTATAGAAACAATGAGGAAAAGAAAGCCAAGAATCCACAGGGTCTGTGTAAGGATTGCTGCTTCAAATAGCCTTATAGGCTCATCCCCACTGAAGAATGGAAGGATATAGGCATCCTTTCCCCAGATAAACATAGCTCCACCCTTAAAGAGAATAGATGCTGCGATTGTAATTATTATTAATGTTATAATAGAAGGATTCTTAAGGGGATGAATTGCAAGTCGTTCAAAAATAATGCCTATACAGGTTACTATCAATACTGAGATTATTCCTGAGAGGAGGAGAGGGAATTGAAGCGAATTGTGGAAAAACACAGCTGTCATCCCGCCTAGCATTACAAAATCGCCCTGAGCGAAGTTTATAATTCCTGTTGAATTATAGATGATGTTGAAGCCTATGGCAACCATTGCATATATACTTCCAATGGTTATGCCGGAAAGCGTGTACTGAAGAAGCTGTGAAGTAAATTTCAACCCTACCCTCCCTCCATATCAGCTATTGATAATAATATATTAAAGTAGTATAAAATCTTATTCCATAATTCGGATATTTCAATCCTTTACGACAACGAACTTTCCATTCTCTACAGTGAGCATTTCAAATGCTTCAGCCGTTAAACCATTATGATTAGTCTCAGAGTAATTAAATACTCCACCTGTTCCTGCAAATCCTTTCAGATTTTCTATGTAGTCACGAATAGCTTCTTTATCTGCACCTACTTCCTTAAGAGCTCCATAAATTATCCACATTGCATCCCAGGCATGGCCTCCAAAGGTACTGACAGGTTCGTTAAATCTTGCTTCATATTTTGTTTTATACTCCATCAAGACCTTCTTCTGAGGATGATTGCCAGGAACCGTATCGGCAGCAAGCAGTCTGCCTGCAGGAAAAATTATACCCTCAGCGGCAGCTCCTGCAGCCTCCACATATTTGATGTTTCCAAATCCATGACTCAGGAATAGAGTGATATCCATGCCCAGTTGAACCATATTTTTTGCAACAATGACCTGTCCTGGTACAATTGACCAGTTAACGATTGCTTCAGCATTCGTTCCCCTTATCTTTGTTAGCTGGGATGTCATATCCGTATCATTTGGACCATATGTCTCATCCGCAACAATTGTTAATCCATATTCTGGAGCAAGGTTTCTAAGCTGCTCTCTTCCCGCACTACCAAAGGCTGTAGTTCCTGATATAATTGCAATATTTTTTATTCCATGGTTTTTCATATAATCATATATCCTGTCGACTGCATGACGGTCAAGCTGCGGTGTCTTGAATACCCACTTTTTTACAGGTTTTACAATGGTTTCTGCAGCAGCACACGAGATAAGAGGAATCTCTGACTTTTCAACAATTGGTATAACAGCCATCGTTGTTCCGCTTCTGGAAGGCCCGATGATTGCAATTACATTATCGCTGCTAATGAGTTTTTTTACTGCATTCACAGCCTTTGTTTCATCGCCAACACAGTCCTCTATAATAGGCTTAATCGGTATACCATCGACCCCGCCTTTTTCGTTTATCATATCTGTTATCATTAACATTGTATTTCTCTCCGGCTCGCCAAGCCATGATGCTGGTCCTGTAATGGCAAAAACACCACCGATTTTAAAGCTCTCCACTTTTTCTCCAGCTGCAGTTAATACAATAGGAGATAAAAATGCCGCAAATAACGTAATAATGACAATCAACTTTTTCATAGGTCTTCTCCTTATTAAAATAGGTTAAATCATTGATTAAAGTGTTATTCTATCTATATTTAAATATTTGTCAACAGTAAATTAATTGACTAAGGAATTTTTTTTACTATTTTTTTATCAGGTAAAGAATCTATTTTTTAAGGAAAGAGAATGAAAACTTTTATTGAAACCTCAACCATTCTTCTTGAAGGTATTGATGAAATGGTTAGAGAAGGGTATTTTAACGATAGAACCGAGGCTGTAAATCAAGCTATAAAGGAGATGCTCGATCGTTATAAGCTTGGGAAATTGAGGATGAAGGAAAAAAATAAAAAGCATTAGTGGAAATATTTATTAGTATGATAAAGGATAAAATAGAGCGTTAATATCATCATCTGGATATAATTTAATGGAGGACACTAAATTTTTTGGAGGGAGTTGCCGAAAATAACTGTTAATGTTGGAATCTCGTGATTAGTCGTTGGTGAATAATTGCTTTTAAACGGTACTAATAAAGGCACCAACTCAATAATTAGTTCCTTAACTTATTAACAATTAATGATTTATCATTCAAAGACCATTTAGAATAATTTATTGAGTTGAATTATTCATCAGGAACTAATTATAGTTCAGTTTGGGTGTTGTTATGAAAAAAGGATTGAAAATTGTTTTAGGCATTCTCTTTTTTATCGGGTTTTATTCACTCTCATATTCAGGTGAGGTTGTTACATCTGATATAAATCAAGATGGCGATGCGGACGGATGGGCCTATATAACAGATGGCTATGTTGTAAAACAGGAGATTGATCTGAACTTTGATGGCAAGATTGATTCTGTTTTCATGTATGATGAGGGAGGAAAGATTAAAGAGGAGATTCTTGATACGAATTACGATGGAAAAATGGATAACTGGAGATTATACGATGATGGAGTAATGGTAGTGGATAGGGTGGATAGCAATTTTGATGGAAGGATTGATATTTGGTTTTATATTGACAGTGGGAGAGTGTATAAGATAGAAAAGGATACAACAGGCGATGGTAAGCCTGATCAGGTAACAAATTATTAAGAAGCTGGTTTTTCGGTAAAAATCTTGACATGAAGACTAATTATCAATATATTTGATCGAATTTTGAATTTTTCATTAATGCTTAATTAGTTCTTTAACTTATTATATATCAATATATAAAATCCCACATATATTAAATACTTTAATCATTAATCAAGAACTAATTAGCTATTTGTTTTACAGTTGCTGGCGTAGCTCAACGGTAGAGCAGCTGATTTGTAATCAGCAGGTTGCGGGTTCAAATCCCATCGCCAGCTTGGGGGGAGGTTCCCGAGCGGCCAAAGGGAACAGACTGTAAATCTGTCGGCATTAGCCTTCGAAGGTTCGAATCCTTCCCTCCCCAACGTTTTAACTTATTGTTATTAAATAAGTTATATTACCTGCTTGTTTCTCCTCTATTTTACTTTTGATAAAAATAGCCCTTGTGTAAGTAAATATGTAAGTAAAATAAGACTGAAATATGACTCATAAACCTTTTCAACTGTATAGACGATCATTAAAAAAAGGCATTGTTTATTATGCTCAATTCTATGATGAATACGGAGACATACTGCCTGGACGCTCAACAGGTCAGACAACGAAGTCTGCAGCTGAGGCCTGGTGCTATGAACAGTTTAAGAAAAACCAAATTCAACCTCAGAGAAGTATGAGATTTTCTCAATATGCTCAGGACTGGTGGATATACGATAAATGCGAATACGTTCAAAGCAGGCTTGCCCGGGGTAGGATCCTCTCAAGACGCTATGTCGATGAAATGCGCTCTATCCTCAATAACCACATATTACCTTACTTTAAAAATCGAATCCTTTCAAGAATAAATAGACCTATGATCGAGGAATGGATCATATCATTGAGTAAAAAAGATATAAGCACAACAACAATAGATCGTTGTATAACATGCTTAGGAATAATGCTCAATAGAGCTGTCGAGCTTGAAAAGATCAGCAGAAATCCTCTGATTGGTATAATGAGACCTGAAATTAAGCATAAAAAGCGCGGTATTCTGACAATTGATGAGGCAAAGCTTCTCTTCCAGGAATCGAGTCTTAATGAGATCTGGGATGGTGACCTCATGGTTCTTACTGCAAATATACTCTCTCTAACAACAGGTATGCGACAGGGAGAGATCCTCGGATTGCAAAATCAGTATGTTTATACAGATCATATTGTTGTGATGTGGAGCTGGTCCAAGAAGTACGGTCTTGTTGTGCCAAAATGGGGGAGCAGAAGGACAATACCTATACCTATCCGAACAGCACATTATATCAATGAACTATTGAAAATGTCACCGTTTCCAGAGCCCGAAAGTCTTGTTTTTTTTGGACAAGATAAGAATAAGCCTTTGAATGATAAAACACTCTCTCGAGGGCTTTATAGGGCCCTAGAGATAATAGGTATCACTGAGGATGAGAGAAAAGAGCGCAATATCACATTTCATTCATGGCGACATCAGTTTAATACATATATGCGTGGTAAAGTACCGGATCCTAAGCTGCAGCAAGTAACAGGTCATCGTACTGTTAGAATGGTCGACAGCTATACACACTTTGCAATTGAGGATTTTAGTGATATTAACGAGGTTCAAGAGAAATTATTTGAGTGAGAAGCGGTTAAGATAATGATGTGTTTATTGACTGGAACATAAATGATAAGGCGGACTCCTCGGACCGCTTTCCTCTACAATCTATTAAACCGAGTGATCGCTGCCCGAGGGGTGATAATATGGATTTAGAAGAATTACTTAGAAAACTGAGCAACGAACAAAAAGAGAAAATTAAGATCAAGCTTCTTACCAAGATGGAAAATTTCGATGCTTTCAATGAAATATTAAAGGATTGTAATCAATATGGCATTGATCTTAAAATAATTTGTTTGAAGAAAAAAGTAATCGAACTTAAAAAAGCTATTTACTTCGATGCATCTCCGTCTAAACAAAAGAATAGAGAAGACCACCCGCTCATTCAAGCTTTGATTGAATTTGTCAAGAATGTTATTAATAAATTGGAGATTAAGATAGAAGAACTTGAAAACATAAAGAGATTTTATGAAATACAAAAATCCCAAAAAATCATAGGAGAACAGCATGCATTTTTACCTAATTTACCTGATGAGTTAAGAATTAAAAAGTTTTATAATCTCGTAATAATGTTTGAAACTGCGAAAATTATTAATATTCCAGAACAAGTGAATAATTTAAAAGACTGGTCCAAAACTGTTATGATGAATCATTTTTTCAAAGAAGGCGCAACCTGTACAGAAGATCCTATAATACACTGGAACAGACACATGAATTGGTTTAAATACTTCTATGATAAATATTATCTCAATAAGAAAACTGCGGTTTTTTTCGGAAGACGAGGAATCGTAAACTTTTTCAAATGGCATTTTATTGATGACACGGATAAATTTAAATACAGTACTTTGAGTAAATTAAAAAAGAAAAATTATCCATCTAAAGATAACAAAGATCGGTTTGATGACATTCTAAAGCATCTCAAATAAAATATTCAAAATCATTAATATCCACATAAATTACCTAAAAATCCCCATAAATACCCCTAAAATCCCCATACGGAGCCTTGTATTTCTTATGAAATATTATATTAAAGTTGTATAAGCACACACAAACAAAGATCGAGGAGTTCGAAATGGTCGAAAACAAACTAATGACAACCGAAGAAGCAGCACGATACCTGGGCGTTGAACCAGAGACCGTAAGGCGCTGGGTAAGAAATAAAATTATTCCATTTTTACGGATTAATAAATTAATCCGCATTCAAACATCGGACCTTAATCAATTCATTAAAAGTCGTGTGGTAATGCCTAAAGAAGATGGAGGTTAATCATGGATCGATTGCTAACGATTCACCAGGCAGCTGAGGCATTAAAACTTAAGGTCTCAACGCTATATAGATTTTCGTGTCAAAGGAAAATAGAAACAGTGAAGATAGGCGGTGCTTTACGCTTTAAAGAATCCTCATTACAGAAATATATCAATGATCATACAAAAGCACCAGTAAAAGCAGAGACCTAAGTTTTCGGATATTGAGAATTTCAATCTAGGGCTTATTTAGCAAGGAATTTTCTCGCTGACTTGGATAAGACAAGAGTTAATAGCACATATACTATCGGATGAGGTCCTTGCCTTTTTATATTTTGATATCTTAAGTAGTAAATGTCAATAGAAATAATGTATGCAAAAATTATCAAATAGACGTAAGAAACTATACGATAAAGGGAATTATACACAGATTGAGAATGAAATACTAAAGGACAAAAAGCTTTCGCAATCGGCTAAACTCGCTTACGTGATTTTATGTATGCATTCAGATAATGATACAGATATTTGTTATCCAAGCTATAATCTCTTGACTAAAGAAATGAAATGCTCAAAAACTACAGTTATTAAAGCTATCAAAGAGCTCGTGCATCGAGGATATATTGAAAAAACCCGAAGAAAAGGTTTCAGATCAAATGTCTATGCTATTAAAGGGTCAATATGCAAAGGTACAGAATAGTACCTCTACGGGTACAGAAGAGTACCTCTTAAAGGTACAGAATAGTACCTCTAACAATACTAATAACAATACTCAAATAACGATAGGCGACCGTAAGCGAATTCTTGCCCGTTCGTTTTTTATTTACTTTAAAATCTCAAAAAAAGACTACCATGACCACATTAAAAAATATGGTATCGATTATGTGCTTTCCAAGCTTTTCGTACTCTATAATGAAAGCAGAAAGGAAGAGATCAAGAATCCAGGAGGTTGGCTCTATCGGGCCCTGAGTGAGAACTGGATAGAGAAGAAAAAAGAGGACATTGAGGCAGAGGAGAGACAGATACAATTAAGAAAGGAGCAGAAGGCTCTGGACATCGACGAGGCATTCAAGGGATTGAGATTCAAATCTGGCGATAGTCCGGAGGCACTGAAGTTTTTTAGTTTATTCGATGATCTTAAAAATCAGGAGACTATTGATAAAACGGTAGAAAGAGAAAATACAGAACGAAAGATTGAATTACATAAACAAATAATAAAGATATTAACTGATGCACAGAAAGCATAAAGTTCTTAACTGATTTAAATAATGGGCAATTTATCTGAAAATATCTTCACCATTAAGGAGGTTTAAGTGAAGGAATACGAGAATGACATCGAAAAAGAGAGAGGATTTTTAATACCATGCCGAGGAAATGCTCAATTTGTTATCATCCTAAAAGGGTTGAAATCGATAGTGCCTTACTAAGAGGCGATAAGCTCACAAAAATATCGACGGATTTTAACGTTTCGACGGAAAGTCTACGGCGTCATAAAAGAAACCTTCACATAGGCAGGGCAGTACTCGGTGCTGATGATGAGGGCCAACTTATACAAAGAGGAACAGACCTTTTCACGCAGATAGATTACTGGAGTGGGGAGGTTCGGAAAATATACGAGCTAGCAAAGAGAAACGATGAAAAAACTGTAGCATTAAATGCGATCGACAAAGCTATGAAACTTGTGGCTCTTACTTCACAAATGAAACAGTTATTCTACGAAACGAAGGCAACAAAAGAATTCCAGGAGGAAATCATCGAAATACTAGGAGAGATTAGCCAAAAGGCAAGGAAAGAGTTCATTAAGAGGCTGCAGGAGAGGAGAGGGATCCGGTGATTATGAAAGAAGCATTATATACGGATTTGATACAACAAGTGGAAATGACTTTTCCGCAGTCGGAACGTGAACCCGAATCATTTATAGATTGGTGTCTGAACACGCCGATTATCCTTGACGGAAATACTTTTACTTTCCAGAGACATGAATATCTTGAAGAACCATACCAGGACGATCATCCTGATCAGACAGAAATGAAAGCAACTCAGATGGGCTGCACATCACGTGCTATGCTGAAAGCGCTTTATGGAGCTCGTTTCGGTGGCTATAAGGGAATTCTGTATTTATTTCCGAGCCGGACCGATGTCTCAGACTTCAGTAAAAGCCGTATAACTCCATTGATCGAAGAGAATCAGGAATCAATAGGACTCTGGCTTCAGAATACCGACTCAACTAATCTTAAAAAAGTATGGAATGCGTTTTTGTACTTTCGGGGTATGAAATCAACTATCGGTTTGAAATCTATTCCAGTGGATTTTCTTGTAATGGACGAGCTTGATGAGGCTCCCCAGGAGAGCATAAATTATGCTATGAAAAGAATGGCACACAGTGAATTCAAGCATGTACTGAAACTCTCAAATCCGACTTTACCCGATTTTGGTATCGACAAAGCCTTTCAACAAACAGATCAAAGATTTTGGCTATTGAAGTGTCAGAAATGTGGAAAGTACAACTGTTTGGAGGACACGTTTCCCGACTGTCTGTTAGAGGTCCAAGGTAGTGTTATAAGAGCCTGCAGCAAGTGTAAGGCTGAGCTTGATCCATCGGTGGGAAAGTGGGTTGCAAAGAGGCCGTCTATCAAGGACAAAAGGGGATATCATTACTCTCAACTCTTCAGTCATTTCGTAGATCCTGCGGATATCCTGAAAGAATTTAGAACGACGAAGAATCTCACGGCATTTTACAATCTTTGTATCGGGGCCGCCTGGGTGGAGGCAACGAACAGGCTTGAGATCTCCGAGGTCCTGGCATTGTGTGGATCCAAAGGAAACTCATCGTCTGATACAGGGCCTACATATTTGGGATGCGATCAAGGCAAGGATCTGCACGTTGTAATATCGAAGATAGGTAAAGATAAGAACCAGATTATTCACCTGGGGGTTTATAAAGACTGGTCGGAGCTCAACAGACTGATGAAGGTTTTCAATGTAGCCAGGTGCGTTGTCGATGCATTACCGGAAACGCGCAATGCTCGAGCTTTCGCAGAAAGGCATAAGCTAAAAGTGTTCTTGAATTATTACAGCATTCATCAAAAAGGTTCTTACAAATGGAATGAGAAATATCTCACAGTCACAGTGGACAGGACAGAAAGCCTTGACGCTTCACATAATGAGATACAAAACTGTGAGCTCGTAATTCCCAGGGAGAGCGAGATTGTAAGAGAGTTTGCACAGCATTGTCATAATGTCGCTAAGAGGCTCGAAGAGGATGAAGAGACTGGAAGCAAGCGGTATGTCTATGTGAAGCTTGGAGAGGATCATTTTCGGCATGCACATAACTATTCAACTATTGCTCGTCAATATGCTCAAAAAAGCATATTCGGAAAATACGATTTATCTTAAGGAGTTTGAAAATGAAAAACATTGAAGAAGTCAAGATGTCAGGTGGAGTAACTTTTTACACCGATGACGCTGGTCACAAATATGGGCGAATTGTTGGAGGTATAGGATGGAAGGGTAAACGTCCCGGATTCATTGTTTCGGTAGCTGAGGATTTGGAGCCAGATAAGAACGTAAATGGTGCATTTCATTACTGGGTCATAGAGGAGTATGAGCAAGGGGACACAATCCAGTTATTGAATAAAGCGATTGAATTCCGACAGTATCTTTATTGTAACCCATGGCTTGCAGATACGGAGAACAAGCTTGAAATTAGTTTTTTGGACCAGGTTAACAGCGAGATCTCCCACTATGAGGATAAGTTTTATATCCAGAAGGCTCCCAACGCCGATGATCCGAAGTCGATACAGTTTTGCTTAAAGGCAATCGAGTTGTGTTTGAAACCTAAAATTTTACACATTGGAGAAAGCAAGATACAGGGTTATCTCAACGAAATAACGGACGAAAACAGAGATTCACTTAGTTCAGGGGATTGCCCTGTTATTATTTCCCTGGGAAATGCAATTGCATATATGCGAGAACATCCGGTAGATCCATACAGATACTCGGATTATTCACCAGACGAAGATGGAAACAAGCGATATAACTATTTAACCGGAGATTTGGAGTAAAAATACTATCGCACTTATGTGTGAGATAACATAAAGAAAATTAACCGTTTTTTGGGAGGATGAAAATGTCTGATTATGAAGGGATGACTGATGAGGAATATGAAGCTCATTTTGATAAGCTTCAAGATTTGGTAGATCGAGGCATTGCTAGGGATTTGGACGAAGCCGAGGAACTTCTAGGAATGTCTGACGCTGAGCTTGGTCTAAAAAGCGAGAAAGAAAAAGAAACTGTTGTTGAGGGGCCAACAGATAAAATCGAAGAGCCAGAAGAAAGATTCAAAAGTGAAGGTGACGATTACGGATACCCCACAATGGACAATGCCGGCCAGGTCAAAAAAATGTCACATGAGGAGGAAAACACACTTGGAAATGAGCACGAAGCGAAGCGAGAGGCGATAATCCAAAAGCGTATTGCTGACTTGAGAACAGATGCCAGGTCCTATGATTTCGAAAGTTGGGAAGTTAACCTTATGGCCAAGGCTCTTGAGAAAGAGCTGAAAGGTGCACAGTTGAGCGAGCTCATTCAGTATAACCGAAGAGTCCAAACGGACTATGACAGATTAAAAGCAAAGGTCAACCGCAGGTTAGGGCGTGATACGAAAAGCAGGTTTACTGATGATACTGAGGAAGCGCAATTGAATCGGGAATATCCATCAATGTCTAAAAATCCAAGCAAAGAGTTCAGAAGAGCTTTAGACTTGCCGGAGAAATAAAAAACAAGGAGTAAGGCTATGAAATCAACTGATGATAGAAAAGCTGCATGGAAAACGTGGATCGATGATCTTGAGGGGGATACAAGGCTTGTCGCTCTTGATCGAGCCAAGTTAACGGCATATAAGACTGCGCTCGACTCAGGGACTACACAAAAACAGGATCTTGAGGTTCTGGAAATCCACAAGAAGCTTTTCGTTAAAGCTGATGTTGGTCGTATTTAATGCCAGAAGGAGGTTAGATAAATGTATTTTATCGCACAAAAATACTGTTTCTTTTCCGGTATCCTTCAGGTTTCTGATGTTTGCAAAGCCGAGAAGAAGCCAAATGAATACGTTATCGAGATCAATGGCACGCTGCCTAAAAGCGAGATCCAGACCCGGGGGATATCTCCTGCCATTATCTGCGCACATAATTTGCCGTTTGAAAAGAGAAAAGTCGGAGCTGCCTTCAATGACTTCACGGTTTTATATACGAATCCTGATAAGAGTTTTGTAAGCGAGTTCTGGACTATTACAGTTATCAAAGGTAAGGCAATGTTAAAAATCATTTCGATCAAAGATGCAGAGCGTTTATACGATCAGCTTCCTAAAAAGATTCAGAACAGAAACTTTTTATTCAGCCCTGAAGCGTACAAGCGTGATGTAAAGAGTACAGCCGACGCGAACCGTAACTTAAAGGAAGCTGAGAAGGAGAGAATAAAGGCAGCTGAAAAGGCAGCTAAAGGACCATTGGAACGATTGGCGGATCTCCCTGATCCCCGAAACTTATAGCCTCATGCCTCTTTTATATAGTCGTCCTCGGGATGCTTCCGTCCCGAGGACGCATATTTATGGTAAAAAAATTGTGCCTTATCTTAACCGTAAAATAGTGGTATAAAAATATACCTATTACCTCAAAAAACCGCTTAGAATCAATCCTCATGCGTCATTTTTCTCGAGAGATGGTATAATTACTTGATATTTCAGCATTTAAAGACGTAAAAGAGTATAAAAATGTTAAACCTTATAAGTCGTGTAATACATAGAATTAAAAATATTTTCTAAATATTGTAAAAAGGTCTTAAAAAAAATCTTGACTTTTTAAAAAAGTATGTTAGAGTTGTCGTATATGAACAACATCAACATAAATACAAAAATATTGAATATTTCTTGGTAAATAACTTATAATAAGGGGGACTGCATGTCTGGGAGTCTCTTAGAGGTGGCAAAAGAATTACACTTACATATCATGATTGAGGCAGAGCTGTTAAAGCGTATTGATGATTACAGGTATGCAAACCGCATACCGTCTCGATCAGAGGCTATCAGACAGCTTATCATACAATCTCTCGAAATGAGCGATAAAAAAAACATCGAAAGGAGGCAAAAAAGAGATTGAGAATAACCAAAGAAAGAGGTAACATGGGGATTGTCAGGGATAGGGACATATGCCCGATAAGCAAGTTTCCGGCTTGCTTCCCTGACACTAACTACCGGGGGTATGCTACGGAGGTATGCCATGAACGATCTTACACTTTCCACTGATTTACAAAAGAGTTTTCCTACCATCACAGTTGGTCTCAAAAAAGCTCAACAAATCTTAGATTCAATTACAAGTTTCGAGGACGTCGAGAGATTGTTTCTCATGGGTGCCGGTCTCTCTCCTCACACTTACAGATCCTACCTGACAGCGGTTAAGCAGCTCTATGAGTTCACCGGTGGATTGAACCCTCTTCAGATCACACCTGCTCATATTGAGAAGTTTTACGATCACCTTGTCAAGAAGGTGGACCGTAACACAGCTTATTTACGAGTTAGAGGCTTGAAACGCTTCTTCGCCGGAATCCGAAATGTTATCGGCTTTTACAGCTCACCGTTCGATTTAATGGACAAAAACTTAACTCGTAAACTGAACCGCACAAAAAAAGGTAATCGCACAAAGAAGGTGCTTAATAAGGGTGAACTCAGGATGTTACTTGCCTGGCTGTGTCAGGATAATTCAGTACAGGGGATTGAAAACTATGCCATCGTCTTCACACTGGCAACCTCAGGCCTGCGAGCTGAGGAGCTCTTACAATTGAGATGGAAGGATCTCGAGCTCTATGAGGGCAAATGGACAGCAAACTTTATCGGTAAAGGCGAGAAAACAGCAGAACAAGAGCTTTACACTCCTGCAGTAGAGGCTTGTCGCAATTATTTCAAACGGGCATTTCTTAGGAGTCCAGGTCCGGAAGATCATCTTTTCTGGACAATGCCAAACTATGACGGTGAAGAGCTGAGACCTCTTTCCTATTCTGCACTTTGGAAGAGGATAAAGAAGATCGGCAACAAAGCCAAAGAGCGTGAGATAGTCAAGAGAGATATAGATTTCTCGCCTCACATGTTCCGGAGAACTTACGCTACTATTCTTTACAAAGCAGGAATGCAAATAAAAGCTATCCAGGAAAAGACGAGACATCAAAGCATTAATGTGTTGGTCAAGCACTACATACACGATGAAGAGCCTGCAGCTCCCTATCTTGCTAAGATGTTAGCATAAGCCCTGGCTGGTTCTTTGTCTCAGTCCGACTATAAGGAGGGTGATATGAGGTTGATACATTATAACGAATCAAAAAAAGTACTCATAGCTGAGATAGATAAAGACAAGCCTTTTACAATAACATTGCTCCCGCATCAATGGAGTATGGTTCATGCTGCGTTGGAATTTGCAGCTGGCAAATCACACGAGCAGGCTACAGAGTTTAGAGAATTATGTAATCTGTTAGAGGATCAGTGTCCTTTGCTTCCCCGAAAAATACCAATGACAAAATTAAGTAAACGCATTTTAGGGGAAATTGAAGAGCAATTCGGTTATAACAACATAAGGATAGGAATTAAATATGATAAAGACAGTGATTCTATATCCTATGTGTATGAGGGCAACGAGTTTATTTGCTTATTAGTTTTGATCACTATTATTTATCATAAGGACGAAAAAGATAAAGATTCTTACACTGAAGAAAACATAATAGAAAGGGTAATTAATATAGTGAGTAGAATCCGGACCGAGGACGTACTGATAGATGATGAGGAAGATATAAAACGTATGGTTAGTTTTATAGATAGGGGCCGTGGTACAATCATCGAAACAATAATATTAGATGAGCAACGATTAAAATTGCTTGAGATATTAAAGAAAGCTGTAATTGTAGGCATATATAAACAAGGCGATTGTATGGTTTAGTAGTGAAGATAATCGTAAGAAATTTAGCCGAAAGGAGGTGAAATAAATGGCTACTATTGATAGAGCCGATATCTTCTGCTATGAGATTTCTGGTAAAATCGTATGCAAAGATTGTATAGAAGATGATGAAGAGGTCTCAGAAGATGATATTTTCTGGTATGACGATAAAGTTGACAAAGAAGAATATTTCTGTGATCGTTGTGGTAAGTTGATACATTAAATAAGAGCCCTGGTACAGTGGAGCTGTACGCAGGGCCTGGGGATCTGGCTGCAATTTTGGTTGCAACCTGTCCAAAAAAATATTACCATCCTGCCTTTTAAAAGTCAACCTTATTGTAGCCTATCCCCTAACTAACACAAAGGAGGATAGGTGCATGAAAAAGCTCCAGAAAGTAACAGGTCCCCGTAATTGCTCGCTGATTGAAGTAACAATCCATATTGCAAATCTGACCTTTCAATATCGTGAAGATAGGAAAATATTTGAAGATAAGAAATTATCTCACGATGTAAAGGCCCAAGCTTATCAACGGATGTGTCGATCACTGGAACTACTACATAACTGGAAGGAGGTAAGAAAAGATATTTTAAAAAAATCTGGAATCAAGGAGGTGGTCTAGTGGAAAAATACATAGTTGAGCTAAACAAAAATGACACAATGTATGAGCTTATAGTTATGGCTATTTGCATGAATGGCAAGGAACACAGCGAGGTATTAGATTTTCTTGAAGATATGTCTTTCGTTTTCACTGGTGTTGATGCTGATAGCATACACGCTATCTTGCGGGGCGGGTACACCCAGGTCAATGAGGGACGACATATATTAGAAAAATCTGGCTGGATATGGCAATAAAGGGCCAAGTATTTTAAGGCTAAATCGTTCTTTGACATACATTTGGGGATATTTCGCCTTTCAATGCAAGTTTTTCAAGAAGTAGGATTAATACACCACACGAAAGGAGGTGATATTACAAAAACATCGAGGATTTGCAAGGCTGTGCTATAGGGGGAGGATTGGCGAGCCTCTCCGAATAAAAACAAAAGGAGAAAACAATGTTGAAGAGAGTGACAATTTTTTGTGTTATTGCAGTGCTTTTCATCGCTTTTATCTTAGGATTGACGATGTGCGGTACTGCACCAGTAAAGGGGACAACAGGAACGCTAAATCTGTCTCTAAGCGAACCTGTGGGGCCTAAGATGATTCTACCTGGTGGTGACATAGATTTCGATCACTATATCATTACAATCACCCACCAGGTGACAGAAGATCAGCTGTCTGAGGAGATTACTCCCCCACCGTATGAAGTCACTTTTGCGAATATCCCGAGCGGTGATTATGACATCGTGGTTAATGGTTTTAACGCTCTGGATGAGCTCATAGGTCACGGAGAGAACACGGTTTCGGTTCTTGCCAATGACACGAGCTCGCAAACGGTCCAGGTCGCCTATGAGACGGGAGACGGAAATGTTGAGATCGATTACTCAGTCGTGCCTCCGGATCTCGTTTACAATCCAGGGATATACGCTGAACTCTGGGATCAGACGAGCTGGGCATCTGTGACTGTTGTTGACGATGGCGGCGGTCAGTGGTCCTATGACGATGTGTTACCTGCTGGATTTTACGCTCACAGGTTTGAACTCCACAGCTATGGCGATGAAGATGTCAACGTTGCTGGTGGGATGGAAGCAATCTTTGTTATGTCCGGAAGGACAAGCGCGGGATCTTATGAATTCAACGAGTCGAATACTACCCAACCAACAGCTGGAAGCACGATTGTAATAATATGGGAACCGCAGGATATGCCTTTCGTGGTTGGTTTCACTGATGGTTTGTCGAATGTTTACACTGAAGCACCTTTCACCTTAGAGGCAAGCGCTGATATCGCCGTTGATACATGGTACTGGTTTAAAAATGGTGTTGAGATCTCAGGTGAAAATAATTCATCGATTAATTTGACTGCACCTTCTTCTGAGAGATGCGACAATTTTTCTGTACTGGCAAAGGCAGGGGGGGCGCTTTCAAGTGCTCAGAAATTAATAACATTTACAGTTGAACCTCCATATCCTTCTGCCCCCGAGAACCTTGCCTATATTGAACCAGGAGATCTAACTTTCACAGGATCTGATAGTGCAGGTTATTACGTCTACGCAGCTGCAAGCGCTCTTGGTGGCGTTGGATATAAAAAATTACAGCATTCTGAAACAGATACTGAAACTGTATTTCTGTTAGAAGATTACGCAGTTGACTATGTTTTTACAATACCAGGAGATACGGCATGGCATACAGACTGGAGTGATACCTTGGACGCGGTATGGGGATTCACAACAGCAAGCTTCAAGGTTGAAAGCGTGACGACAGGCGAGAACATCGTTCTTCCTTATACACCGTAGTTGAGAGGGGAATTAAGGGCGGCTCTTAGGAGTCGCTCTTTTTTTAGGTGTATAAAAAATATAAGAAAGGGTGAAGATAACCTTGAACTTATCGAAGGGTAATCATTCTTTAAATCACGCCAATTAAGGGAGGTATATACAATGAAACAGTCAGAGTTTATTCAAGAAATGATCGAGCTCGAGGACAAGATAAAAAGTAAGGATAATGTCCTTCAATTTGCTGAACTTTTAGTAGAGTTAGATGATGTTGGTGGTGAGATCGAGGGAATTCTGTTTTTACTCGAAGAACGAAAAAGGTTTTTAAATATTGACAAGAGATTTGGAGAGAGTACTCTAATTGACGGTGATTTCCTATTAAAACTGCCCTCAGAGGAGATCGAGGAGAGAATGAAAAATAAAGAAGATCGAATGTACATTGAGAAAGCAAAAATCATTTATCGTTTTGCCGATATCATCAAACCGTTTGGTTACGATACCTGGACTCCTGAGATCAAAGCCAAGTTTGAGAGAGGATTGAAGTATCTAGAGAAATTAGTTAAAGAAACTTGATCTTTTTCTTGAAAATGAGAATAAAAGGGGACCCTGAGCCATGGATCCTCTTTTTATATAAGTGTGGTAAAAAGTATACAGTTTAGTTATCATATAAGTATGGCAAAAGAACAGAATCCGGATCATACTACTTGCTATTTATTCGATTTTAAGCCTGAGAAGGAAAAATTATGAAATGTCCAGTTTTAAAGAATCAACCAGATGGATGGTGTATCAGGGAAAACTGTAAATATTATAACGTAGATACTTGTGAATGTGATTATTTAAAAATCATCGATGCTCAACATAGAGAACGAAAAAAAGAAAGTTCAAAACCTGTAAAAAGATAAACCTCACCAACACAAATTTAGTCATACCATTTTACTAAGATTATGTAAGTAAATATGTAAGTAGTTTTAGGATAAAAATGAGTAAAAACTTTATAAACATATTCATATATATCTTGACTCAATTTGTTTTATTCTTTAAAATACGTCTATAAAGTAATATAGAGTAAAAGGCGGTAAAGGGGATTTGGCACACTGTAAATCTGTCGGCATTAGCCTTCGAAGGTTCGAATCCTTCCCTCCCCAAAAATAGACGCTGTCCTCATTTTTCAAATCATTCGAAGGTTCGAATCCTTCCCTACCCAAAAATAGGTGCTGGGCCCATTTTCATTTTACAAGATTTCCTTGCAAAAATTAAAGTAAGCCGTTATATTAAAATAAAGGGGAAAAAATGGGAATACCCTGGTGGATATGGATATTATTAGGTTTTTCTATTATAAACTTGATTGTACCTGATCCAATACCTGTTGTCGATGAAATAATTCCATTTTTAATACCCCTTGTTTTCATAATAAATCTACTTCGAAAAGGTGCTTTACGGAACTTTTATCAACAGCAGTACAAGCAACACCAGGCCGGAGCTGGAAGGACCTCTCAGAGTTCGACTGGAAGTAGCTCACAGCAGGGGAGTGGCTCTTTCTATAGCAGGTTTAGCGGATGGGGACAGGGCTTCCAGCAACCACAAGCAGGTACCACAGGGAAGGACCCTTATGAGGTTTTAGGAGTGAAAAGAGGGGCCTCAATGGATGAGATAAAAAAGGCATACAGGGTGAAATTGAAGAAGTATCACCCGGACATTGTTGCAAACCTGAAACTTGGACAAGAATATAGAGAAATGTTTGAAGAAAAGACACGTGAAATTCATAAAGCCTATGAGCATTTGGGTGGAAAGTGATGCCCATCTCCTTTAAAAAAAGATCTGGAATCACAATTTCCGATGTTGACAATGTGGTCTCCAAATTAAAATCACTCTATAATAAGTATGCCGAACAGTACGGTTCCAAAACTTTTAACCTCCAGAGTTTTGCAAAAAGGTACAAACAAGCACTGATTAACAAAGTGAATCTGAAATCCTTTCTGAATGCTGAGATAATTGCATTTGAAGAATTGAAGAAAAGGGTTGAAAGAAACAGATCTGTATATCCAAAAACTCCTGTAGATTCTGGGCCTTCATACAGTGAAATAGCCGATAGAATAGTAGAAGAGAATCTTCAAAAGATCAGAAAGTATAAATGTATTGATTTCCACCCCGATGCTGAAGAGGAAACAAAGTATCTTTTGGGAGCAGTAACAGATTTTTATTATGGTATCTGGGGTAAGATTTCAAAGCTAGTCAAATACCTTGAGGTCAGGAGTATTAATGATTTTCTTAATAAGCTTGAAAATGATTTTTCCTATTATATCGTACCAGTGGGCGGGCAGTATTCGAGGGCTGTTGATGACTATCTTCTAGTTCTTTCAAGAAAGGATCCAAGGGATAACGAAAGGGCTGCTGTTAATTTTATGAAATATGGTGGTATACTGCTTAATAATTGCTTAAAGGTGGTCAATGATGGATTGAACTTTTTGAGTAACAAGCAAGAATACCAAAAGGAGTTTATCGAGCTTAAAGGATATAAAGATATACTTATAAGTTATATAGATAATTTTCGGTTATCTGATATCAGGGACTACTAAGAAAAAATTGAGAGAGCACCTAATTTAGGTTTTTCTTTTAATATATTAATGCTTTTACAGTTTTGTAATATTTCCATATAGCTAGGCGGTTAAAATATGGAAAAATAGGCGCTGTCTCCATCTTCAAGCGGCCGTCGTAAAGTGGTATTACCTCAGCCTTCCAAGCTGAAGTCGTGGGTTCGATTCCCATCGGCCGCTCATTTTAACTTCATACCTTGGGAGTCTCTATACCCTTTTTAGAAACTATGCTCCTTGCATAAGATAAAAGAGTTTCCTTTGTGTTTTTTGAAGGGTCATCAAGTATCTCTTCAAGGAGCCTCTTGAGAATTTTACCGATTATAGGGCCTGGCTCTAGATGAAACTCACTCATTATGTCATAACCGTTAAGGGCTAAATCTTTAACAGTTATTGCATTCTCCTCCTCTAAAACCTTATTGATTCTTTCCTTAAGATTCTTTACAGAGTTGGAATCTCCTCTCTTCAGTCCGTTGCCAATTCTATCTGCCCTTCGCAACTCAAAGATTGCATCGAGGTTTTGGGGCTCTACCTTTCTGATAAACCTCCTCACTGCACCATCAGTCCATTGACTTGTATAGTGGAACATATGATTCCTTATTAGATGGGTAACCATTTTGATATCGTTATTACTGAATTTGAGCCTGCGCATGAGCCTTTTTGTAATTCCTGCCCCTATTATCTCATGGTTATAGAATACAGATTTTTTTCTATTTTCATCCTCTTCAATTTCTCTTTTTGCGTGGTATTTCCCGATGTCATGGAAAAGTGCAGCAAGTCTTATACGGTAGTCATCTGGATTTGCAGCATCGCATGAATAGAGATTATGATAATATATGTCGTATCTATGGTATCTGTTCTGTCTTATACCTAAACCTGTGAGAAGTTCAGGGATAATCTGGCTGAGTAGACCACATTGACGTAAAAGATCTATTCCTATGGATGGTTTTCTTGATTGAATAATCTTTAAAAACTCGTCTCTGATTCTTTCGGCAGATACTTTGGATGTGATATCAAGACACTGGGTAATAGCATTAAAGGTATTATCTTCTATAGAAAATTCGAGTTGAGATGCCAATCTACATGCTCTAAACGGTCTTAATCCATCTTCTGTAAATCTCTCAACAGGATCGCCGATTGTACGAATAGTTCTATTGTGGATATCCTCCTGTCCACCGTATGGATCGATAATCTCATCTGTAATTGGATTGTATGCAATTCCATTAATAGTAAAATCTCGTCTCGAAAGGTCTTCGTAAATGGAAGAAGCATATGTGATATAATCAGGTCTTCTTTTATCGGAATACTTTCCATCCTTCCGGAATGTTGTAACTTCAACTTGATGATTACCTGTTAAGATTGTAACAGTCCCATGTTTTATACCTGTAGGGATAGCCCTCCTGAATATTGAGAGCACTGTTTCTGGAGGAGAGTCTGTGGCAATATCGTAATCATATGCAGATCTGCCGATGATGAGATCCCTGATAGATCCACCAACAATCCAGGCTTCATAGCCATTATCGTGAAGTTTATCTGCGATCTTTGATACATATTCAGGAACTTTCATATTAAAAAATTAAAAGAAATGATTTTTTCTGTCAATAAATAATCAAGATGATTTTTGGAGTTAAGGTAGATTCAAGCAGGGTAGAAAATAGTATATTTAGTGCGGTTTTCTCACAAAATGAGAAGCTAATTAGTGATATTTTAATACATTACAAAGTCAATCAAAGAATGTAGTTGTGGTTAAGAAAACCGCTTCCTCCCCGAAGGGGAGGCAACCCTCCATACTTAGTATTTACAGTATTTTGTGAGAAATGAGGGTTCGGGTAAAAAAAAGGTAGCCCTAAGTCTTTAGCCCCGGGCTACCTCTCTTGGGGGTAGTACAGTTATCTTAGTAGCTGGAGTATCGATTGAGGTGTAGTGTTAGCCTGTGCCAACATTGCTGTGCCTGACTGTACAAGAATCTGGTTTTTTACAAAATTGACCATCGCTTCAGCCATGTCAGTGTCACGTATTCGTGATTCGGCAGCCTGCATATTTTCATAGCCTGTCATGAGACCCTTTGCCGCATATTCGAGCCTGTTTTGGTATGCTCCGAGATCTGCTCTCTGCTTTGAAACCTTCATAAGAGCCTGATCTATTGATCCAATTGCCCTGTTTGCCTTTGCTGGGGTACTGATACTGATAAATGTTGCAGCATGAGCTAGTCCAACAGGATTCTTCAGTCCAAGCCCCTGGGTAGTCATTGTACCGATGTAGATCCTTCTCCTCTGATCCATATTTGCACCGATATGTACCCACATACTTGCAACTATAGTGTTTTCTCCTGTTGCTCTTGCAAACCGTCCGGTAAGGATGTTCATACTATTGAACTGTGCATGGGAAGCGATTCTGTCAACCTCATCAACCAATTGAGAGACCTCAACCTGAATCATCAGTCTGTCTTCATCCGAATAGAGTCCATTGGATGCCTGAATGGCAAGCTCTCTCAATCTCTGCAAGATTGACTGAGTCTCTTCAAGATAGCCCTCTGCTGTCTGAATAAAAGAAATTCCATCCTCAACGTTTTTCTCTCCACGCCGTAGACCCCTAATCTGGGCACGCATCTTTTCTGATACAGCGAGTCCTGATGCGTCATCGCCACCTCTGTTTATCCTCATTCCAGAAGATAATTTTTCGATATCCTTGGTTACATCCCAGCCAGTGAACTTGAGCTGTCTGTGTGCGAAGATGGCGGAAAGGTTATGGTTGATAACCATAATACTCCTCCTTGAAATGTAGTATTTGACATCCGTGTCCTAAAGAATGTTTCGGATAAATACAATTTTCCTTTAGACATTTCTATTTAATCTTTTTAATTTTGAGTAATACAACCTTTTAGAAGGGAGAGGTTATGAAAGTCTATATATTCCTTCATGGCCAGGAATCAGATGGTAGATTTTATAAAGATCACTTTGATATAACAAAAAGTGAAGGTGATGTTATTATCTGTGCAGATGGAGGGTATAATATTGCCAGCTCTTTGAATATCAGACCCCACTATATAGTGGGTGATTTGGATTCACTGTGCGATGAGAAGATTGACAGCAGTATCAAAATGTTAAAATATCCACTTGAGAAGGATTTTTCAGATTTTGAGCTTGCCTTGAATGAAGCTTTAAAACTGGAACCCAAAGGGATATTTGTTTATGGTGCCCTTTATGGGAGAAAAGATCATGAGCTTATCAATATCGGTCTTCTTATTCATACAGTTGTTCCCATGGTTTTTATCGAAGAGGCTTATGAAATATACAATGTTATTGGAGATCTCAGGCTCTGTATGAAAAGGGGTTTTATATGTACACTTGTCTCTTTCAACAGAGGCTGCCACGTTCTTGAGATGAAGGGTTTCAAATATCTTTTAAAAGATGAGGTTTTGAAGCCATCGAGCAGGGGACTTTCTAATATTATTGTTGATGATGAGGCAATTATTCGAATCAAGGATGGGCCACTTTTAGTTATAGTTATTAATATTGAATCAAGGAAACCTCTTCGATCCTGAATCTAAAGTTTGGCATTTTTATCAAAAGCCCTTTTTAGCCTCTTCATTGTTTGAGCGGGATCTTCAACGATGATTTTTGATCCTCCAACAATATCGATAAATCCCAGTTCATTTCTGTATCTTGGAATTACATGCATGTGGAGGTGTGAGATACTTGCACCGGCAAAATCACCAATGTTATAACCAATGTTGTATCCAGAGGGTGAATAGAGAGAGTCAAGAATATTGAGGCATTCTCGCAAAGTGGAGTTTATTTCAGATTCTTCCTCATTTTTAAGATCTCGATAGTCAATAATGTGTCTTTTAGGGAAGATTAGAAGATGACCTGAATTATAGGGAAATTTATTTACACAAACTGCAGAATTAACACTCTCCATGACGAGCAGTTTCAAAACATCTTCATCCTTTTTATTTATCATAGAACAGAGAATACATTTCACCTTTGACTTTTTTCCTTTTATATAGCCTAATTTATTGATAGAAAAGAGATTTTTATATTTGAGGGTCATTAATGGATCAATCCTTTTTCATATATTCCCAGAACTTCAGGTATTGGTACCATTTCTCTTTTTTCGCCTCTTCCTGCGATAATTCCTTTTCTTCGGGTGCCTTTTCTAACATCTCTTCCTGGGCTTCGGGTTCTGGAAAAGAGGGTGTTTCCTCAGGTGCTGGTTCTGGGGGAATAAAGCTCTTTTTTTCGTATTCTTCATAAGGCTCAAGCATTCTGGGGAATCCTGTTCTTTCATCCTGGGGAAGCACCAGTACCCTGGTTTTTTCCCCGAACTTCTGTATGTAGAAATACTTTAGAAGCCCAGGATACTGTGAGATAAGCTCTCCATACTTTCTCAACCTGACGATCTCAACATCATCTTCCTTCTGCTTCATCTGATATTCTGCTTCTCTCTTTAGATCTTCTTCTTTCAACAGGGCCATAGTTTCCATGTATTCAAAATATCTTTTAAGTGCTTCTTTATACGTTTGTATTTGTGGTATTTCTCTAAAGGTTATTTGTACTTTAAAACTTTTTAATCGATACGATCCAGCATATGTATATAGGTTTTTTTCAAGCGTTTTCTTGAGGTCCTCAAGTGCTGAATAATTGAAACTTTCTGTGAACAGGGAATACCTAGCCATATTTTCCAGGATAAAACCTGATGCTGTTTCATCAATCTGGGTGTTGAATCCATCTCTAAAAAAATCATTAAATCCCACAAGAATTCCGTTTTCAAGAAGGAACTTTGCTGTATCAAAATCTATACTGAACTTTATTGCCAATTTAACTTTCAGGATAAAACTGCCAAACTCTTTTAGCTCTTCGCTTCCAGGTAGGGGAAAAGAGGCATCTATATTGATAGCATATGGCTCTTTTTCAATTATATACAGGTGAAAGCTCTTTGGTATTAGCTTCTGCCAGACCCAGTTCAATCTTCCCGATTCAATAGGATATTTTATCATTCCTGTTAATGTGGAGTGGGCTACCCCGAATGTGCCTGGTTCAATATTTATCCATCCAAAGTAAAACCCAGTTCCCCCTGCAAGAATTAGGATAATCAAAATAAAAATAAGCTTTTTCATAAAAAGATTACTCCAATCATAATTATAAGTATTGATTTATATTAATTTTATATTTGTTGTATATTTTATAGGAATTCTATATAAATACAATAAAATTTTCTATATACAAAGGAAAAGGTTTTACTTTTAAAAGAGAGCTTATTACTTATTACATAATAATGAGTTTTTTTTAAAGGAGCTAGTTTTGAATGATCTTTATAATCTTGTTGCTGTAATGAAGCGCTTAAGAGAAAAGGGTGGCTGCCCGTGGGACAGGGAACAGACCCATGAAACACTCAAGCCCTATTTAATAGAAGAGGCATACGAGGTACTTGAAGCCATTGATAGAAAGGATAATAAGGCTTTGAAGGAAGAGCTGGGAGACATGCTTTTACAGATCGTTTTTCATGCTCAGATTGCCTCTGAAGAGAGGCAATTTACTGTGGATGATGTTGCAGAAGCAATTGTTAATAAGCTAAAACGCAGGCACCCTCATGTTTTTGGAAAAGTAGAAGTAGAAGATTCCGAAGAGGTTCTGAAAAATTGGGAGGAGATAAAGAAAAAAGAGGGGAAGAAATCTGTATTGGATGGTGTTCCCAAATACCTGCCTTCGCTCCTCAAGGCCAGGAGGGTTCAGGAAAAGGTAAAGAGAGTTGGATTTGACTGGGAAGAAATTGATGGAGCCTTAGAAAAGGTCATTGAGGAGGTTAAAGAGCTGAAGGATAGCCTTGAAAAGGGTGACAGAGGTCATGCAAAGGAGGAGTTTGGAGACATGCTTTTTTCTCTTGTCAATGTTTCAAGGTTTTTGGACATTGATGCTGAGGATTCATTAAGGAAAACAATAGATAAGGTTATGGATAGATTCAGGTATATTGAGAAAATGGTGCAGAAAAGCGGAAAGAAATCTTTAAAAAACTGTACACTGGCTGAGCTTGATCTCTTGTGGGAGAAGGCAAAGGATGAATAGAAGCATGAGTGAAAATCCTATTGTTAACAAGAAGATGAAAAAAGAGGAATCTTTTGAATATTACCTCTTAAAGAAGGTAGGGAAAACCATTAAAAAATATGGGATGATAGAGAATGGTGATAGAATACTTGTAGGGGTTTCAGGAGGGAAAGACAGCTTTACGATGCTCAAAATACTGCACGACAGAAAAGGATTTTACCCCAACTCATATGAATTGTTAGCTCTTCATATTGTCTCGGATATAAAATGTGATGGATTGATGGATTCGGGTTTGCTTGAAAGCTATCTTCAGAAAAACGGTTATAGCTATAAAACTGTGGAAATGAAGATTGAGATTGGTGAAAAAGGTTTGAGTTCTTTCTGGTGTTCCTGGAACAGAAGGAGGATGCTCTTTGAAATGGCAAAGAGGTTGGGATTCAACAAGGTTGCCCTTGGTCATCACAGAAATGATGTTATAGAAACGCTTCTTTTAAATATGTTCTATCATGCAGAGATTTCCACAATGCTTCCTGTACAGAGACTCTTTGAGGGGAAGATCACTATCATAAGACCACTGTATAATATTCCGGAATCAGATACACGAAAGTTTTCACGCCTCTACAACTTTCCTGCTGCTCACTGCAGTTGTCCCTTTGAAAAGAAACAGAAGAGGGATGTGTTTAAAAGGCTTTTAAATGAAGTGGAGAAAAGCCACCCTAAATCTCTATTAAATGCATTGAGGGCTCTGGAGAATATTAAAGAGGAGTACCTTCCTCTGAGTGTAGTTAAAGAGGATATTGTTATTTAATACCTTAATTGTGATTTTCTTGCCTTTTAGGCAACAAACTTTTTACCCCAATTGAGGCCGAAGGTCTCAAATTGAGCGAAAGCGACGTGAGGCCGAAGGCCTCAATTTGAGCGAAAGCGACATGAGGCCGAAGGTCTCAAATTGAGCGAAAGCGACTAATGAGAATGTGGCTTGTCCACAATAGGGAAAATGAACTTATAATACATCCTATCAATAGTTATTCAAAAGATAAGAATGCACTTGCATCATATTCCATCAGCTTTTCTTTTAAAATTTAAGTTGTCAATTCTTATCCCTTTTGGACTGTTGACAGCCTTTTCACTCTTCATGCTCACAAAATTGGGTATTCAGGCCAGTTTTGTAACCGGACTTCCCGATGATGATCCTTTTTTACAAAAGACGCAAGAGATAGATAAATATTTTGCACCCTCAGATTTCATTATAATATCTGTTGAGGATAACAGTATCTCTGGCAAAAGAACACTTGGAGAAATTGAAAATATATCACAAAAAGTAAGAGGTATACCAGAAGTAGCTTCAGTTATATCTTTGACAAATATCAAGGATTTAGTAGTATCAGATGAAGAATTATCGTTTAAACCGATATTTGATGGAAAAATAAGTGATGAATCGATGATCAGGATAAAAAAGGCATTACATGAGAATGAATTATTTAAGAAATTCCTGATTACAGATGATGAGAGGGCATTTGCAATCTATATATTTCCAAAAAAGTCGGCAGATAATGATAAGCTCATACCAAAACTTCAGAATATAGTTTCTGAAAAATATACACACTCTTTATACATTTTTGGTGATCGTCTTCTTAGATACCATATAAAAAGAGATACTCTGAAGGACCTACTGTTACTAGGATTTTTATCCTTAATTTTTATTTATATCGCAGAAACTGCGATCAGTAGATCATATATTATCGGATTAGCACTTTTGGCTTCCTCCATTCTTCCGACAGTATGGATTCTCGGTCTTCTTCCAATTCTTGGAATTGAACTTGAGGTAATCACAGTATTTGTGCCCGTAATAATAATTGCGCTTTCAACTACTTACGGAATCCATATATTAAGATACTGTGTAATAGATCAATTTAGTGATATCTACAGGACACTGGATAGGGCAACACCCATTATTGTATATGCCAGTCTTACGACAATGATTGGATTTTCATCGCTTCTTGTATCAAAGATCAGGAATCTAAAAATATTTGGTATCCTATTGATAATTGGAATTGCTTTTTCAGCATTAGCAGCACTCTTCGTTTTACCGGCTCTACTTTCGAAGATAAAAGTAGAGCGTAGAATTAACAGGCCTTTTCTTCCAAACTGTTCTGGAGGTTTTAGAAAATCATTACCCTTTATGATTATTATATTTACTGTTATTTCATTAGTTGGAATAACCCGCATAGGATATGATTACAGAATTGGATACTTCTTTAAAAAGAGTAATCCAATCTCAAGATCAATAAACTATTTCTATGATAGGTATAGAGGAATAGATCAATTAGAGGTAGTAATTGATACAGGTGAGGAGTATGGGTTAATCAACCATCGGCTTTTCAAAAAGATAAAGTCATTTACAGATGAGATTGATAGAGATAAAAACACAGGCCAGGTCATCTCATTTATAGATTTTGTAGAATGGGCAAATGGGAAGATGAGCGCTTCTGATGCACCTGAGACTCCGAAAACAGATGAGGAGATTGGAGAAACCCTGGAGCTTCTTTCTTCCGGGGATATCGGTTTAGGTATAGACTCTTTCGTGGATGCATCTTATTCAATGTCAAAAATTATTATTCGTTTTGGTAACAGAAATGTTTCATCAGATAAGTCTGGAAAGATATTAACAGGTATCGAGAAAAAGATAGGTAATTTTCTCGATCAAAACTTACCAGGGGTAAAATACGATATACTGGGCATTCCTGTTCAGAATAAAAGAAGTCTCTTTTACATAATCAAGGGTCAGCTATTTGGTATTGCCCTTTTTTTCCCTATTCTTTTTATAGTGCTCTCTATTCTTTTCAGATCGTTCAAGTGGGCAATTATATCAATAGTACCTACAGCCCTTGGTATTGTTTATTATTTTGGGCTCATGGGGTGGTTGCGAATACCTTTGACACATCCAACGAGCATATCAATCGCTGCAATAATGGGAGTGAGTGTTGATGATGTCATCTATTTTATACTTTTCTTCAAAGATCAGCTTAAGAATGATTCATACGAAAATGCCATAAAGAAAACCAGAAGAGGAGCTGGTATCGCTATTGTTCAAACAACTACAATTATTGTTTTTGGGCTCTCTGTTTTCCTGTTCTCCTCATTTTCTACAATTACCCAGTGTGGATTATTGATGGCATTGAGTTTCGTACTCTGTATGCTGGTTACTTTAATTTTGATCCCTGAGGTTATTCTTTTGTTTTTCAATAATAAACAAAGGGAAGCTGGAAATAACTATAATCAAGACTGACTTTCATTAAGCACACTCTGCAAAAGGTGTATGGAATGAAAAGGATATTTTTAGTCCTCGTTTTCCTTTTTATTGTTGAAATTTCTTTATGTCAGAGTCCGGAAGCTATAGTTAAGAAGACGTATATTCTTGGCAATGATCAGAATATCAATATAAAGATTGATATGACAATTAGAGCGATAAACGGAACAAAAAAGAGACTGCTCGATGTCTATATTAAGCGTTCTGAAAACAGCTCGAAAATACTTCTCCATATTATCTCACCTGCATTTTTAAACAAGATGAAGTTTCTAGTCCACAGGAACCAGAATGGTCTGGAGAGTAGATGGATGAAAACCTCAAAGGGTACCAGGAGACTATCCGATGCAAATAACTCAGAAAGGGTATTTGATTCAGATTTTACAGTAGAAGATTTTTCAGATATGAGAACTGAAGACTTCAGGTTCAGTTTCCTTGATACCATCTCAATAGATGATGAAGAGTGCTACAAAATTGAAGCGGTTCCTCTGTATAAGAATAGCAGTTACAGCAGAAAGATATTGAAAATCGGGAAAGATACGATGATTCTGAGAGAGGTTGATTTTTATGATAAGGATGGTGAACTTATAAAGCGCTACAAGTTGTTAGATTCGCAGATTGTAAATACCAAGGTATATCCCCTTTTTTGCAGAATGAATGATTTGAGAAAGGGTACAGATACTACACTTCACCTAAACAAGGTCAATATTGTAAAAAGTTTACCGGACAAAATCTTTAACAAAGGCAATCTATGAAAAGGCTGCTATATCCATTGGCTCTTTACTTTATCATCACCTTGCCATACAACGGATACTGCGAAGTGGTAATTGGAGGCAAGGCTGAGATCAACTATAGCATTCTTTTAAATACTGGTCAGTTAGGTAAGTCAGTACCTGATTTAAGGACATCGTTTGATCCATCATTAAGTGCATACAGTAGTATATTTGAGTTCTCAATTATTGGTTCAATATCATACAGCAAAGCCTCTATGACTCCAGAAGGACAGCTGAAACTTTTTGAAATTATCTTAAATCCTTCGGATTTTCTAACCGCCAGGATAGGAAGATTTCCTTACCTTCCTGGAACAGCAGAGTTTATTTCCCCTACAAACTACTTTTCCAGAATAGACTATGAGAAGTTACTTTCCGGATCAATCACAGACTATATAGTTGCTAATGATATTGTACAGCTTGGATTCTTCCTTGGTAACTATTATGTAAATCTCTCCCTAGCTCCATTTGCAGGAGAATTTATTTTGCCGGAAACAGATTCTTACTGGTTTCCAAAAAAGGATATCCCTGATTCAATTACCGTGACCTTTCCTTCTCAACAGACAATGTGGCTTGAAAATCTCTACTATGGTGATCCTGAATATCCTCCAGTTACGCTTGACAATATCAGCTTTTCTGCTGAAGCTGGGGGAACAGTATCAATCCTGGATTTTTCCCTCATCTATTATCATGGAACTGATAATACCCCTCTTATGCGGGGAGAAATTTACTTTCCTCAGGGTCTATTTGAAAACTACGATGTCATCATTACTCCTCACTACAGGATAATAGATGCAATTGGAATTAACCTTGCAGCCAATATATCTTCCCTGCGGATCTGGGCAGATTCCTCATTTACCTTTTCAAAGACTTTTAATACAAACAGGCTCTCTTCAACGAATTTTACAACAGAGCTGGCACAATCACCATATCTGGAATATTCTCTTGGATGCAGCTATGAGCACTATTTTATAAATTGGAATTTTTTTCTTTTGGCTGAATACAAGGATAATCTCATTGTGGAGAGGAAAGAATACTTTATCGATAATATGCTGAGCTCATTAATTCTTGGAACAGCAGATTTCAGGTTTTTTGATGATAAGCTATCATCGATCTTTACTTTTATTCATTCTATTAAAGATGGAAGCACTGTCTTTGTTTTGAAGTTATCCTACAGCCCATCTGATGAACTTGAGTTTATTTTACAGAATCCACTGTTCCTCGGTGAAAGCAAATCAGATTTCGGTCAGTTTAGAGATAATCATCTTTTCTCCTGTGGAGTTATATTGAGGTTTTAAAGCCTAATTGATATAATTTTTTACCTTTTAAATATAATAGTCGTTCTATCATCATTTTACTATTTAAATATGGTTTGGCAGTTTAGTGCGGTTTTCTCGCAAATTGAAGGAAAAAAAGTTTATTAATGATATTAAACACATAATGTATTTAGGCGTATGAAAACCGTTAAAACCCGGTGTTTGATGTAATTACGTATATTTGTGAGAAAAACGGGTTAGAGGGTCTCGTTTCAATAAACGATAATACAAAGATAAGAGAAGAGATATTTGAAGAATTAGTTCTTGGTGAATAAATCCGTCTTAATTAAAAATGTATACAGATAAATATTCCTAACTTCTGAAATATAGATAATTACCAATGAACTTGCCAAGTTCAATAACTTGCTACGTTCGAAGAACGCAGGTTCTGGTGCATCATCGCCAGTTTATTGGCGCATTTTAATCCCAAAGCGTTCCATCTGCTGCCAATTTCATCAATGCCCACCAGAAAGAGCCTGTGCTCTCATAGCCATTTGATATAGTACCTTTAGCTGTAAGAGAGTGCCAGACAAGTTCAGATGAAACAGTATGTATATAGATCGAAGTATTATCTAAAAACGTGATTGGGGGACCAGTAAACTCAAATTTATCACCCAGATTATTCAGAGCAGCTCTTAATGCATCATTATCCTCGATCGGAGCCCAGAAATGATACAAAATATAATCAAGAATATCGAGAGGATTTGAGTAGTATGTTTCAGGATTATTGGCTGTAATTGCACCATCATATAAACCATACTCAGAAAGTAAAATCAGCCCTTCCATCTCTCTATCAATTTCAGCCCAATAGATTTGTTCTTCTGTGTTCCAAGCGTAGTCTGAATTCGAATCATTCCAGTTCATATTAAAGTATCCATGTTGTGAGCCTGGATAATCGGTAGGGATATTATCAACTGGAATTACTCCTCCCAGGGATATATCGGGTATTTTAATATAATATATGCCATCACTATAAGGGTCAGGAGCAGAAGTTACTTCTACAAATGAACCATCATTAAACGAATAGAATCTTGGCTCACCATTGCTGCTATTGATATCAAGGAGGAATGAAAAAAGACCAGCCGTGCTTGAGAAGTAAACACCGAGGTTTAGGCCAGCAACATCTTCACCTGGTCC
>CAYRKG010000034.1:0-48672 GCA_964424795.1 uncultured Spirochaetota bacterium
ATCTGGCGTGAGATGCACCAGTCGCGTATATTGTTCATCCAGTTCATGTAAACCATTTTACACCTTTCAGGGTAAAAAACTGTCCTTCCATCTTCAACAGCCTCGATGGCTCTCTTAGCAAGTGGTTTCATCTTTACAAACCACTGCTCCGAGAGATATGGTTCAATTACCGTATGGCATCTGTAGCAGTGACCCACCTCATGGCTATAAGGTTCCTGCTTGATTAAGAGATTCCTTTCCTTCAGTTCTTCCAGTACCACCTCTCTACACTCGTATCTGTCCATACCTATACAGTCTGAAATACCATTTTCATTAATCGTAGCATCTTTCTTAAAAATATTAACTCTTTCGAGATTATGCCTGTTCCCGATCTCAAAATCATTAGGGTCATGTGCAGGAGTGATTTTCAAAGCCCCTGTCCCGAACTCTCTATCCACATAGCTGTCAGCAATAACAGGTAGCTCTCTGTTCACAAGGGGGAGAATGACCGTTTTACCAATGTGATCCTTATACCTTTTATCCTCCGGGTTTACAGCCAGAGCGGTATCTCCAAGCATAGTCTCCGGTCTTGTTGTTGCAATGACAAGCCCCCCCTCTTCATCTTTAAAGGGATAAAGAATATAGTACAGGAATGTCTGTTCTGTTTCGTGGTTAACCTCTTCATCAGAAAGTGCTGTCTGGCATCTTGGACACCAGTTTATGATATATTCTCCTTTATAGATTAGACCCTCATTGAAGAGCCTTACGAAAACCTCCCTCACTGCACGTGAGAGGCCTTCATCCATTGTAAAACGCTCCCTCTGCCAGTCGCAGCTTGCTCCAAACTTCTTCAGCTGTTTTATTATTGTTCCGCCGTACCTCTCTCTCCATTTCCAGACTAGATCGATAAACTTCTCCCTTCCCACCTTGTAGCGCGACTTCCCTTCCTCTGCAAGCTCCTTTTCCACCACATTCTGGGTTGCAATGCCAGCATGGTCTGTTCCAGGAAGCCACAGAGTGTTAAATCCCTGCATACGCTTCCATCTGATAATTATATCCTGTATCGTATTGTTCAATCCATGCCCCATATGTAAAATGCCTGTTACATTAGGTGGAGGAATTACAATTGTAAATGGTGTTTTTTTACTATCCACCTCTGAGTGAAATAGATTATTCTCTTCCCAGAATTTGTACCACTTTCCCTCTACCTTTTTGGGGTTGTATCTCTTCTCTAACTCCATTGTAAAGCTATCTCTTCTTTAAGATGAATAATTTGAAAAAACATAATTCAGGATAGGGCATATGTCAAATACATTATCCTTTTGGTTGAAAGAGTATCGGAGGGTATTTCTAAATATATTTAGATTAAATCGATTTTTTAATGTAATTCATATAGAAGTAATTAAGGCAAACTTCGAATTTTAATCTTAAATGTTCCATGAAAATTCCACATTATTATTTTATATAATCTTATCCTACATCATTGGTAAAATAAGGTATAATACGGCAAAGAGATCGATTATATATAACATCCAGTGTATGTCTTTCCCCTTTCCAACGAGAAGTTTGATAATGGTGTATGAGAGAAACCCACATATTATTCCTTGAGTGATACTGTGTGTAAGGGGGACGAGAATGAGAGTGAGAAATGCAGGAATTGCCTCCTCCATATTCTTCCAGTCAAGATCAGCTACAGGTCTCATTAAAAAAACACCCACAAGTACCAAAACAGGAGCTACCGCTACCCTGGGTATAAATGAAAGAAGTGGACTTAGAAACATAAATGGCAGAAACAGCAACCCTGCCACCAGCGCTGTAAGACCTGTTCTCCCTCCTTCTTCAACACCTGCTGCACTCTCAATATATGTGGTACCCGAAGAGGTGCCAAAAAGAGCAGAAATAGTCGTTGCACATGCGTCAACTAAGAGAGCCCTTCCAACCCGTAAAGGCATCCCATCTTCATCAATCAATCCTGCAACCCGACAAACACCTAAGAATGTAGAGATACTATCAAACATATCAGTGAATAGAATTACAAAAATAGGCACAATCATCCAGTACTTCAAAGCTCCTGCAATATCAAGCTTAAAAAAGGCATCAAATGTAGGAAGAGCAAATATAGCTTTCGGTAATGTTACAATCGGCTCCTCCAGCCTCCCTGTATTTATACCGATATTGCTCACAATAAGAGCTATCACAGATGTTATAATGATTCCAATAACAAGACTCCCCCTTACCCTCTTGATTACAAGCGCAGAAGTAATGTATAGTCCAGCAAGGAAGATTATCCCTGTAAGATCTATGCCTCCAAAGCCAGCAATTTTTTCAGGGTCATGGCTGAGAAATCCTACCTGCTCAAAACCTGTAAGAGTTAAGAAAATCCCTATACCAGCTGCTATGGCATAACTCAACGATGATGGAATGGCCCTTACAATTGTTGTTCTTACTCTGAAAATGGAAAGAAGAACAAAGGCAATTCCCGATATAAACACTACACCTAGGGCTGTTTCCCAAGGTACTTTCATACCAATTACAAGGGTAAATGTAAAAAAGGTGCTGATACCGAGCCCAGGGGCAAGGGCAAAGGGTAGATTTGCAAATAGCCCCATTGCAATTGATGAGATCGCAGCGACTGTAACTGTTGCAAAGAGTACTCCCCCGAAGGGCATCCCTGTTTCTGAGAGTATCGATGGATTTACTACAACTATGTAGGACATGGTAAGAAAGGTTGCGATACCTGAGATTATTTCTGTACCTGCCCTTGCATTGTTCTCTTTCAATTTAAAAACTCTTCCCATATCTCTTTCCTATTTAGAATATTATGATATTCTGCAAACAATATTCTGGATCATCTTAAGAATGATAATTCTCTATATCAGAGATATCTAATTCACTAAAGGATGGCTTAAGAAACCTCATTATTACTGAATAGAAAAGAGCTGAAATTGGAAACTGAGCCAGAATGCACGCTGCTACACCGAGTATAGCCTGACCCCTGAAAGATGTTATTGCAACAACCATTGCAATCGAAAGGTTCCTTGAACCGTTCTCATAGATAAGAGGAATTGCTATTTCATACTTGAACTTGAGAACTCTGGTAATGTAAATAGATACAATAAAGCAGACTGCATAGTAGAAGGAAGCTGTAAAAAATCCCCACATGATTATAACTGGATTTTTAGTGATTATATCAGCTCCCAGAGCAACAGAAATTAATATAACAAATATCTCAATAATACCCGATGCTGTTGAAAGCGTGGGCTTTACTCTATTTAAATGCTCCTTTGTAAGATACCTCTTGAAGATTCTCTTAAGAAAACCAGCAAGCAAGAATGGGATAACGATCATGAAGAAGAGGTTCTTTATAAGCTCTAATAGAGAAAAATATGAACTCTTTCCAAAGAAGAGAGAAAAACCAAATGGTACTAAAAAAATCCATACAACAAAGGTAAACGACTGTATTATGAGTGTTAGAAGAATATCCCCCTCTAAAAAGCCTGTCCAAGCCGAGAGCATTGCATCAGGGGGAACTGTCGAAGAGATAATAATACCTGTTTTTAAATATTGAAAATTATCAGGGATAATATTAGAAATAAGATTTGCTAAAAACGGAGAGATAATGAACAGGCCAAAACTAACGATCATTGGATACATATAGAATCTTAATTTTTTAAGACTGGAAAGACTTGTAGGAAAAACCATAATAAATATCATCATGAAGAGTAAAGGGGTCACAAGAAACTTGAGAGATTCAACCCTTGGATGATTATATCTCCCGGCCAGATATCCAACTATCATTGCAAGAAGAGCCCAAAGGAGGATATATTTTCTGACAATAAGGTTAAATCTGCGCATTATTACCACTCTTTACATCAAAAAGTAGGGATACTACCTACGAATTTCAGGTAAATATGAACATTTTAATAGAAATATTCTAATAATCAAGAGATAATTCCATTAGCTGTAGCTTTTCATTTTATCCTTAAAAAACATCTATTTTAGATGAAAGGGATATTCAGCTCTTCAAGCATTTTATAACATATCCTAATATTCTCTATGCGGCTTGTATCCATAAGCGAGATACGGATGGTATCACCGATGCCATTTAAGAGAAGAGTGCTCACTCCAGTGATAGCACGGATAATCCCATGTCTACCAAAGCCAGCTTCCGTGATCCCTATATGGAGAGGATAATCTACCTTTGAAGAAAGAGTTTTGTTTGACTCAACGGTCAGATCAATATCTGAAGATTTTAAGGAGATAACTATATCATAAAAATTATGTCTTTCTAATAGGGATACTTCATTAAGTGCGCTTTCAACCATTCCTTGCGCTTTTTTCCCACTGTACTTTCTGACAATAGCTTTCTCCAGAGAACCGCTGTTCACACCAATCCTTATCGGAATCCCTCTTTCCTTTGCAGCTGATACAACACGAGATATCTTTTTCACTGAACCGATATTACCAGGGTTTATTCTGATTTTATGTGCACCATTCTCAATTGCCAGCAGTGCGAGCCTGTAATTAAAGTGAATATCTGCAATAAGAGGAATACTGACCTGTCCCTTTATATGCTTGATTGCGAGCGCAGAAGCGGTATCTGGAATAGCCAGTCTTATTAATCTACATCCATTCTCTTCGAGTGTATGAATCTGTGTAACTGTTTTATCTATCTCTTTTGTATCTGTAGAGGTCATCTCCTGTACAACAACAGGATTATTCCCACCTATGATAAGGTCTCCAACCTTAACCTCTCTTGTTTTTTTTCGATCAATCTTTGCTATTTTATCCATTAATCCATATTAAAAAAGATACCTTTTACTCTACTGTTTACCGCAGGTCAATCATGGAGTCTATCCTGAACTTTTCGAAGATCGAGGAGAAGAGAATCCCTTAATTCTACATGACTGTAAGTTATCGGCTTCCCCTTCTCCACATCCCTTTTGAGTCTTGCCCCCTCTGATAGCCCAAGGGGAAGGAGGGCCTCTTTCTGTGCCTTCTCATATATTTCTATGCCACCGTATACTGTAAATCCACCAATATGGTCAATATACTCTCCCCTTTCAAGGTTCTTTTTAGCATAGGTGATAACCTCTGTTCCTGGTAGAGAAGAGGTCGAAAGAACAGGCTTATTATATAAATACCCTAAAGCAATAGAAACAGGGGTCTCAACACTTGCGAGGTGATATGGTCTATACAGAAGAAAACGGGGGCCATCACCAACCTTGAGATACCTTAAGGTTTCATTTACAATCTTTCCTCTATGTCTCACAACAGCGAAAACTCCTGGAGCAACATCCCCTATTGTATACTCAATAACACCTTCTCTTTTTAAAATCCCGCCCTCATGCTCCAAACAGAAGATCTTTGTGAGATCGCTAACATTTGCCTGAGGGCCGTGCATATTCCTCCTGTCAATTGTAAGCCCACAGGCATTGGCAACACAACTCATCTCAACCATTGTCTTTGTACCATCAACAAACTCTGTAAGAATCCTCGGATTCAAACCCATGGCCTTTGCCCTACTCTTCATTGAATCAGGGGTTGCCGTAACATCGAGGGGATTATTCTTTCCCTTTCCACAGGTTACTACTGTAAAGCCAAGGGCCTTTGCAAAGTCGTGGATCTCCTTTATAGCTGCAGGCTCATCACCTGTACACACAGTATAAACTACCCCTTTTTCCCTTGCGAATGTACTGAGATAGTGTCCTATGGTAACATCAGTCTCAATGTTGAGCATTCCTATATTCTTCTTATTCATTATACTGTAATAAGCAACCTCTGCTCCAATCTCTGGTATTCCAGTTGCTTCAATGATAAAATCCAGTTCAGCAAGCCCAAGAATGAGCCTGTAATTGGTTGTAACCACCCTCTCTTCTGGAAAATTTATCCTTTTCCCCTCATCTGAGTTTCTGATCTCCCTATAGTTAATAAAATGAATCCCCTCGAAACACTCCTTTGCTCTGTTAATATCTATATCTGAAACAGCAACAACCTCCATGGCTGGGGTGCTCTCTATAACCTCTACAATCCCTCTTCCCATAAAACCTGCACCAACAAGTCCAACCTTTATGCTTCTATTTTCGAGGCTCAGAGCCTTCAGCTCTTCAAAAATCAACATTTACCTTCAAACTCCCGTTAAAAAATATCGTATCAGCAACAAAAAGCAAACAATTAATTAAAAGGATACTCTTTTAGCCTGAAATGATTATATTTTATTCATAATAATAGTGTAGGCCTGTTCTCTGAATGTGCGCGTTCTTCGAATGCGCCATTAAACAGTATGATCATGGCTTAAAATGGAATTATCCGTTTTTCTAATATCAACTGATACAGACTTCGATTTATGCATTCTAAGAGGTATCGCGAATGAAAAATAAGCTTTTAAAAATTACTATCATACTCTTTCTATTTTCCACTATCAATATCGCTTTTGCACAAACAGAGAAGGTATTACTCAACTTTGATGATGTAGAAATACCCGTCTTTTTAAAAACCATGAGTGAGATTACAGGGAAGAGTTTTGTTGTAAGCGATAAGGTTAAGGGTAGAATAAGCTTTGTTTCATCAGAGGAGGTACCTGTTGATAAGGTATATGAAGTAGTGCTCTCAATATTAAAAGCACAAGGTTTTCTTGCTGTGCCAGAGGATAATAATATAATACATATCTACCCTGCCCAGGAAGCACTCAAGATGAGTGGCAGTATTTACTACGGTACAGAGAAACTTAAATTGGAAGAGGGAGTTATAGTAACGCAAATTATTCCACTGGTAAATGCAACTGCAACTGATATACTCAACGTAATAAGACCGCTGTTTCCCAATGAGCTTGTCCTATCAGCATACCAAAGAACAAACGTGATTATTGCAAATGGAACAGCTTCTACAGTAAACCTTTTAATATCCATGGTAAATCTTCTTGATACAGCAATCCCAACGGAGAAATCAGATATTCACATCTACAATCTCGAAAACTCCGATTCAGAATCGATGGCAAAGACTCTCTCAAATCTTGCAGCAAATATACCTGTTCAAAAAGAGAAAAAACCGCAGCCTCCTCAAGAGGCTGAGGGTCTATTTATAGAAAGGTTTAAGGTAGTTTCAAATAAGGAAACAAATTCTCTCATTATCATCAGTGCTCCTCAGGACTATGAAAAGATCGAAAAGATAATAAAAGAGCTCGATCAGAAAAGAGATCAGGTACTGGTCGAGGCCCTTATTGTGGAAATTTCACTGGATGATGATGAGTCACTCGGCTTTGATTGGAATGTACTTATCGATACGAATACCGGGATAGATGCCGTTGTCTCCTCAAATACAGGTTTGATGAGGGATAGTATCCAAACAGGCGGCTTGTATGGACTAACCGTTGGACTTCTAAATGGAACGCTTCCAAGTGTATGGGCAATTCTAAATGCCAACAAGGAGGAAACAGACTTTAAAATTCTATCTACTCCGCAGATCGTGACCATAGATAATCAGGAGGCTATTATAACAATAGGAGAACAGATCCCATTTTTAACAAGTGCAAGGGTCGACGAGAATAACAACGTCATTTCGACATACGACTATAAAGACATAGGTATTGTTCTCAAGCTCACACCGCACATCAACAAAAATGGCTACATAACAATGGACATCAATCAGCAGGTCAAAAAACTCGTAGAAGGAACAACCCTTCTGGAAAATCCCTCTGTGTACAACAGGGAAATAACCTCAAGAATAACTGTAAAGAACGATCGAACCATTGTTATAGGTGGTTTGATTCGTGATGATACGGTAAATACAGAACAGAAGGTCCCCTTCTTAGGCGATATACCTTTACTTGGACTTCTCTTTAGAAAGGAGACAAAACAGAGAATTCGAACCAACTTGATGATATTTATCACCCCTCACATTGTTACAGAAGACGAGGCCTTATTGCAGATAACGGACAAAAAGAAAAGGGAGCAGGAGGAGTTTGAAGAAAGTGAAAAATAGCAAAGCTATATTTACAAAGAGCAAGGAGAAAGACTGAAATGTCAGAGGTGAAACAGGCCCGTAAAAATCTATTGGGTCTTAAGTTTGGTGAAATACTTGTTCAACTGAATAAAATAAAACCTGAAGAGCTTGAGAGTTTCCTGATAGCCCAGAAGAATACAAATAGCAGATTAGGGGAGTTTTTACTCCAGAGGAATATTATCACTGAAGACGATCTTTTAATGGTATTATCCTATCAGCTTGGTATTGAGTATAACCAGGACCTTCTAAAAAACTACAGTGCTGTTCTTTCCATGAACATTCCACATGGGTTTATCAGGAAAAACAACGTCGTAATTCTAAAGGAGACCGATGATTTAGTAGAAGTTGCGGTAAATGACACATCTCAGTTTGAAGCTATTGAAAATATCAAGACACTGACAAAAAAGGATGTCAAGATTATACTTGCAAAAAAGCTCGACATTTTAAAGATAGCAGATATTCTTGCTGGAGAAGAGACGGAGAGCGCAGATAAAGTAATAGAAGATTTAAAGGGGGATAGTGAAAATATCCAGATCCTCGGCGATACGTATGAAACCGGTGAAGATGTACTTGATCTTGCCAATGAAGCACCTATCATTAAACTTGTGAACCTGATGATAACTGAAGCACTAAAGGGAAGGGCTTCCGATATCCATATAGAACCATCAGAGGAGGGGATCACAGTAAGGTATCGCATCGATGGTATTCTGTACAACGCCCTGTCTCCTCCAAAGAGGTATCAACAGGCTATCGTATCTAGAGTAAAGATCATGGCTCACATGAATATTGCTGAAAACAGGCTGCCCCAGGACGGGCGAATTAAGGTCAAGTATGGAACAAACGATGTTGACATCAGGGTATCTACAATTCCCTCAGTGGTTGGAGAGCGAGTGGTTATGAGGCTTCTCGTAAAGGATGAAAGACGTTTTGATCTTTCAAAGCTCGGTATGAGAGAGGATCTGCTTAGAGATTTCCAGAATATCCTTACAATCCCCCATGGGATAATCATCGTTTCAGGTCCTACAGGTAGTGGTAAAACCACTACCCTCTATGCTGCTATAAGAGAGATCAATACACCAGAGAAGAACATCATTACCATTGAAGATCCTGTTGAGTACAGGATAAAAGGAATCAGCCAGATACAGGTGAATCCGAGGATCAATCTCACCTTCGCCGCTGGTTTGAGATCCATTCTCCGCCAGGACCCTGAGGTGATCATGGTGGGAGAGATTCGTGACAGGGAAACTGCAGAAATTGCAATACAGGCAGCAATGACAGGTCACCTCGTCTTTTCCACAGTACATACAAATGATGCTGCAAGCGGGGTTGTAAGGCTACTGGATATGGGTATAGAACCATACCTTATTGCTTCGACTGTCACTAGCTTTCTCTCACAGAGGCTAGTCAGAATTCTCTGCCCATCGTGCAAAGAGAAATATAAGGTTGAACCCGAAATATTGTCCCATGAAGGGCTTGACCCCAAACTATTTAAGGGAAAAAATATTTTCAGATCATCAGGATGCCCCAAATGCCAAAATACTGGCTATTACGACAGAGTCGGGATCTACGAAATGATAAAGGTAAATGATACTGTACGAAAGATGATTGTCGAAAAACAGGATGCATCCTTTATAAGAGAAAAATGTATACAGATGGGAATGAAAATATTGATAAACGATGGTATAGAAAAGGTCCTGCAGGGCCTCACATCACTTGATGAAGTATTGAGGGTTATTAAAGGATAATGGCTGTTTACGAATATAGAGGCTTAAACATCAGCGGTAAAAATGTCAAGGGGGTCATCGATGCCCCTACCACTGATTCAGCAAGGAAAAAACTGAAAGTTAAGGGCATCTTCCTTGAAGAGATTAACGAAGTGGATAGGCTAAAAAGGAAATTCAGCTTCTCATTTAGCCTTTCCAGAAAAAAATCAGTGACAACCTTAATAACAAGGCAGCTTTCATTTTTATTGGGTGCTTCCCTTCCTGTTGTTAGTGCTATTGAAGGCGTTATTGACCAATTTGAAGACAGTAATGTAAAAAATATGATGGTCGATATCAAGGAAAAGGTGAGGGAGGGGAAGAGCGTTTCAGAAGCCTTCTCTGAATATCCGGAATATTTCAACAAGATGTATGTAAGCACTGTACATGCTGGCGAGGTTTCAGGAAAACTCGATGCTGTTTTTGAAAGAATTGCAAAGATGTATGAAAAAAATCAGGAACTCATCAGCAAACTCAGAGCATCCTTAACCTACCCATCAGTAATGCTCCTATTCGCTCTTATTATCATTGTCTTTTTAATATCCTTTATCGTACCCACCTTTTCAAGGCTCTTCAGTGAATTCGGGCAGGTTCTACCGCTGCCAACACGTATATTAATCGGCATCTCAAAAGTAGTTTCCACCTCATGGTGGGCTTTTATCATCTTCTTCTGTGCACTTTATTTTATAATTAAGAGAATGTACAGTCATGAGAAGTGGAAACGCTATTTTGATTCACTCATCCTGAAACTCCCTGGAATTAAAAGGTTTATAATTGATACATTCAAAATAAGGTTTTCCTATACCATGAGTCTCATGCTTGCAAATGGTGTTGGAATAATAGAGGCCCTTGAACACACAGGGGGTGCCTTTAAAAATAGGGTGCTCCAGGATACTATCACTAATGCAATATCTATGGTAAAGAAAGGTGAAAGGCTCTCCCGGGCACTGTCATCAGGTAAAATTTTCAATGCTTCCCTTTTAGGCATGATTCATGCCGGCGAGATTGGAGACAGGGTTCCCGAAGTACTTGATAAAATCGGATACAACATAGAAACTCAGCTTGAAGACAAGGTAAGAACACTTACCTCTCTCGTGGAACCTGTAGTCATACTACTGATAGGTATTGTTGTAGGATTTGCAGTGCTTTCAATTGTACTTCCGATCTTCCAGATAAACCAGATCTTCGGGTAGGAGATTGATATGAATATCGAGTTTATTAAGATGAATGGGGCAGGGAATGATTATATATATATCGATCTAATCAAAAATAATTACAGTGTAGACTTTAGCAAACTTTCAAAGGATATCTCACAGAGACACTTCGGTGTAGGAGGGGATGGCCTGGTCTTAATCATGGCCAGTGAAAGGGCTGACTTCAAAATGAGGATGTTTAATTCAGATGGATCCGAAGCGGAAATGTGCGGCAATGCTATAAGATGTGTTGGAAAATACCTCTATGATTATGGTTACGTAAATAAGAAACGCTTTTCAATAGAAACACTCGCTGGTATTAAAAAAATCTGGCTCGCAGAAGAGGAGCCATCAGGGAAGGCAAAAAGTCTCAAGGTTGATATGGGAGAACCTATTCTAAACCCCAAAGAGATCCCGATCAATATTAATATTGATAAGAAATCGGTTGTAGGAATTGATGTGATGGGATACAGAGCAACAGCTGTAAGTATGGGAAATCCTCACATAGTCATATTTGTCGATAAAATCACCGATGAGCATGTTTTAACCCACGGGCCACAAATTGAAAAACACTCCCTGTTCCCCCAGAAAACAAACGTAGAGTTTATAAAAATTATTGACAAAAATAATATCAGTATGAGGGTATGGGAGAGGGGCTCTGGAGAAACCCTCGCATGTGGTACAGGCGCCTGTGCTGGTGTCGTAGCAGCGGTTTTGAACAATCTCACATCGAGAAAGGTTAATGTAAATCTATTGGGCGGAACTCTTCACATAGAATGGAATGAAGATAACAACAGAGTTTACCTCACAGGCCCTGCAAGCGAAGTTTTTACTGGTGTTTATCATTACTAAAAAACAACACTATTTTTACCTGCAATCTCTACTTCGTAGAAGAATATCTATAAATCGGAAACAGGTATGAATGTTAAATAAATTCCTTCAAAGGTACTGCAGATACTGCCTCTTCTGAATGTGAAATTATGTAGGATACACAGGCATTTCCAGTAATGTTTACAACTGTTTCTATCTGATATATAACAGCTGTGATTCCAAGTATGAGTGCATAGCCCTCAGCAGGAAGCTTTATTATATGAGAAAGTACTATGGAAAGCAGAACCAAACCACCCTCATTAATACCGTCCATCTTTAAAGTTGCCACAGTGATAAGTAGAATAATAATAATCTGAAGATAGATTGAAAGATCAAGCCCATAAGCCTGGGCAACAAACAGGGTTGAAACACCACAGGAGAGCGCACTTCCTGAAAGACTGAACGCTATCCCCAGACCTGAAACAAATGTAAACACCTCTCTATCAGCACCCAGGTTATTCTCAATGTTTTCAACAAGAGCAGGATATGTAGTATACCGATTTCCTGATGTATATCCTAAAATGGACGACGATAGAAGCGCATGAATAAATTTAAATGGATTTGTTTTTGTAAAGATGAATACAAGAAGAGCCTGAATAATAAATACCTGGATAAAAGAACCTGCCACGATTACCAGAATCAGCTTTAGAAAGGGCATAATGTTTGAAACTGTTAAAGATCCCATTGTATATCCAATGTATGCAAAAACTCCGATTGGGAGAAACTCAAGAATTATCATATTCAGCCGGTGAAGTGTATTATCAAAACTGATTATCATCGAATGAAACTCATCTGCATCATCCTTTGCAAGGATAATTCCAATAGCAGTTAAATAAGATATAAAAAGTATGGATAATACAGCATATTCCGATCTTAAAAATGATATGAGGCTCTCAGGTATAACATTTAGAATAAAGCTTGATGTTTCAGGGTATTGAATCGTAACGGGAGATTCAAGCTCTACAATAGCGCTTCCAATCCCTGGTTTCAAAACACTTCCCAGTATAATCCCAATAACCGCTCCTATGGAAGTAAGAAGGATATAATATCCCAATGACTTTACAAGAACTATAAAGAGCCTTCTGTTACTTTTTAAATAGAGCACACTTCGTATTCCGGAGAAAAGCAAAAGAGGAAAAACAAGAAGGTTCAATAGCTTAAAAAAGAGAACGCCCGTAATACGTAAAGGTTCGATAAAGAGTGATGTGGGCTCAAGATACATCCCAACAATAATGCCAATTACAAGTCCAACTAACATTTTAATCCAAAACTTCATCAGGCCCTCCTACAATAATGCCAATTACAAGTCCAACTAACATTTTAATCCAAAACTTCATCAGGCCCTCCTACAATAATGCCAATTACATGTCCAATTAACATTTTACCCAAAACTCCATCAGGCATTCAAAATCAGGCACTCAAAATCAGGCATTCAAAATCAGGCACTCACAACCAGGCACTCACAACTTTTTTTTTGACATAATTTTACTTTATGATTATGATAAAGTCAAGATTATCGAGGAGGAGAGCTGATGCCTTCAAAGAGTATTTTTATTAAATTCATACTGCCAGCTATAATAGTTTTTATCCTTTCAGGATGCAGTGTAAAGGAATTTGCTGTTAAGGGAGCTTCATTACAATCCCTTGAAATAGAGGGTCTCAAAGTAAGCCTGCTGTTTCGGAATGAGGAAGAGCTTGTCAATAGCTTCAGTAAAAGGAATAATCCTTTCTTAGCGCCACCTTCTGCCTTAGGTCTCAATAGATATTTAGTTTTTGAGCTGTCGCTTAATACAGATGAAAATCTTAAGGCTCCAGTTGCTATACAGTTAACGAATATGGAAATACAGTTCGGTGGTCAAAACAAGAGCCCGGTAAACAGACACCAACTATCCTCAATCTGGGAAAGGGAAATTATGAAGAATGATCGATACAGAGGCTGGGATGCCGGAAGAGTTAAAAATATAATTAAAAGGAATATTTTTCCTAATAAAATGGTTATTACAGCGAATTCGAGAAACAAAGGGCTTCTATTATTCAAGGGCAATTTTCCAAACTACGGTCAGGCAACAATCTATGTACCTGTCTTTAAAGAGAATGGAGAGATGGTACGTAATTTCAGGTTTTCCTTTGAGTTTTGAAACGTGGATTGGTGGAAGTTCTCAAAGCCTCTACTATTAGATAGCTTCATCTAGATATTTCTTTAGTACAATCTAAAAATAAATTGCTTTATAAATTAGCCCCCTCATATAGAGGGGGCTATTGTCAACAATAAGCTTTTGCTAATTTAGAATGTGAGATCAGCAGAAACGTACAATCCACCATCCGTTAGTGCGGCTGGTGAGAGGTAACTGTAACCTTTGGTTGTTACGATATATCCCACTCTCCATGAAGCTGCACCTGGATTGTAGTACACTGAAATGTCAACACCCTGAAAGAGGTCAGCACCTGATGCAAGACTGAGTTTTGTGCCAACATCAGCACCCATACCTTCCATAAATTCTGCACCCGCTTCGAGAGTGATAACATTTAATATATCAGTGTCATTTCCATTAAGTGCTGCACCTACAGCGAACATGCCAAAGCCTGCCCTAGCACCAAGACCAAAGGCCCAGCCTTCGGCAGCCATATCAAAATCAAAGCCTGCTGAAACATTTACAGGTTCGATACTAGCTTTAGCATTTACACCAATTACAGGTTTGAACTCTGTCTGACCTACTCCAAACAGGAATGCTTCCACACTTGCAGGACCAATTTCAGGAAGTGTTAGTATAGCCCACTGAGCCGGTGCTGTTTCTCCAACAGTAGCACCAAAATTTTCACCGATACTCGACCCAACAGCTACATTTCCCATTCCAAAATCGATAGTTCCCTGCACACCGTTGACGTGAGCGCACTGACGACCAACTCTCTCTGTTGCATGCCAACTTGACTCATATTTCCTTGTACATCCCCAGAAGTTTCCTCCTCTCATCACAAGACCAACAGGAAATCCTAAAGCAGCGCCAAAGTCAGAGTCGATATAAGCACCACCTAAATCCCAGTTTGTTGCACCCTTTGTTGCAGCGAAATCAAACTCCATATAGATGGTATTGTAGTCATCAACCTCGGCTGTCAGAAAGCTCCAGTACTTCCAATAGGCGGATGCTGCTTTTCCCTCCTTAGGAGCAAATGCTGTCATACCGCCATAATAGATCCTACCGCCCCAGGTTACATCAGAGGCTATCGCAGGTAAGGCAAAAGCAACGAGTAGAAATACTGACATAATTAAAAGAATTACCTTTTTCATTTTCTCTTCTTCCTCCTCATAATTAATGTATCGTAGGGTCAACGACCCCTATCCAGGTAAACCCCGAACAAATTACGAACGTATATAATAAAATTGCGGCTTGCCAGGCCAATGTTCAATTTGTAGCTTTTCCTCCCCCTTTTAATATACCTATTTAATAATGCAAAATACCTTTTTATTTATCCTTCTATATATAAGGCAATTACTACTCTAACGGGAACATACAAGAAAAAGCTACAAAAATATAAGTAAGAATATAATGATGTCAAGCAAAATGCAAGTAAAATTTTAAAAAAAAAGGAAAAAAAACAATTATTTTTTGATAAAAGATTACTATATAGTATCTGTTTTGTCAACTAAAATCCAATTCTTTTATATTTATCAAAAAATAAGATATCCCTCCTTTTGTTAAAAATTAGGTTAAATATTACCACTATTAAAATTCCTTGTCAAGTAAAATCGACTGTTTTTATTCACCTATTCCCTGATATCAAAATCATACGTATAAATCTGTTTGTTTCGCTCTATATCAACACTTATATGAGAATCATCCCTTACATTCTCCCAGAGCTTATACATCTGATCTATCTGATTAAGCTCATGTCCATTTACCCTTCTTACAAGATCTCCAGATCTTCCCCCCATTTCATAAATAATATTATCTTTGGGCACTCTTACAAGCCTCAATCCTTCCATCTTTCCATCAATCATATATGGGCTTATTGCAATCTGAGTCAATATCTCATTCACCCTCTTGAAAACCTTGTTCTCCACATCACTCCTCGATAGTACCTTCTTAATCTGTTTTGAACCTGTATACTTTTCAGGGCTGCTATCACTGGAAGAAGTCGCTTCCCTGCTTCTGGCAGTTTTTGCTATGTATTTATAATACATAGGAAGTATGACTGTTTTTCCGTCTTCCTTAAGATGTATCATGTACCTTTCAATCTTTACAATTTCCGCATTACCAATACTATCACCTATGCGATATATTTGGCTTTCTTTTTCCCCCGATGTCCTTATTAGAGCTATAGACCTATCTCCCGGAAGCACGATGACACCATTGAGTTCGTACTTCCTGAGCATCGGTGAATCAACAATAGGAGCCTCTTCGATCTCCTTCAGTTCAATCTCGGTTTGAGAAATCTGAGAAAACAGGGGAAATAGCGAGATAGATGCATCGTATTGAAGTGTATCTGTAAATGTAAGTCCCGTTTCCTGACTCTTTTTAACTTTTGTATCAACAGTATATTCTAGGATGCGCTTTTCCACAATGGTACTTACAAGCTTTGAAGCTTGAAATAGGGCGTATGTGCCTATAAAAATATAAAAAATAATAAACAGCTTTTTTACCATGAAATAAATATACTCCATTATTGAACTATTGTAAATAGCACAAGTTTTTATATGCCGCCAAATGATCTCAATATTTTTTGCCATATAAGATCATAAAATAAAAAGTAGTTCAATTAATACCCCGGTTGAGAGGTATGGTATCATAGGAAACTTGTGATTCCTCTCTACTATACCTCTGAAAATGAGGATCACTCCTATAAATATACCAAGAATGGAAGAAAAGATCATAATTCTTATAACACTACGTATACCAAAGTAGAAGGCAACGCCAGGAATTATTAATAGATCCCCTCCTCCAATGGGCACTTTCTTTTTTAGGATGAATATAATGAGAAAGCTGATCGAGATTAAACTTGTTGCAAAAATTGAACCGTACAGGTAGTGCAAAACTGGATAGGATAGTTTTCCAAGCAATGAGAGGTACAGGATGGCAAAACCTCCCAAATAAACCAGTACGATATCATAAATTCTGACAACTCCGGTATCGATATCAATGAGTGATAGGTAGAGCAAAATCGTACAGAGATATGAATATATAAAAAATTGGAAACCTGCTCCAAACTTTTTATAGACACCAAAATAGATCAGAGGTGTAATGAGTTCAACGATAAAATATTTTACCGGAATCCTGCTACTGCAATACCTGCATCTTCCTCTGAGAAACAGGTAACTGAGTACAGGGATTAAATCATACGATTTCAGTGTCTTTCTACAGATAGGACAAAAGGAGCGGGGCCTTACCATGGAGATATTCCTAGGTGTCCTGTAAGAGAGGCTTCCAATAAAACTGGCCATGGATAATCCCACTAATATGATAAACAACACACTCATGATATGTTCTTATTTCTTTTTAAAATGCTAATTAAAACCTCCCATCTCCGCCTGTAAGACCACTCAAGCCTCCAAAGATTCCCCCTCTCTGAGGTTCACCTCTGTTCGACGAAGCTGCTGTAATGACCCTGTCTGCGAGTCTCGAAAAAGGCAGGGTCTGCATATAGATGGTACCAGGTCCTGTTAAGGTTGCAAAGAAAAGCCCCTCTCCTCCAAAAAGAGCTGTTTTTAATCCCCCTACAAACTCTATATCATAATCAACACTTCCATCAAAGGCAGCAATACATCCAGTATCAACTCTAATCCTCTCACCTTTGGAAAGATTCTTTTTAATGAGTGTACCTCCTGCATGAATAAAAGCAAGCCCGTCTCCATAGAGCTTTTGAAGGATAAAACCTTCACCGCCAAAAAAACCTGCCCCAAATCTTTTGGTAAATGCCACAGAGATTTCGATTCCATAGGCGGAACAGAGGTATGCATCACGCTGACAGAGCATTGTGCCTCTTTCTTTAAGGTTAATGGCAAGAATTTTCCCAGGATAGGGTGCTGAAAATGCAAGCTTTCTCTTTTCAGCCGATTGGTTTAAAAAGGTTGTGATAAAAAATGATTCTCCTGAAATAATTCTTTTAAAGCCTTTCATAAGCCCTCCGCCTGTTTCCGTGTTCATCACAATACCATCTTCTAGAAACATCATCGCTCCTGCTTCAGCCTGAACCGCCTCATCGGGATCGAGCGTAATAATGACGGCCTGCATATCATCTCCTACAAGATGGTAATCAATTTCGTGGGCTTTTTGCATAAATCCCTCCTTCTCGATTTTTATTGTTAAAAAATACCATTTTTCAAGATTTGCTGAACAGATCGTCGCACTAGCCAAGTGATTATTTTCACCATAAAACAATACTTTTGTTTGACAAATATATCAAGAGAGATAAATTTGGATATATGGATGAATAAAGAAAACACGGTAATTTTACTGTAAGTCCTGATAATATAATGAAAAACTCGAAGTTCACCATATAAACATTAACGAGAGGCAGAAAAATGCAGAAGAAAGAGAGAATAATATGGATATTGCTGGTTATCGTTTTGCTCATAGTAACAACCGCTTCAGGACTTAGCAACTGGATCGTTGCCGGCAATACTGAAAAAACCTATGAACATCTAAGGCTCTTCAATGAGATATTTAACCTCCTGAGAACAGAATACTATGATGAGTCAAAAGTAACACCAAAAAAACTCATTAAAGGAGCAATAGATGGGATGATTGAAACACTTGATGATCCTCATACATCCTATTTTTCAAAAGAGAATTTTGATGAGCTCAAAACTGACACCAGAGGCGAGTTTGGGGGTCTTGGAATAGTTATTGGACTGAGAGATGCGTGGATCACAGTTATATCCCCAATAGACGATACTCCAGCAGCTCGCGCTGGAATAAAGGCACGTGATAAAATTATAGAGATAGATGGAAAATCAACGGAAGGTTTCACTACAATGGATGCCGTAAAGCTCTTGAGGGGAAAGGTAGGAACCAGTGTTACAATTACTATAATGAGAGGGGATAAAGGTGAGCCGCTTCATTTCACTATCATAAGAGGAGTGATCAAGCTTGAAACAGTAAAATCAACTGTTATTGATAATCATATCGGCTATGTACGAATCACACAATTCAGCGAACCTACAGCTGAGGCTCTAAAAATCCATGTTGATAATCTCCTCAAAGAAGGTATAGATTCTATAATAGTAGATCTGCGTAATAATCCGGGCGGCCTCTTAAACTCTGCTATTGAAATATCAGACATGTTCATCAAAGGGGGGACTATCGTATCCACAAAGGGGAGAGATCCAGAACATAACCAGATATTCATGGCAAAAGAAAAGACAGCTTTTCCTGATATTCCACTTATCGTACTTGTAAATGAGGGAAGTGCATCAGGATCAGAGATATTGGCAGGTGCGATAAAAGATAACAAAAGAGGAATTCTTGTAGGAGAAAAAACCTTTGGTAAAGGCTCAGTTCAGACAGTTAGAGAGCTACCCGATGGATCTGGTGTGCGGATTACTACTGCCATCTACTACACCCCTTCTGGAGAATCTATCCATGAAAAAGGCATAGAACCTGACGAGCTCATAAAGGGTGTCGAAATAACACAGGAAGAAGTTAAGACAATGGAAGAACTGGAAGACCTGGGGCTGATAAAAGAGTTTGTAAAGGTACATAAAACATACACTGATGGGGATCTCGAAAGTCTCATGACCCAGCTTTCAGAAAATGGCATAGAGCTTAAATCTATTATTGTAAAGAAATTAATAAAGAACGAACTGGAAAAGCTCAAAATTCCTGCACTTGTCGATCTCGACTTTGACCTCCAATTGAAGCATGCTGTTAATATGCTTAAATCTATAAACATATTCTTAAAGGCAAAGGCTTCTTAGTTCATAATGAAAATTTTCTTGGGAACGATAGTTTCAAAAAACCTGCATTAATAGGGCAAACATGATCGAAGAAATTACTGTTCGTTCAAAGAGGCGTGAGGAATTTATTAATGTAGATCAAAAAATAGCAAACTTTATCAAAAAGTCAGGAATAAAAGAAGGCATCCTCACAGTATTTGTTCCTCATACGACTGCAGCAGTGACAATAAACGAAAATGCAGATCCAAGCGTGGTTAGAGACATCCTCTATGAATTAGGTAAGACTATTCCATACAGAGATAATTATCAGCACCATGAAGGAAACTCGGATGCTCATATAAAAGCATCTATTTTGGGAAACAGCGAAACATTAATTGTTGCTGGAGAAAGGCCTCTTTTAGGGACCTGGCAATCGGTGTACTTCTGTGAGTTCGATGGCCCGAGGACGCGAAGGATGATCTTTCGAATTAATTAAAGGGCTTTTCTATCAGATCTAATAATCTTGTATTTTTTAGAAAGGTAAAGTAATATGACATACTCTCTTTACAGCTTGAAATTATTTAAGGTATAACCTATCAATAGTTTATTAATTAATAGGAGGACAGTATGGTTATATTTTTAGGATTGGCTTGTTTAATAGGTGGTCTAATAATTGTTACACCCTTATTCTGGGAAAAATACCCTCAATTAAAAATAATAGATGAAAAAATATCCTCTTACAAAATCATAATCGGGATTGCCATATTGATAATCGGGGTTATAAAATTCATAGTACCCTATCACGGCTCAGGTAAGCCTCTGATTCCGATTCTTGGTGATCTTATTCCGTCTATCTTTTCCATTCTCGCCGGTATATTTATCGCTATCGAGTTTATAGAAACTCTCAAAGGAGTGCAAGGTCCCTTTATCGAAAAACTAAAAACAAACCTTCGCAAGTACCAATTTCCCATTGGGTTTGGGAGCATCCTGTTTGGAATTCTACACTGGTTTTTATTTAAAGTCATATTTTTCTAATTAGTTCTTGGTGATTAATTCGAATAAATCTTATGCAATTAGAAAATGCATTTTGTAAATCATTGTATTATATGTATATAATGAAGCCACCAATGAACTTGGGACGTTCGAAGAACGCAGGTTCTGGTGCATCTTCGCCAATTTATTGGCGCTAATTCACCAATTTATTGGTGAATCATTTACCAGAAACTAATTAATTATTATGAAAATAGATATCGATTGAATCTACTTCTGGATTATTATATACAGACAGTTATCGTATATTAATGCAAATCTTAAAACGGAAATTTATATTCATGAAGACCAAGCTCATCTCTCATTTCAATGATGTCCTGCTGAAGTTTCCTATTTATCGGTATGCCTCTGTCCTTTCTTTCTAACCATGCAAGATACTCTTTTTCTCCTGCTGTATAAATACGCCTTTGCCCCACCATCTTTCTAGAAGCCCTGAGAGTACGAAGTATATCACCAGCAATCTTCTTGAAGGTGTTCAGATCAATAAAGAAGGAAACATCAATTGCAATGAAAAAGTGTCCGAGATGGTAGGGAATAGGTTTTCCATCCTTAGAACCATTAAGCATCTTGAGATAACCGCCATCCTGCAGAGCTGCTGATAGAATTTCAACAACAGTTGAATAGCCGTACCCTTTATGGCCTCCTCCTTCTTCCCCAATCCCTCCAAGAGGGGTGAGGGCGCAATTTCCTTTTGTTAAACCTTCAAGGATCTCGCCGGGGTTTGTTTTCGGATTCCCATCATCTCCTATCACCCATCCTAAGGGCACATCTTTACCTGTCTTTTCATATGCTTCTATTTTCCCGCGCTGGCCAATAGAGGTAGCGCAATCAAGTACAAATGGAAACTCCTCATCAGTTGGTATTCCAAAGGTTAATGGATTTGTTCCAAGCATATTCTCTACACCAAAGGTAGGGGCAACTGAAGGTCTTGCATTTGTACCTGTTATTCCAATCATACCAGCATTTACAGCCATCATCGCATAGTAACCTGCAATGCCATAATGAGTAGAATTACGTACCACAACCATCCCCATTCCATATTTTTGTGCATTCTCTATGGCAATATCCATTGATCTCTTTGAAATCACCATACCCATTCCATCATGTCCATTAACAACCGCAGTGGTAGGCCCTCTTTTCACTACCTCAAACTGTGTTTTGGGGTTTTGAATCCCTGATTTTATTCTATCATAATAGATATGTTTAAATCGGTTTATTCCGTGGGAATCTATTCCTCTCTTATCTGAGGTAATTAAAACATCGGTACATATTCTGGCATCATCTTCAGGAACACCTGAACCTCTAAAGACGTCAGTTATAAACCTCTCCATTGTATCAAAATCGATCCATGCGATTTCTTCACTCATTTTTTCCTCCATCTCTTTTTCGATAAACCCCGGGGCCACTATTTTTCCTGAAAACATCTAATTAGTTTTCGGCGAATAAATCCCGATTTACTAACAATGTATATGTCTAAATATTCCTAACTTTTAAAATACAGACAATTACCGATTAACTTGGCAAGTTCGAAGAACGCAAGTTCAAAGAACGCAGGTCCTGGATTCACCAGAAACTAAAATAGACATTCGTTCCCATCACCGAAAATAATAAAAATCACTCTTTTCAACATGTGCTTGTAATAAAAAGGTAAGTGGAGTGAGGAAAAGATACAAATAGGCCTTTGCCGGAGGAGGGATTCGAACCCTCATGAGGTTACCCCCGCTGGATTTTGAGTCCAGTGCGTCTACCAATTTCACCACTCCGGCCTGTTTTTAATAAATACATCGACACAATTTGAAAGTCAAGCCTTTTAAAACAAGACTTTTAAAATCAAAACTTTAAAGTCGAATGCTTTTAAAATCGATTGACCACCTTTCTATTCATTAGTAATATTTGCCAAATCAAGTGCATCTGGAGCAGCAGTATGACTACAAGGCACTATCCCTTTCAAAAGATTGAAACAAAATGGCAAAATGAGTGGGAAAAAGATGCCCTTTACTCTGTCAAAAAGGATAGAGCCAAAAAGTTTTACTGCCTGGAGATGTTTCCCTATCCATCAGGGAAAATACATATAGGCCATGTCAGAAATTACTCCATAGGAGATGTGCTTGCCCGCTTTAAAAGGATGCGGGGTTTCAACGTACTCCATCCTATTGGATGGGACTCTTTTGGTCTCCCTGCAGAAAATGCGGCCATCGAAATGGGCATCCATCCTGCCAAATGGACGCACGCGAATATTGCCAATATGAAGAGCCAGCTTAAGAGGCTTGGTTTTTCTTATGATTGGGATAGAGAAATTGCAACTTATAAACCCGAATATTACAAATGGAACCAGTGGATTTTCCTACAGATGTTTAAAAGAGGTCTTGCCTATAAAAAGAAGGCAGATGTAAACTTCTGTCCTCAGTGTAATACTGTACTCGCAAACGAACAGGTGGAAAACAGTATGTGCTGGCGATGCGGGAGTGAAGTAACTCAGAAAACACTCTCCCAGTGGTTTTTAAAGATAACGGATTATGCAGAAGAGCTTCTTACCGCACTCGATAGTATGTCCGGGTGGCCAGAGAGAGTGAAACTGATGCAAAAAAACTGGATAGGAAAAAGTGTTGGAGTTCTCGTAAGATTTCAATTTAACAACGATGATTTTCCTATCTTTACAACAAGGCCAGATACAATATATGGAGTAACCTTTATGGCAATTCCACCGGAACATCCGCTGGTTGAAAAGATTATATGTGATGCGCCAAATAGGGAGGAACTAAGAGCATTTGCCGAAAGGGTAAAAAAGGAAGACAAGATAAAACGTACGAGTGAGGATTATGAAAAAGAGGGTATCTTTACTTGTAAGTATGTAGTAAATCCCTTAAATAATGAAAAAGTGCCTCTCTTTATTGCCAACTTTGTTCTCATGGAGTATGGAACAGGTGCAATAATGGGAGTACCTGCCCATGACCAGCGGGATTTTGAGTTTGCAAAAAAGTACGTGCTTCCGATTAAGGTTGTTATTCAGAATAAAGAGGGGTCCCTAGACCCTGCCAAGATGACTGAAGCCTATATTGAAGATGGGATAAATATTGACTCAGGTCCGATCACAGGTTTACCCACCCACCAAGGAATAGAGGCCATAACCTCTTACATGGAAAAAAAGGGATTTGGTCATAGGGCAGTCAACTATAGATTAAAGGACTGGCTCATTTCAAGGCAGAGGTACTGGGGAACTCCTATTCCTGTGGTCTACTGTGATGAGTGTGGAATTGTCCTGGTAAATGAGGAAGATCTACCTGTTATTCTTCCAGAAGATGCCATATTCTCAGAGAAGGATAACCCTCTCAAGGCAAACAAAAATTTTATTATAACAGATTGTCCAAACTGCGGTAAAAAGGCAAAAAGAGAGACCGATACCATGGATACCTTCATAGATTCTTCATGGTACTTTGAGAGATACTGCAGCCCTCATGAAAATAGCACCCCTTTCAAAAGCGATGATGCAAATTACTGGATGAATGTTGACCAGTACATTGGAGGCATAGAACATGCAATACTTCATCTTCTCTATGCACGGTTCTTTACAAAATTTTTGAGAGATATTGGACTCATATTTTACAATGAACCCTTCGAACGGCTTCTTACACAGGGAATGGTAACCAAAGAAACCTATTACTGTAAAAATGACGGATATATCTTTCCTCAAGAGGTATCAAATAATAACCGTTGTAGCAGGTGTAATGAAGAGATCCTTATCGGTCGAACTGAAAAGATGTCAAAGTCAAAGAAGAATATAGTAGAACCTGATGATATTGTAATAAAATATGGTGCAGATACAGTGCGACTCTTTGTTCTCTTTGCATCTCCCCCAGAAAAGGATCTCGAATGGTCAGAATCTGGAGTTGAAGGTGCTTACAGGTTTTTAAACAGGGTATACAGGCTTTTTGAAAATATAAAAGGTACTCCTAGAGAAAAGATTGAGAATTTAAATGCCTGGGAAAAGGGGGCATCTAAAAAAATAAAATGGAGCAAACCTGAACGAGAAATCCTATTTGTAATCAATAAGACCATAAAAAAGGTAACTGAAGATATTGAGGAAAGATTTCACCTTAATACGGCAATTTCAGCTATTATGGAAATGGTGAATTATTTCTATACTCTTCCTCTGAACAAGATCCAAAAAGATGATAACATATTCCTGGTTTATCTATATGGATTAAAAATAATTCTTATTCTTCTGACTCCGTTCGTTCCTCACATCACTGAAGAACTATGGCATGCCCTCGGATTTAAGAGCTTTGTCCTCAATGAACCATGGCCCAGATTCAATGAAGAGCTTGCCAAACAGGAGATCATTACAGTTGTTGTTCAGGTAAATGGTAAACTCCGTGCAAGATTTGAGGTTCCGAGAGATACACAGAAAGATGAGCTTGAAAGATTGGCACTTGAACATAAAAAGATAAAACATTATACTACCGGAAAAACTATTGCCAAAGTAATTATTGTTCAGGGAAAACTTGTAAATATTGTTGTTAAATAATCCCCTTTGGATACTTTACACTCTTTGTCAAGGCTTCAACTCCTTCACACTCTATTGAAAGCACTCCATTTATCTTTCCCTCCTCATTATTATTTCAATCCACAATCTCATAAATCACTTATAAAGACCTTTTATAATTTGTCAACAAAAGTTAGATATATATTATAAAAAATCTTCGGCATAAGCTTGACCTTTTACATATTTATACTTATCGTTAAAAAAATTTATTCAGCATGGGGGATATCTCTATATGGGAATCAAAGTAGCTAAGTTTGGAGGATCATCTCTTGCTGATGCTGAACAGTTTAAAAAGGCCCACTCAATCATTACAAAAGATAATGAGCGTCGATATATCGTACCTTCAGCTCCAGGAAAAAGAACAAGTATGGATAGTAAAATCACTGACCTTCTCTATCTCTGCCATGCCCATGTACAGCAGGATGTTCCATTCGACGAAGTTTTTAATATTATTTCTAAACGTTATCTCAAAATTGTAAAAGATCTAGGACTCTCATTAGATCTGAAAAGATACCTTGATGAAATTAAAAAAAAGATAAAAGAGGGTGCCTCAGCTGACTATACAGCAAGCAGAGGAGAGTATCTCACAGGTCAAATCCTTTCCGAACTCCTTGGATATGATTTTATTGACCCTTTTGAAGTCATCTTTTTCGATAAGAATGACAATATAGATCTCGAGCGCACCAAAAAAGCCGTGGCTGGTCGTCTCTCTAAACATCAGAGAGCTGTCATTCCAGGATTTTATGGATGTACCTATGATAAAAAGGTCAAAACCTTTTCCCGTGGTGGATCCGATATTTCCGGTGCCCTTATTGCAAATGGGATAGCTGCTGAAATCTATGAAAACTGGACTGATGTTTCTGGTCTTCTCATGGCTGATCCCAATATAGTTCACAATCCAAAATCAATAGACATCATTACCTACCGCGAACTGAGAGAACTCTCATATATGGGAGCAAAGGTTTTACACGATGAGGCTATCTTTCCAGTTAAAGCGGCAGGGATACCTGTTGTTATTAAAAATACAAACAGAGCTGAAGATCCCGGTACAATTATTACCCAGGATGCGGATCCTGTAACTCATAAGGGAACTATTACTGGAATCGCTGGCAAAAAAGAGTTTACAATTATCGTTATAGAAAAGGCACTTATGAATATGGAGATCGGCTTTGGAAGAAGGCTCCTTACAGTTCTTGAAGCTAATAGCATATCATTTGAGCATATGCCTTCAGGTATAGATACAATATCCCTCGTGATTGCTGACAAAGAGCTTAAACATAAACTCGAAAAGGTTATTTATGAGATTAAATCCGAGTGCAGGCCCGATTCAGTTGAGACTTACCCCAACATAGCACTCATTGCCACTGTGGGTAGAGGAATGATTCATACACCGGGTATTGCCGCCAGGCTCTTTACTGCTTTAAGTACCGAAAAGGTTAACATTCGTATGATTGATCAGGGGTCGAGCGAAATGAACATCATTGTTGGCGTTGAAAATGAGGATTTCGAACGTGCTGTTCGGGCTATCTACCGTGCTTTTGTAAAATAACCCGCATTTATCACAAATATCAATAATTACGGCAAACGGGAGATTGACTATCCTTCGGAGAATGACTATCAGCTGAAATTGACTATCCTTCGGATAGTCTACTATCCGCCGGATAGTAGGGCTTTTCTCACGTCTGATTGCACTATATGCTTAAAATTATAATGTATTGCTATATATCATTAATATAGTTTTATCTCTCTCAATTTGTGAGAAAACCGCAATAACCCAGTTGGACACGAATTTTTTATACTCTCTAGTTGAATATTTGAAGTTCACGAGTTATAGTATTTCTATTGAGATTTCAGTAATTAATATCTCTGGAGTTATAAAATGCGCCGAAAACAAAGGGTAAGTACCTTAAAGAATATCGCAGTAGTAGCAATGTTCCTTGTTTTTACTGCTCTCTTTTATAAACAACAATCGAATGCAGAAAATGGACCAAAACTGTACTGTCCTTCGCCAACTTATGATTTTGGTGTCAAAGAAAATACCCAAATTATAGAGCATACTTTTCTCTTGCAAAACATGGGCTCTGATACTCTGATTATCAAAAACGTAAGAACCTCCTGCGGATGTACGATGGCCAAAATGCCGAAGAAGACACTTATACCAGGAGAGAAAACCGAAGTTCAAGTCTTCTTCAATCTGAATGGGAAAAGGGGCAGTCAAAATAAAAAAGTTATAATAGAATCAAATGATCCACTTAATCCTGTTTTCTATCTTACAATACAGGGAGTAGCTTCTGCAGAGGTCTATTTCGATCCACCTTCTCTCACATTCAAAAATATATATAAAGATACGAGAGAGGAAAAAACAGTAACATTGATATCAAACAGCACCCTGCCGGTAAAGATTACAAAAATTGTATTGAATTCCAAGGAATTTTCAGCAAGGCTGGAGAAAGAATCAGTTATAGTAGTAGAGACTGTGCCGCCTCTACGGGATGGGACTATCTCAACACTATTGACTGTTTATACTAATCATCCAGAATATCAAAAAGAAGTAATAAGAGTAAGTGCATATGTTATCGGGGAACTTTTAGTAAGCCCCAAGTGGATCGTACTCTCAGAAGGAACGAAGCCTGTCACACGATATATCAATATCGAACCGGGAGCAATAAAAAAATTTAAAGTGACTAACGTAGAATTACCTGCTCCATATTTAAAAGCTGATATAGCTATGAAAGACGGAGAATACTGCAAAATTAAGATAAGTAATCTTAGAGCGACAAAAGATATAGACGGGAAATATATCAAGATCACCACCGATGTCAAAGAGAAGAAGACAATTCTGATTCCGATCAAAGTAAATTTGTCTAAATAACTTAAATAAATGATTTTGTTATAGTAGTGAATATCATTAACAGAGCTATACCCAAAAAGAACAGGCCAAGCCCGCTTTTTACAACTATAACATTTTTTTCACCAAAACGTGCCAATGCTTCAGAATTCACCCCTCTGTAGGCCAGAAAAAGAATTATAATGAGTGGAAAAATAAACAACAAATTGTACCAAAACAGATATGCCCATGCAGTTAAGCTTTTATCATCTCTCGCTATGAACACAAGAGTAGGCAAATACACTTGACCTGTACACACAGATTCCAGGATAGTTACAAAAATTCCTATTGCAAATGCTCCTAATGCAAGATTCCCTACATTTACATTTTTCCGGATTATTTTGTGTATTCTCTGTTTAATCTTCATCGGCAGTTGCAATTTGATAGAGCTGGCTTCCCTATGCCTCCAATAAATCAGGGCATCATAAAAAGAATAGAAAGAAAAACAAACAAGTACTACAATTATGACCACATTTACGATCATTCTTACGGTAGAGAGACCTGATATTGCTCTCAATATTCCTAAAAGTCCAAGACCGATAAGGAGATAGGTGATAAACACAGCTAAACAATAGCTCACACCGATGTAAATCAGATTTTTCTTTAACAGGCCTAAACCTGAAAGCATCGAAATGAAGAAAATAAGGGTTGCAATGGCGCAAGGGTTTACACCATCAATCAGGGCAGCTATTGTTACAGTAGAAAAGGTTAGTAATTCAAACCTCTGTCTTATTGTGTCTTCCGGAATTAGTTCAACTTCCTCTTCAATGGCAAAATCACTTTCCTGTTCTGCCTTAAGAATTATCCCTTCAAGTTGATCTTCTATCTCTTCTATCCCATGGAGGCTATATCTCCTGTTAACGAAAATAGAAACTGGCTCATTTTTCTCAATATTCAACTCATTCTCAAGAAATACCAACAACTCGTAATTTTTACGCTTGCTTATATCGTATTGTTTAACTTTCAGTAACCCGGGAAATAGCTCCTGGATCTTTGGAAGTATCTCATTCTGGAAAATTCTACACTCCTCACAGCCTGGTGTGTAAAAGAACTCAATACTAATGTATGGTTTGCCTTCTTCTATTATTGATTCTGTGTCATGTGCATAAAAAGAGGGAGAAACAAAGAAAAACAGTATAACTACGCAGATTAAAGTAGGATTGAAAAGTTTCATATTTCTTATAATAAATTCTAGGATTATCTATCCCTTAAGAAAAGGTAAATCCTTCCAGTATGTTATTGACTTAATTTACAAATCTCTAATGGTTTGGACAAAAAAAACCTCTAATGAGATGTTCTCCATAGAGCATTAAAAAAAGACCGCACAAAATCATTGGAAATCCTACAAAAAGAAAGGGTACAATTTTCTCATTCCCAAGCATAAGCCCCAATAGAACAGCTATAAATGGATTAACAAGAGAATGACTGACAATCCTGATCGAAGGCTCATGAAAAAGCAGGTAATTATATGCACCAAAAGCAAAAGAGCCAATAACTGCCAGGTATGTTAATCCAATCAATGACCGGAGAGAAAAAAGCCTGAAAGTATCAATTATTGGGGTGTTGTAAAAAGAGCCCCAAATTAAGGATACTGTGCCCACAAAAAACATCTGGATACCGCTATTCACAAAATTATCCTTATAAATATTCAGTCTATGTCCCAGACTTGTACCAAAGCCCCATAAAAAAACGCCACAAATAACCATAATAATTTCCGGAGAAAGACTCGAGGAAAGAGAATGCCCATCATAGAGTAGAAACCCGACCCCGAAAATTCCTATCAATATACCAAAGAGCTTTAATGCAGAGATACCGATTTTAAAGATAAATCTGTTGTAAATCGCAACCATAATAGGTGTAGAAGCAATTATTAACGCTGCAATGTAGCTGTCAACTTCTCTTTCAGCAATGGTTAAAAGACCATTTCCCCCCAAAAGGAGGAGGGTGCCCAGAAGAATTGAAGATAAGGTCTCTCTTATATTTGGAAGAGGTCTTATCTTTCCAGTAAATAACGAATAGGATAAAAATACCGTCCCGCCAAAAAAGTTGCGTAAACCAAGAACAAAGAAAGGTGGAATTGTCTCTACAGAGATTTTTATAAAGAAGTATGTTGATCCCCATACTATATATATGGTTGCATAGCAAAGAATGATTTTTAAAGATTCTCTATTCATAATATATTAGGGACAGCACCCATTTTCCCAAGGTTGAGAATCATATACTGTTCCTTTCCCACTCGTAACAGATCTATACGCAGGAAAAGATTATGCGGGATCACCTTCCCTTTGACAATTCTCAAGAGACTAATTATGTCTAAAAGAGAAAATGGGCGCTGTCCCTATTTTTATTAAAGAAGGCTTTTCAGTTTCTGTTCAGCTTCTATCTTAGACTCTACTCTGAAGAAGTTTTCTCTAACACTTGAGATATAAGGAATTCCCTTTAAATAGCGATATAAATGTCTCTTAACCTCCCTTATACCCCTTGTCTCTCCCTTGAAAGCAACAATCATATCAATGTGCTCAAGAGCACACTTTATCCTTTGCTCATCGGTTGGTGGATCGTGGGGAGCTTTGTCTGGATAGGCAGAAAAAGCTCTTACAATTTCCTTTATAATCCATGGATTCCCGATCGCTGCTCTCCCGATCATAACAGCATCACATCCAGTTTCAAGAATCATTCTAACAGCATCCTCTTGAGTTTTAATATCACCATTCCCACAAACCGGTATCTTAAGGTTCTGTTTAACAAGTCCTATATACTCCCACCTGGCATTTCCTCTATACATACTCTGCGCAGTTCTCGGATGAAGGGTTAAAAGCGAGGCGCCTGCATCCTGTGCTGCTTTTGCATTCTCAAGAACATTAATCCTATCCTCTGTCAGGCCAAGCCTTATCTTAACACTTACAGGGCAACTTGAAGCATCCACACATACCTTTACAATTCTGTAAAACTCATCTGGATCAGCGAGTATTTTGGCTCCTGCACCTGATTTTACTATCTTACTAACAGAACATCCTGCATTAATATCTATTATATCTGCTGGATATTCACCAAGCATCGACGCAGCAATGCTCATAATCTCGGGGTTTGATCCAAATATCTGTATTCCTGCAGGCCTTTCCCTTTTCGTTATTTTTAATAAATCGAGAGTTTTTCTGTTCTTATTAACAATTCCATGAGCGCTCACCATTTCAGTAAATGTTAAAGCAGCACCAAACATCCTTCCAAGAATTCGATAACTCCTGTCCCCGATACCTGACAGAGGAGCAAGAAAAATATTATTTTCTGTTGTAAAATTTCCTATCTGCAACCTCTTCAAAAGAGACATTTCCTCACACCCTTAATTTTACTAAGCTTACCACAACCTGGGCCAGGATTCCATCTCCTCTCCCAAATGAGGTGAGCTCTTCGCCTGATGTAAAGGTAATACCGATCTCTTTATCAGAAACTCCGACAAGGTCTGCAATCGACCTTTTCATTTTCACGATATTCTTAATAGATACGTGGGGAATCTTCGCCTCTACCATTATCCCAATATTGTTTACCCTGTAGCCTATTTCAGCCACCATTTTAAGAGCAATCTTTACATATTCCTTACTATCAGTTATTCCCTTTCTATAAAGCGGGTCTGCGTAGTAGCCAAGAGATTCCCCTCCACATGCCTGACTTATCGCATTAAAGAGTGCATGGAGGATAACATCCCCATCAGAGTTCGCCTTAAGACCTCCACTTTCCTTTAGTTTTACACAACCAAGAATGAGTGGTTTGATTCCGATTTCTTCAAACCTATGGCTATCGGTCCCAAATCCTATACGTACCAAACGCTCTTATCCTTCATCCTTGTTGAATATATCTGCTCAGCAAGTACCATATCCTGAGGATAGGTAATTTTAAAGTTTTCCCTTGAGCACTCAACAAGCTTTACCCTTTGATGAATAGCTTCAACAAGTGTTGTATCATCAGTGGCCAAGAAGTTTTTATCATGGGCAAATTCAAAAGCCTTTACTGCAATATCGAACCGAATAATCTGAGGGGTCTGGGCAATCCAGGTTGTGTTTCTTATTGGGGTATGATCGATGAAATGTTTGTTGGTGACTATTTTCACGGTGTCAGCAGCCTCAAAGCCAAGGAGGCTTGCACCATGCTCCTGAGCAGCACTAAGGCATTCATCCAGTTCTGAATGCTTTACAAAGGGATTAACTGCATTATGGATAAGTACATAGGATTCATTAGCTATACTCATTGCCTTTAGCTCTTCAATAACATGATACGTAGATTCCTGCCTTGTAGGATATGCCTCTTCTATGGATATAATCTTCTGTATATTGTACAGTGAGATAACCTTACTTAACCTGCTGATACATTCCTTTTGCGTTGTGATCATAATTGTATCTATCTTTTGATAATCTGAAAGTGTTTTTAAGGTGTAGTAGATGAGAGGTTTATCGCTTACCTTTAAAAATATCTTATTCTCCTTAGTTTTCATACGTTCGCCATTCCCACCTGCACAGACAATTGCTATATTCATATCAAGGTCCTTTACGGTATTATAGTTTAAATTATTGTCCTGAACTCTAGTTTTACCTATATTTCCAAGACAGGATAACTCAAAAGAACTAAAAGATGCCGCTTATCACTAATTAGTCGCTTTTGCTCAAGTTGAGGCCTACAGCCTCATGTCGCTCTCGCTCAAGTTGAGGCCTACAGCCTCATGTCGCTCTCGCTCAAGTTGAAGCCTACGGCTTCAACGGGGGGGAGAAAGGCTTTTTTGTCTAATCAGTATTAAGGCACTTATGATGAAACTTATATAATATACCACAAATGTTTAATTTATCAATAAATAATATCATGGAAAACACAATTTTAAAAGCCTATGCAAAATTAAATCTGAGCCTCAATCTCCTACCTGAACTGGGCGAAAGAGGATACTATAATGTTCAGTTTATTAATACTCAAATTTCCCTCTCTGACACAGTAAATATATCGAAACTTAAACAAAAATCTATACTTATTAATGTACCAGAAATAACTCGGGATAAGAATATCGCTTACAGAGCAGCCAGGCTCCTGTTTGATAGCTGCAGGCTTCCTGGAGGAATCTCCATTAATATATTAAAAAAGATTCCCCTAAGGGCTGGCCTGGGAGGAGGCTCCTGTGATGCTGCTTGTGTTATCAACGGCTTAGAAAAGCTCTTCGATCTAAATCTGGCCAGAGATAGAAAATTGTTGTTTGCAAAAGAGCTTGGCATGGATGTCTGCTACTGTATAATTGGTGGCCTCTGTAGAATTGGAGGGGTTGGGGATGTTGTTCAGAGACTACAATATAAGATGCCTGTCCTGAACCTCCTCATTGCTACTCCAAATATCAAAAAACCTTCAACTGCATGGGCCTATTCTGTAGTTAATGAAAGGGATATTGGAAAAAATGCAGAAAAAATCGAACAATTAATTGATGCCATTAGAAAAAGAGACATTGAATTGATCGCATCAAATATGCACAACGATTTCGAAAAGCCGATACAGAGGTACTATCCTGTAACAGAAGAAATAAAAGAAACTATGCTTAAAAATGGTGCCCTAAATACACTCCTTGCAGGTTCAGGTCTTTCAGTATTTGGCATATTTAAAGATATGGAGTACATTTTTAAAGCAAAGAGTAATTTAGAAAAAAGAGGCTTTGATTGCTATATCGCCCAGACAATTGATAATTAATTTGCATAAACTATATAATTCTTGCTATATCATCCCTGCCTGTAGGATGAATCACCCTCTTCTTACCCCTTACAATCACATATACAGGTTCACCTTTTTTTGTAAACTCACCTATCAGGCTAAGATGGGAAACCCCGTTTATTTCTCCCTTAAATGCATTCTCAAGTTTTCTGCTTTCCCCTTTTGATACTGAAATAAGAAGAGAACCGGATGCGATTGAGTTGAATGGAGATATTTTAAAGTATCTACAAAGCTTCCATGTCTCCTCGAAAACAGGTATCTTCTCCAGATAGATGTTCAGTCCCACGCCCGCTCCTCGAGCCATCTCATAAGCACCTGTTAGAACACCACCCTCTGTTGGATCATGCATCCCTGTAACCTTTGCTTTCATGCGAGCCTTTTTTGAATCCTGTATTACACTAATACCAGGAATTTCAAGAAAAGATGCACACCTTTTATGAAACTCCTTACCAAAAGCCTTTATTATCTCATCGCTTTTTTCCCTTGCGAGGATTGAAGTAGCCTCTATAGCAACCCCTTTTGTTAGGAAGAGTAGATCCCCTTCCTGGATACATCCGTTATTGATAAGTTCATCCTTCTTCGCTTCTCCCAACATAGTTCCTGATAAGATCGGGTATTCCAAACCGTGAGTTACCTCGGTATGTCCTCCAATAAGAGAGATCCCAATTTCGGCACATGACTTTTTTAAATCTCTCATTATGCTATCAATAAGTGAAACTGTTGTCTTCCTCTCTGGAAGGAGCATGGTAACCAGAAACCAGCGCGGATCTCCTCCCATTGCAGCAATATCATTGGCATTAATATTCACCACATACCAACCTATCCTCTCTGAAGCAAAGGTAATTGGGTCACTCTTTACAATAAGGTATCTTTCTCCAATATCTATTACCGCTGCATCCTCTCCAATACCCGGGCCCACAATAACTCTCTTGTCGTCTATCTCTATCTTACCTAAAAGCCTCTCAAGAAAATCGCTTTTTAGTTTTCCTGTTTTAAGAGCTTTCATCCTCTTCTTTTCACCTTGAAAACACCCCGATCCAGGGGAAAGATTATTTCTTGCTGAATTTTTATAAATTCAGCCATTACTCCACTAAGAACTCTTTGTAGACAAGGAACTGGATTAACGGATGTTCCCTGATATCGATGTTCATATCTATAAGTCTGTTTGCATAATCAATGAGTATCCTTGAATATTCTTGAAGCTCACGATAGTAGTAGTAGAGTGCAATGTCGAGAAGTATCTCCCTGTAAATATCCCGTTTCTCTTTTGTAAAGTAGGTAAAACAAAATTTATCAATGATATCCATAGCCCTCTCTTGTGGAGATCTATTCCCCAATATAAGTCTGCTTTTCTTTGCTGACTCAATCTCTTTTTTGTACTCCTCCACCTTATCTTTTGGAAGTGATATTCTCATAAGTTCTCTCATCTTAAATAGCTCTTTCTCTTCAGTAGGAGTGAGTATATGGGATATATTTTTAGAAATCAGTTCTAGTACAGGGTGCGTGATCTCATTATCATTACCTATATAAAGTATTTCTGGTACTTTCTTTCTTTTGAGAACCTTCTTTTCATCGGATATCTTGAATGCTTTATTCAATCGAAAAAGTGCATATTTGGATGGTACAGGAAAAAAGTCACGGTTCTGATCAACAAACCTTTCAAGAGACTTTTTACTCATCTGCATAACCTTATAATCCTGCATGCCATATTCTGAGGAGATGATAAACTGGTAGATACCAAGAGAAAGGGTTTTAGTATTTATGATAGAAATCAAAAGGAGGTTTTTCCCATGAGAATCCGGAAGCGAGAGCAGTGCTGAGTGAATGGTATTCTCAGTCTTTTCTTCTTCAATCACCTCTATATCCGGCTTGAATCTATCAGTATCAACTCCTTTCGATCTTGCAATATATAGAGCCTTCTTTGCTGACTTTCTTACAATCTTAGACTCTCTTTTATCCGAGGCCAAGTTCCAGAGCATCCTTATCGTAGTCTCTTTTTGTGCTACATCATCCAGAAACCCTAAAACACTTTGAGGCGATCTCATAATGAGCTCTTTTAAATCTACCGGTTTCAAACCTCTATCCCTTCAAAAAGCTGTTGAAATCCTTTTACCACTCAGATATACACAGTTTTTTCCTTCTCTATCTCATTCAAGTTTTTCCAATGAAGGTTAAGAGCTTCAAGTAAATTTTTATGATCAGCATACCTGTCAATATCAACGATATTAATGTTATCTTCGTATCTTTTCATATAAGATATAGCAATAGTCTTCAGAGGATCAAAAACATAACCCCTGTTGGCATTAATTCTTTTTAGAACATTAAAAACAAAAAGATCAGATTTCCGGTATTCAAAATCGCACTCCACAAGGGATATCTTATTGGAGAGAAAGTACAACTTAAGAAACCCTTCAATAGCCGCTGGAACAACCAATATTCTATCTGACACCTCAATGAGTCTCTCAGGAATATTAAGCTTCTTATTGAAAGGAGGTCTATACCTATCTATCAACTTATATTCTTCTATTAGAGCCTCTAAATCAGAACCAAGAATCCTGTATTCAATCTTATGCAAAGAATTCAAAATTCCCCCTATCTTTTCAACACTTTCACCTGTATTCCAGAAGTAGGAATAAATACGCATCTTAAGATTGCTAGTCTTTCCCACGTAAATAACTTCACCCTCCCTATTGTAAAAGAGGTAAACCCCTGGCATTTCAGGTATATCCTTTAAAAATACTCTATCAAAACCGTATTTTGAAAAATCGACATCTTTTCTCTTTATATTTGAGAGATCAATAAGCTCCTCAACTGTCCTTATCCCCCTTTCGGGGACAATGTTCAGTATACACTCAAAAATATACATCAGCGTTTTTACTTTGGATAAGGGGTATGAAGAATAAAGATTTACAATTGAAAACTCATGAATAATATCATCCCATGTCTTCAGCTTCTTTTCGGGAAACAGGGCTAACATGATAGAGGCTATGGATAGCGTTTTTATCTCAGGTTTTAAAGGAGAAACAGTCCTGTAGATCTTTTTTAAGAAACTGAGACTCTTGAAATCATATGGGATAAATATATATCTATTTATCTGCTTCAAAAGCTCTTTGATAGTGATATCCGTATATGCCATGCCTCCTCTATAGAGGAAAAAGGAATAGTGTTCATTCTCTTTTGACAACTTATCATTTATTTTGGTGGACAGAACACCTCTTTTTAAATCCTCGATATCGTCAATATAGAACATTATAAAAGGCGCATCCACAACAGGAAGCTGCTCGATTGTTCGAATCTTTACAGCAATCCATCTGTTATCCCTAAACTGCTTAAATCGTACATCCGCACTCAATATCGGTTCAACGATCCTGTGTGCAACCTCATCATCGTTTGTATCAATCTTAAAAAACTCTCTTAATACCTCCTGGCTAGAAAATTCTCTATTTTCTTTGAGTATTCGCATATATATTTCATCAGCTATGCTCTTCATGCAATCCTCGTTTAAATGAAAAATTAATGGAAATGTTCTGTATAATGGTCTATAATTATAATATTACAAATACATAATATAAAGATCAATATCATTGTAGTTAAATGTTGAGCAATAGCACCTTGATTTGCGCGAAAGCGACATAACCAAGAATGTGGCTTGTCCACAGTAGTACCTTACAATAAGAATGTGGCTTGTCCAAATTAGGAATGCGAAAAATGCCCCTAAATGTCAAAGTTCCAGATGAGGAGCTATATAAGTACAGTTTCTATAAAGCTGGATCAAAGATTGTTGTTCAGGGTGATAGAGGAACCGACATCTATATCCTGAAAAAGGGGGCTGTAACTGTTTCTGTTGATGATCAGATAGTTGGGCTTATTAACACACCCAATACAATATTTGGAGAAATGTCCTACTTTCTTGGAGTAAATCGTACTGCAACGATAGAGGCTGTTGAAGATTCTGAAGTTATTGTAATTCCAGGAAAATCGCTCTACAATCTTGTTTTTAAAAGGCCTGAGCTCGGTATCGATCTACTAAAGATTCTCTCTCATCGCTTGAAAATGACTACGAAATATACAACAAGGCTCGAAAAAGATATTATTGAATACAGAAATGAACTGAGAGAGTTGAAAGATCTGGATGAAGAAAGAATAACAGACTTCGAGGATGAGCTTTTGTCCTATGGCTATGTAACCGCTGAACAATTAGGTAAAGCTCGTAAAGAGTATAAAAAAAGAAAAGAAAATGGTGAATCTGTTTCGATGTTTAAAGTGCTTATTGAAGAAAAGTATATCACCTCTGAACAGCTCCTACAGTACCTTGAACTCAAGCAGTTAAAGTAAACTTTCATAAACTTCTGGCTTTAGGTTTAAAAATAAAACCTACTTCAAATATGTATACATACTCTCTATTTAAGAGTAATAATTAAATGCTCTTATTAATTAATCCCCTCCTGTTAATTATGGAAATCTGTATATAAAAAATTTTACATAAGATGTTAACTATTATATTTTTTAACTCGAAAAAATTGACTAAACAAAAGAGGAGAAGTTATGGGAGTTTATACGGGCTCTTTTCATATTAACACAAAAGGGGAAACAGATATCATCAATATAACGGACAAAGTTGAAGAAAGTTTAATCAAAAGTAAAATTACCTCTGGAATTGTAACAATATTTATTGCAGGCTCAACTGCAGGAATTACAACAATTGAATATGAAGGTGGACTTATAGGCGATCTTAAGAATGCATATGAAACAGTTGCACCGAGGAATGGGACCTATGCCCACAACTTGAAGTGGGGAGATGGCAATGGGTATGCACATATTCGTGCTTCATTGACAGGTCAGAGTATTACAGTACCCTTTAATGATAGAAGGCTTATTTTAGGAACATGGCAGCAGATTATTCTGATAGATTTTGATAACCACCCTCGAATGAGAGAGGTTATTGTACAGGTAATAGGAGAAAGTAAAGTATAAAAATTCTATGAGATAATGTAAATCTTATTGACAGGTGAAAAAAAGGTGAAAAAAAAGATATTTCTACTATCTATTCTTATTCTTTTCATTACGAGCATGACAATACCAGTATATGCAAGTGATAGAGCAACGGATTATGCAATAACCTTAAAAGAAAGAGGAATATCCCCTATTCTCATAACGGGTCTCATATCAATGCTTCCAATCTTTGAACTTCGTGGTGGTATTCCGGTTGGTGTAGCAGTATTAAAACAAAATCCCTTTTTTGTGTATCCTGTTGCTGTAATTTTTAACCTCATCCCTGTTTTTCCAATCCTCCTCTTTCTAAATCCTATTAAAAAATTGCTCGAAAAATTACCTCTATTCAAAGGACTGTTCATATTTCTCATCCGAAAAGCAGAGAAAAATAAAAGGTTAGTAGAAAAATATGAGGAGTTTGGTTTAATGCTTTTTGTAGCAATCCCCCTTCCAATAACAGGAGCATGGACTGGATCTCTAATCTCCGTTATTATGGGGTTAAGGGTTTTAAAATCGTTCTTATACATCTGTTTTGGAGTACTCCTTGCAGGAATCATAGTAACGCTCTTAACAATGCTTGGTGTGACCGGGATCATCCTGGCCTCCGCATTACTACTCTCCTTTTTTGTTGTATATATCGTAAAGTTTATGCAGGAGAGAAAAAGATCCACCGAAACACAGTCCCATTGAAAAAGTCATACCTTCTATTGACAAATTAGCCTTCTGAAATAATATTGATACAATGGGCATATTGATAAATGCAAAGACAAAAGTGGTTGGCCTATTCGGGCATCCTGTTGCGCACTCTATTTCCCCCATGTTCATGAACTACACCCTTGATAGACTTGGTCTGAACTATAAATATTTAGCCTTTGATATAAAAGAAAATAATCTTAAAAGTGCCCTTGCCTCTGCAAAAGCCCTTGGGTTCAGAGGCATAAATATAACTATCCCCTATAAGAGTATTGTCCAGCAATATCTTGATGAAGCAGAAACCGAAGTTCAGACAATAGGGGCTGTAAACTGCATCGTCAATAGAGAAGGATTTCTTCATGGAGCCAATACAGATCATTACGGATTTATACAGCCATTAAAGGACAGGGGCTTTTGTGCAAAAAACAAAAAGGCCTTTATTATTGGATGTGGTGGTGCAGCACGTAGTGTTGTATATGCACTCATAAAGGATGGCATTGAGTCAATCTACCTTACAAACAGAACAAAAAAGAATGCCCTTCAATTCATAGAGTGGTGTAAAAAATCTCTCAACTATTCAAACATTATCTATATGGGTGATAACATTAGATTTTCACAGGATAGTTTCAGAGAATCAAATATTATTATAAATAGCACTCCAGTGGGGATGTATCCGGAAAACGATGCCTGTCCAATTCCTGAAGAGATCCAGTTTCATAAAAGTCAGATTGTCTACGACTTAATCTATAATCCTCCAGAAACAGTACTTCTAAAAAGAGCCCGCAATAATGGAGCAACAACAATAAACGGCTTCGAAATGCTAATTGTCCAGGGTCTCTTTTCTCTTGTGCTCTGGTTTCCGGAAAAGAGAGATGAAATCTTTTCAATTCAGAAGGATGTAGTAACATTTGCAGAAAGTGTATGAAAGATAAAAAATGTATATATATCATAGGATTTATGGCCTCTGGCAAGAGTACAATTGGGAGGCTTCTTGCTAAAAAGCTCTGCTATTCATATATAGATACTGACAAAATCATTGAAAGACTTGAAGGTATACCAATCCATGAAATATTCAATCTAAAAGGGGAGGTATATTTTCGAGAATTAGAAAAAACTGTACTGAGAGATATAACAGAGGATTGCAAGAATCAGGGTCTTGTTATCTCTACAGGAGGGGGTATGCCCTGTAATATTGAAAATCTAAATTTTATGAGAGAAAATGGTACAACTATCTATCTGAAAGCCAGCATTGAAGACATTATGAAGAGGATTATAAACATTAAAACAAGACCAATACTCTATAAGATGGAGAGCGATGGAGATATAAAAGGGGGGGTTAAGATACTCTTAAATCAGCGGGAAAGATATTACAATCAAGCTGATATTACTGTAGTCAACAATAGTAAAACTAAACCTTACACGATCGTAGAACACATTATAAAAACTCTGGGTATGTAAACTCATGGTAACTATTACGATAAAAGCCATAAAACCTTATAACGCCTATTTTGGAGAGGGTATTATAAAAAAAATCCCAGAGCTTTTACAGAGATCTCTAAATCTAAGGCAAAAGCCTAGACCTCAGGTTTTTGTTGTAACGGATAAAAACGTCTCCCAATTCTACCTCAGAGACCTTGTCGGAGACCTTAAAAAAGGTGGCTTCAAGGTCGGTTATAAAGTCTTTAAACCTGGAGAAAAGTTAAAAAGCTATCAGAATATCCATAAACTCCTGCGATTAATGATTAAGCAGGGTCTTACACGTGATTCAGTTGTCATTGGACTTGGTGGTGGGGTTATCGGAGACTTTTCAGGATTTGCTGCATCTGTCTATATGCGAGGCTGTTACTTTATTCAAGTACCAACAACCCTCCTATCCCAGGTCGATTCCTCCATAGGTGGAAAGGTGGGTATAAATCTGAAAGAGGGAAAAAACCTAATAGGAAGTTTTTACAGTCCACTGTTTGTTGTAATCGATACAGAAACACTGAATACATTGCACGAGAGGGAGTTTGTAGCAGGACTTTCCGAAGTAATCAAATACGGCTTAATCTTCGATAAAATGCTCTTTGACAGGATTAAGAAATTTTTTGAAAAAAATATCGCCATTTCTAGCCATGAGGTTAAAAGTCTTCTACAAGATGACAGGAAGTTACTGAATGAGCTTATTGTTAAATCAGTTAAGATAAAGAAAGATATTGTAGGAAAAGATGAAAGAGAGAAGAATTTAAGAATGATATTAAACTTTGGGCATACCTTTGGCCATGCTCTTGAAAAGATCACCAGCTACAGGCGCCTGCTCCATGGAGAGGCCGTTATTCTGGGCATGAAAATGGCTGTAGAGCTCTCACACGCCTACGGAATACTCGGGGAAGCTCAAAAGGGCCAGGCACTTGATGTACTCAATATTTTCTCAATTCCATCTGTAAAAGGGGTAACAGCCAGAAGTATATACAACCAGATAGGAAGAGACAAAAAGAGGAGGGGAGGAAAAATCCACTATATACTTTTAAAGGACATAGGCAATGCTGTTATTGAAACAGATATTAATAAAAGAATGATTGTTGAGAGTATCAATAAAACTCTGAGCTAGTCATATTACTCTGTGGGTTCTAACTTTTGCGGTAACGATGATCTACCAGGGGCTTGAGAGGATATTCCCATGTGTGAGGCACACCTGTCCATATTTTCAGCAGTGACCTGGAAACTTCACATTTTCATTGTTCTTGACAGAATGTTCTATTACAGTATGGTATTTTCAAAAAAATAGTGTAAAGTTAAGTGATGGTTTTGAAGCTATTATCTTTCAATTTACACTGATATGGGTTAGCGATAAGACAGTAATGGAGATTGTAATTATTGGCGCATATAAAGGGGATAAACAAATTACGATTATTGGGAAGTTTCTTTTCTTTAAGATAAAACTAAGATAATACGCCCTAGCTTGTAGAGCCTTAGGCCAATCAGCATTAATAACCTGAGCAATCATATATCAAACTCCGTCCACAAGGGGCGATGATCAGCGATGTGATACTTAATCGCGGTATTGAAATAGTCGTAGCTTGAATTCCAGGCATCCGCAAAAAAAGGCTCGCGGTCGAAGTCGAAAACTCCAGAATTCCCTGTATAGGCGTCTCCTATGCCACCCGTATGGAAGGCCACTTGGTCATAATGTTTATCGCTTGCCAGATTGCTACCCATCGATGTTGAATGTTGTGGCAGTATCAAGCGCTTGGCCTTCAAAGCTTTGTAGACAGTACTCGAACCATCACGGATGGGCAGATTGAAGTCGCCCATGACGAGTATATTCTGTGAATAGGCCCCCGGTGCCTTATGACGTTGATCGGCCCATCGCGCAAGAGCGTAGGCCTCAAGTGCGCGGCGATCCTCATCATAATAGGCATGGCTTCCAAAAAAAAGATGGACGGAAACCGCAGTAAACTCCAGTGCACCTGCCCTAAAAGCAACCGCATAGGGATTACGATCAAATCCTTTAAATGCACCAGAGACACCTCGCATACGAATAATTTGATGGTCGCTGGGTGGTATCGCCACTTCTGCAGCCAGTTCCAACCGTTTCACCTTGCTGCTATCATACAGAAACCCGGTCCGCTCTTTGTTGCCGCCTATGTCTGAAAAGATTACCTCATATGTTGCTGCTAGATGGTTCATTAATACGCGCAAATGCCTCAAGTCATCGGCGACTTCCTGGATAGCAATAAGATCGAACCATCCAATTACTTCTGCCATAAGCGCTAAATCATCATCCGTACGGTTTTGCAGACCGAAATTTGTGAGGTTCCATGTCGCAGCCAGCAGCTTATTCACTGCCTTATGCGGAACTTTACGTAGCTCTTTGGTAGACAGAAGTGCCTGGAGTTCAGTCGCTAACGAATAAGTGAATATCGGATTTTCTTGATCATGCGGTACCATATCTTTTCCTTATATATGGCCGTAAATATTAGATCAGATTATGCACTAACAAGAACTACAATTGGTTGCCTAACCCGATATGCTTTATTTTTGCCGTATATCATAATCAGAGCAATACTATACTCAAAAAAAAGTATAATAGCTAAAACTGTTACAAAAGTAATTGCATATTACCTCTTATACTTCAAACTGGCAAGTAGGTTTATACAAATTTTAATAGGGAAAACTCCCATTTTTTTAGACATAATTCAAGCGTAGCTATAAAGAAACAAAAATGGGAGCTGTCCCCCTTTAGCTCGCTCATGTACGGGAAGTGCCAGGCAGCCCATATCAAACCAACAATCGGGCAGGAAAAATATCTATCGATACCGAGCAGGTACATCTTTGGTGTGAGATACCCTCTGATAAAACCGCCGGTACGGACAGAGATGATGGCTTAAACCATAACTACTATGCGTTTTTTATGCTATTAATAATTTCTCTGATACCTGGTCTTTTACCGTACATTAACATATATACCCTGAAAATCTTGATTGAGAGGAACAATCCACCGATAACGGAAAGCCCAAGCACCCCTATACTGGCCATTAATTGCCATAACGGAATGTCTGACACTCCCAACCTCAGCATGGCCTGAATGGGGGCAGTGATAGGGAATATCGTCAGCACAATCCATATGGGACTGTTCGGGAAGTTAATATATAGCCCTACAAACCAGAGCGGTACAAAGCACCCAAACATGAAGATCATAGCCAGCTGGTTTCCTTCAGTGGCATTGGAGCTGATGGCACCGGCGCCTATGGAGATGACGGCAAATAGCAGATAGCCTAAAATGAAATAGATAATTCCCAGGACAAGGAAGTTGCCGGGTATCTGAATCTTACTAATAAATCCTCCGAATAAGGATGAGGCCAGGCCTAATAACAGCGGTGACGATATCAACCATACCAGCACCTGCAGAAATCCGGCGGCACCCAATGCCAGTACTTTGCTGATGAGCAATTGGCGAACAGAAACCGAAGAAAACAGTACTTCGATGAGGCGGCTTTCCTTTTCCTCTCCCAGCCCGTTGATCAAGGAGTTCCCGCCTAACATGAGGGCCAAAGCCAAAAGAAGGGAGAAAACACCAGGGATAATGATATTGCCGATATTACTTTGGTCGCGCGCTATCTCTCCCTTTTCGGTAAGGCGGGTGACTTCCATGTTCAGGGGAGAAACAATCAAGGTGACTGTATCCGGCGGCACCTTGTCTTTCAGAAGGTTCGCAGTAAGGAAACTTTTGATCACGGCTGTTGTGACCGGAGGGGTGACGAGCTCTCTCTCAAGTGTGTACCGTTGAATTATCCCTGAGGATGTGTAATCCGGCGGTATTATAATATACTCCGTTATATCCTTTCTAATCAGGGCCTGGGTGGCATCATCCTTCGATGCAAACGGAACAAGCCTGGTTAATCCCTGATCTGTTTGATCTTCGAATGTTCCGATTTCGTCCACATATCCGATGGCTTTTATCTCTTTTGCCGGAGGCTCGATCAAGGTCGTAACCAGTTTAAAACCGCCAATGCCCAAAAGGGCTAACACCGGCATGATAAGGGTCATAACAATATAGCTGACACTCTTGATCTTATGTATAAATTCGTGTTTGAATATCAAACTGGTTTTATTCATGATTTCCCCCCCGCTATATCCAGAAATATTTCATTCAGGGATGGTGTTGTGACTTCAAAGCGGTTGATGGTTATTCCTCGATCGCGCAATCTATCAAGGATGGTCTGCGGCCTTGTGTCCTGCGCCAGGATCAATTCAACAGAGCCTTTATTGAGCTTTTTGTCAATCACTCCAGGTATGTCGCCGATTTCTCCTTCAACATTCACCTGGACTGAGTGTTTTTTGAACCTTGATTTAATGTCCTTCAAATCACCGTAAAGGACTTCGCTGCCGTAGTTTATCATCAGCACCCGGTCACAAAGCTCCTCTACCTTATTCATCTCGTGCGTGCTCAGAATAATAGCTTTCCCTTCATCCCTTAAATTACCGAGTATGTTCTTCATAATTTCTGTATTTACGGGATCGAGACCAACAAAGGGTTCATCAAGAATGATCAGCTTTGGGTCGTGGATGATGGTTACAATAAACTGGATAATCTGTCCCATGCCCTTACTCATGTGCTTGATTTTCATCTTTTTACTTTCGAGCATTCCTGTCTGCTTGAGTAATATATCAGCTTTTTTTTTGGCAAGTGTGTTATCCATTCCTTTTAAGGAAGTAAGGTAAAGGATAACGTCAATTGCGGCTAAATTTTTATACAATCCCTTCTCTTCAGGCAGGTAACCAATTTGATTTTTACTGGCTTCATTCATCTGAAGACCGAAGACTTTCACATCACCGGAATCGGGTTTCATAAAATCTAAAATGATTTTTATAGTGCTGCTTTTACCCGCGCCATTAGGCCCGATAAGACCCAGGATCTCCCCGGTATCGATGGAAAAGGTTAAATCCTTCACCGCGGGCTTGCTGCCGTAGGATTTGAATAAGTGATTTACAGAAACTGCAGTCATATAATAGGCCCTCATTTTTTTATTAAAGGATCTTTTTGTACTTTTACCAATTAGATGTCATATTGTCATACCCTGTCCCTGATATCTTGCTGAAAACCGCATGATCTTTGATACCGTACTAAATATCGCACGGTATCTTGCAGAAAGCCGGAGTACCTAAAGGTATTTTGGCTTTCTGCACACATTGTAATCTGGATTACAGTATTTTAGGATGTTTTTTTGCTGATCGCTGACAGCTTATAAAAAATGTGTAGACCTGACCCCTTGCTCTTTTCTTCTGTTGGCCATTTGAGACTATTTTGAAAAATTACTCCTTTACCCTCTTTCTTATTATCCCTTTAACCTGGCATGTTTCCATGGCACATGCAAATTGTCAAGTTTTTCACCCATTAATTCAATCGACTGTTCCCGTATCTCACCCAAACCCATATCGAAACCCATTGCTAGATGCTTCACTTTTTTCGTGTCATGGCCCATGATGCGCGCAGCTGTTGCATCTGCAGCCATGATGTCAGTACTGGCTATAATTGCCCATGAGCCAAGACGTTGCTTCATATTCAAAGTGGTACCACCATGGCTTGTTGTGGGGCCATCACCTTCAAGGCCAATAGAAAAATCAATAATGGAAAGATCGGGTTTTATACTCTTTACAATATCCATATATACCTGCGCAATTGCCCGCGGGCTGCTGTGATCAAAGGTACCTCGATTCCACCAGCTATTATCTATCAACTGAGCATAGCGGGCTAGTGGTGTGATACCGATGAAATTCTTCAAAGCCAGTGTAAGCTGTGCCCATGAGTGTGTTTTAGCTACAGGAATTGATATTACCCTATCTGCATTGGCAACAAGGCTTGAGATGGCAATCTTGTTTAGTGAGGTAATAGAAGGAACCTCAACCCAGCCTGGAGAGTCGGTTTCTAAACATGCCAGAGTTATTTTTCCATCATACAATGAACTAAGACGTTCTGTTTCCTTTACCAGATTAGTACTGCCATCAAGAGTGATTGCATATTGCCAATCGAATGTTGGCAATTGAGAGCCTTCGCCAATGATGACTTCTACAGCGCCCGCCTTTAAACATTCTTCTGTGACAGCGATGATGATTTCAGGCTTTGTGCACTCGCCATTATAAAAACAATTATAATCTCGTGCCCAGGGGATGGTAACAAAATTGGGTTTAATAAAAACTGTCTCGCCTTTGTTAACAACAGTTTGTATTCCCCCCAACGCATCCATAGCATCTCGTGTCATCGAATCCAAATTGTCTCCGCGAATTGCAGCTACTTTCGCGTTTATCTTCTGTGAAGGCTCCTGCAAAGATTTTTTATCTTTAAAACCTGCGAAAAGCCATGGTGTTGCAAGAGCGACTGCTGTGCTAACACCTGTTTTTAGAAATTCACGTCTGTTTATCTTCTGCATTGTAACCTAATTTTATTATGGCTAGCGGTTTAGTGAGCTATAAATATGGAATATATCACCCTAAAAAACTTCATTATTACAATATATCATCACCCCAATTAAGATACTATACTTAAAATATGCAATATTATAGCCAAAATTGTTATAAAGTAATTATTATTTTATCCCTTATACTTCAATCTGGCAAGTATGTTGCTGAAAACGCAGCTTCCTTGTTATTTAATAGCCTGGGTAATAACAGCAAACGGGAAATGACAACATATTGTGTAGCTAAATGCTGTATGCTGACAGCATTTGACTGATAGCTGAACGCTTCTTTCTTGACTGCTGATAGCTACTATGAAATGTGTAGACCTGGCCTCCCTTTCACTGTTTCTAGGAATCATCAGATTGAAAGCCTATTCTTCTTTTATGGGGTACAGGTTCTTGGCTCAAAAGCTGTTTCATACTACATTTTTAGATACTCAAGTAAATTGTAGACCAGTAGAGCCGGCCAGACCAGAGCTTTTAAGAAACCCAGCACCCCGGTACCAAAAGAGGCTGCATTTTGGATATAGTATACCGCTGCTGCAATAAAGCCCATAAAATAAGCTGCACCTGCTATACCTGTACCACTATTACTTTTCCCTTCTTTAGCCATGATTATCTCCTTTACCTTCTTTTAATGCTTAAATATTAATTCAATCTTGTTATTGATAATTGATTGGAACTTTTATAATTCGAGATTTAGATGGCGTCCGACTCTTCTTTAAAAGTATTGACTAACACATCTAAATGCAGATGAAACTCTATTAAACATTAGCTATCCCCATTTAAAGAAACATATTTACTGTGACACAAAAAAGCTCTCAGCTGTGTTATGAAGCACAATTTACAAATTACATTTAAAAAATCCCGGAAATAAACAAACTTCCCGGGATGTCATCTCAATGTTGATGATCGATGTCCCAGACTCTCCAGGTACGGCCACATCCTTAAAATCAGGCTGTGAACCTGGTAGAACCGGCGAACTTGTATTCCTTTGAAAGACCCACGACCAGCAACAGAATATCCGCAATGAATGAAAGCGGAATGAGTATCATAGTGACGATGGTGGTCGCAACGAAGCCACTTCCGGCATCGAAGGCCTTGAAGTACTTCACCATCCAGATTATCATAAGAATCCAGTTGACGACTGGGATGAGTAGCAGG
>CAYRKG010000035.1:0-48613 GCA_964424795.1 uncultured Spirochaetota bacterium
TCTGAGAGAAGCGTTTAATATTTCTTACTCTTATCCATTTCATTTATCCTCTATTCTTTACATTGACCCTATTTATTATTAATATGAATTTGTAGTTTTCATTTTTCATTAAAAATGAATATTTTATGTTTACGGAGGCAATTTTGAATACGATTGTTCATGTCTTGCCTTATATGGCAGAAGGTGGTACAGAGAAGACTGCACTCAATGTTTTAAACGGTTTGCAGGATAAATACAAAATGGTCTTACTAGCTCCAAGAGGAGAAATCCTTGATGAGTTTTTAAAATTAAATATTGAGTATGTAGAATTCCCGGAACTAAGGGGAAATATATTTAAGAAAATAAATATATATAAAGATAGATTATCAGAGCTTCATAGGAGATGTGGAATAGCTGTTCTGCATATCAATGCTGCACACGAGTTTGTTCTTTTTTCTCGAAAAGTATTACCAGATGTGCCCATCATTTTTCACTTACACTGCCATCAGGGGTCTTGGCTTTCGAAATCGATCAATTATAAGCTTTCAGCTTTACTAACCAGGAAGAAGTCTAATATTTTGATTGCTGTATCTGAAGAAGAAAAGAGGATAATCATATCGAAAGGATATCCTGAAGATAAAATAAGAGTGGTATACAATGGTTTTGAAAGCAGTGAGAAGGATGATTTAAAGGGAATCGATGAGATTAAGAAGAACTATGCATTAAAGGACTCTTTGATTATTGGAAATCTTGGAAGGTTAAATAGAACGAAGAGGATTGATTTATTGATTCTTGCCTTTAAGAGATTAAAGGAGGAAGTGGATAGAAAGATGAAGTTGCTTATCATTGGTGATGGACCGGAAAAAAAGAGGCTTAAGAAGATAGTACAAAAAGGGGGTTTGAGTGATGATGTTGTATTTCCCGGGTTTATAAGCAGGGGTGATAGAATATTGAAGATATTTGATATTTTTGTTTTACCGACTACATTTGAGGGCTGCTCTAATGTACTCATTGAAGCAATGTCAAAAAAATTGCCAATAGTAACGTCAAATATCCCGTCAGTTAACTGGATGTTTGAAGAAGGTAGAGATGCACTTTTTTTTGAAAAAGGTGATGTCAAAGATCTTTTTAAGAAACTGCATGAATTGATAGTCAACAAAGAGCTAAGACAAAAGATGAGTGAAAGTGTTTTTGATAGGTTTCAAAAGTACTTCAAAGCAGAGGTTATGATCGATAAAATTGATCATATATATCAGACCTTTTTACAATGACTTTAATAATATTTTTTCCCGGTAAGATATATTGCTTTGAAGCAGATTAGATTGTGGAAGAGATGATTAAATCGACCAAGCACCATGATAAAAATTGCAAGAAGGTAATTTTGTTTTCTCATGCCTCCGATATTTCAGGAGCCCCTCTTGCACTGGCCCTGCTTTCTCGTCATCTTCCTCTGTTTGGTTTTCATCCGCTATTGTTGCTTCCAGAGCCTGGTCCAATAGAGAAAACGCTAAAATCCTGGAAAATCGAATATAAAATCCTTAAAAGAGCTAATGCTCATCTTGATTTTATCCGGATTGTTAAGAAGGAAAAGCCAGTTCTTGTTCATGTTAATTCTCTAGTAAAAACCTGGCCTGTACTGGTCTCTCGGTTTTTAAGAAGACCTACTGTATGGCATGTACATGAGTATCTTGATAATAAAAAGGTATATGCCAGGTTAATACATTTTTTTGCAGATGGTGTGATTCTTATTTCACATGAACAGTATACTCTGTTCAGAGGGAAGCCCAAAGCTGTCCTAATTTCGAATGGAATTGATCATTCTCTTTTTGAGGATGTGGATGCTGCTCCCATATTATCCAGAAAGGGAAATAAGGTACGAACAGTAGTATCTTATATTGGAAGGATAGAACCTAATAAAGGCCTTCTTATTCTTGCAAAGGCGGCTTCGCTTCTTTCTGATCATCCATGGATCAACTATATCGTTGTCGGAAGTACTCCAAAAGGGCAGGAGGCATACAGGGAGAAGATTTTGAAATTAATAGAGAAGGGGGGCTTAACAGGTCGTTTTCATTTTCTTGGATACAGAAGCGATATCCCTGAAATTTTAGCTGTTAGTGATATTCTTTGCCACCCCTCATACAGTGACACCTTTCCCCTGGTTATGATGGAAGCCATGGCCTCTAATTTGCCTGTGATTGGTACAGATGTTGGAGAAGTGCCCTGGATCATTGATGAGGGCAAAACTGGATTTGTTGTGCCTCCTGGTGATTACAGAGCTTTGGCCGAGGCTATTGATAGGCTCGATGCAGATAAGAAAATCTGTAAGAAAATGGGGAGGGCTGGAAAGATGAAAGCTAAGAGGGATTATGAGATAAAGACTCATACACAAAAAGTTGCACAATTTTACAGAGAGGTTATTAAAAAACGAGGTTGTTAAAAAACGAGGTTATTAAGAAAAGAGGTCATTGAGTAAATTTTTAGCAGGAATTTAGCTTTACTGTTCCAGTAAACGCAATTTAAATTCTTAGAAAAAGTTATACATCCCAATATTAAAGTTGAATATCGATCTTCATACAATTAGGGAATAATATAAATCTGATTGATCTATATAGGAGTAACTATTAATATGTCCAGAAGTTGGCCATTGGTAAGTGTTTGTATACTAAGCTTTAATCGACTTGATTATCTGAAAGAGACTCTGGATTCCTTTCGTGATTCATGTACATATCCCAGTCTCGAGTATATAATCGTGGATAATGCTTCGACTGATGAAGTGGTTGAATATATCAAATCCCTTGAATTTATTAATAAGAATATTTTCAATCGGGAAAATATGGGCATGGGATATGCCATGAATCAAGCAAGAAGGGTTGCTTCGGGTGAATATTTCTTTAACCTTGAGAATGACTGGATCTTTTTTTATAAATCTGATTGGCTTAAAAGGGGAGTTCTTTTGTTTGAAAAGGATAGGGCAGGAGAATATGTACACAAAAAGCCAAACAATTTACCTTTAGGTCTTGTAAAGTATAAATTAGGGGCCGGAATATCCGATTATACAAATAACCCGTCGCTCATGTCCCGAAGAGCATACCAGGATGTTGGTGAGTTTCCTCAGTATGGAAGGGAGTATGATTTTGTTTCCGAAGATTTGCATAGGTGTGAGCCCCATTATATTAAGAGGTTCGGCAAGAAGTATGCCAGTGCTCTATCTGAAACTCCCTGTGCTCTGCATATAGGTGGTTATACCACCAATCCAAATTACGGAATTCGGAGAAGTAAACCATTCAATGAACTGGATGATATGCTAAAGGGTAGATGGAAGAATGGGAAATGGTGGTTAGCGTATCATTATATGAAACTTGGGAACAGATGGAAAATAAAAAGAGCCTTAAAGCGATATAAGAGGTTCGAGAAATCAAGAGAGGAATGCAGTTGAAGCAGTCTATAAGTGTAGTTGTCATCACATATAACAATAAGGAGCTTCTAAAAAGATGTATAGCCTCTGTTTTGAAATCTCTCGACAATACTTCCCTCAGAGGTTATGTTACTGTAGTTGATAACAACTCCAGTGATGGGACACAAAAATTAATTAAGAGTAATTTCCCGTCCATCAATTATAGATTGAATAATCAAAACATTGGACTTTCCAAGGCCTTGAATTTAGGAATAAAAGAGAAGATAAACTCTGATTACACATTGCTACTGAATGATGATGTTGAACTTTTCCCGGATACGATTTCAATATTGGTTGATACCCTGGATAAGTTTCCAAAGGCCAGAGGGATATCAGCAGCTCTTATAAATCCTGATGGTAGCCCTCAAAGGATGAAATTAAAGTTTTTTGGTACAAAGAAGAACCATGGCACACATGTCAGGTATACGCATTTTTCTGGAACAACTGCCTGTTTATATGCTACTGAAATCTTTAGAGAACTGGGTTTGTTTGATGAATTCTACTTTTTCTACAACGAAGATATTGATTTCTCAATCAGGATGAAAAGGAAAGGAATAAAGTTTGTTTTTAATCCAGAGGCAAGGGTGATTCACCATCAAAGTCAGGGGAGAAGTAAGGCAGAGAAGTTCGTTAAGCCATACTTTTATGCCACAGATTACTATTTTTACAGAAAGAATTATGGATTTATCTTCTCTTTTGTGTATCTTATTATGGCCTTTATTCATATTTCTTTATGGTTGAAGCGGTTCAGAAAGGAAGAAGATAACAAAAGACTTCTTCTACTAGAAAAGGGCAGAGAAAAACTTAAGGACACTGTAAAGAATTACAGAGGGCTGGTTAAAGGATTTGATCTAATATAGTAACTAATGAAATCTTGTTAATAATCGCTAAGGAAAAATAGTTGAAAAAGCAATGGATTAGTGATGAGCTTAAATGGGCACTCTCGTTTTTAAAACCTCGTATATGGGGAGTATTGCTGATTGTTGTTCTGACTTTTGGTCAGAACTATTTTTATGCAATGATACCAACCGTGGGTACCAATTTTCTCTTTGAGCTCCTTTCTCCAGAAAAGATTCAGCAGTTATATAGATACTTTTTTATAGCATTGGCCATCATTTTATTGCGGGCCCTTTTTGATTTTTTCAAAAATTATTCTATGTATAGCATAATCAGTGCAGTATCAAAAAAGATAAGGGATATGTTTTTTTCTCATCTTATGGTGTTGGATATAGATTTTTTTAAGGAAAATAAAACAGGCAATATCATCTCTGTGGGTGTTAATGATGTTGAAAAGATGCAAGCTGATTTTTATTCAGGGCTCGTTCATTTTTTAAGTAGCAGTATGATAGTTATAATCGTGCTCGTAAAGCTCTTTTTACTTAACTGGAAATTAAGCGTGATCAGTTTGGGTGCAATTCCATTATTGTATCTAATTATCAGGGTATTGGGTAACGTAATTAGATCAGTGAGCAAAAAATTACGGGAAAACTTAGCTGAACTGTCAATAAATTTCCATGAAACCCTGACAGGAATTGAAGTGGTAAAGGCATTTGCACAGGAAAAGAAAGAAACTGAAAGTTTTAAAGAAAATACAAATATGTATAGAAAGACCTATTTGAAATTGGTAAGGGTAATGAACATATTCGGTCCTTTTAATGAAATAACCTTATTCTTGTTTGCCCTTATAATTATAGGACTCGGTGCAATTTTTATTGTACGGGGTACGTGGGAACTAAAGGGACTTACTGAATATTTGATTTTATTGGGCATCATAACTGCCCCCATAGTAAGTATTCCAAAGTATATATCAGGTTATAAGGTGGCATCAGCCTCTGTTGAGAGGATTAGAAATATTCTATTAAAAGAACCCGAGATCAAGGAGGCTGAAAACCCGATTTCCAGAGATATAGAGGGTAAAATAGAGTTTAAAAATGTACGGTTTTCATATAACCGCTCTCAGGATGTATTAAAGGATATCAGCTTTACTGCTGAAAAGGGAGAGGTTGTTGCTCTTGTTGGTCCTTCTGGAGGGGGGAAGACTACGCTTGTAAACCTGATACCTCGGTTTTATGATTGCAAAAATGGAGCTATTTTAATTGATGGTGTTAATGTTAGGGATTATAGTTTGAAATCATTGAGGTCACAGATTGGAATTGTTTCGCAAAATGTCATACTTTTCAATACTACAATTTTAGAGAATATTAGATATGCAAAGAGGGAAGCGAGCGAGGAAGAGGTGATATCCGCAGCAAAAAGGGCCTATGCGTATGATTTTATCATGGAATTACCAGATCAATTTCAAACAAATGTGGGTGAAAGGGGGGTACGGCTCTCAGGTGGCCAGAAACAGAGAATATCTATTGCCCGCACTGTTTTAATGAATCCTGAAATCTTGATCCTTGACGAGGCAACTTCTGCCCTTGATTCTGAATCGGAACGCTATATTCAATTGGCAATCAGTAATTTAATGGAGGGAAGAACATCGATTACTATTGCGCACAGGCTTTCAACGATATCTAATGCAAAAAAGATATTTGTAATCGATGAAGGAAAAGTTATTGCCGTTGGAGACCATGAAGAGCTGCTTGAAAATTGTGATTTGTATAAAAAGATATATAATTTACAGTATTTTAGATAGTATAAAAGTGTAGGTAATAGGGTTTATACTAAATAGTTCTAGGATTTATTCAATACTATTTAATATTTTTTATTCCCCCAATCTCTAACTATTTGTTCAATTAGAATTTAATATTCCAAGATAATGAAATTAATCGTCAGATCCTATTAAATTAAAAATTGCTTCTTTTGCTCTCTTTGCTGCTTTGCCGTCAGGTTTATAGAAGGTACCATGGAAATGCTTCTCTATTGCATCCATATATTTATCAGTCTCTCTTAACGATCTCTCTACAGCTTGCCATAGATTATCAGGATTGGTTACAACCTCTCCGCATTCCCATAGTTTTATCTTCTGTTTATTCCATAACCACTTCGGTTTATTGCTTAAAAAAACGAAAGGTCTCTTAAAAGCAAGAAACTCTCTTATTACTCCGGAAATGTCACTAATTAAGAGATCGGATGCTGCCATTAATGGTATAGGATCAGGTATAAAATCAAATAAACGTGCATTTTTAAAAGATTTTAAACATTTGCTAAACTCAAGCACCTCTTTTTCTCTATACCTTTTTATGTTAGGATGCAGTTTTACAACAATGTTCATATTTTTAGGTATATTATTTGTAAATACTTTTCTAAACTTTTTCCACGAGGAGTTAAAGGCCTTATCGACCCAGGTTGGAGCATAGAGTACAGTTTTTTTATCAGGTTCCAGTTTCAATTTTTTAATCTCTTCATCTCTTTTAACCTCTCCCCGAAAAACCCTGTCAAGTTTTGGATATCCGATTAAGATCCCTGACCCCTTTTTCAATAATCCTTTACTTCTGTATCTTTCATATGCCTCATTTCCAGGAATAAAAAAGAGGTCATAATCCAGTAAGTCTTTTATATAATCGTATATTTTGTCTGATGTGCCGTGGAAGACCTGGATATGTTTTATGCCAGGTAAATCTTTAAAGAAGCGAATATGATAGTCAGGGTAGATGATTACTTTCACCCCAGATTGAGTAATTTGATGCCTTATTTCATCAATAGTGTCGAAATATTCTACAGTTAATTTCGGATAATCACACTTGATGAATTTTAGGGTTAATTTTGAATCGGTAAAAATAATACCACCGGTTTCATACGCAATATATGCAATACTTGGAATTTCTTGTACTGAAAAATCAATATAGTATGCAATATTATTCTGTTTATTTATTCGCTGATTTATCATATTCAACTATTTTTGGATAAATTTGATCTCTTGCCCTTTTTAAGTCTTCTGGAAAATCTATTTCGATATTGGGTATATAAGAAATATCCAATGGATAAAATATATCGATGCCAAGGATATCCTCAACAGCCTTTTCAAAGAACAGGTTCTTTTTACCTTTTAGGCTGTAATATGTAAGAGCTTCAATAAATTTGTGTGATACGTTCTTCCCGAATTTAGCCACTCCAATGAACTCCCCCTCAGCTTCACTGGTTGATATATATTTACCAAGTTTAACTATTCGATTTTCGCTGTTTGTAGTGAATTTTACTTCTTCATCTCCACATTTTTTGTATTCTACAGCAAGAACATTTTTCATTTTATGTTTAGCAATAAGTTTAACGATATCCTTATGGAATAAAACATCAGCATTAAAATAGATAAAATCATTGTTTATAAATTCATCTCTTGCCATATATAGGGAATATATCGTATTAGTCGTGGCATAATCGTAATTCTCAATGTACTTAATTGTATGAATACCTCTGTAATTTTTTCCTATTAAATCTATGATCATCTCTTTTAAATAACCGATTACAATAACGGTCTCGCTGATTCCTGAAAAGTCTATTGCATCAAGCTGGTGTTCGAGAATCGTTTTATTTCCTATTTTAATTAGACATTTAGGTATGTTTTTTGTCAATGGCATTAGCCTTTCTGATGCCCCTGCAGCAAGTATTATAGCCTTCATTTTTTCCCTTGATAGATAATGTTTAAAGTTTTATGGTATTTTTCTGAACCTTATCCCAATTCCATATTTTATAAACTCTAATATAGCTTTATAGAGTAATATTCCAGAAAAATCTGATTCTACCCAGTTAACAGGGATCTCCTTTATTTTAAATCCTTTCAATTGGGCTATGTACAGCATTTCACTATCGAAGAACCAGCTTTTATTTTTTATTAGAGGCAAGAGCTCCTCTCTAACTCTTCTATTTACAGCCTTAAAGCCACATTGTCCGTCAGTATAATGCTTTGCGCCAAGGATGATTTTCATAAATATTTTGTGATAGGCGAAAGAAATAATCCTTCTCTTAAAAGAGCGCTCAACCTTTGATCCTGGAAGATACCTCGAACCAATGCTGATATCGTAACCCTTCTCTATCTGCAGAATAAGCTCTGGAAAATCTCTAATATCAGTTGATAGATCAATGTCCATGTATGAGATGATATCTGCTTTGCTCTTTGTCCATGCATGGATGATTCCTGAGCCTTTTCCTGACTTTTCAACATAATCATAGGAGATTCTACTATCTCTTTTTCCAAGCTGCTTGGCCAGATCAATTATCTTTTCTGCATTCTTCCCGTTTATTGCAAGTACTATATTCCAATCATAATCTTTCAATGTCTCGGAGAAATATTTTACCTGCTTCTCAATACTCTCAGCTATTTCATTCAAGTTTCCATGGTATACAGGAAGCATAATATCTATTCGCCTCTTTTTCATCTTAAAAGTCCTGTGAGATCAAATTAACGAGACCCTGATCAAGAGAGGTAGGTTTATAATCGAAAAGATTAACAGTATCACTTATATCATAATCCCTGTCTTTTGCCAGATTTTCCAATTGCGTTGCAGTGATGGGTGTTGAAGCTAATATAAACTCGAGAAGATATGATAATGGTTTTAATAAAAAGACTGGTATTCTGACAACTGGTTTTGAAATCTTAAGATGCTTCAAAAGAGCGTTTATAAAATCATTGTATGTTATACTTTCCGGCCCGGCAATAACATAGGTTCCATAGATTTTTCGTTCAAAAGAGGATTTTATTACTCTTATGAGATCTTCAACATAGAGAAATTGGAATTTGTTCTTACCTTTTCCTAAAACTGGAACTATTGGATACTTTATTATGATCTTAATGAGCCTTGTTACATATTTTGTATCGCCCGGCCCGTAGAGCACAGTAGGACGCAGTATTGTGTGATTTTTAAATTTCCTGACTTCATTCTCTGCGCACTGTTTTGTTACGGTATACAAATCTGTATTCTTTTGCTGTATATTTTCTGTGCTTATATAAATAAACTGTTTGATATTGTATTTCTTGGATAAATCTATAAGTATTCTGGTGAAATCTACATTTGCTGCATACATCTCCTCTTTCCTGCCATGGAGCATTGAGGCACAGTGGACAATTACATCAGATTGAGATGTAGCTTCTGCTACAGAATCATCATTGTATGTTTTGAAGTAATAAACATTTGCCTGCTGACTTTCAAAGCTTCTCTTTCTTACTAGACAGTTCACTGGTAAAAGATCTTGATACTCAGCAACCAAATTTTTACCCAAGAAGCCATTGGCCCCTGTTATTAAAATTCTTTTAATATTCATATATTTTGTTTGCGTACTTAAAGTTATATAATATGTTTATACTGGTAAAGAAATACGTTAATTTTTTATGAGCAAGATAATAAATTGAAGCACTCAAATAGCGGAAGCAGTAGGGGTTGTATTATAGATATAGAGATTTCCTGTGCATTGAGAACAGGAGAATTATAGATAATTATAGAGAATAAAGTTGATTTTGCAGAAGGTGAAAATTAAACTCCTGATTGTTCAAGGATACCGATTTATTATCGTAGGGATTTTTAATACAGTAATAGGAGTTAGCATTATATATGCATGCTACAATTTTCTCCATATTAATTATAAGATTTCAAATATACTTGGTTATGCCTGTGGACTGATAAACAGCTTTATATGGAATAAGAGGTGGACATTTAAATCTAAAAAAGACCCAAAGCTTGAGATATTTTTATTCTTTTTGATGTTTGGAGTTTCTTACGCTTTAAACCTGATAGGTGTGATTATCTGTGTTGAGAGATTAATGATTAATCCAAATATAGCACAACTTATTGGCATAGCTTTTTATACTTCATCCAATTTTTTTGGAAATAAATATATTACTTTCAGATCGAATTAACTATCACTATTCCACAACTCCAAGATTCCATACCCGGCCTGTCTTAAGCTCCTTAAAAGAGCTGAACAGTTTATATAGCTTTTCTGTATACTCTCTATAATAAATAAGGTATGTACCCTTTTCAATCTGTTTTATATCTCTTTTAAAAACATCAAATGAATTATACTGAATACTTGGCATTTTTAAATACCATATAGTAGCCGTTGTTTTACTGCCTTCGTTTACTTTATCCGTAGCTATAACTATTAATGGAGATGGTTCATCATATAAAACATCCGAAAAACTCTTTATGTCCTTATTAAAATCCAGAGGTACTGTTACCGCAGTATGTACTGTGAAGATAATGAAGAAGATAGTAACCAGAAGAAAGATGCCAGCATCACTTACAATCCTCCTGAAATAGATAACTAAGTTTATTATTATATAAATCGCATAAACAGTAATCAGCCCAATAGCTACATCTCTAAAGGCCGGGTATTTACTTCCTTCTTTTAAATATAGGAAGATGAATATTGCCAATACGATGAATGCTAAAATTGAGAAGGCTAGAGATAATTTTCTGTTTTTTATTCTATCCAATACATTACCTAAAAATATAACAACCACTGGTATCATTGGCATACTCCAATGAAGCCAGTGTCCCTCTAAGAGGGAATAGCCAAAAAGAACAACCAGGAAATATATCGATAATATTTTCGATAAATCATTCCAGATAACATCTTTTATAGAACCGGTTTCTCCTTTTCTGTAGAAGACGAAGAAGATAGCAGGAGTAAAGGGCATAACAAGAAATAGTAGAACAACAGCATAATAGGCTATTCCATACGGCAACCTGAACAGTAACTTTCCTATGCCTACATCACCCCCACTGTGAAACCTTTGAATAAGATTTACATATATAAATGATTCTACAAATAGCTGGGGAATCTTTTTATAAATATAGATAAAGTATGGTAATGATATACCGAGACTGATGATTAACAATGTTACAAGGTAAGGAAATAACCTCCATTTTTTTTCAAAGAGTATATATATAAAAAGTGTTGCCGGGACAACAAATCCTAGAGGCAACTTCGTTAAAAATACCATACCATTAAAAAATGAAGCTGGTAAAAGCCACGAGGCCTTATCACTAACGCCCTTTAATAGAAAGAAGAGGCTTATTAAGAGAAACATCACAAGTAGAGAATCAGTAGCCACCTGATGGGTGGAGGCATTTACCTGTAAGGATGTCAAGTATATGAATGCTGCAATAACTCCGGTTTTTGTTGAATTAAAAATCTTTCTTGAAATAAACAGAATCATAAAGGCTGATACTATGCCTGCAAATGCTGCAGGAAGCCTTGCAGTGAAATCAGAAATTCCAAATAATTTAAATGAAGACATAACTGCCCAGAAAATCATTGGAGCTTTATGGAACCACTCTTGCCCGTCTTTGTACTGAATCAACCAGCTTTGATGCTCCAGGCTCTCCCTCGAAACTCTAGCATAGAGCACCTCATCAACATTTTGGAGCGAGCCATTCAGGCCTGCAAGTGATATGGAAATGACCAGTACAGAGAAGAGGATAAAAAATGGTAGTTTCTTTTTATAGTTCTCTTTCGTTAATTTGGTAATCAAGTTTTCTGCCAATCGAGCCTCCCTTATACAGGATTTATTTATTCACCGAACATACGATGGTTGAGTGTAAATATACTCCTGGAAATGCCCTGAAAAAATGGATATCCTTTATTTTAAGATCTGCCTGCTCTATTAATATTTTCTGATCTTCAATCGATCTGAAATATTTACCTCTATCAAGGTTGTAAAAGAACTTTGAAACAGGGTTTTTCTGCTGCACAGCATCATGAACTATTATTAACCTTTGGGTTGATTTTTTCATACTTTTAAAGATCTCTACTACCTCTTTATCAGAGAAATGATGGATTGAATTTATAATAAGAGATGTATCGTAACTTTTCTGAAGTCTGATATCAGCAGCATCCATAAGAGCAAATTGCCTGTTTTTGTTACCAAATTTTTTTCTGCTATATGAAATAAAAAATTTGTTGTAATCAATGCCTAAATAATCATTATCAGTTATTTGACTGAATAAGCCACAGCCGCAGGCAACATCAAGTACACTTGTGACATTATAATCCTTTATGAGTCTTTTCAAATACCTGACCTGTCTACCATCCAGTATTGACCGAATAAAAACAAAAACATAAGGATTGTTTAATATATTATGAAAGAAGCTTCTCTTATCACTCATAGGATTTTAAGTTGAAGAAAGGGTTTCTGGTAATATAGTATGAGCTGAAGATATTTAAAAGATTTTTATAAAACTATTGGATGGCTTTTTCTCTGATTAGATATCATATTCATATCAATAATTGACATTGTAGGAGCTGGTAACTATTATTTGAGCATTAATTTAATTATGGCATGAATATGAAAATAATAATATTTACAATTATTTTAATTATAACGATTTTAATTATTTATTCTCTTTATAAATATTTTTCACGGTTAAAAGCGAGGTCAAAGGTTCAGAATACATATAGATCTCCTTCTATTCTACCAGAGACAAAGATTGAAAAAGGCAATGCTATCCCAAAATTGCTTCATAGAGTTTGGATAGGACCGAGATACTTTCCACCCTATAAAGATCTAAACGCTCTAAAATCATTTGATCAAATAAATGCAGGTTTTAGGAAAGTACTGTGGAGAGATGCGGATGTTCAAAGGCTTATTAAAAAGAGTCATCCTGAATACAATGAAATATACAGTGGCTATAGGCTTAACATACAGAGGGCGGATTTAGCCAGATATTTAATTTTATATGAATATGGTGGAGTATACTCGGATCTGGATATATCTGGTTTTCGTCCTATGGATGAGTTATTACGAATGTATCCAGAGTCAAACTTTTTTTCATTTGTAGAAATTACGTTAACTCCAGAGAGAGCCAGATCTATTGGAGAGAGGGAGAAAATACGAAGAGTTGGAATGGAGATGGGTTTTGGATCAATTCCTGAGGACCCTGAGAGAATTGCAAGTTATTTATGTATATGCACACCAAAGCACCCAATGATGCTTGCTGTTCTTGAAGAGGCAAAGAGGCGTTCGATTTTACAGGCATGCAGACAGTATGATGTTTTTTATATTACGGGTCCAGATCTATTTACCACTGTAATTCATCGTTATTTAACCAAATACCATGATGTGATCGTTATTGACAGAAAAACTGCAGATAATTTTTTTATACATCATGGAAGTGCACTCTGGAAAACATTTGTAAATTTTCCCTTTCGCTAACTTACGAAACTGGGGGATTATAGGAAAAGTATGAGAGTCATTGTATCACTTACAACAATTCCAAGTAGAATCAATAGTATACAAAGAACCATTGATTCGATTCAAAGTCAGTCAATAAAACCTGATATCATATGTCTGAGTGTACCTGATAAATGTAGAAGACAAAAAAAGAAAGAATATGTCATACCAGAGTTTATAAGTCAGTATAAGAGTTTGAAAATAATTAAAACAGATTATGATTATGGACCTTCAATGAAATTACTACCTGTATTGGAATATGAGAGGGATCCGGAAAGTATAATCATAACAATTGATGATGATCATGTTTACAGTAAAGAATTTGTGGAGACCCTTTTGAATTATTCAAAACTTTATCCCCATAGTGCTTTAGGTTTTAATGGATGGAATGTAAAGCCTTTAATAATAAGAAATAAGTATGAATTTATTGATAAAACCCTAACAAAGCCGGTGCAAGCAGATGTATTGGAAGGGTACAGAGGTGTTTTATATAAGAAAAAATTTTTTGATGAAAATATTTTTAAATATAAAGATTTCCCAGAAATGGCATTTAAAAATGATGATATCTGGATAAGTGCACATCTTGCAAAGAATAAGATAGAAAGACTGGTAATACCTGGTGTGTATTGTAAAGAGTATGAACTGCCCCGCTCAATCCATAAAAGATTATTCTTCAAAAGAGTCAGTAGAAAACTGGCAGTTGAATTTCATAAAAGAAACTATTGGTAATTCATGATAGAAGAATCTGTATCCTGCTGTTAAAACAATTCGATGAAATCTTCTAGCTTCTTTCTGAATACTGGCTAAAGGTTTTAATCTTTAAGTAACCATTCAGTGTATTTCTCCATAACACTACTATTGACTTTTCTTTTGGTTTTGAAAAATATAACCTCAAATGGATTAACATCAATACCAAAGTATGATTTTGGGAAAATGGGGTCACCGTAGTATTTTTTATTTGCCATCAGTGAAGCGTTTCTTTTATTTAACGTTCTTCGGTCTGTGCATTTGTGCTCCACTCTAAAATCGACATCTTTATAAGCAGATAGCATACATTTTATCTGATAGCCATGAGATAGTATTAATGACGAATAGCCAATTTCTTTTTGTAATATTATTTGTCCTTTTCCCATGTCTACTATATTTGGTTCAAATATCTTATGCCTTATTCCCAATTCCAAACCTATTAGATCAGTTGCAATTACCATTGATTGTATATGCGGTTTCCCTTTATAATAATTAATTGTTGTACCAATTAATTTAGTCTCTTCATCTATAAAATTAATGAAAAGGTCTGTCCAGTGTATCTCTTTTGGTACCCAAACAGGTAAAAATGGCCCTCTTACGGTTGGATTTATGAACAAAAAGTACTGATACTTATGATAATCTATAGAAAACAAAGCCTCTGACCATGCGCCAAAGTCTAAACCAATATTTTTTCTTGGAAAAACGGTAACATTAGGTAATTTAGGTATGTCAATAGAAATCTTAAATCCATTAACTACAAATATGAAATCTATATTTTTCGACTCAGTAACACCTTTATTTAAAAAAAAGTTTAAATTTTTTCTATATTCTTTTGATTCATAATATGTATACAAAACTAAAACTTTCTCATTCATAATATTATATTATACAACTGAAACAGCAGGAATTGCAATTACTATAAATTGAAAGAAATTAACTTCTATATATGATTCTCAGTTAATATAATAAGGTTGGAATAAAGAGATTAATTAGCGAACCAATAGGAAAGCTTTTATGTTATTAAAGGCTTCTGTTCCATATTTATTAAAAAATAGATTAATTCAGAGGAATGGATTTTGGAAAATATTTGGGAACCTGTTCATTTTACCTCTTAACAGAGAAAAAAAATGGGATGCATTTATTAAAAAGACAGAGTCATTGGTTCCAGTACCTAAATACAAAATACGGTATCCGAAAGATAGATGTGCTGTAATTGTTGAGTTGAGAAAACATCCACACCTTTCATATATACTACGAAATATCATGTATTTTTTAGATCAAAGTTGGGGGCTTCATATCTTTCACGGTACTGAAAATGAGGCATTTATTAAACAGATTGTTGAGGATTGGGGGGAAGTACTTTTAACAAATTTGAAAAAGGAGAGTTTTTCTAAAAAAGACTACAACAGATTATTAACCTCAATAGATTTCTGGAATGAACTTCAATCTGAGCATATTCTGATTTTCCAAACAGACAGTATTTTACGAAAAAGGGGTATAGAAGAATTTTTACAGTACGATTATGTAGGTGCTCCCTGGATATCAGCTGATAGTCCTGAAGCTGGGGGAAATGGCGGCCTTTCACTCAGGCGTCGGAGTGTAATGTTAGAAATCCTTAAAAGACATAGTTCAAATTACCTAGAAGACCAAGAGGATATCTTCTTCTGCAAAAAACTAGCACTGGGTAAATATAACGTTGCCCCGAGAGAGGTTGGGATGAAGTTTAGTGTTGAAGAGGTATTTTATCATGATCCAGTTGGTACTCATATACCTCGACAATTATGTAACTCAAAGCAGATAAACGCTATATTACTGGGTGTTCGATATGATAAAAAGGATTCGGCTAACCCTTATACTTAATATAACTTATCTCTTTAGTAGTTCTCTACAGTATACTCGTAATCGTGAAGCATACCCGGGTAGTTATCCTCAATCAGATTGATGATTTTGTTCATTATACTATCCAGTATTACTTTATCATTGGAAACGTAAACTATTCCTAAAACTGCCTTCTTTGTAGAGTTGTGATCATCTATTTCTGATATTGAAGCCCTAAACTTAACCCATATTCTGTCCTTTAAAGCCTTTACCACTCTTCTCTTTTCTTTTAAAGAATTAGAGTAAGGAATCAAAAGGGCGATTTTTAATACCAGTACTTTCATAATATAACTTTTTTACCCTCTAACCCGCATTTCTCAAAAATATCTTTAATTAAAGAAAATGGCGGGTATGACTATCCTTCGGATAGTAGACTATCCGCCGAATAGTTGGCGGTTTTTTCACTCATAAATGCGTTCTGTGTTTAATATTGTAATGTATTACTATATAATTAGTTTCTGGTAAATGATTCACCAATAAATTGGTGAATTAGCGCCAATAAATTGGCGAAGATGCGCCAGAACCTGCGTTCTTCGAACGTAGCAAGTTATTGAACTTGGCAAGTTCATTGGTGGCTTCATTATATACATATAATACACTGATTTACAAAATGCATTTTCTAATTGCATAAGATTTATTCGAGTTAGTCACCAAGAACTAATTAATAAACTTTTCTATTTTTCGATTTGTGAGAAAACCGCACTAAGTCTTTTCAAACATAACTTCTGCCCTGAATGCATTAAAAATTTCTTTATCAGCAGCAATGATATAAAACTTGCCTTTTTTTTCCTGTATCTCTAGTTTTACCCCTGCAAGCCTGGCTATTAAAGATGCAGCAGCTATATCCCATTCGTCGACGGAATATTGTATATATCCATTTACCCGGCCACATGCAAGGTAGCAGAGATCAAGTGCTGCAGCTCCGAAGAATCGTACTTTTTTAACCTTTTTGACCAATCTATTAAAATTTGTTATTCCCTTTTGAATAGAACCTGACTTAAAGAATCCTCCTGCCACAATTGACTCCTGTAAGGAATTAATGCTCCTATTTTTAATTGGAACACCATTCAGAAATGCCCCAACTCCATCTATAGCTGAAAAAATTTCATTTCGGACAGGATCTATCACAACCCCAATTAGACAGCTTTTTCCCTCTTTGAAAGCGATTGATGAACAGAAGTGTGGTATTCCCCTTGAAAAATTGACTGTTCCATCCAAGGGGTCGATTACCCAGTTAAATTTTGTTTCAGTTTTTTCTCTTCCACCTTCTTCACAGATGAAGCCATGATCTGGAAAATATCTTTTTATCGTTCGTTTTATTAAATTTTCTACTTCAATGTCAACATCAAGCTTGACATCATGTTTAGAGCTTGCCTTTACCTCAATATTGCCGTTCAAATACTTTTTCATGAGATATTTTCCAGCTTTAGACGCGGTTTTAAGTGATACATTATATGCTTTTTTGATTAACTTATCCATTATCAATGAGAGAATCTCCAGGTTTTATAACATTAAGATGATAAACAACTTGTGAGATTTCAAGATAAAGTTTTATAGCTATTGATTTGAAACGAATATATTTATATATTTTTTGACATAATTTTAGATAAATGTCAAGTTGTAAACCAAAAGATGAGTTTCAAAGATCCCATTAGACTAATTATTTATTAAATGAGGTTTTTTTATGGGTTTTGATATGTACATTTTTGATCTTGATGGAACGCTGATTGATACGCGTAGGGATATAACAACTGCGATTAACAAGGTTCTTTCGCACTACGGGTTAGCAAAAAAGAGTATAGATGAGGTTACTGGTTATGTCGGTGATGGAATTCAAAAGTTTGTGGAAAGGTGCATAGGAGATAAAAAAATAGATGTCGATAAAGCTGTATCGATGTTTAAAGATTTCTATTGGACCCATCTTGTGGATACAACAAAGCCATATCCTGGAGTTTGTGAAGTTCTTGATCATTTGAGTGATAAATACAAGGCCATATTAACAAATAAGTCTTATAAGTTCACTAAGGCCATTACAGATAAACTCAATTTAACTGAGAAATTTTCTGAAATAGTTGGCGGAGATTCTGTTTCAAAAAAAAAGCCATCTACAGAAGGAATGGAGTATATTATCAGTAAATCAGGTATAGAAAGGGAAAAAACAGTTATGATTGGGGATGGCAAGAATGATATTTTAACTGCAAAGAAAGCAGGAGTGACATCTGTTTATGTAACTTATGGATTTACAGATGCAGAAAAAGTGAGATCTCTGGAGCCTGATTTTATCATAGATACCCCGATAGACCTCCTATATATATGTTAGCAAGAGACTAAAAATATGGGAGAAAAGGTTTGAATTTTTTATTTCTTTGTAATTATAATAGTTACATAAAAAACGTTTGGAGATAAAGATGGCAGGAGAGGCAATCCTTGCGATAAAGAAGACAGAAGAGGAAGCAAACGAGATAATTAATAATGCACGAAATGAGACAAAAAAGATTATCCAGAATGCCCGTAAAAAAAGTGCAGATCTTATCAGGGATAAAGATGAGCTTTTAAAAAAAGAGGAAATACGCATAAAGGAAAGTTATAGCAATGATACAAAGAAAGTTCTGAGGAAGCTTGAAGATGAAGAGATGGAAAGTGTTGAAAGAGTAAATGAACTCTGTGAAAAGAATTTTAACAAGGTTGTTCAATACATTTCGGGACAGATCATAAAGGAATAAGTTATGGCTTTAGATGCATTAGTAAAGGTGGAAATTACAGCACATAATTCAATAATGGATGATCTGCTCAAAGCGCTTCAGGAGCATTCTATAATTCAGATTGATCCACACCAGATTAAAGAGTGGGAGAGTGAAAAAGGGATTATTGAAAAAACAACAGAGCGTATAGCAGATATGAAAAAGGAGCTCATCGATGTAGAAAAGAGCTTGCAGTTTTTAAAAGACTATGAGCCTAAGGTTCCGCTTTTAAAAAAACTGAGTATGCAGCCTGATGAGGTCTCGAAAGATGAGCTCGAGAGTATTGTCCTTAATAAGAATGCAAAAGAGTTAATGGACAATGTACTTGAAATTGAAAAGGAGATCTTATCGCGAGAGAGCTCGATAAAGGATCTAGAGCAAAGGAAAGATGAGCTTTTACCAATAGCTGGTTTTCAGGTTCCACTATCTTTACTTTCATCTAAGGAAAAAACCGGTATCGTTATTTCAAAGCTTGAAAAAGAGGCATTTGATCTGCTTGCCAAGACCGATGCATCTGAGCTTATCTATATAGAGAAGATAAGTGGTGAAGAAAATATATATTTTTCTGCGGTATTTCATAAAGGTGTTGAAGAAAAGTTTGAGCAGCTTGAGAAGGATTTTCATTTTGAGCCACTTACATTTCCAGATATATCACAAACGCCTCAAAGCCTTATTAAAGAGTATACCAGAAAAATCGATGAACTGAGCTCAGAAAAGGAAGAGTTTAAAGAGAAGGCAGTAAAAATTGCCACTCAGGCAACGATTCTCAGGTATTACTATGATTATCTCGTGACTGAACTCGAAAAAGATAGTACAAAAGAGAGGTTGTTCTTTACAGAGAGCACCTTTGTTATGAATGGTTGGATGAAAAAGAGTGATTATCCTGTTCTAAGTGGAGTTGTGAGTAGATATAGAGAGGCTACTGTACAGGAGATAGAAAAGGAGGAAGAGGAGGTTCCCCCTATTGTTTATAAAAACAATAGAATTGTATCACCGTTTGAGATAATCGTGAATCTCTACTCTCCTCCCAATCATAAAGAGGTTGATCCCACACCAATTCTCATGCCCTTTTATGCCCTTTTTTTTGGAATCTGCCTCACAGAAGCAGGGTATGGCCTCGTGATTGCACTTCTGTGTCTTCTGGGCCTGATTCTCTTAAAGCCGAGAAATGGAATAAGAAAGTTTCTGAATCTCTTTCTGATTCTTGGAGTATCTACCTTTGTTATTGGTGCATTAATAGGTACTGTTTTCGGGATCAACTTCGATATGCTTCCCGAAAATCTCGCCTGGTTGAGAGAAGCTCGATACAGGATAATGATATTTGATTCAAGTAAGGATGTATTGACCTTTTTTGCCCTTTCTCTTGCCCTTGGAGTCATTCATCTCATTGCAGGATATATCATAAAGATATATATGCTAATAAGGAGTGGTGATTGGGTAGAGGCTGTTTGCGACCACCTGCCATGGATATTTATACTAATGGCCCCTGCTCCAAAGGTTCTCATAAGATTTATGCCTGATAAAGAACCGTTTTTAAATATAATATTCTTTGTTCTATTGGCGCTCTGGGCAGGTATCATAGTACTTTTTTCAGAAAGGAGCTCTTTTAACCCCATAAAGAGGATTGGTAAAGGGTTATTTACTCTCTATGGAGTCTCTGGAGTTTTGGGTGATGTCCTCTCCTATTCAAGGCTTCTTGCTCTCGGTCTTGCAACGGGCGTTATCGCAGGGGTAATGAATACTCTTTCAAAAATGGTAAGGCAACTTCCGATTGTTGGTATAGTAGGATTCGTTGGGGTGCTGATTGTTGGGCATCTGTTTAACCTTTTTATCAGCGGATTAAGTGCATTTGTTCACTCAATAAGGCTCCAGTTTATGGAGTTTTTTACAAAGTTTTATACTGGTGAGGGGGAAATTTTAACAGCATTCTCAGAAAAGAGAAAATATACGTATGTTAAAACCATAAGATAAGAAGAGAAGGTATATCTTGCTATCAATTTCGTTACTTTTTCAATTTAGTTGATATTTTTTTTAGAATCGAAACATTCTCAAGGAGGAAGGTATGAACGTGGGATTTTTTCTTGCTATTGCAGGAGCAGCTATTGCAGTAGCACTTTCCGGAACAGGGTCTGCAAAAGGTATCGGTCTTGTAGCAACTGCAGCTTCCGGTGCACTGAGTGAAGATCCAAAGAAGTTTGGTAAGTTTATTCTTTTAGTTGCACTCCCAGGCACTCAGGGTATTTATGGTTTTGTTATGGGTTTTTTAACAATACAAAAAATAGGGCTTTTAGAGGCACAAATTGTTCAGCTTTCGTTAGTGCAGGGTCTTGAGGTCTTTTTTATGAATTTCCCGATAGCAATTGCCGGGCTATTCTCAGCCATCCATCAGGGAAAGGTGTGTGCTGCAGGAGTAAATCTTATTTCAAAACAGGAAGGTGAGATGGGTAAAGCTCTTGTTATGGGAGTTCTGGTCGAATTCTACGCTGTTCTGGGCTTGCTTGTTTCGATATTTGTGTGGTTATTTTTAACCTTTTAAATCTATTAGGAATGGAGAATTATTATGTCGGTTGAAGGGATTAAGGATCGGATAATTGCCGACGCTAAAAAAGAAGCAGAAAACATTATTAATCACGCAAAGGAAGAAGCAAAATCCATAATTGAAACAGGTAAGAGAGAGGCACAGGAGTATTTCGGAAAAAGGCGAAAGCTGTTAGAAGATGAATACAGGAAAGAAAAGGAACGGGCTATATTAAATAAAAGGCTCGAGCTCAGGAAAAAGTTACTGGAAGCACGCCAGGTATGGATGGACCGGGCCTTTGCTGATGCCTATAAGAGGCTTGTTGATCAGGATCTTAAAGAGTATAAGGATCTTATGGTACAGTTAATCAGCAAGGTTTCCAGATCAAGGGATGAGGAGATTATCTTCGGTAAGAAGGGAGAGGATGTGTATCTCAAAGAGATAGTAGATGAACTCAATGAAAAAACTAAAGGAGATTTTACCCTATCCAAAGCGAGGAGAGATTTTCCCTGGGGTTTTGTTCTTAAGAGGGGAAGTGTTGAAACAAATATGTCAATTAACAGTCTCTTCAAATACAAAAGAAACGATCTGGAACAGAAGGCATGGGAGCTTTTCAATGCTGACCTATAATCCAGAGTTTATTGAAAATAGTGAATATGCTTATGCTGTCGCCAGGATCAGAGCTCTGGAAACAAGACTCATCGATAATGCAGCATTCAATTCGCTACTCTCTACTCCATGGGATCGTTTTAGTTCCCTCTTTACTGAATTAACAGGTATAAGTGGCAGTGATGCTTTCGACCCATTTTCTCTTGTAAAAAGCCTTGAAGAGGCATTTACTGATACCTTTCAGATGGTCAAGGCGCTTATACTGGAAGAAGAGATTAAGAGACTAATTTCATTAAAGTATGACTATGAAATCTTGAAGCTCATTATAAGGGAGGAGAGAGGAGAGGTAATCACAGTACCTGATACTTTTTTAAATCGTGCAAGCTTTCTGTATCCAGAACTAAAGACTATGCTTGGAGAGGGAAGGGCTCTTGATACCGGACCCGTTATGTACAGTACGTACCTCTCTCTGATAGAAACTAAGGATGTTACAGGGAAAGTAATAGATCATGCTTGTGATTGCTCATACTATACAGAAGTTTTTCAGATGATTGATATAGTTAAAAATGATTTCATCAGGAATTATTTCTTAATACAGGTGGATGCTTTCAATATTGTTACTGCACTGAGATTGAAGCTAAGGGGTGGGAAACGTCAGGAATTAAGAGAGAGGTTTCTTCCTTTTGGTACAATCGATCTCCTATACCTTGAGGATAGTTTGGATCTCAATCTGGAAAGCTTCTCACAGAAGATCATCTTTTCACCTCTATCATCTGTTTTATTGAAGATTAATAAACAGCTGATTGAGGAAGAGCAGGTTGTGCAGGCAGAGAGGCTTTTTGATGAAGATTTAATAGAGTATTTGAGGGAGAGTATATTTGTTACTTTCGGCATTGAGCCTGTTCTGGCCTACCTATGGATGAAAGAGGTAGAATTAGGAAACTTAAGAACAATCCTCGTTGCAAGAAATGCTGGTGTTTCAGTGGCTGAAATTAAGGAGCATCTCAGGGGATTATATGGCTAGTATAGCGGTTGTAGGAGAGGAGAGAAACATTCTCGGTTTTAGGCCTTTTGGCATTGATGTATATTTTTACCATGATGGAGATATTGATATTAATGAATGGTTTAAGGCTATTGTCAAAAAGGATTATAAGCTAATCCTCATTACAGATAAAATAGCAGTGAAGTTAAAAGAGCAGATCGATATATTATGGGAGCGAGAGCTTCCAGTAGTACTAACCATCAGTAGCCTGGGAGAGACTTCAAGGCTTGCTTTCGAACATCTAAGGCGTCTTGTTATAAAGGCAATTGGAACAGATCTATTCAAGGAAGAGGCATAAGTCTGGATCTTTTTATAAAATAAGAAATTCTTGATATTATCCTAGGAGCATAAGAATGGAAGTAGGCAAGATTGTTAGGGTTTCAGGCCCTCTGGTTGTTGCGGCCAATATGAGAAATGTAAAGGTATACGATGTTGTAAGGGTAAGTGAGATGAGGCTTATGGGTGAGATTATTGAGATGAGGGGTGATGAAGCCTCAATACAGGTTTATGAAGAGACGGGCGGGCTTGGGGTTGGAGAGCCTGTGTATCCTACAGGTGAGCCTCTGTCCGTTGAGCTTGGACCTGGTTTGGTTGAGCCGATATATGATGGTGTTCAGAGGCCGCTGGATATAATAAGAGAGCAGGCAGGAGATCTTATAACCAGGGGCATTGATATACCAGGGTTGTCCAGAGAATGGAAGTGGGACTTCAGGCCATCTGTAAAAAAAGGCGACAAGGTTTCAGAGGGTGATGTTTTAGGAACAGTGCAGGAAACTGTTCTGGTTCTTCATAAGATCATGGTTCCTCCTGGTATTAGCGGGACAATAAAATCTATTGAAAGTGGTGAGCATATTGTAACAGATATTATAGCGGTTCTGGAGATGGAGAATGGAGAGGATATCGAGCTTTCAATGCTCACCAAATGGCCTGTAAGAAAACCAAGGCCCTATAAAGAGAAGCTTGCTCCTGACGAGCCCCTTTCAACAGGACAGCGAGTAATAGATGCCTTTTTTCCAATCAGCAAGGGAGGGACAGCCTGTATTCCAGGACCCTTTGGTAGCGGGAAAACTGTTGTTCAACACCAGCTTGCGAAATATGCTGATTCTCAGATTATTGTTTATGTTGGATGTGGTGAACGTGGAAATGAGATGACAGATGTACTCATGGAATTCCCCAAGCTGATAGATCCTCATTCAGGTGAGCCTTTAATGAAGAGGACAGTACTGATTGCAAATACATCCAACATGCCTGTTGCTGCCCGTGAAGCCTCTGTATATACGGGAATTACCATAGCAGAGTATTTCAGGGATATGGGATATTCGGTAGCACTTATGGCAGACTCTACGTCACGGTGGGCGGAGGCAATGAGGGAGATGTCAGGGAGGCTTGAGGAGATGCCTGGAGAGGAGGGCTACCCTGCATATATGGGTACCAGAATTGCAGAATTCTACGAAAGGGCCGGAAAGGTCGTATGTCTTGGAAGTGATAACAGGGTAGGAGCTTTGAGTGCTGTTGGGGCTGTTTCTCCTCCTGGAGGTGATCTCTCCGATCCTGTGGTACAGGCGACACTCAGAGTTGTAAGAGTATTCTGGAGTCTTGAGGATAAGCTTGCATACAGGAGGCACTTTCCTGCTATCAGCTGGCTTACGAGCTACTCACTTTATGTACCCAATCTTCAGGATTATTTTTTAAAGAATTATGGAAAAGAATGGATTGACCACGTTGATAAAGCATTGGCCATTCTACAGGAGGAGGCTGAGCTTGAAGAGATTGTTCGTCTTGTTGGTCTTGATGCGCTTTCTTCAGACAAGAGGCTTATCATGGAAACTGCAAAATCGATAAGGGAAGATTTTCTCCATCAGAATGCTTTCCATGAGATAGATACGTATTCATCCTTTGAAAAGATGGTAAAGGTAATGGATCTTGTTATGCATTTTCATTCTCTTGCTGAAGATGCTCTACAGAACGATGTTCCAGTGCTTGATATTGCTTCGCTTCCTGTAAGGGAGAGGATAGCAAGAGCAAAGTTTACACATGAGGATAAACTGGATGATTTTGAAACTATAAAAGACGAGATCACAAAGGCTTTCAAAGAACTAAAGGAAAAAGTATTATCGGAGGCATAGATGATTAGAGAGTACAATACAGTAAGAGAGATTGTTGGCCCACTGATGCTTCTTGACCAGGTTGAAGGTGTAAAATACCAGGAGCTTGCTGAGATCGAGCTTCCCAATGGAGAGCTGAGGAATGGAAGGGTACTTGAGGTAGACAGGGATAAGGCTCTCATACAGCTTCTGGAAGGTGTAATAGGGGTTAATGTTTTTAACACAAAGGTCAGATTCAAGGGAAAAGGGATGGAGCTCGATGTCTCGGAAGATATTCTGGGAAGAGTCTTTGATGGACAGGGAAGACCCATCGATAAGGGACCAAAAATCATTCCGGAAAAGAGGCTTGACATCAACTCTTCTCCAATAAACCCCTTTGCCCGGGATTACCCTTCAGAGTTTATTCAAACCGGATTTTCAACGATAGATGGTTTGAATACCCTCGTACGAGGCCAGAAGCTTCCAATATTTTCCGGAAGCGGACTTCCACATGCCAAGATGGCAGCCCAGATAGCAAGACAGGCGAAGGTGCTTGGAACAGCTGAAGAGTTTGCAGTTGTGTTTGCTGCAATGGGTATCACATTTGAGGAAGCTCAGTTCTTTATTCAGGATTTTCAGCGCACCGGAGCCATTGAAAGAAGTGTGCTTTTTGTAAATCTTGCCTCCGATCCTGCGATTGAGAGGCTTGCTACGCCAAGGCTTGCATTAACAGCAGCTGAATACCTTGCATTTGATAAAGAGATGCATGTTCTTGTTATACTTACTGATATGACAAACTACTGTGAGGCACTGCGAGAGATATCTGCTGCTCGTCAGGAGGTTCCAGGAAGGAGGGGATATCCTGGTTATCTGTACACCGATCTATCGACTGTCTATGAAAGGGCAGGAAGAATTCAGGGGAAAAAGGGTTCCATTACCCAGATTCCTGTTCTATCGATGCCTGAGGATGACAAGACCCATCCAATTCCCGATCTTACAGGTTATATCACTGAAGGACAGCTCGTTCTTTCTCGATCGATGCACAGAAGGGGGATATATCCACCTGTTGATGTACTCCAGTCTCTATCTCGATTAAAGGATAAGGGAATAGGAGAGGGTAAGACCCGTGAGGATCATGCAGATGTCTTTAACCAGCTCTTTGCAGCATTTGCAAGAGGGCTTGAGGCACGGGAGCTTGAAGTTATTCTCGGTGAGGCAGCTCTGTCAGATATCGATAGGATATTCTATAGATTTGCCGAAAGCTTTGAGAACAGGTACATCACGCAGGGGGAAACTGAGGATAGAAGTATTGAGTTTACCCTTGATCTTGGATGGGAGCTTCTCACAGCCCTGCCAACCACTGAGCTTAAGAGAATCAGACCAGAGTTTATAGAAAAGTATCTGTCAAAATTCAAGCAAAAGGTAGAAGCAGGGAAACAATAGAGCGAATTTTAAATTTATAAAAGTAGATACAAATTAGTTCTTGTTAATAGTCCAAATGCTTAATGCTGACAATTCTTGTTTTTGATAGTAACAGGCTGAAGAACTAATTTTTGAGTTGGTGATTTTAATCACCAACGACTAAAATGTGATCATAAATGAAGAATAATGGAGTGCCGGATAACCTTCGGTTATACAACCTTCGGTTGTACAACCTTCGGTTGTCAGGAACTTCTGTTTCTAGTTAGTTCTTAAAGAACTAATTATTGAGCTGGTGAAGTTATTCACCAGCGACTAAATCATTAAGATGTATAAATAGTTAAGAAAATATTTTGGTTAAGTTTGTTAAATTTTGACGACTTGAAGTTCGCCTTGATATTTTATAGAGATGAGGATTTATAAATGATTCTTGCTATCAATCCCACGAGGATGGAGCTCTTAAGGCTGAAAAAGAGACTTACTCTTGCACATAGGGGGCATAAGCTCTTAAAGGATAAACAGGATGAACTGGTGAGAAGCTTCCTTGAGATAATAGAAGATACTAAGAAGTTAAGAATAGAGGTGGACAACGAAATTCAATCTGTATTTCAGAGCTATTCCCTTGCTGAAGGTGTGGTAGGAGGTGCTATTATTGAAAGCCTCTTCTCTATGCCAGGTGCACAGACAGAGATTCAATCGAAGAGTAAGTCAATTATGAACATAAAGGTTCCCAAGTTCATGGTTGACATTACCGGGAACCCCTATGATTATGGTGATGTTACAAGCTCTGTTCTTGTTGACAGATGTGTAGGCAAGTTTGGAAAGATACTGAACACCCTTTTAAAGCTCGCAGAGCTCGAGAAGGCATCGATCCTCCTGGCAGAGGAGATAGAAAAAACAAGGAGGAGGGTGAATGCCCTCGAATATATCCTTATCCCCAATATGGAGGATACAATTAAATATATAACCATGAAGCTTTCAGAGATGGAACGTTCCAACCTGACGAGGATTATGAAGGTTAAGGACATTATTGAGGCGAAGAGTAAAGAAAGGGCCTGATGTAGTTTAGAATTAATCTGTATTAAATAAATAAGCAAAATTATAGATAATTTAAAGAGGATTTTATAAAACTATAGAACCAAAATGGTTGAATTTAAATGAAACGGTTTACAATTACAGATATTTCTAGATTGTCCGGATTTTCTGAAAAGACTGTATCCAGAGTTATTAATAATGAAAAAGCTGTAAAAGAGGAAACAAAGCATAAGATATTGAAAGTAATCAAACAATATAATTATAGGCCAAATATTTTAGCTAGGGGACTTGCTAGTAATAGAACATACACTATCGGATTAGTAGTTGCAAATATATCTAATCCTTGTATATCTAAGATTATTGAAACCCTTGAACAAGAAGCATCTAAAAGAAATTATAATTTATTATTACGTATTTATGATAATGTTAAAGAGAAGGAGCAAATATACAACCTTTTGGATAATATGGTTGATGGAATTATTTTTGTTGCAGTTATTATTTCTAATTATAGGGAATTAGAATATCTAAAGGAAAAAAACATCCCTTTTCTTTTAATGTTAGAAAGGATGTTTCATTTTGATACAAATTTTGTTGGTGTAGACAATGAGTATGGTAGTAAAGTAATGATGAGTCACCTCTATGAAAGTGGATGTAGAGTCATTGGATTCATAAAGGGAAGACCACATGCATCTGGAAGTATGGAAAGGTACAATGGATATAAGAAATTTTTAAAGGAAAAAAGTTTACCTTTTATAAAAGATTTAATAGCAGAAGGAAATTCTAAATATGAAGGTGGATACAGAGCGTTTAATAAAATTATAAAAAGCCAAAAAGCAGTACAAGCAATTTTTTGTGCTAATGATTATATGGCTTTAGGTGCAATAGATGCTGCAAGAAAGTTAGGGTTTAGTGTTCCGGAAAATATCCGGATAGTGGGATGGGATGATATACCATTTGCTTCTCACTCAAATATAAAATTAACTACTGTTCGGTTACCATATAAAAACCTAGCAAAACATGCTATCAGAATAGTTTTAGAAGAAATTAGTGGTAAAAATATAGGTGTTAATAGTGAGGTTATATTAAAACCGGTACCGTTAATTCGTAATTAACTATCAAAATCATAAGTTAGATGTTGAGTTATATAATTATCTATATGATAAATATTTTTTTAAATTAAATTGACAGCGCTGTCATAATAATATATAATCCCTAATAAAATTGAGAATCTCTTTTTGGGGGTTGATATGAATGGTCAATATTTCCATCGGGTTAATCAATTAAGCCCAACGCGCCTTTGGATTAATAATCCTACACTGAAAGAGACAGATTTAGCTATTGCTGCTGGTGCTATAAGTTGTAAAACGAACCCTACTCACTCTATGAAGATGATTCAGAAAGAAGATGATAATTATGTATTAAGTATTATTGATGAAGTACTAAAAGAGACCAAAGAGGACAATGAAGCTGCTGATTTTATACAACAGAGACTTGTTAAGAGTGTACTTAATAAATTTTTGCCACTATATGAAAGGAATCCAGGAAAGAATGGATTTGTCACTATTCAGGGTAATCCATTAGCTGATGATGACCCAGTTAACATTGTCAATGAAGCTTTACGATACAGGAGATTGTGAAAAAATTTTATTGCAAAGATTTCAGTTACAAAGGCAGGACTCAAGGCTATGGAGTCTCTTATCCCAGAGAATATGCCCATGATTGCTACAGAGGTCATGGGGATTGCACAAGCAAACTATACTTGTGAAATGTACAAGCTGGTATCAAAAGAGTGGTGTAAGCATCCAACACTTTATCTTACTCATATTACAGGTATTTTTGATGAATATTTAAAGAATATTGTTGAAAGAGATAGAATTGATATATTGAGAGATATACTCTGGCAAGCAGGATGTATTGTAGCAAGAAAATTATACAGAATTTTCAAAGAGCGAGATTATCCTGTTTCAATGCTTGGTGGTGGGGCACGTGATTTACACCATTTTACCGAAATGGTTGGCTCTGAAATGCATATGACGATTAACTGGTCTGGAACAGCTGATAGGTTGATTGAAGCTGATCTACCTGTTGTATACCGAATGTTTAATCCAGTACCACAAAAATTCATTGATAAACTCTTAGAAAAGATTCCTGATTTCAGAAGAGCATATAAAGATGAGTGTCTTAATATTGATGAATTTAAAGACTTCGGGCCAGTATTATTTCATAATAGTTTCGTGAATGGTTGGAATTATTTATTAAATACCATTAAAGAATATAGGTTTAGAATGAATTAACTTTTAAAATATTTTTCAGTTCAGTTATTTTTGGATATATGAAATGATTCAACCAGATCCGAACTTTGAAAGATTGAAAAAAACTCTATATTGTGGACAGGCTGACCGGGTTCCCTTAGCAGAGGTTACTATTGATGAAGGAGCGAAAGAATCCTTCTTAGGTAAATCTATAAATGATTTTGCAACTGATTTGGAATTCTATATTAAAGCCGGCTATGATTATATCACCCTAGGGCGCAGGATTGCAGGATTTCCACCTATTTGGGAATCCGCGCGATTAGAAAACTACTATGAAATACAAAGGCAGATTGGACATGGAAGAACAAAAGGTTTTATAAATAATTGGAGTGATTTCAAAGATTATCCATGGAATAAACAAAATGATCTTGACTTTCGTATTTTTGATGAAGCTGAAAAGATTCTTCCAAGGGAGATGAAGGTGATCTGCAGTATTGGTCCGGTTTTTCAGATAACTTGGATGTTAATGGGGTTTGAATCATTCTCAATTAATCTGATAGAGGAAACTGAGCTTGTGGATGCAGTTTTTGATAAAATTTTCGAGATTGTTTATTGGCAGGTTGAAAATTTATTAAAAAGAGATATTATAGGAGCAGTTTGGTATGGCGATGATATTGCCATTAAGGATCGTCTAATGGTTTCTCCTAATTTTTTAAAGAAGATTTTTTTCCCAAAATTAAAAATAATCGCTGACAGGTGCAAAGAAAGAAATATCCCATTGATTTATCATACTGACGGAAACATCAGTGAAGTGATACAAGATATAATTTATGTAGGAGTTAATGCATTACACCCTATAGATCCAACAGCAATGGACATTTATAAGTTAAAAAATGAAATTGCTGGCAAACTTTGCCTCATAGGAAATATTGATGTGCATATGCTTCTGGAAGGTAGCCCCAAAGAGATAGAGGAGGATACAAAAAAACATCTTAAATCTTTAGGACCTGGAGGAGGATATGTAGTTGGTTCTGGCAATAGTATTCATCGAAATATAAAACGTGAAAATTATCGAGCAATGTTAGAGACAGTTTTAAAATATGGGAATTATCCCATAAAACTTTAAGGTAATTTTTATTAAATAAGGATATGGGAGTTTATTTTAAAAATAAATAATATATTAACGGATAATAAACATGATAGAATTAAGGACTTATAGTTTTTTGGATTCCTTACAACTGCAGATGGCATCCTTTATAGCATGCATTTCAAGAGGATACTTTCCCGTAGCAGGGCAGGCTTGCTGTGTTGTAGAAATATCACCAGGAATAGAGATAAACAGACTTACCGATATAGCGGTAAAGGCAACGGATGTAAAGCCCGGATTACAGATTGTAGAAAGATTATTTGGCTTGCTTGAGGTCCATTCTCATAGCCAGGCTGATGCGCGGCAGGCGGGAACTGCTATTTTGCATGCAATTGATGTAAACAAAGATGAAAGAATGAAGCCAAGGGTTTTAACAAGCCAGCTTATAAGACATATGGATGACTACCATGCGCAGCTCATAAATAGGATTAGGCATGGTAATATGGTGCTCAAGGGGAACACCCTGTACATTCTTGAGATAGAACCAGCAGGGTATGCATACTATGCTGCCAACGAAGCCGAAAAGGCTTCTCATATTAATATAATAGAAGTTGTTGGCTCTGGTAGATTCGGGAGAATTTATATTGCTGGTGACGAAGCAGAGGTATTGGTTTCCAAGGATATTGTAGAAAAACGCCTTTTTGGTATTTCAGGTCGAGAACCAGGGGGTAAGGAGGAATAATATAAACAATCTAAGATTCTATAGTTCAAGAAGTGAAAGATGCTTCTCTTTAATTGGTTATTTTAAAATCTATCGATAGTGGTATTGGATGAAGCTTAAAAGGATTATAAGGAATGTTATTCATCTCTGAAATATATGTTCTTTTGAAGGGATCAAGTTACTCATGTATAGCCCCTCAACGGCTCGTTAGAGGAGATATTCGATCTAGTTATTGCCTGCACAATTATACAAGCTATCTCTGAGGACACTGTTTTTACATAAAAATGGCAGATAGGAAGCTTTAGGATTGAAGAACTGGTTTAAGATATCCGATGCTACTATAGAAGGTATTATTGACAACTGAATATAAAATACCAAGATGATAATTGGTTAATTCAAAGTAAAAGTTATATCATTAAAAAACTTATTATTAATATTAATTTTTAAATTCGCAGTTCAAGAGAGAGATACTAGAGGAAATATCTATATCAGCTTTGTGGAATTATAAAAGTTAGACTTACAATATGTTTTGAAAATTTCCGTTATTGTTAAGAGAAATAATAAAATTATAACAATGGAATGAAAGGACAGTTAGTATGGAACAGAAACAAGTTGTTGATATAATAGTACGTCAAGTAATCGATAAATTAAAAGATCAGATCGATGTGAGAAATAAACAGAGTAAAGAAAACAGTATATCTCCATCACCTACTGAAAGGAAAGCTTCGACTGAAGGTTCACGATATATTGATAATAAAATTTTAATGAATGCAGAAGCAACAAAACAGCAGATTGAAAAGTGTTGTGAAGAGGCAAGAAGGGATCATTTTAATGCAATTATAGTTACCTCTAATTGGGTTGCAGATTGTGTTAGAAGGCTTCGGGGTACTGACACAGTTGTGGGCGTTCTGATTGGATCTCCTCTTGGTGCAATGGATACGCGGAGCAAGGCATTTGAAACTAGAAGGGCCATTGAAGATGGAGCTCAAGAAGTAGACTTGATAATGAATATAGGAGCTATAAAGGCCAGAGACTTAAAAACAGTGGAAGAAGATATTAAGGCGGTATTCAGAGCTACCAGAAGCACTACCGTGCTTAAGGTTATTATAGAATCTAATTATTTAACTGATGAAGAAAAGATTATTGCTTGTGAGATAGCACAAAAAGCAGGGGTCGGCTTTGTAATTACTTCCACTGATATCACAAAACATGAAGCTAAAGCCAGTGGTATTGTTTTGATGAAAATCCTTGTCTTAGCTCCTTTTGGAGCTATAGTTCCTAACGCTAAGGAAAACCTGATTTCAAGGGCACGACCTGGAACGGAAGTTCATGTTGAGTGCTTAGAAGATGTCTATCCACTGCCTTACACTACTTATCAGTATAACTTGACAAAGGTTATAGATGGCACAGTTGAACGCGCAATACGTGCTGAAGCTGAAGGATATGATGCGATGTTAATAAGCAATATGCTCGATCCTGGACTGATCCAGGCCCGAGGGGTTGTTGATATTCCAGTTATGGGAACAATGGAGGCGACAGCTCATGTAGCATCGATGATGGGTAACCGTTTTGCGCTGATATCCACAGATGCCACAAATTGTGCCATGATGGATAGGCTGCTTACATCCTATGGGTTGCGTGACAAAGTGGCATGCATACGACACATAGACATTGTCTCAAGTGAACTCTATCCAGAAAAAACACCGACTGAGGAGGTATTCAATCGTGTCAAGGAGCAGGCTGAAAAAGCAGTACGTGAAGATGGTGCTGAAGTTATCATACCAAGCTGTACTCTTATTTGTAGTTTATTAACACAGCAATATGGAGAGAAACCTAGCGAATTTCTCGCAGGGGTTCCTGTTCTTGATGGTATGGTTGTAGGCCTTAAAACTACAGAGCTAATAGTGGATATGGTACAAATGGGATATTTAGCAGTCAGTCGCCTTGGGTTCTGGAAGAAACAGCCAGCAGAAGAATTCACTGCACTCCGTCAATGGTTTGCTACCCATGAATCACCGTTTAAATATAACTTAGAACGGATGCCTAAACAAGAATCAAAATAATTCGAATATTGTATTTTTTAGCCACCATTATTTTAATCTATAGTGATATATACACATGGTTTGAAATTTAACTACCAGTATATTAAATTAATCGTTTTTATAGTAATTAGAATGATAGGTCGAATGTCGAGTTTTAAGTAAATAGAAAATAATTAATAAACTGATAATAAGATGGCAATGCCTGACAACCTTCGGTTGCTGACAACCTTCGGTTGTAGGGAACTTCTTATATAAAATATCGAAGAATACAGTGATTTTTTAATTAAAAACTAAACTTGAAGTTCGCCCTAATATAAAGAAAGCAGAGTGAGAATAAATAAGATATTTTAAAGGTTTAATATATTTTTAAAATATAATTTTTCTTGACAGCGCTGTCAAAATATATATAATAATGTTGGTTATTTAGATTTAATAGCTAATATATTTTTAAAGGTTATAGATTATTTAGATGTTCAGCGCTGACTAAAATGATAAATAGGTAATGCCATGTTTGATTTTACTTATGGAAAAACCTTAAAAGTATAAATTCTATAAGCGATCTTATTAATTTTAAAATATTTTTAGTGTTGGAGTCAATAATAGATGGATGAAAATATTGAGAGAAAAATCACAGATATCATTGGTGAAAATCTAGATAAGTTGATAACAATTGATTGGCGAGGCCAAGGTATGATTCATCCACTCTATAATGCGCTACGTGAAAAATCAGATGGCCCTCTGGCAATGAGGGCAGCACAGAAATTCATTAACATTATCAATGAAGAAGACGTTGTTTTCATAATGACAGGTTTTCCCGTTGGGCCTTTTGATATACTAAGGAATGGAAAATATACTAAAGAACATATATTTAGGAACGATATGCTAGTACCGGAAACCGATGGAATAGTCTCATCGGCATTGATTGCTCGTGCTGTTGATTTAGGATTTAAAGCTAGGCCGGTTATTTTTTGTGAGGAAGAATGTATTAGGCCAGTCAAAGCCTCTTGTATAGCAGCAGGATTAAGGGTATTTAATGATTTTGAAACTAGTTTACTTATGCCACATACGGTTACTGTTTTACCATTTACTAAAAATGAGGCTAAAGCTCATAAGGAAACAAAAAAACTATTAGATATTATGAATCCTAAAGCGGCTATATCTATTGAACGTCCAGGTAAAAATGAAAAAGGTGTTTATCATATGGCAAATGGTCGTTCGATTACTGAATTTGTTGCAAAGATTGATGAGCTTTTTATAAGTGTGGCTAATAGAGGAGGTTTAACTATTGGAATTGGTGATTTGGGTAATGAATTGGGCTTGGGTGCTCTAAAAGAGGCAACACAAAAATTTGTTTTTTATGGTTCAAAGTGTAGATGTGGCTGTGGTGGCGGTATTGGGGCTGTTTATTCAGCCGATGCAACGATATTTGGTGCTATTTCAGATGATGCTGCATACGCCTTTTTAGCAAGTCTTGCTTATCTATTATCTAACCTAGAAATACTTCAGCAAGCAGAAATGGAAATACGTGTACTTGAGGCATGTAGTAGCAATGGAGCTACTGATGGGCCTTCAGGTTTGTGTGTTCCTTGGATTGATTATCTCGATGTAAAAAATCACATTTGTCAAATTGAATTAATGAGAGATATAATTAAAGCTCCAATGAAGTACTATAATCTTCAACCATTTTTTTATAGTGAGATATAAGCAAGATAAAACTGTATTGATTAGGTTTAATTATATATAAACTTTTATTAAAGATTTTTAAAACAATTATGATGTTTTTATAAAGATTAAAGATGAAATGATAAGCTTACAAATATTTATACAATCAGTAGTAAGTGGCCTGCTAATAGGGGGGATTTATGCTCTAGTTGCCGTTGGAATTTCATTGATATTTGGACTAATGGAGATCATTAATTTTGCTCACGGTGATTTTCTGATGCTGGCGATGTTCGCTACTTTTTGGGCAAATAAGCTGCTTGGATGGGACCCCTTGATGACCCTACCATTTGTATTAGTAGTATGGTTTTTTCTGGGATTAGTTACATACAAGACCATAATCCGTAGGATTCTTAATGCTCCAATGGTAGCACAGATGTTCAGTACATTTGGTTTAGGTATTATTTTACGTTATGGTGCGTATTTTTTCTGGCGCGCAGATATTAGACGAGTAGGGGATAACTTGTTATCCGGAATACTGAATGTAAGCAATATTTACATAACCATGGCAGAACTAGTTGCTTTCGGTGCAAGTCTCATGGCAACAGCTCTTGTTTATTTATTTATTAAAAGAACAAAGCTAGGGAAAGCTATTCAAGCAACATCACAGAACAGAACTGCAGCTATGGAAATGGGTATTTACACAGATAAAGTAAATGCTATTGGTTGGGGTATTGGGATATCGTGTGTAGGTCTTGGAGGTGTGTTACTTGCAACATATTACCCCGTCCATTATTATGTAGGTTGGCCTTTTAGCTTGATTGCTTATATATCGGTTGCCCTGGGTGGTTTTGGTAGTTTCTGGGGTGTTTACCTTGGTGGAATTATCATTGGGCTAATTACAGGTGTATTGGGGACAATTTTTATACCTACATTTAAAATGGTTTTTGTGTATATTGCTTTCGTGTTTGTTCTAATATACAGGCCTAAGGGTCTTTTTGGAAAATTTTAAGTAGTTACTGATGAATAGTAAGATAATTTTCACTTTTTTTAACAAATGGCTTAGTAAGAAATTCCTTAAATTATCAATGAGTAATTAATTTAAATACGATTCGATATTTATATAACATAAGGAACTGAATTATTCAGCAAGAATTAAATATATTATCAGGGATTACTGGTGAGAAAGCAATTGAGAAATATGAAAATGTTTAAGATTTTAGGCATTATTATCATTTCCGGATTTTCAATTTTGTACCCATGGATATTTACCAAACCTTTTCCTCAGCATGTTATGATTATTTTGCTTATGTACATTGTGTTAGGTCAAGCCTGGAATATTCTTGGAGGATATTCAGGACAATTATCATTAGGAAATCAGATCTTTTTTGCTTTAGGTGCATATACATCAACCATGCTTGTTGTAAAATTTCATATATCACCTTGGCTAGGTGTTATACCAGGAATTGTCATATCCTCAATAGCAGCTATATCTATTGGAATAATCTGTTTTAATCTCAAAGGGCATTATTTTGCTATCGCAACTGTAGGTCTTTCAGAAATTCTTTTTATTGTATTTTTAAACTGGGATTTCGTGAATAGCGCATACGGGTTTCAGATTTCTTATAAGAGAGACTCATTATTATATATGACCTGGGCAGGTAAAATCCCATATTACTATATCATTTTGATTTTAGCCTTTTTAGTTGTGGCATTTGTATGGAAGATGGAAAGATCCACTCTTGGAGTATATCTAAAGGCTATTAAAGAGGATGAGGAGAGGGCTAAAAGTCTGGGAATTGATTCAAGGAAATATAAACTTCTAGCTTTCGTAATAAGTGCTGTTATCACTACTTTTACTGGTACATTCTATGCACAATATATTTTATATATTGATCCTGATAGTCTTCTTAATCTGGAATTTGCACTGCTTATTATCATTTTACCTATAGTCGGAGGGATGGGGACAGTGTTGGGTCCGTTACTTGGTGCATGTCTCCTCGTCCCTCTGGCGGAATATATGCGTGTTGCTTTTGGAGGAGGTGGAAAAGGAGTACATCTTCTAATCTATGGTTACATCATCCTCATGATAGCACTATATGAGCCGAGGGGACTGGTTGGGATAATTAAAAGAATAAGGGCAAAGAAATATGCTGCTGAAAGGGAAAGAGTAATGAAGGAAGAAATGGAATATGAAAATCCTTGATATATATAATGTCACAAAGAGTTTCGGTGGGTTGGTAGCTGTTAATAAAGTTGATATTTCGATAGAACAGGGTGATATCATTGGCCTGATAGGGCCAAATGGATCGGGAAAAACAACACTTTTTAATTGTTTAACAGGGATTTATCGCCCGGATGAAGGAAGAATCTTATTTAAAAGTGAAGATGTTTATGGCCTATCCTCTTATAAAGCTGCTCAGAAAGGGATAGCACGAACTTTTCAGCTTGCTCGTGTTTTTCATGACTTAACATTATTTCAAAATATGGCTCTAGCTCAGAGTCATGTAGGAGAAAATTTTTTACTGACACCAACAAGACCCTTTAATAAAAAACTGCATGATCGTGTAGACTATTGGCTTGATTTTGTTGGTCTTATAGAGTTGAAGGATGAGTATGCTGGAGAGGTTTCTTATGGGCAACAAAAACTTCTCGAATTTGCAATGATATTAATGCCAGACCCTGCATTGATTCTTCTTGATGAACCTACTTCAGGTGTGAATCCTGTAATGATTAATAAAATTGTATCATTAATTAGGAAACTAAACGAACAGGGAAAAACAATGTTTATTATAGAACATAATATTGATGTTGTAATGGATTTGTGTAGATATGTCTATGTCCTAGACTACGGAAAAAGGATTTTTGAAGGAAGTCCTAGTGAGGTCCAAAAAAGTAAAAAAGTAATCGAGGCCTATTTTGGATTCTAACGAGATATTAAAATTAGACAATATTTATTCTACATATGGAAAGTTTGATGTATTAAAAGGTGTTTCGCTTAAAGTTAATCAAGGTGAATGTATATGTATAATAGGACCAAATGGCGCAGGAAAGTCTACAATCCTGAGGACCATAACCGGCTTCTTACATGCAAGAAGAGGTTCGGTTTGTTATATGGGTGAGGAGATTTCCCATTTGCATCCTGTGGAAATCATGAAGCGTGGAATTGTATACGTTTTTCAGGATCACAGCATTTTTCCCAGAATGAAGGTAATAGAAAACCTTGAGATGGGTGCTTACACTCGTAAAGATAAAGATGGAATAAGTAAAGATATAAAAGAAGTTTTTGGGATGTTTCCTATGCTTGATGAAAAGAAGGATGATCTCGCGGGTAATATGAGTGGCGGGCAGCAAAGGATGTTAGAAATAGCCCGTGCACTTATTCAAAAACCAAAAGTTCTTTTATTAGATGAGCCAACCCTCGGTTTAGCACCAATAGTAGTACATACAATATTTCAAAAGATAAAGGAGATAAATACAAAGCTTGATATAACAATTATAATCGTTGAGCAGAATGCAAAAAGCGCTCTAAATGTATCTCATAATGCATATGTTCTAGAGAATGGAAAGAATAGAATGGAAGGTCCTTCTCATAGAATTCAAAACAATCCAGAAGTTATAGACCTTTATCTTGGCGGTAAATCATAAACAAATAATTTTTACCCATATGATTTAATCCTTTTAGCTTAAAGATATCTTAATATCCTATTAAGGCATTATAATTTTAAATAATTTCTGTATTTTTTTTAATTTTTTTCTTGACAGCGCTGTCAAATATTGTATACTGATATGATTAGTTTAAATGATAATTTTGTTATAGTATTTTTATAATATAGTGAGATTTTAAAGGTAGATGATTGTTAGATTCTTATAATTTATTTTAATTTCTAAATGTATAATTTTTTTAATTCTAATATTGACAGCGCTGTCATTAAAAAATATATATAATTTTTTAGCAATAAAGGACTATAGGTTTTACCCGGTATAATTTTCATTTATGAAAGGGGGTGGTATTTCTTTTTAGTATTTACGATTAATATTGTTAGAAAACTATTAAATTAAAGGAGGTTTGTTATGAAAAGTTTCAAAGGAAAGATTTTTATAATTATTCTTATAGGCATTTTTGCAGGTGCCTTCATATTATTAGCAGGAGGTACTAAAGAGGAACCTGAAAAAGAAGAAGTCAAAGAAATGCCCAAAGAAAAAGCGGTTGAAAAAGTTGAACCAGTTGAAACAATCAAGATTGGATGTATTTTATCTTTAACCGGTTCAGCAGCAAGAGCAGGCCAAGAAGCAAAAGACACATTTGATTTAGCTGTAGATGTTATTAATAATAAGACCCCTGGGCTTAAAGGTATTCCCTTGGCAGAAACTGCGGGACTTCCAAATTTAGGTGGTGCCAAAATCGAAGTTATTTATGGAGACCATCAGGGAAAACCTGAAATCGCTATGGCAGAAACTGAGCGTTTGCTTACTGTTGAGAATGTTATCGCATTTACCGGTTTTTTCCACAGCTCATGCTGTATGGTTGGTACTGAAATTACTGAAAGGGCAGGGATTCCGTCCTTAATTCCTGATTCAACAATGACTGATATAATGAGAAGAGGATTTAAATGGATAGTTCGTACAACTCCTATAAATGAAACCTATGTAAGAGATGCGATCAATCTAATAGATGATTTTCAAAAGAAATATGGAACCAATTATAAAAGGGTGGTTATATCAGTTGATACGACTTTGCAAGGTAAGAGTTTTGGTGATGCAGGTGAGGAAGGGTTTAGAAAGGCAGGTTATGAAGTTGTTGGCAGAGTAGGAACACCAACAGACACTACCGATGTTACTGCAGATATGTTGAAGATAAAATCAATGGAACCTGAGATACTATATCTTCACCATTACTTGCAAGATATGCTTCTTTTAGCAGAAGCTTGTAAAAAATATGATGTAAATCCGAAGGTTTACATAGGAGTATCTAATTATTATAGCTACCCAGATTTCATACAAAGCGCAAAAGATGCAGCAAACTTTTATATTACACCAGGGACCTTTCCACCAAAGTTCATTGGAACAAACCCACTTACAGCTACAGTTAATGAATTGTTTAAGAAAAAATATGGGAGAAATATTGGTGATGGACGTCAGTTTATAGGGCTGATTATTCTTGCTGATGCAATAAATCGTGCAGGTTCCACTGATCCGCAGGCCATTATGAAAGCGCTACGTGAAACCAATTTAACTGAAAAAGAAATAGTCATGCCTTGGAAAGGAGTAAAATTTGATTCAAATGGTGAAAATATGTTAGCTTCGATTACTTATCAGCAAATTCTTGATGGACAATTTGAAATTGTCTGGCCCCTTAATTTTGCAACTGTAGATGTTGTTTGGCCTGCTCCAGCATGGAAGGAAAGATAATAAAAGACTAAACAAGTTATTATTTAAAAAATTATCTTTCCAAATAGCAGATTAAGAATGTGTTTAAATTATCGATTGTTTTAACTAATTTACTCATAAACATGTTACTAACACTTAGATATATGAATATCCTCTGTAAAAAAATGATAGGGCAGGTTATTAATTTCCTGCCCTATTTAATTATTTATTTTCTAATATAACTTATTATGGGATATGAATTATGTATTTATAATCACACAGATACAATTTATAGTATTACTAATATTTATTATAAAGGGCTAATAACAATTTGTAATTACATGTTGTCAGTCGTTATGATAATATAAAAATGGTACTATGCTATTTGTTAAATGTCAAAATATATAGTTCACAGGTATGATAACCAGGAAAGGAAAAATGGTATGATATATTTTATCTAAAATGGAAAAACAAATGAATCCAGATCCTGATTTTAATAGGGTGAGAACTGCTTTATTACTTGGTCAACCAGATAGAGTTCCATTAGCAGAAGTGGGTGTAGAGCCGAATATAAAAGAAGCCTTTTTAGAGAAAAAAATAACCAGTTTAAAGGACGAAGTTGAATTCTGGGTTATGGCTGGGTATGATTATGTCCTTTTAGGTAGAAATTTGGTAACCTCTCTTCTGCCTGGGGTTTATCGGGGTAGACCTTACAAGTCGAAAAGAGATGAAAGTTCACAACAGAAAAGTTTGATTAATAGAGGTAGTGGTATTAATCATATTGAAAGATGGGCAGCCACAGGTAGTGGCGTAATTTCCAATATGAGAGAGTTTGAAGAATATCCATGGCCAGATCCCTATGAAGCCGATTATTCTGAGTTTGAAGAAATAGATAAATATTTACCAAAAGGCATGAAAGTAATTACATCCCTTGCAGGAGTTTATCAATACACCTGGATGATTATGGGATTTGAGACATTTGCCTTCGCCTTAATCGATAACATAGAGCTCGTAAAAAGAATCTTTAACAGAATGGGTGAAATAAGAATTGCGGTTTTTGAGCAAATCCTTAGCAAATGTAGACATATTGGAGCAGTCTGGTTACAGGATGACCTTGCATATGAGTCAGGTTTAATGATGAGACCTGAGATCTATAGGAAATACGTATTCCCATGGTATCGAGAAATAGGAGATATTTGCAAAAAGAGGCATTTACCTTTACTATTTCATTCTGATGGTAGCTTCTGGGAATTGTTAGATGATTTATTGGATATTGGTGTAAATGCTATACATCCAATTGAGCCCAAGGGTATGGGAGCTAATATTCGAATATTAAAAGAAGAATTCGGAAATAAAATTTGCCTGATAGGAGGAGTTGATTTGGATATACTGTCGAGAGGTACACCTGAAGAAACAACAAATGAGACTATTAAAAGAATAAAGGAAATAGCACCAAGAGGAGGTTATATCCTTGGATCAAGTAATACAATTTCTGAATTTGTTCTCATAGATAATTACAGGACAATGATTGAAACTACATTAAAGTATGGGAAATATCCTATATAAAAAATCCATCCAAATTACTAAGATTAAATAAACAGGCAAACTCATATATAATTCTTTATAAATATATTATTTCAGAAAATATTATGATTTAGTTTATATTTATGGAATAGTTTAATACATTTTTTCAATTAATGATAAATATAGATCCAGAAAATATAGGGTTAATTGACTAATTATTTTTTCAAAGAAGTGTTACAGTTAATTTTTTAAGATTTATAAGAGGAGTAATCTAAGATAATGCAATATAGAGCAGAAGTAATAGAAGATTTTATTAAAGTAAATAAAATACGACTACACTATTTAGAGTGGGGTAAAAGAAATTACTCACATCTCCTATTAATACATGGATGGGATGGTACTGCTCATTACTGGGACTTGGTTGCACCGCAATTGAGCGACAGATTCCACATTATTGCCATTACTTTAAGAGGGCGTGGTAAAAGTGATGAGGATCCAAAAGGAGAATACAGCTTTGATGACTACATAAAAGATATCTACGCAGCAACACAGAAATTGGGATTGAAAAAAATTATATTCGTTGGTGCATCATTAGGAGGACTGATTTCACTGCCTTACACCGCTAAATATCCTAAACAGGTAGTGAAACTTGTGTTAGGTGATATTGGCGCTCAACTTGGAGGAGAACATCCAAGTAGTTACTATACTGCATTACAAAACCTACCTGGAAAATTTATTTCACAGCAGGAGGTAGAAGCTCTTCTTCGTCAGTTGAGTCTCTATGTAAAAATGCCAAAAGAAGGAATGTCAATTATCCTTCGGGAGCAGCTCAAACAAACTTCTGAAGGGTATTGGACCTGGAGCTATGCACACAAACTACGGGTGTTAATGCAAAAGCGATCCCGGGAAGAGCTTTTCCCAAGTCAATGGCATATATTACCAAAAATCTCTTGTCCGGTGCTTATTATTCGTGGGGAGCGGAGTGAATCTCTCCTTCCAGAGGTGGCCAACCGAACGAAGAGAGGGTTAGCTAATGCTATTATAAAGGAAATTCCTGATTGTAGTCATTTTGTATTTTTAGAGGCCCCGGAAGAATTTAGAAAGATGCTGGAATCCTTTATACAATGAACCTTATCCAGCCTTATCAGTTTCAGTTACTATTGAAGTTCGTTGATAGATCGAAAATATGATATTACAGACTACAAGTCAATTATAAATATCAAAAAATCCTTTTATATAAATTAACATAAGAATATTGTGTGTTTATAACTAGGGAGACTCTAAATGAAGATTGGATTTATCGGTACAGGGAATTTTGGTACTCCTATGGCTACCAACATTCTAAAGGCTGGATTTAAGTTATTTGTTTATACACGTACTAAGAGAAAAGCCTTTCCCCTTATTGAAAAAGGTGCTCGTTGGTCTGATTCTCCAAAGGAATTAGCGGCTGTTTGTGATGTAATTTGTACATGTCTTCCAGGCCCTTTAGAAATGGAGCAAGTTGCTTTGGGGGAGAACGGTATATTAGACGGAATTTGTCCGGGATCGGTGTATATTGATCATACAACAAACTCTCCAATAATTGTTAGAAAGGTTTATGAGATATATAAGAAAAAGGGGGTTTTTATGCTTGATGCGCCAGCAAGCGGTGGTGTTGAAGGTGCAGTAACACGTGATATTATTTTTATGGTAGGTGGTGAAAAATCAACGTTAAATCGTGTTAAGTCTGTTCTAACCGCTATGGGAAAAAAGGTATATTACACAGGGGATATTGGAACAGGCTCAATTTGTAAGGTGCTTCATAATTGTGCAAATTTTTGCTTAAACATGATTATGACTGAATGCTGGACTCTTGGAGTAAAAGTTGGAGTTAAGCCGGAAGTAATTGTTAATATTTTTCAAGAGGGAGCAATAGGGAGAATGTCTGATTTGAATATACGCTTACCTGCTACCTTATTTCGGGGTGATTTCAATCCCAGATTTGCTCTCAAACTAGCACGCAAAGATATAGGGATTGCTACTGAATTAGGCCGTACATACAATGTGTCTATGCGAATGGCGGAGCTTTTAGAGCAAGAAATGATTGATGCAATGGCTCGAGGATGGGGAGATGAAGACAGTTCAATTTTTCTTACTCTGCAGGAAGAACGAGCCCAGGTAAAAATACGTTTCAATGATTAATTTGTTGCAATCAGTATTTTATTTACTAATTATAGTAAGGTGTTTGCGATGTAACATCAATCTGTACAATAAAGTTAAGATTAAAAACTAGCCAATATTTATTCTAATTAATACTCTTAGAAATAATGAAGATTAAGTGTCCGGTTAAATAAGAGCATGAATATTTTATAATAAGGAGTACGAACTGATGTCTAATGAAAATTTAATTGGAAAGCATAAAAGTGAAATTGATACCCCTGCACTCCTGATCTATATGGATGTTGTTGAAAAAAACATTAGTAGGATGGCTAACTTCTTTAAAAATAAAGAATGTAAACTTAGGCCTCATATGAAAACCCATAAACTCCCAATAATCGCGCAGAAACAGATTGAAGCTGGGGCAATAGGAGTTACCTGTGCAAAACTCAGTGAAGCGAAACTATTTTTTGAATCCGGGATTAAAAAGATATTAATTTCGAATGAAATTGTGGGTGAGACGAAGATCCAAAGACTCGTGAATCTTTCTCGCTATGGTGATCTCATTGTATGTATTGATAATTATGAAAATGCAAAAAATATTTCAGATGCAGCTACTCGGATTGGTATAAAAATTAATGTACTTGTCGAAGTGAATGTTGGATTAAACAGATGTGGAGTAATGCCTGGAAAACCAGCCTTGGGGCTTGTTCAAAAAATAGATGGATTAAAAAATATTATATTTCGAGGGTTAATGGGCTATGAAGGTGGATTATTTATACATGATATTGATGAAAAAAAGAGAAAATGCAGAGAATCAAATAATTTATTGGTGGAGACAAAAAAGCTAATTGAAGAGAATGGTTTTCCAGTAAAGATTGTCACTGCAGGGGGGTCAAATACGTATAAGCTTACTGGTACATATCCTGGGATTACAGATATTCAGGTTGGTTCTTATGTAACAATGGATGAACACAACAGATCATTTGGTTTAGATTTTGATCAAGCTATAACAGTTATAACAACTGTAATAAGTAAACCGGAAAGAACAAGAGCAGTAATTGATGCCGGAAAAAAGTCTATATCTGTTGATGAGGGATTACCAGTATGTAAAGATAAGGGTATTTCTATATTTAAACTGAATGAGGAACACGGACATCTTAGTATTAAGAATCAGGATGCTAAAATTTCTGTTGGAGACAAAATTGAAATAATACCACAGCATGGGTGCACTACAATCTCCCTTTACGATAGTTATATGATTATTCGTGATGATCATGTAGAATCTGTTGCAGATATATATGCTAGAGGGGCTACCTATTAATAGCATTCTTATTCTCCAATATTTAAATGATTAAAATTGAGGAGGCATGTTAATGATAAGAGGTATTGCTCATGTTGCTCTGAGTGTATCTGACTTAGATAGATCAATAAACTTTTATTGTGATATAATGGGATTAAAACTTATTCGCATTATCGAATATGGAACCGAATCTAAGCTTTCCGAAGTTGTTGGGATGCCTAGATGTAAAGCGCGTATTGCATTCTTACAATCAGAGAATTGTATACTGGAACTATTTGAATATCAGATACCTTCAGGAGAATCAATATCAGAAAATAATAAACAAGCAGATATTGGATATACTCATATAGGATTTCAGTCTACAAATATTTTGGATGATTATAAATATTTAAAAGAAAAGGGTGTTAAATTTTTTAATGAACCTATAGAGTTAAGATCTGATACATGGGTAGTTTATTTTTATGGTCCCGATAATGAGGTTTGTGAACTTAAAAAAACAGCAGATATAATATAGAATTATTATATATCTCGTAGCTTTTTCGTATTGTTGCTTTATAATGCATTTTTAATAACCATATTGTAAGAAATATTTCAAAAAAAGTTAGGAGGAGGGTGAATGCCCTCGAATATATTCTCATCCCCAATATGGAAGATACAATTAAATATATAACCATGAAGCTTTCAGAGATGGAACGTTCCAACCTGACGAGGATTATGAAGGTTAAGGACATTATTGAGGCGAAGAGTAAAGAAAGGGCCTGATGTAGTTTTGATCCCACCTCTTTTTTAGGGAATATACCAAAGTTCGTGATTCTTCCTAAAAATGGAGTTGATTATAAAAAAGAGCTGGCTAAACTTTGTCTTAATCCCACATAGGATTGGATATTGTAATAACTTTTACATTGCGGTATAGCCGCCATCTATTACATATTCAGAACCTGTAACCCATCCAGATTCATCGGAAGCAAGATACAGATCTAAATAAGCAATGTCCATTGGATCACCAATATGTCCAATTGGATGCATTTTTCCTACTTTTTCAAAATATTGTTTTATTGTAAGACCTGAATCTTTAGCCTCCTTTTCAGTTAGTGCGGTATGAACATATCCGGGGTGCACCGAATTAACCCTTATAGTATACTCCTTCTCTCCACAATGAAGTGCTGCTGACTTGGTAAGGCTTCTTACCGAGCCTTTCGAGGCACAATATGCTACTAAACCTGCTTCACCAATCATGGCATCGATAGAGGACCTATTTATTATTGAGCATGACTCATTATTCTTTTTCATGGCATTAATCCCATATTTAGTTCCCAGGAAAACACCTGTAGAGTTTATGCCCATAATCCATTCCCATTCTTCAAGCGAAGTTTCTTCTATATTTTTTCCTAGTGAGACACCAGCATTATTTATTAAAATATTAAGTTTACCGTACTTAGTATTTACCTCTTCGATCACTCTTTTCCAGTCTTGTTCCTTAGATACATCTAATTTAATAAAGATAGCTTCACCTCCTCGCTTGTTTATTTCGTTTGCCACTCTTTTTCCTTCTACCTCATCAATATCTGCAACTACAACTTTGGCTCCCTCTTGAGCGAATAACTTTGCATCTGCCTCTCCAATACCCATGGCAGATCCAGTTATGATTGCTACCTTACCTTCTAATCTTCTCATTTTGTAACCCTGCCTTATTTTTAAAGAATTACAAGTATGCGGTAATCGACGATTACATCAAGCAAAGTAATCTTTTATGCTATCACTTACTTGAGTCGCATACTCAATAGTCACATCCACTTCAAAGGGTAGGGATAAAACCTCATTTTGAGCTTTCTCGCTTTCAGGAAAATCATCAAGCTTATAACCCAGATACATGCATCCTCATTAGTATCCCATTTACCTTCGCTATTTCCATTAAGTGATCCATATCTATAGGGACTCCATACATATGGACAGCTATAATAGCCTTTGTTTTATCTGTTATTTTTTCTTGAATGAGACTGATATCAATGTTCGATGTTGTAGGTTCGATATCGACAAAAACGGATGTTCCCCCTTCCAGAACAACAGCCTCTACATCTGAAGCGAAGCATAATGTGGGGAGAATAACTTCATCCCCTTTTTTTATCCCGATTGTCGCCAGTGCTAATCGAAAAGCATCTGAGCCGGAATTAAGACCAATGGCGTGCTTAACCCCAAGGTACTCGGCAACCTCACACTCAAACCGAACCACATCCTCCCCAAGAATAAAATCTTTTCTTTTAATTACATGATCAATACTGCCTCTTATCTCTTTCATGATGGTGATCTGATTAGTAAACATATATGTCGGTTCCATTTCAGGATTCCACTTCTCATACTTTTACTTACAATTTTCGTTTCTATATCTGGAGTTTTTGCTAAATCGATGTTTTGTTGACAGCCTTTTTCTTCGATTAAACTTGATCTATCCTATTAACAGGCCACTTTGAACATGACGCTGTCTCCGTAACCGACGTGCACCCGTCTGTATCCGCACAGTTCTGTATTTAATTCTTCATCCCCTGTATCAATCAGCAGAGGCTTGCCAAAAAGTGAAAGCATTTTTGGCTTGCTTGCCGCGATAATTATATTGTCCAGTCCAACTCGTCTTATCACCTTCGGGCTCAGTTGCTGATTTCCGCGTCCAAAGATATACCCCTGTCCGCCGATTACAGTTACGATCATCTTAACCTTTCCATTATAACTGTTCAGATAGCCGAGTATCTCTTGTTCATTCGTATCTCTGGCCACAATTTTCCTGCCATAGACCAGATCGATACCAAGCAGGGTACCATCCTCACCGATCTTTTCCAAAATTTTTTTTGTTGTACTACCAGTGCCCACCACATATAGAACATCATCTTTTATTGTATCTGCCATATAC
>CAYRKG010000036.1:0-47881 GCA_964424795.1 uncultured Spirochaetota bacterium
TGGAAGGTTTCAAGACGAGTCCTATCCCCCTTCCCCAGGCTTTACCTGGCGCTAGTAAATGTGAAGTATAGTACACTAAAATACTTCATTTATGCAAGATATCATTTTCTATTTTTCAATAAAGTATGGATATGGCTTATTGACATGTATTGCCCCAAGTTTAATAACGGTGTTGTTCCACTAGAATTATTAATGGAGTTCCAAGATATTAACCATTAGATCGTTTGAAATAATAATTAAGAGGATTAGAGCCGGGCCTTGAATAATGAAAGAATTTGCCAAATATAAAACTATCAATGATAAAGCTAAAATTTGAGCTTTATTTTTGCAGGGGATGTCATGTAACTGCCATTTTTGCCGCAACCTACATATGCTCATTATAATCTAAACAGCGCAAATGCCTTTTTAGTATTCATCTTGAATATTTTTTAATAAGGAGTTATTATTTTGGTAAGATTTTTGATTATTTTTTGATAATTAAATATACTTACAATAGTTTTAAAAATTTTAGATCTTTCTCAATAAAGATTTTTAAACTTATAATCTTAATTGAAAATATTTTAATAAGGATGTGATTAATAATGAAGATTAGAATGAAAGATATGGCAAAACAGCTCAATGTCTCTCAATCTACTGTTTCACGCGCACTCTCAGACAATCCACTAATAAGTAATGAAACAAAAGAAAAAGTAATTAGTCTTGCCAAGAAATTACATTATTACCCAAATCTGATTGCTAAAAGTTTAAAAACCAATACAACTAAAACAATTGGACTTATAATTGCTGATATAACTAATCCATATTATCCAGATGTTGTAAAAGGTGTTGAGGATTACTCAAATAATAATGACTTTAATATTATTTTATGTAACTCAGATTATGATCCTGAAAAAGAGTATCAATATTTAAAGGTTCTCGTTGGCAAAGGTGTCGACGGCATAATAATAAGCTCCGTTGGAAATAATGCTAGAAAATTTTTAAATGAATTAAAAATTCCATTTGTATTAATAGATACAGTACCTTCTCAAAGAAGTAGAATAAATTCTATATGCTCTGACCATGCATATGGAAGTTATCTTGCCACGAAGCATTTAATTGAACTTGGACATACTAAAATAGCTCTGGTGAATGGACCGAAGACAGTGATACCCTGTAAACAACTTGAAGATGGTTTTAAAAAAGCAATGCATCAATATAATATTAATATTAATAATAATTATTTAATAGAATGTGATATGAGGACAAATAGTGGTTATAAAGCAACGAAAGAATTGCTAAAAATGAGAAAGGATGAATTACCTACGGCTATTATATTCATCAGCGATAAGATTACTATTGAAGCTTATCATGCTATATATGAAACAGGTTTTAAAATACCTGATCATTTTTCTATAATTGGAAATGATGATATCTCTGTGGCAAAAAACGTTTCACCACCACTTACTACAATATCCCAACCAAAATATAAAGTTGGATGGGAAGCTATGAAATTACTAATAAGCCTCTTAAATCACAAAATAAAGGATGAATATAAGCAAATAATCCTCCTACCTGAATTAACTATAAGAAAATCAACAGGTATTACAATGCACTCATAGATAATATATTCAGGTTTTAGATTTTTCTTATTACAGCTAAAAAATGGAATCTTCAGAAAAAAATGTTTATTTCCGTCAAAATTATCTGCTAAGTTATATTCCCGCACCTTACCATAGGGATTAATACTTGTTTTGTCAATAACCATGATTTTTTATAACTTTTTATTGAAAGGACTTAAATAACTACTCCCATACCTGTCCATACGGTCGTTGATCGTCAAAGGATCTCCAAGCTCAGATAGTTGTTACAGGTAAGGTATAGTTTACTCGCATTGCTAAAGAGATTCAGCTCTTTTATAGTATCACTACTAAGCATCGTAAAAACGTGCTATGTTATTGACACGGATGCAATAGATGACTCACCAAACCTATGTTCGTGGTCGCTTAGCGCCATAGTACTACCCACGGTCATCTACTGCACTTTCTTTTCCTCCGGCTTAAGATAAGAGCAGTATACAATCACCGACTGCTATCCACGAAACATAATTTTTCAAATACCCCACCTATGCTTGACTTGGATCATAATAATCATTTATTCTTTACATTACCTTTTTTCTTGACAAAATATTATGTGAACGTTAGTATGCTTAAAAAAAGTTTAACCCTTTTCATCAGAAAAAGCATTTGGAAATATTTCATGTGCAAAGTGGAGATTTTTAAGCTATTTTTAGCGTATTTTGGTAAATCTCGGATTATAAATACTCATATCGATAATCTTAGAGAGGACTGAGGAAACTTTTTGACTGCTCGCGATTGTATTATAGCTGCTCTCCAGCGTAGAATCCCGGATCGATTACCAGTAATGGAATTGGCCATAGACCAAAAAGTGGTAAGTGGACTGGGTTATTCTGATTATTTTGACATGGTTGAAGGATTAGACCTGAATGCCGTTTTTGCCAATGAAGTGGTCAATGCCTGGGGGGTAACGGAGTGGATCGACCGGAAGCGAGGTATCTTTCGTGATATCTGGGGGACAATCCGGCAAAAAACAGAAGAATCAGTCCCTATGCCGATTGACTTTCCCCTCAAGGATAAGGCCCGGTTACATGATTTTCAACCACCGGAACCACAAGATGACCCTATTTTAACCGTCATTCCAGAACTGATCAGACATTACCAGGGGAAGAGGATGATTGCTATGTTGGGAAGAGCTGTATTCAATGCTTCTTGGTACCTGCGGGGGATGGAAGATTACCTAATGGACCTCTGCCTCCACCCGGAACTGGTGGACAAGATCGGACGTATAGTGGTAGAATACAACAAGGAATTGCACCGATTGGCCATTAAGGCCGGGGTAGAATTGATCGTGTTAGGAGATGATTATGCATATAAGACAGGTCCCCTGATGTCACCTGCTCAATTCCGTGCTTTTATTTATCCTGGCCTCAAGGAGGTGGTGCAAAATATTAAATCACACGGTGCCTTTTGCATTAAGCATACAGACGGCAATATTTGGAGTATTATCGACCTGATTGTAGAAACAGGGGTGGATGGGATTGGGCCGTTGGAACCTGCTGCAGCCATGGACCTAGCCCAGGTCAAAAGGCAATATGGAGACCGCGTTTGTGTTGTGGGAAATATTGATGTTGATCTTTTGTGCCGCGGAACGAGTGCTGAGGTAGCGGATGAGACACGGCGTCTTATTCGGGATGTAACTCCCGGTGGACATATACTTTCTTCCGGCAACTCTATTACCTCGCCGGTGATTCCAAATAACTTCCGGGTCATGGTAGAAACTGCCCGCAACTTATAGCACCTATGGAAATACATCCTAGTCTTAAGAGCTATACTATTAGAAATTGGTATAGATATGATTGGCTCCTTGAGCGGATGGTAGCTTGGCAAATCAAATATTTACAACTGGACAGTTTTTAATGTATAATACATAAATTAAAAAAGCGGTCCTTCAAATTTTTGGAAAATTCATCTAAGTGGGCAGTATCGTGGCTGTAGATTATTTAAGCTCAAGTGTCAGAGGGACCAATCGTTATCAGATGGCCTATAAACCGGATGGAATATGTAGAGTACTACACCATTTGGAAAAATTCATGCATTTGGTCCTGGAAAAGGACTGAAAGGGCTGTGACGTGAAGTCATATTCTGTTTGGCGGAGCCGCTTGCCTTGTCTGAAGAAATTACCTCTTAAAGGATATCTATTTCAATTAAATAAACAGAGTAAAAATTTCTGGATTTTAATATATTTTTTACAAAAGGTAAAAATTTTTACTTGACAGGATTTTGGTTTTATGATATTTTAGTGCAATCGATTGCATATTTTATTCTACGTTAAAACTTTTTACTTGACAGGATGTTATTTTTATTGTATTTTAATGCAATCGATTGCATATTTTAATCTAAGGAGGAAGAAAATGAAGAAGTATTTATCTATTTTCATTGTATTAATTTTTATTTTTAGTGCTTCAGCTGTTTTTGCAGAAAAGAAAGAAGCTGGGGTAGAGGTTCCCAAAGAGAAGACCATAATTCAAGGTTGGGCTCATACTATTAGAACAATGGATCCGGCAAAAACAATAGGTTTACAGGCGAGAAGTATTACTAACAGTGTATATGATACACTGGTCACATATAACAAAGATAATGCGAATAAACCTATACCAAATCTTGCTGAGAGTTATGAGATAAGCGATAAAGGACAGGTATGGACGTTTCATCTGAGAAAAGGTGTAAAATTCACTACAGGTAATGAAGTGACTGCAGAAGATATTGTATATTCTTTTAAAAGGGGATTTGAAATAAATAGTCCCACTTATCCGAAGGCAATTCTGCAATTAATTGATCCTGAAACTAGTTTTGAGATTATTGATGATTACACACTAAAAATAAAATTAAGAATTCCCACTGTTGGTTTTATTAGGTTATGTGAATCTAGCTCTACGGCTGTTGTAGATAAAGATACTCTCGAGAAACATAAAACCAATGATGACCCCTATGGTTCCAATTGGTTAAATGAGCATTCGATCGGCTCTGGCCCTTTTATATTGGATGAATGGGAACGGGATGACAGAATAGTTTTGAAGAAGAATCCTAATTATTGGGGCATAGCTGCTCATTTTCATAGAGTACCTGGGTATGACAAATTAATCATAAAAAATATAACAGAGCCCTCTGCTTTAAAAATGATGATAGAAAAAGGTGATATTGATTTTACATTAGAATTGACCAGAGATATTATAGATAAATATGAAGAGAATCCCGTAGAAAATATAGAAATATTTGAATTTCCTAATTACAGGGGAACGGCTATTTATATGAATCCTGCATATGCTCCAATTGCTGACACAAATGTCATAAAAGCGATTAAAGCAGCAATAGATTATCCAACATTGATTAATGAGCTCCTGTACGCAATTAGATTAGACAGACCAATATTTAAACCCGCAGTTGGTACTGATGATGAATTACTATATGATTACAATGTGGCAAAAGCTAAAGAATATATGGCTAAATCTAAGTACCCTGACGGCTTCCCATTAACACTTACAATAGGAACGGGCGTAATATGTGGATGTCCTAATGATACAATTGCTCTGAAGATTCAGAAAGATTTATCAAAAATCGGAATTGATGTAAAGATTGAACAGTACGATTGGTCAGTAATGGATGAGAAATTGTTTAGTGGAAAGTATCAAGCCGAATTGGGTAAATATCCTAGTTTTTTTGGGGACACAGAGGGAATGGTCAGTGTTATAGGTAGGTCTAACGGTCCATTATGGAAAGGAAATGCTTGGAGTGCTTCTGATACGGCTGCAGAATGCGATAAGCTTTTCAATTTGGCTATGGAAGAGCCTAATCTGGATAAAAGATACAAATTATATAGAAAAGCATCTGAACTATTTGCAGAAAAAGCTCCTATTGTTTTTATCGGTCAGCAAATATCAAAACTTGTTCATCGGAGTGACATAGGTGGTTTTAACGGGAATCCTGATTTGTCTGCATTCGAATTTGCAACCCTATATAAAAAATAGTCAACTTTATCCCTTTAGCTCCTTTATTCTTCTATTTGTTAACAACAGTACTGTGCAAAGGAGCTAAAGGAATGTAATAATCTTCTATAAGCGTGATTGATTTTTAACAAAAGTTTACCATTTACCAGTGATGGGGTATGCCAGCAATATCTGTTTTGTATACGTTGGTTTAACTGATACTGCTGTATATGTGGCGACAGTGTTGGTACCACCATTGCGGATCTCTTCAACCACATGCCGCATGAACTTTCCACTGAATAATTGATTTGTTCTCATAAGACAAGACCTACCTATACGGTTCGTCTTGTCAGCTAATTTAATTAACCAGTGGTCTAATGTGAAGGCTACAGGCTATGTTAAGAGTTCACCTTTAAATTTTAAATCTATAAAAAACGGTTCACTCTTAATTCTTAAATGACAATGAGTATTTATTTTGATAATTCATTGGAAAGAGGAGGATAGGAATGGGTTATATAAGAGAATTAACAAGGGATGTCGAAATTCATGATCCATCAAGAGCATATAAAGGGTATACATTATTTGCACCCATTTTTAGTAATATGGCGTGGTTAGTTGATATGGATGGCAGGGTTGTAAATTATTGGGAATTTGAGCATGAAACAACGAATCATCCAAAGCTAACACCTAAAGGTACTATTGTCTGGCTGGGAAGAGGTCCAGATGCTATCGAAGAAAGACTTACATCCAACAGCACTGAACTTATTGAAGTTGATTGGGAAGGCAATGAGGTATGGAGATACGAGGATAAATATTTGAACCATGATTATGTGTTTCTAGATAATGGGAATATTATACTGCTCAGGTATACAGATATTCCAGAAGAGATACAGAGAAATATAAAAGGTGGCATTCCGGGAACTGAATTGGACGGCAAGATATATGGTATCTCCATTCATGAAATTACACGCAATAAGGAAATAGTCTGGAGGTGGAACAATTATGAGCATCTTGATATCGATAATGACATGGCAGATTGTTTGGACCCTAGGTATACGTGGGGTTATGCCAATTCAATAGATGTTTTTCCAAATGGAGATATATTGATATCTATGCGACACTTCAATACGATTGCAAGGATAGAAAAGAAAACCGGTAATATTATATGGAGGTGGGGACCTGAACATCTTCTTGGTCATCCACATTGTGTTTCTGTTCTTAAAAACGGGCATGTACTCTGTTTTGACAACGGATTGCACAGGAAATGGCGAAAGCCTGGAGACCCCATTGAGGTAGGGACAGCCTTTGAGGCTTCAAGGGTTGTAGAAGTTGATATAAAAACCAATGAAATTATATGGGAATATGTAGATCCGCAACATCTTATGTATACCAATATATGTGGTAGCGCTGAGAGGCTACCTAACGGTAACACATTGATCTGTGAATCAAAGAAAGGAATTTTATATGAGGTTACCAAGGATAAAGAAGTGGTATGGAAATATCGTTCTCCATTTATTGTTCTAAGGTCCTTATATTTTGGTTGGGTAGAAAGCAAGATCATTTTTCAAGTTCGTCGATACGGGGTTGATTTTGATGGGTTTAGAGGAAAAAATTTAGATCCTGAAAGATTTGAATGGGTGCTCAGAAAAAAAAGCAAAGAAACCCTGGAAGAAGAGAAGCAGATAAACAGAATATAGCTAAATTATGATATTTAGTTTTATATGATTTAAATAATAAAAAATTTTGGTACTAAGGAAATATAAACATTAGCTTATTCCTTTAATTCCGTTATTATTATATTTGTTAAAAATAACAATGTAAATGAGCTAGAGAAATGCAACAAACTCCTATGAGCTTGATTGAGTTTCAAAAAAAGTTTGCCGCCGAAGAGGCATGCCAGCAACATCTTTTCCATATTCGGTGGCCTGAGCTGAGGGATACCACTGTCCAGGATGCGGCCATGATCAGGCCTCTTTTCACAGCACAAGGCATTTGTATTAATACAAAGCCTGTAAATACCAAGCATCCCTCACCGCAGGAACGATTTTCCACAAGACCAGAACTACACTGAAGAAGAGGTTTTGGATGATCTTTTTGATGGGCAGACAGAAAAGCGGTGTTTCCGTGCTCTCTCTTCAGAGAATGCTTGAGATAAGGAACCATTCGTGGAGTAATTACTCACCATCTCAGTAGTTACATTGAAGATTTTTGCTATCGATTCGATAGGAGATTCTGGGAATCTCAAATATTTGATCGAATCCTTACAGCTTTTTTAAATAGCTCTACTATTACATTTGAGGAATTAAGATCATAAGCTATATAATATTTTAAGGGGCGATTTATAATTATGAAGTTTTGGATAGTAAGAAGGCTTTCTTTATTTTTATTTGTTTTATGGGGTATAACAACCATAGTTTTTATAATCATGAATGCAGTTCCTAGAAATCCAGCTATTGCTATGGCTGGTAGCTGGGCAACCCCTGAGCAAATAGAACAGTTTAATAAACAGTGGGGCTTAGATAAGCCAGTGTGGGAAAGATACGTTCTTTTTTATTTTCATTTATTTCATTTGGACTTAGGTAAATCTATACGAACTGAACGCCCGGTAATAACTGAAATAAAAAATTATTATCCGGCAACATTTGAACTGGCAACTTTTAGCATATTATTTTCTTTTTTTATTGGTATTCCTCTTGGAATTATTTCTGCTATAAAAAGGGGAAAGGCTTTAGATCAATTAACTCGTTTTATATCTTTAGTTGGTGTTTCGACTCCAATTTTTTGGAGTGGCTTAATTTTATTATTGTTTTTCTATTATATAATTGGTTTCGTTAATCCTGGAAGAGTTACTTCAATAGAATATATACCTGAGAGAATAACGGGATTTTTTATTTTAGACAGTATTATTTCTTTAAATTGGAAAACCTTAATAAATAGTATAAAACATTTGATTTTACCTTCTTTTTCTTTGGGTTTTTTTGGTATTGGTTTCGTATCTCGAATAACCAGGTCTTCTATGATAGATGTATTAAATAAGGATTTTATAAAAGTAGCTATGTCAAAAGGGTTATCATATACTAAAATAATTTTTAGGCATGCTATAAAAAATGCATTGATCCCTGTAATAACTATAATAGGATTTATATATGGAAAATATTTAGCTGGAGTAATTCCGGTAGAAGTAGTATTTTCATGGCCCGGTTTGGGAACTTTCGTTTATAACTCTATCTTAAAAGCTGACCATCCTGCTATTTTAGGGTCAGTTTTATTTATAGCCTTCTCATTTTGTATTATTAATCTTGTTGTGGATATCTTGTATCGCTACATAGACCCTCGCATTAAATTTAGATAGGACATTATTATTATGAATAAAAATTGGGAAGTTAGGGTTAGTGAATTAAAAAGGACGATAAGACTTCTTTTGGACTCACCATTAGGTATAATAGGCATTTTTATTATTTTTATTTTATTCCTTTGCGTTCTATTTGCTCCCATTATTGCTACTAATGATCCTTATGACTTTGAGACATCAGATAGGTTAAAACCTCCCGATAAGTATCATTGGTTTGGTACAGATGCTTCAGGTAGAGATATTTATAGCAGAGTTATATATGGAGCTCGTTATTCATTAGTTGCTGGAATTGTTGTTGTTAGTATAGCTTTTTCATTAGGTACTACTATTGGTTTTATAGGAGGATATCCGGGGGGTAAAAAAGGTGAATTGGCAATGAGAATTACCGACATGTTTTTGGCTTTTCCAACATTACTGTTGGCAATTGCTCTTGCTTCGACTTTAGGTCCTAGTTTCATCAATGCAATATTAGCAATATCTATTGTATATTGGCCAAGATATGCAAGGTTAGCTTATGGTCAAGCTCTATCTCTAAAAGAAAATAATTATGTTAAATTTGCAGAATTATTAGGTGAAAATAATTATAAAATTAGATTCAGTCATATTTTACCTAATGCTTTACCAGCACTTATAGTCCAAGCTACATTAGATTTTGGTGATTGTACCCTAACGTTTGCCTCTCTTAGCTTTTTGGGCTTAGGAGCACAACCACCTACTCCAACTTGGGGTACAATGATAGCTTCTTCACAAGATTACATGATGGTTGCATGGTGGATGGCACTTTTTCCAGGGTTAGCCATATTAGTGGTTGTTTTAGGATTTAATTTTTTAGGTGATGCTCTACGAGATTCTCTTGATCCTCAATTAAAGAGATTAAAAGCCTTTAAATCATTAAGATATACCTGGTTAGGTAGATTTGAAGAATTTTTCATCCACTTAAAAAAGAAAAAAGGATAATATATTATATTATGGAGATTTTATTAAAAATCTGCGATTTAAAATTAAATTTTAGTAATTATCTTGGAATAGCTAAAGTTTTAGAAAATATAAATTTGGAAATAAAGCGAGGTATATGGTTTGGTTTAGCTGGTGAAACAGGCTGTGGAAAGAGTGTTACTGCACTTTCTATTTTAAAGTTACTACCGAGTTCAGCAATTATTAGTGGAGGAAAAATATTATTCCAGGGAGAAGATATTTTAAAAAAAAGTGAAAAGGAGATGCGGAAACTCAGGGGTAAGGAAATTTCGATGGTATTTCAAGATCCTCAAACATCCTTAAACGGTGCCATAAAAATTAACCGTCAACTAATCGAAACTTTATTTGTGCATAATAAATACAATAAAAGAGAGGCAAAAGAAATATGTTTAGATATGTTAGATAGAGTTAGGATCAGGAACCCTAAAAGATGTTTTAAACAGTATCCATTTGAGCTAAGTGGCGGAATGCAACAAAGAGTATCGATAGCCATGGCATTATTATGTAATCCAAAGTTACTTATAGCTGATGAATTCACAACTAATTTGGATGTTACAGTTCAATTAGAAATAATGAATCTAGTTATGGAACTTCAAAAGCAATTTAATATGACAATTTTATTTATAACCCATGATCTTTCGTTGATAAATGAATCATGTGATTATTTAACTGTAATGTATACTGGGCAAATTATAGAAATCGGAAAAGTAAAAAAAGTTTTTACTTCACCTTCTCATCCATATACCAAGGGATTACTTAAAGCTGTTCCAAGTATAACTGGTGATAAGAAAAAATTAAGAGGTATTAATGGTTTTATTCCAAGTTTAATAAACCCACCATTGGGATGTAGGTTTCATACTAGATGTGAATATAAAATGCCAGGAATTTGTGATAAAGAGATACCTCATCAAATAGAATTGGAAAAAGATCACTGGGTACAATGTCATTTATATAAATAAGGTTTCTAAATTATGGAAAGTTTAGTTAGGTTGAAGAATGTAAAAAAATATTTTTTATCAAGGGGCCATTCTAAAGATGGTAAATGGATAAAAGCAGTTGATGGAGTGAATACGGAAATAAAAAGAGGTGAAATACTAGGGTTGGTTGGAGAGTCTGGATGTGGCAAGACAACATTGGGTAATTTAATTTTAGGATTTTATTTGCCTACGAGTGGAGATATATTATTTGAAAACAAAGCTATTAACAAACTCAATAAAAGTAACCTAAAAGCTATACGTAAAAAAATGAGTATAATATTTCAAGATCCATATTCCTCTCTTAATCCAAAATCAACTATTTTTAATATAGTCAAGGAACCTTTAACAGAAAGTCCAAGTGAACAAAATAAAAGTAATTTAATAGAAAATGTCACTTCCCATTTAGAAAATGTTGGTATTTCAAGTGAACATCTATTTCGCTTTCCCCATGAGTTTAGTGGTGGGCAAAGACAGAGAATTGCTATAGCAAGAGCTATAATAAATAGACCTTCGTTTATAGTTCTTGACGAACCTACTTCAGGACTAGATGTATCGGTACAGGCTCAAATATTAAATCTTCTTAAAGAATTAAAGGATAAGTTCAAAATTACTTATTTGTTCATTTCTCATAATATGGGTGTTATAAAATATATAAGCACATATATAGCAGTTATGTATTTAGGAAAGATTGTTGAGACGGCAAGCAAAGAGGATTTATTTAATAACCCTCTGCATCCATATACAAAGCTATTATTATCAGTTGTTCCTGATATGAATATAAAAAAGAAAAAAAGTGAAAGAGTTTTGCCTACCTCTATTTTTGATACTATTGAAGGAATTTCTGGATGTAATTTTTATCCGCGGTGTATATATAAAAAAAAGAGTTGTAAAGATATACCTCCCGAGGAAGTTAAAGTTGGAAAAGAACATTATGTATATTGTAATAATGTTTGAAGTTTTAGGGCTTTCTAAATTAGCCGAGACTTGGTTCATAGTGAAGTTCTGAATCTTACGACCTTTATAAAGTAGCATTATATAATAGGTTTGAAGAAGATGAAGCTTCGGTGTTTCCTTGGGCTGTGTATAATGCTTACCATGGCTTTGGAGAGGATTAGGGAAAAGCAAAAGGATTACATGCGAGGCCTTTTCAAAGCATCTTGAAGATGTCTCCATCTTGAAGATGTTCCCATCTTGAAGATGTTTTCATCTTGAAGATGTTTTCATCTTGAAGATGTTTCATTGTTTTATGAGTGAATAGGTACGACAAATGGCCTGTTAGATCGGACAAAATTGAAATATTTTTACTCTGAAAAGCGATTATGTATAGCTCTTAATCCGTCTTATAGAAGATTTTTTTGAATCATGATTACGAAAACAGGCATTTCAGCTGCAAAGGGATTAAAGGATTTTTCCAAATTTATATCAAAACAATGGTAAATATCCATTATGGGAATTAGTATTTTATTTCTTCGTAGCCGAATAATAAACTGTTTATCTACCTTACTAAGATCGGTTTTTTTATCGTCCGAGTTGTCATTATGTCCTAGAACCCGGACAGGATGATACATAGGGTGGTACCTATGTCTATACCCATCTACTAATGAATGTTGAGAAGTACTTGACAGGGAGTTAAAAAAATGTTAAAATGTGCATTCGAATGCATAATTTTATTTTTAAAATCTTATAAATATATTAACTTCTGCATATCCACAGTGCTGAAGTTAAATTATAATATATTCTTTTCCAAGATAAATTAAAAGATTGCTTTATAAGATTTTCTCATAGTTTCTAAACAGTACCGTAAAAATATTCATTATGCATTCATCGATATTAAAGAAAATTGTATTAAGAGGCTATCGATGTTAACACTTCCAGTAAAAAATCCAAAACCAAACTTTGATAATTTAATAAAGGTCCTCAGTGGATCAAAAATGCCAGATAAGGTATTATCTGCTGAATTATTAATAGATGAGGAAATTAAAGCATTTATTATAGAAAATTATTTTAATGAGAAAAATTATTCACCGCCTGTTGAATGTTGGGGTGTTGATAGAAAAAATAAATTAAATTTTAATGAAAAGAAAAAATCATATGAAAAATACTATAATCAAGTTATTGATTTTTATTATAGAATGGGCTATAGCATATTTGCTGATTTAACGTTTATCGCTAATTTTGAGGCGTTAAATACATTGATTGTGAAGACAAAAGATACAGCTTATCTCTCAAAGGAAGAAAGGTACTGGGCTGTTGAAGGTGAGGGGCTTATTCGATCCTGGGAGGATTTTGAAAAGTTTCCTTGGGAAAAAGCTAAAGATTTAATCTCAGAATATGAAAGCTATCTAGAATATTTAACTAAAATTATGCCAGATGGAATGAAAATAGGAGTTGTGGCATCATTATTTGAAGAGGTTCTAGAGTGGATTTTAGGATATGAAGGCTTATTCTACATGATATTTGACCAAGCTGATTTAGTTGAAGCTGTTTTTAATAAGGTGGGGGAAATAATATATGATTTTTTCAAAATGACAGTTCCAAGTGATGTAGTTGGTTGTATATGGTTTGCAGATGATTTAGGCTCTAAATCATCTACTATGATTTCTCCTAAACTTTTAAATAAATGGGTTTTCCCATGGTACAAAAAATACACTGCTATTGTTCATAAATATGGAAAACCCTTTTTTCTTCATAGCTGCGGTAACAAGGATCAAATTATGGATATTTTTATTGAAGATATCAAGATAGATGCTATTCATTCTTTTGAGGATGATGGCTATCCAGTTACTAGATATAAAAAGCATTGGGGGGATAAAATTGGCATTATTGGTGGAGTAGATATAGACAAATTAACCAGATTTGATGAAGACAGTTTGCGTACATACATAAGAGAAATTTTAGACATATGCATGCAAGATGGCAGGTATATATTTGGTTCCGGTAATTCAATCTGCAACTATATACCTGTTGACAATTATCTTATCATGCTTGATGAAGGGTTAAAATGGGGATAGGAGATTAGTCTAAATTATTCAAACAATATTATTGATTGGAGTCCCTTTCCCCTCTTGGCTTAGGGATAATAACGGCCATATGATAAAGTCGTAATGGTTTTTAATTTATACATTAGTTTATTAATAAAGTATGATAATTTATATGAATAAGTAAAATAGTAGTGTTTCTTTTTAGAACTAAAGGAAAATATGCTTTCAGGGATAATATTTGATATTAAAGAGTTTGCTATTCACGATGGTCCGGGAATACGGATTACCGTTTTCATGAAAGGTTGCCCTCTTCAATGTCCCTGGTGTCATAATCCCGAAGGTATATCATTCGAGCCTCAGATCATCCATCGACCTGATGGTAAGAGGGTTGTGGGAAGGTGGTATACATCGAAAGAACTAGTTAACATAATTAATGGAAAAGCAGATATTCTTCGTGCTAATGAGGGAGGAGTAACTTTTTCAGGAGGAGAACCTCTATCACAATCAGAATTTATAGCGGAAGTAATAGACTTGCTTGATGGTGTGCATGTATTGTTAGACACCTCAGGATATGGAAACGAGCAAGATTTTCGGCTAATTGCTGAACGGAGCGATCTTGTCTTTTTTGACCTTAAGCTAATTGACAAAGATATGCATAAATATTGTACCGGCCATGATAATGCTACAATCCTGCATAATCTACAGGTTCTTGATACATTGGGGATACCATTTGTGATCCGAGTTCCGCTTATTCCTAGTATTACAGATACTGATAAAAATCTCTCAGATATAGCTATGGTAATCAAAGATCTTTCAAGTCTGCTACGTGTTGATTTACTACCTTACAATAGGGCAGCAGGCGGAAAATACAGTTCAGTTGGGATGAAATTCAACCCCGGCTTCGATGAATCTAAGGAATTAAATATAAATACCAATGTATTTAAAAAAGAAGGTATTAAGGTTAATGTAGTATGAATGAGAGGCTTAAAAATCTGAAAAGTCGTGCTCGTGAAAGGAAGTATAAAAAATATCGTATGAAAAATCCACCCTGTTTTGTGGATGAATTTTACAAAGAGGGACTTTCATGGATGCATCGTGTATCCAGACTTACCCGTCGAATGTGTGAAATCCAGGATGTTATTATAGAACCGGATGAACGGATAGTATTTACTCAGACGGTTGCTCCTGTATCCGATGTTTATACTCCTGAGGATTGGTATAAACTCACAAAAAACAGAACTTTACACGAAGGTGTAGCTGTTATAAGTAATATATGTCCCGATTGGGGTATGGTTCTTTCCCAAGGAATGTTAGGCAGAAAGAGGGTGGCAATGGCATCCCGCGAACGTTTGACTAATGATCCTGAAGCAGTTGAGTTTCTTGACTGTGCAATTGAAACGATCGATGCTCTATTAAACTTAACATCTCGTTATGCAGAGAAAGCCCACCAATTGGGGTACAAAGATATTGCTGAAATTCTTGCAAATGTTCCCGCAAATCCTCCTCGTTCTTTCCATGAGGCGTTGCAATTTCTACGTTTAGCCTATGCGGCTCAATGGTTTATAGGACACTATCAGATTGGACTGGGCCGTTTTGACCAGTATATGTGGCCCTATCTTAAGGATGACCTCTATTTGGGAAAAATAAACATTGAAGAGGCTGAAGAACTCATTGCTGAGTTTTTCATAGCCCTTAATAGAGATTCCGATCTTTATCCCGGGATACAACCAGGAGATAATGGACAGACTTTGGTTTTGGGAGGCGTAAAAAGAGATGGAACGGATGCTGTCAATGAATTAACAAAAATGGTCCTGCGGGTTGCCTATGATGTGTCGATGATTGATCCCAAGATTAATCTTCGTATCTCTTCTGATACTGATCTGGATTTATTGTGCCTGGCAACCAGCCTCACAAGCAAGGGTCTGGGATTCCCGCAATATATCAATGATGATATAGTTATCCCAGCCCTGACTTCTCACGGCTATGATCTTGAAGATGCTCGTGATTACACTGTTGCAGGATGCTGGGAGAATATTACCCAGGGAAAGGGCATGGAGATTGTCAATCTTGGTAGTGTTTCATTACCTTTTGCTGCTGATAGAGGTATTAAAGAAGGGTTAGCTACAGGAGATAGCTTTGAAGGCATCCTAAAAAGAACTAAGGACGAGATTGAAAAGCAAGTTAATAAGCTTTTGAATGATTATTCCAGATTGCTTATAGCACCTTCACCCTACCTCTCTGTATTGATGAACGATTGCCTTGAAGAGGGTCATGATCTTTCTAATGGCTTAAAGTACAACAATTTTGGTATTTGGGGCGCTTGCGTGGCAAATGCAGCTGATGCACTTGCTGCTGTTAAGAGATTCATATTTGAAGAACATAGTATCGAACCTTCAGATTTACTTGCTGCACTTAATGCTGATTATAATGGCTATCAATCTCTCTATGATAAATTATTAAAAGAAGGGCCTAAAGTTGGTAATAATGATGATTATGTAGATTTGATTATGATTAAGCTCTTCGATTATCTTGCAGACGCTTGTGAAAGGTATGGGAAAAACAACAGGGGCGGGATAATCAGACCTGGTGTATCCACAGCTATGTATTATATGTGGCTTGCAAAAGGAGAACCAGGTATGAGAGAACCTGTTGTTGGGGCAACTTCAGATGGCCGTAAAAAAGGTGTTCCATTCAGCGCTAACCTTGCACCATCTCCAGGAGCACAAGTTGCCGGTCCTTTGAGTGTTTTACAGTCTTTTAGCAAAATCGATTATAATCGTGTTTATAATGGAGGACCTATAACTATGGAGTTTTCAGATACAGTATTCCGTAATGATGAATCTATTCGGAAAGTAGCCATGTTCGTACGAACCTTTGCTAAATTGGGAGGGCAGCAGCTCCAGATTAATGCCCTAAATAGGGAGAAGCTGAAAGAGACGAAAGAACATCCAGAAAAACATAGCGATCTTATAGTTCGTGTTTGGGGCTGGAGTGGATATTTCTGTGAGCTGGCTCCAGAATATCAGGATCAAATTATCGCACGAAACATGTATGTAGTATAGAAGTTATAATGTTACATAATCAATAATGGTTATGTATAAATATATAAGATATTTGATTAAATCACTGTTTTTTGCATATTAGTGAGCAATATGTAAATAAGCAATTTTTCTCCTCATCATTTTTTAATAAACTGATTGGCACTAGAATAATGAAAATTTTTTCAATTAAGAAAGGATTTTTTATATGAATGTTTTAATTAAATATTCAGCAACAAAAGAACAAAAGATAGAGATGTACAAGAGAATGTGCAAAATTCGATACTTCGAATTCAAGGCAGTAGAGCATTATAGGGAAAGAATTAATCGAGGACCATTGCATGTATATGTAGGTGAAGAAGCAACAGCAGTAGGTGCGTGTATGGCATTAGAATCTGGTGACTATATCACCAGCACGCATAGAGGCCATGGACACTGTATAGCAATGGGCGGTGATTTAAGGAAGATGATGGCAGAAATTGTTGGGAAGTCAACCGGATATTGTAAGGGGAAAGGGGGGTCAATGCATATCGCTGACCTTGATATTGGAATAATCGGTGCTAACGGGATTGTTGGAGGTGGTATTCCTATTGCTGTAGGGGCAGCAATAGCAATGGATAATCAGAATATAAAAAATGTAATTCTCTGTTTTTTTGGGGATGGTGCTAGTAATACAGGCGCTTTTCATGAAAGCCTTAATATGTCTTCTATATGGAAATTGCCGGTAATATTTTTGTGCGAAAATAATCTTTATGCTATAAGCGGCTCTGTAAAAGATACACTCAATATTAAGGATATTAGTGCAAGAAGCGCTTCCTATGGTATTTCAGGTGTAACTATTGATGGTAACAATGTATTTGAAGTCTATTCTACTGTAAGGGAAGCAAGAGAAAGGGCAATTGCAGGAGATGGACCTACATTAATCGAGTCGAAGACTTACCGCTGGCTGGGTCATTGGATTGGAGATCCAATAAGATATAGAACTGATGAAGAAGTGGAATTATGGAAAAAGAAATGCCCGATAAATCACATTAAAAAGCATTTAATTGATGAAGGAATTTTGTCTGATGAACAGCTTTTGGAAATAGAGAACAAAATAAAAAAGGAGATTAAAGAAACAGAAAAATTTGCTATTGATAGCCCTGATCCAGATCCTGAAGAGGCTTTAGAAGACATTTATGTTTAATAAAAATAGAAAAAAAATGTCGAGACAAATCATGTATTAATAATGTTAAATCAACATTTTTTGATGTGAAATAAATTGGATAAATATCAAATTCTGGTAAAAATTTACAGAACATTTTTTAGGAAAACCATATGGAGTAGTTAAATATGAGGAAAATTAATTATGCCAGAGCGATATGGGAAGCATTACACGAAGCTTTAGTAAAAGACAAACGAGTTTTCTTAATAGGGGAAGACATAGGTGTTCATGGAAACATTTTTGGAACAACCTATGGATTTTTAAAGGAGTTTGGAGAAAAACGAATCCGTAATTCACCAATCTCCGAGGTTTCAATTATAGGCGCCGGAGTTGGGGCCGCAATTTTGGGAATGAGACCGATTGTAGAAATTATGTATATCGATTTTGCCACTATTGCAATGGATCAGATCATTAATCAGGCGGCTAAATTACATTATATGACTGGTGGGAAAGCCAAAGTTCCTCTTGTGATAAGGACACAAGGTGGAGCTGGTACAGGAGAAGCAGCACAACACTCACAAAGTCTTGAAACTCTTTTTATGCATATTCCCGGATTAAAGGTGGTTATGCCATCTAACCCTTATGATGTAAAGGGTCTTCTGACTACTGCTATAGTAGATGAAAACCCGGTTGTATTTATCGAACATAAACTTTTATATGCCACGAAGGGGGATGTACCAGAAAACGCTTATTCTGTTCCATTTGGGAAAGCTGATATAAAAAGAAAAGGAAAAGATGTAACGATCGTGGCAATCTCAAAAATGGTTCTTGATGCATTGGTGGCGGCAGATGAACTAGCAAAAAAGGGAATCGAAGCTGAAGTAATCGACCCAAGAACACTTAATCCATTAGATAAGGAGACTATATTATCATCTGTAAGGAAAACAGGAGGACTTATTGTTGTCTATGAAGCATGCAAGACAATGGGTTTTGGAACAGAAATTGTTTCTATTGTAGCAGAAGAGGGTATACAGGCCAGGGTAAAACGGGTAGCAGGTGAAAATACTCCTATTCCTTATAGTAAACCTTTAGAGAGACGAGTGATTCCTAATAAGGATGACATTGTAAATGCGGTATTGGCTATTATTAATAAAAAATAATTACTCGATTGTTATCATTTAGGACTTTTGAATATATAAAAATTAAATTAGAAGAGGTTTATAAAATGCCAAAATTAGCAATTAATGGTGGGCCCAAAGCAATACCAGAGGATCTTGAAATGTCAAGAGATTGGCCAATAGTAACAGATGAGGATATAGCAGCTCTCAAACGAGTAATTGACAGCAAAGATTTTTGGGGGAAAGAGAATCCAGAAGTAGTAGCGCTTGAGAGGGAATATGCTGAATATACCGGTACGAAATATTGCTTAGCACTTAACAGCGGTACTGCAGCTTTACATGCCTGTGTTGCTGGTATCGGAATAGAACCAGGAGATGAAGTTCTTGTACCTGCTTTGACATTCTTGGCTTCAGCTACCTGTGTAATGCATCACAATGCAATCCCGGTGTTTGTCGATATTGATCCCCGTACATGTAATATTGACTATACGAAGATTGAAGAAAAAATTAATGATAAAACAAAAGCTATCATAGCGGTAGATTATCAAGGTTTACCGGCTGACTATGATGAGATAAATGCTATTGCACATAAATATAATCTTGATGTGATAGAAGATGCTGCACAGGCAGGTGGAGCTAATTATAAAGGAAAAAAAGTGGGAAGTTTAGGGGACATTAGCGGTGCCAGCACCATGCCTTTGAAACCATTACCTGGTGCTGGTGAAGGAGGTTTACTCTGTACTAATAATAAAAGTTATAGAGATCTTGCAGATATGGTAAGGATGTTTGGAGAAGTTGTAGGAAAAGACAAGGAAAGAAAATATAATGCATATACAATGGGATGGAACTATAGGATCAGTCCATTGCCTGCTGCCATGGTTCGTAGTCAATTAAAACGACTTGATAATAATATACGTGCACGTCATGAAAAAGGAGAATATATTTCGAAAGCTTTTGCCGAACTGCCTGGACTTATACCGCCCTTTGTCCCTGATGATAGAACTCACGCATATTATATTTACTATTTTAAAGTTGATCCCGTTGAAGCCGGTTTAGATATACCTGCCGGAAGATTTCGGCAAGCCATACAGGACGCTCTTCGTGCAGAAGGAGTATTCGTGCAATTGTCTCAGCACACCCCGGTTCCAGGTCAATCTTTATTCCAGGTAAAACGAGGTTATGGAAAAGGATGTCCCTGGAAGTGTTCCTACAGTCGTGATGTTTCTTATCAAATAGAAGATTATCCAGAAACGTTAGATGTACTGAGGCGATCGCTTGCATTGGATGCTCGTTTTACCTATCCACATACTCCAATAAAGTCTGTGGACAAAATGTTAGATGCATTCCGAAAAGTATTTGAAAATTTACAAGAGGTTATTCAATATGCTAAAGAAATTGATTATTCAGAACCGTGGGAAGATATTTCCAAATTTTCTCCTGTAGAACAACATGAAGAATATGTGTCTGAGGTCTTGTATAAGCACTTTCGAGAAAATGAATAAAAATAAATCTTCGTATTATAAGCTGTTATTCTTATAAATATTTTAATTAAAAAAGGAATAGACTATGAAACCCCAAATTTTTCAAATTAAAGATAATGAAATTATAAAAAAGTTTATTGAATGGAGAAAGAATAATCCTAAACCAAAGTATCATCTTAACTTATCGTGGAGTAATTGGGGTTTTGGTATAGAACCGTTAGAAGTTTCAGCTAAACGACTTGAAAAAAATAATATTCGGTACATTGAACTTCATGGTAATCGGTATGGACCTGATCTTGGCTATAAGACAAAAGAAGTTAAGAAAATATTTGATGATCATAACATAAAAGTAGCGGGAATATGTGGCATGGTTTCTCCTGAGTCTGAGTTATCTAGCAATAAACCTCATATAGTACAACGATGTATTGATTATTTTTACAGACAAGTAGACATGTGCAAAGAACTCGGAGGCACTTATGTGTTAGTTGCTCCTGCGGCTGTGGGGAGACCACAAAAATATGATGATAGTGAGTTTTACAGGGCTACAGAAGCTTTGAGAATTCTAGGGGACTGTTTTCTTAAAAACAATGTCCGTGCTGCTATAGAACCCATAAGAGTGGATGAGACAAGTCACTGTCATACCTTTGCTGATGCAAAGAAGTTAATAGATGAAGTTAATCATCCAGGGATAAAGTATATTAATGGTGACCTCTATCATATGTTACATGGAGAGGAGCATATAGCAGGTACAATTATTGATTATGGAGATATGTTAACTAATCTACACATGGCAGATACCAATCGGGGTTTCTTTGGTGCAGGTTTCCTTGACTTTGATATAATTATTATGGCCCTCTATGTTGTTGGATACAATAATGACAGGTGTTTTTGCACACCAGAGCCCCTTGGACCGGGGAGTAGTCCATATGATGCAATGTATGGAAGTCCCGATTCCGAAATCCTGGATAAGCTTGCAGAAAGAACAGCTTCTTATTTTTATAATCGTGAGGAAGAAATTCTTAATGCAGAAGAATCTGAGCTAAAACGCTAAAGCTCTATTAGATATATATTTTTAACAAAATTTTATAGATTAATCTGTTAATAGAGAATATAAGAAAACATTTATTAAGTTAATTAGGAATGCTTAAAAATACTTGAAAAAAGGTAAAAAATGTTATATAATGCATTCGAATGCAAAAAATTTTATTTAAGGCTGTTAAAGAAATAAAAGAAATCTATATGTAAAGATTGGAGTCATAAGTGAAAGAAAGAAAAATAATACAAATAGGGATCGCGGTTAAAGATTTGGAGAAATCCTTAAAATATTACTATGAAATTCTTGGTACTGGTCCATGGGATATCCACGAACTTGGTCCTCAAACGATGAGAGAAGCAACATATAAAGGAAAACCATGCAATTGGTCCGCGTTAATAGCGATAACATGGATAGGTGATAGGCAACTTGAACTTATGCAACCCTTAAAAGGACCTAATTTATATTACGACTTTTTGAAGGAAAAAGGTGAGGGAATACATCATATGAAGGAATGGGTAGAAGATTGTCAGAAAACAATTGAAGAATATCGAAAAAAAGGAATAAATGTTATTCAAAGCGGTAAATATGATGAGGACGAGTTCTACTATTTAGATACGGAGCCAATATTAGGTTTTATTTTAGAAATTGGAAACAATGGCAAAGTAAGGTCTCCTATAAGAATATATCCAGAATAATAAAGTATGAAGGAATATGCACTAATCAGAAGTGCTTAGTAAGCGAAGGAAAGTACTTATAATAAAGTCTGGGTAAGAAGATCCTGATATTGTATTAAAATAATAAGATGAATATAAAAGATTTCAGTATTGAAGATAAGGTAGCAATTGTAACTGGAGCTGGTCGAGGCATTGGTAAGGCTATTTCTCTAACTCTAGCTGAGGCTGGGGCTGATATTGTTTTAGTTGCTCGTACCACAAAGCAGATAGAACAAACGGCAGAAGAAATTTGCAAACTAGGACGAAATGCCCTAGCAATAACTACTGATGTAACTCAAGAAGAGCAAGTAAAAAGAGCAGTAAAGCAAACTATTTCTAAATTCGGTAAAATTGATATCCTGTGTAATAATGCTGGTATCATTATGGCCAAACCCATTACCTTTATAACTGGTGAGAGAGTGCAAGGTTGGGAGGTTACAGAAGGTAATTGGAATAAGGCACTAACTCTGGAAGATTGGCATCAAGTTATAGATACCAATTTAACAAGTGCTTTTCTCTTCGCTCAGGCGGTCGGACCTTATATGATTAAACAGAAGAAGGGTAAGATAGTTAATACTAGTTCCACTGGTGCTGAAGAGGGCACAAATTACTTTTCGACATATTGTGTTAGTAAAGCTGGATTAAGTGCCCTCACCAGGTGCCTTGCCTCAGAGTGGGGTCAGTTCAATATTAATGTAAATGCCATTGCTCCTGGTTTGATAAATACCAGTATGATAGCATCAATGGTCGAGGATTTGAATATTAGGAAAGCCGCTCTCGACCTAATTCCTTTAGGTAGACTGGGTGAAGCCCGAGATGTGGCATTATTAGTCCTCTTTCTTGTCTCAGAAGCCTCTGACTATATATCGGGGCAGATTTTCATCATAGATGGTGGTGCAATGGGACGAGGGCTAGGCATATAGCAATAATACCAAAGAAAATCAAAGTTTTTACTAATTCGCCTAACAAATCTAAAATAAATCAAACCTTTTTATACAAATCAATCAATATACGGTGAAACTATAAAAGATGAATTTGGAGTCTTTTGGTCTACCGAAGATAATGATCATTTGACAGACTTAAGCTCGATGGAATTGTATTGAGTGATGACTATGGAGCAAAAATATCAATGGTTATGTCACCATCAGGTTGGAGAAAATTTATAAAGACACGTTTGGTGCAGATGTATGCGCTAGTTAAAAAACATGGATGGATTATTGCAACGGTGAATTGTTTGTCAAGATAATAGATAATATTTGATTTGGATGGTAAACCTATACAGTTTATCTTTGATGGAGGATGGAGATAATGTCGGATTATGAAGTGTTTTGGGGTGAGGCACATGACAACACCTATCAATTTGCATCCATGCCGGTCAGTATCGAGGAGGTGTACAGGCGGGCTAAATCGCATCTTGATTTCTATGCGGCTGCTTATTACACGGCCTTTGCAAGCTCTTTTGCCTTTATTGAGGGAGGGCATCTTTCCGAGACCGATAAGTCCTATGGATTGATACTCGAGGAATGGAAAGAGCAGAAAAGGCTAGATCGGGAATGGGCCGAGATCCAGGAGGTCTCAAAGACCATGAACAGTACCGGGGAGTTCGTCACCTTCCCCGGATATGAATGGCAGGGCGATGGTTCCTCAGGCGATCATAACGTCTATTCCCTCAAAGAGGGTTTGCCCATATTTCGTGTTAACACAATTGGAGAGCTCTATGAGTGTTTGAAGGACTATGATGCACTCGCCATACCCCATCATACGGCCTATCGTCCGGGAAGGCGCGGTCGCGACTGGTCCGTGTACAATGAGGAACTCTCCCCTTTTGCAGAGCTCTACTCCATTCACGGCTGCTCGGAGACCGATGAGGAGCTGATCGGTCTCAGGTGGAACTCCCACATGGGCCCAGGACAGGGGGGCGGAACCTATCAGGATGCACTGGACCGCGGATATCACCTTGGAGCTGTATGCTCGACCGACAACTGGGGGGACATGCCAGGTCACTACGGGAATGGACGTATGGCCTGCCTGGCGAAAGCTCTCTCCCGGGAGAATCTCTGGGATGCTTTTAAGGCGCGTCATGTCTACGGTGTCACCGGGGATCGCATTCTGATTGATTTTCGCATCAACGACAACATCATGGGGAGTATCATCCGGGCCCCAGGAAAGAGGGTCATACGGGTGAAGGTCATTGGCTCGGATTCGCTCGACCGGATCGAGATTCTGAAGAATGGCCGGATTATAGAGACTTACTGCCATCAGGGCCGGTGGCATCTTCCCAAACCAGGCCAGCGCTCAAGGTTCAAGGTTCGCATTGAAATGGGCTGGGGACCACGACCCAATGAGCTCGAGCTTCCTGATCGAAAGTGGCACGGAGAGCTTACCCTGGACAAGGGCAGAATTATAGGATTCGAGCCGTGCTGGATTTCACCGGGCCATGGCCGGCCTCAGTGGCAAGGCGGCAGGGTAACATTCGACATGGTGAGCTCTTCAAATAACCTGAAAGAACGATTCCAGAATGCAAATGTGTTCGAATTCGAATCTGAGATAAACGACAAACTCACACTCAGGCTTAACGGTCTGGAAGAATCGGCAGCAGTTGCAAATATGGCTGCTAGCAGCCGAATAATCTGGTACAAGGATGAGTGTATTAAAATGCTAGAGGACATGGCAGGACTCAAGCTAGGAAGCACGGAGCGGGAGGACATCTACTATATCATGGCTTACCTGGCAAAGATACACCGCGTCATACCTGAAGCCGGTTACAGGACAGAACTGGAAATAGAAGATGATGAACCGTTGAAAGAGGAGACAAATTATCGCATCAGGGTTGAGCAGCGTAACGGCCAGCGGGCATGGTCCAGCCCTATATGGGTTCAGCCCTGAATATGCCTTCCAAGAAATTTGGCATGCTTCAGTAAAGGCAGAATCGTCTCTTTTCTTGTACTAGCAGCTTCAACAACTTCCAGATCTCTGTCCTTAAGTAATTCCAGTGCTTCCTTCTCTATCGGTTGAGGCAGTAAAACATAATCTCGTTTTCCTATCTTAAAATCCCTCTCTGTCTTCTCTTCATATCATATAACCACTTTCTATTATCGCCTTTTTTATCTCCTCCTTCTGAGAATCGCCAAGGGGCTTAAGAGGCCGCCTTGGATCTCCACCCACAAATCCTACGATATCCATCGCTGCTTTAACTCCAGCTACACTGTATTTTCCTGAAACCTGTTTATTCAGGTTCACAAGAGTGTTGCTCAGAACCTCAGCCTCCTCTAGCCTGCCCTCAATGAACGCTCGGTACAGAGAAACACAGTCATCAGGAAAAACATTCGCCAGAGACAGGACTCCTCCAATGCCTCCCACCTTGAGCAGTTCAAAAAAGAAACTTGCTGAGCCAGCAAGCACATAAAATTCATTCCTAGCTGCTTTTATATAGCTCTCATAATTTCCCTTTGAACTATCCTTCATTCCTACCACATTTGGATGCTCTGAAACCCTCTTTACAACTTCAGGGCTCACCAGAACTCCTCCTGTGACAGAAGGGTTATTGTATATCAATACCGGTACTGGCGATGATTCAGCTACTTCAAGCACATAATCGGTTAATACATCATCATCAATTACATTTTTAAAGAAACAGGGAACCAATAAACTTACCAAATCTACTCCAATCTCAGCAGCATGTTTTGTAATTTCAACTGTCTCCTTTGTGCTTTCAGCAGATGTCCCTCCCATCACCTCCTTATCTTTTGAAGTGTACCTGACAACAGTTTCAAATACCTTTAGTCTTTCTTCAACAGAAAGGGATTTAAACTCTCCATTTGTTCCACAGACAAAATATCCCCTTAATCCCGATTCATTCATCTTTTTAACATTATTGATTATTCCATCCAAAAGTATTTCGTCGTTCTTGAATGGTGTTGCTATGGGCGCATAAACGCCTGAAAGCTTCTCTTTTATGTCACTCATTTTTCTAATCTCATACATATCCATAACTGACTAATTCCATATATCCCCCAAGCAATATACCGCCATCAACAATGATAGTTTCTCCTGTAATGAAGTTAGATGCTTCTGATACAAGAAAAAGAGCAGTATAAGCAATATCTTTAGGATTTCCTATTCGTTTTAAGGGACAAAATTTTAGATAAGCATTCATACGATCCGGGGCATATTTCGCAAGTTCACCTGTATCAATTAAACCTGGGGCTATAGTATTAACATTTATATTATATCTCGCCCACTCTAGAGCTAAAGCTTTACTCAAAGAGATAAGGCCGCCCTTTGATGCACAATAATGACTAAACGCTTTTTCTGGCTGAAGGGAAGCAATCGATGAAATATTAACTATTCGTCCTCCTCTTCCTGAATCAATCATAAATTTTGCAGCTTCTCTTGAACACAACAAAGCACCCATTAAATTAACATTAATAACATTTTTCCATTCAGTATCAGTCATATGTATTACTTCAGTATGTGGATATATGGCTGCATTATTAATCAAAATGTCTATTCTGTTAAATTTTTTGATTACAGCTTCGGTCATTTCTTTTACCTGTTTTGGCTCTGAAACATCAGCTCTATAGATAAAGGCCTTTCTTCCTTTTCCCTCGATCGTTCTTTGTATTTTCTCTGCTTCCCTCTCACTTTTATAATAATTAATTACAATACTTGCACCAGCACTAGATAATGTATGCGCAATTTCAGCTCCAATTCCTTTTGAGGCACCGGTAATTATCGCGACTTTCGATTTTAAATCAAACAACTCTATTATACTATTCATGAATTTCTCTCTTTCTTGGATATATATACAATCTTTAAAGATCATGAGAATAATAAAAAAAGGACATTTAATTTCATACTATTACTGATTTAATAGATTATCTATGTCTTGCATCAATCGAATATTCTCCCTCCATCTATATTAATTGCTTGACCCGTTATTACTGCTGCTTCTTTAGAACAGAGAAATACAACCAGAGCTCCTATCTCTTCAGGAGTTATTAAACGATTTATAAGTACAGGTGAAAGCCATTGGTTAAGTATTTCTTCGGGCTTTTGTCCTGTCTTTAAAGCAACCCAATTATAACATTTTTTTAATACATCTCCATCTACCGCACCAGGACAGATACTGTTTACCGTTATACCATATTTCGATAATTCAAGTGCAAAAACCCTGCTAATACTTAAAACAGCTGATTTTGAGGCACAATAGTGTACTTGGTTTTCAAAAGGTATTTTTGCACCTATAGAGGAAATATTGATGATTCTACCTTTTAATTTTTCTTTTATCATCACACGGGCAATAGCCTGTGACAGAAAAAAGACCCCTTTCGCATTTACATTCATTACTAGATCCCAATCATCTTCTGCAAGTTCCAGTACTGAGCCCATGGTAATTGTTCCGGCATTATTAACTAAAATTTCTATCGGTCCATGCTCTTTTGTTACCGATGACACTGTTTTTTCAATTTCTTCTCTATTACCAACATCGAGCTTTATAGCATGAACACTATAACCATTATTTTCCATTTCCTTGGCTTTTATAATAGCTTTATCATAATTTATATCTGCTATTAAAACATGAGCTCCGGCTTGAGCTAATTGTTTGCAGATACCCTGACCGATCCCCTGTGCCCCTCCTGTCACAAATGCCAATTTATGTTGTAATTCCATAATTAACTCCCATAAAAGATAGATTATTACACACTCGCTATTAAACCAGGACCCTCATCCTTTTCCCATGCAAATACTTCCCAGATATTTCCCTCTATATCCTTAAAATATATAGCTCTAGCGCCCCATAGATATGTCTCTGGAAGTGAAATAAAATCCACTCCCTTTTTCGATAATTCCTTCCATATCCTATCAACATCATTCATTGTAGGGACACGTACGGCAAGCATAAAATGATGACCGTTTTCTCCGAGGTGCTCAGATGGTATTGCCTGTTGTACACCATTGGCTTGCCAAAGAGTTACACTCGTACCCTGAAAATTAAATTCCACGTACCCCGGTTGACGCCTTTTAATCTTGAATCCGAGCTTTTGTGTATAAAACTTTACAGATCGCTCAATATTAGAAACAAAAATGCAAATATCATTGAGCTTAGTTAACATTTCTAACGCCATTGGATTTTCCCACAAAACATATTTTTTATTTATTACTAATTGAGCTTGCTTAAATAATAATTGTACTGTTATTCGTCAGATAGAAGACGAAAAATGTAATTAAGGAGAATATAATATATTATTTAACGCCACATTTTCATTAGCATATTTATTAATAGAAACGATTGCATTTATAGTAGCATAGCTTGAGGTATCCAATAATTGTAAACTATAATGCTCTTTCTCTTGTAGACAGATATAGTACAAGAATAGTAAGAAGATATGGGATCATTAATACAAACTGAGGCTGCCACTGTAGTATCTGAAGTCGAATACCTATTGCATCTGCAAAGCCAAAAAGCAAACATGCCAGAAAAATCCATTTTGGATCGTTTCTACCAAACACTATAGCACAGATTGCAATAAAGCCTCTACCGGCTGTCATATTCTCACTCCAAACACCCTCCAATTGGGCAACTGAAAGATAAGCTCCTCCAAGACCAGCAAGCAATCCTGAAAAAAGAAAGCACGAAAATTGAATCAGCTCAACATTAATTCCTGCAGTACGTGCAGCATCCTCATTCTCCCCAATAGACCTAATCTTAAGCCCCAAAGGTGTTCGAAATAAAGTAATCCAGGATAATACACAAATTAACCAACTGAGATAGATTAGTAACGTATGACCTGATAATATCCGGCTTATTATCGGTATATTACTTATAACCGGTATATTTATTGGCTTGAAAAAGGGTATATCCTTTACAAAAAGACCCCCTCTTAGGTTGAAAATTTCTTCTAGAACGAATACTGTTATACCCCAACCCACTAGGTTACCTCCGATACCTACAACAATGGGGTCAGTTTTTAACCATATGATCATGAACCCTACAAGAAGAGCTATCAAAATACCTGAAAGGCAAGATGCCAGTACCCCAACCCATAGAGATTTTGCCCAAAGTCCAACGGCAACAGCAAAGAAACTTCCCATAAGCATGCTTCCTTCAAGCGCAACATTCCATTTCCCTGCAGCCCAAATAAAAGCCCCTCCTAGAGCGGCAAAAAGAAAGGGAGTTGACATCCGAATAGTAGCTGAAACTAAATCTAAATAAGTAATCTCTCTCAGCATATCTTATTCCCTTTCTTTTATTTCCTCAACTCTTCTTGAAATCCTTACTCCTTGAATAGCAACAAAGAAAATCACCATAGCCTGCAGGATTGTTATTATTGATCTCGATATATTAATCATTCGTTCAATTGTTAGTAGTCCGGTCTTGAGGAATCCAAATAAAAAGGAAGCTATAATGAGGCCTATTGGCCTAAAAGCACCAAGGAGTGCGACCACTAAGCCATCCCACGCAACACCTCCTGCATACATTCTGGTTGTAAAAGATTTATAAATTCCAAGGATTTCAATATCCCCTGCAATACCAGCTATTGCTCCAGAGAAACACATTGAGAGAATTATGGTTCTCTTTACTGATATTCCACCATACTTTAAAAAATAGGGATTGTAACCCATTACCCTGAACTCAAATCCCAAGGTTGTCCATTTCATAAATCCCCAATAAAAAAGAACGAAAGCCAATCCAAGAAAAAATCCCATGTGCCATGCATATCCTGGGATTATTTTGGCGAAGCGAGCTGCCTGAATAACTTCGGGAGTTGACATTGTCTGCCCCCCTGCACCTGGGGCTCTCCAGACCTCTAAGGTCAAAAAATCAGTTAGATACATTGCTACAAAATTGAGTAGAAGTGAGACTATGAATTCATTGGTATTATAATAAGCCCTCAATAATGCGGGTATTACTGCCCAAAACGCACCTGCACATGCAGCAAGAAGGATGGATAATATTTGCACAACAATCCCATGAACTCCGATCATACTAAAACCGACCCATGTTCCAAAGAGAGCACCCATATACATCTGCCCCTCAAGACCGATATTCCATATCCCAGACCTCAATGCAAATGATGCAGCAACACTGAGAAAAAGAAGTGGTGTCATCCAACGTAAAACAGACATAAAGCCATAAAGACTACCGAAGCCACTCTTGATCATAAAACCATAAACTTTAAGGGGGTTGTTTCCTGAAACTACAATCATCAAAGCTATAATCATCAATGCACCTGATAGTGCAAGTAATGGAATAGCCAGCTCTAAGATCCTACGCCTTCTCTTATATTTAATTAACCTTATATTCATCTGATACTCCGTTTTGCAAACCCATCATCCATCTACCAATTCGATATTTATCTGCTTCCTCTGAAGGGGTTTCTCCAATGAATTGTCCCTTATACAGTACTAGAATTCTGTCAGAGAGATTTAATACCTCCTGAAGATCTGCTGAAATCAGCAATATCGCACATCCATTATCCCTATATTTTATTAATTTTTTATGAATAAACTCTATTGAACCCATATCAACGCCCCTGGTTGGTTGATATGCAATTAGTACCTTAAGCTCTCCCGAAAGCTCTCTTGCAAGAACAACTTTTTGAAGGTTTCCACCGGATAGTGTTTCCGTGATATTTGTGGGGCTTGGAGTTTTTATATCGAAACTTTTTATTAATTTTTCAGCAAATTTTTGAACTAGCCCCCAACGTAGAATTAATCGATTCCAGGTAAATCGTGATTTACGATGAAACCCCATAATCAAATTTTCTTGCACAGACATTGGGATACTAAGTCCGACTTTTAAGCGGTCCTCGGGTATATATGATAATCCTAAATTACGTCTCTTAACAATAGATGAATCAGTTATATCTTTTCCACTTAATATTATTTTACCTTCATCAACGGGTAATAGTCCCACGATAGACTCTGCTAATTCACGCTGCCCATTACCTTCAACTCCGGCAATGCCCACTATTTCACCTGTCCTGAGACATAGAGATACACCTCTTAGTGCTGAGGAGCCCTTAATGCTTTGGACTCTAATTTTTTCTAAACGGAGGACTTCCTCACCTGTTTTGGCAGCCTCTTTATTAACCTTGAAAATCACTTCTCTGCCAACCATCATTCTGCAAATGTCATGCTCATTTACATCACTAACATCTGCACGATCAACAATCTTTCCCTGCCTCATCACGCTCACCCTATCTGCTACGGCCTTAACCTCGGGCAATTTATGGGTAATGAAAACAATTGATTTACCTTCCTGTACAATCTCTCTCATTATTTTAAAAAGCGCTTCTGTTTCTTGTGGTGTTAAAACCGCTGTTGGTTCATCAAGAATAAGTATATCTGCTCTTCGGTAAATTGCTTTTAAAATCTCAACCCTCTGTAGCTCCCCCAGGGAAAGATCCCGAATCTTAGTGTTAGGATCTATATTAAGTTTGTATCGATTTGAAATTGATTGAATTTGGGACGAAGCAGATTTTATATCGGTGAAAAATCCTAACTTTATAGGCGCTATTCCCAGGATGACATTCTCGGCTATAGTTAGTGAGGGAACCAGCATAAAATGTTGGTGAACCATACCAATTCCGAGGTGTATTGCATCTAAAGGTCGTTTTATATTCCGCTCTAACCCCTTAACATAAATATGTCCAGAATCAGGGCTAAGAAGCCCATAGAGGATTCTCATGAGTGTAGTCTTCCCAGCACCATTTTCTCCTACCAATGCATGTATTTCAGCATTTTGCAAAATAAAATCTACTCTATCATTTGCAATTACCTCTTGAAAAGTTTTTGTTATTTTTTCCATCTTCACCAATGGTAATTTCATCTGTCTTCCCCAGCTATTTAGATAAAAAGATTATAAATTATAAATTTTCAATTGTCCATAAATAGAATGTGGTTCATTCTTTACTATAAAGAATGAACCACTTTAGTATTCATATGTATAAAATCTGTCTATAAAGTAATTAAAGCTCTTTGTTAAATTTGATCAGGGAACCCTTGCTCTTTAAGTTTTAGCATAGCGCCAAGTATGACTTCTATTTGTTCTAGCCATTTTTTTTCCAGTAAATCAAAACTATCTCCTTTCCAATAGTGAAGTCCCTTGACTAAATTACCGATTACACAAAGAGACGCACCAGCATAGCAACCACGAGTACTACATACAGTCAGTATACCAGAAACTTCTTGCTCAACACTTAATATACCCAAGTCATGATAACGCTGCACATATTCCTCAATTCTCTGTGATGGATACATACCTTCTGTACTTCTAATAATCCCTGTGTGTACAGTATAACCCTTATTTTTAGCTACTTCAGCAAGCGATGCCACAATTCTAAAATCTGCAATAGCAGGATATGCCAAAGGAGCATAGTACCTGCTCAAACCCTCGTCTCTAACACTCCCTGTAGGTATTATTAAGTCACCAAGATTAATATTTTCTTGAATTGCACCTGTGGCTCCTAATTGTATGAATACTTTACCTCCAATGTTAATTAATTCCTCTATGATATTGGAGTTTTGGTTTGCCCCCACACCCCCGCTGGCGATCGAAACTGCTAAATCCCTGTAAGTTCCTGTAATTGTAAATGCAGCTTCATCCCCTTCAATACGATTTTTAACTTCATCCAGATATTTAGAGCCTTTTTCTGCCATCTTGGGAGTATTAGTTAGGATTATAAATGGGGCAACCTCTCCACGTTTACATCGTGTAACAGGCTGTATTCCTTTTGGCAACTCTAAATACTTTGGGAGTTTTAAAAGTGACATACGTTCCCCCCTTTTTCTAGCTTACCCTCTTAATGTATATTTAGCTATTAATTTTATTTCTTACTTCTATTCATGCTCAATCTTAATCTTACCTTCTATTAGATCTTTATAAACCTTTTTAAGGGAATTAATTTCACTTTGTGTCCATCCCTCATCTTTTGTAGGCTCATAAAGCCAACCGACATCTTTTGTTTTGATTGTTCTTTCATTTATACCACCACCTGACCATCTACCTTCTATGAAATCATTGATAATCTCATATACAGTTGCTCCAAAATCTACACCAGCTTGGCCAATAATAGTTTTCCCATATTGACCTCTTAGGTCTTCCAGTCCGGACAAACCACATACCCAATTGCCTTTCTCTTGAGCTGCTTCTATTACACCCCAATCACATTTGGCAGACCAACCACAAATAACATCCACTCCTTGAGAAAATAAGCTTAATGCTATTTCTTTTCCTTTAGCAGGATCTTCAAAGCTCCCTGTTACAGCATAATATGTCTTTGCATCTGGTTTTACACTATGAACACCCTGTTCATACCCTTCATAGGCAGATCGCTGAGTTGGAATATCCGCACCTGTTGTGAATCCCGTCTTTCCAGATTTAGTCTTAAGACCAGCCATAACCCCCGCAATATAACTAGCCGTATCCTCTGTGTATACGATGCATTGTACGTTCTTTGGGGGATTATCATACATACCATATATGAGGGAATATTTAACATCTGGGTGTTTCTTTGCTGAATCGACTGCAGGATTAACCAATGGCTGGAATGATACAAATACGAGTTTAGCACCCCAATTCACCATAGCCTCAATATTATCAGAGAACTCAGTGGGATCACGCGATTCAAGTATCTTTATATCCACATCCAGTTTCTCATTAGCTTCATTCATTCCTCTACACATAGCATCAATAACAGATTGGTCTCCACGTCTCTGATTAAGAACAAGGGCAACTTTTGCAATTTTCTCCTTTTCAGCCTTCTCCTCACCCTTCTCACCAGCAGCAAAAATTAATCCTGGAATTACTGAAATCGCAAGTAACAAAATTAAGAATTTAATTAAATTTCTTCTCATTTTTTAAACCCCCTATTATATATTGATTAATTTAAAATAATATATTATAATAAGAAAAAAAAGAACATAAATTTTGTTCAATTGTATAGAATTTATATTAATTTGTCAATAAAAAAAACATTAATTTAATAATTTTTTTACTTAATCATGTCTAAAAAGAAAAATAGACTTAAGGGAATCGTCAATATTCTTCATAAACGTGGCGAAATATCGGTTAAAGATCTTTCTGACCAATTTTTAACCTCTGCGATGACCATCAGAAGGGATTTGGATGATCTTGAAGAAGAAGGAATTATCAGGAGAATACATGGTGGGGCTATTTTACTTGACTCCTATACAGTTAATGATAAAACCCAGTACCTTATTGGGAAAGAGATAGAAAGAAACGTAAAACAGAAAAGTATCATCGGATTAAAGGCTGCATCTCTTATCAATCCCGGTGAAACCGTTTCATTTGATATAGGGACAACAATCCCTTTCATAGCTAAGTATTTAGAGCGGGATATTTCGATAACTGCGGCATGTGTATCCTTTGAATGCGCCATAGAACTTTATAACAAGAAAGGCGTTAACCTAATACTCCCGGGCGGATATCTGCATAGAGCCTCAGATGTGTTTAATAGCGATGAGGGTATAGAATTGCTAAAAAAGATTAGAACAGATAAAGCCTTCATCTCTGCAGGGGGAATTGATAATAACCTTGGCGTCACATGCTACCATGATTTTCATGTCGTGATAAAAAAGATAATGATGAAATCAAGCAAAAAGATAATCCTAGTATCGGATTCAAGCAAGTTCGGACAAGTCAAGCCCTCGTATTTTGCAGATCTCTCTGAGATGGATGCTATCATAACCGATGATAACGTCCCGGAGGATTACAGAGAAATAATTGGGGAAATGGGGATTGAACTGATCATAGCCAGGCTAGAATAGACAATAAAGTATTAATTATTAGTGTTATCTTACCTGAAACGGTTTTCTCATAAGTAAAAAGTTAAAATGTACAAGAACATTTAAATCATCGTATGGGGGAAGGTTTTTCATATGGGATTATCAATGTTCCCGAAATAATATAATAATCAAGTGCAAAAAAACCATATGAATGGGGATAACATGATCACCAATAAGATGCTAATTAATGGCCAGTGGATGGATAGTGCCGATGGAAAATATATAGAGATTGAAAATCCTGCAACGGAAGCGATATTTGAAAGGGTCCCGGCATCATCGGAATCTGATATTAATGACGCAGTTGATTCTGCCCATAGCGCCTTTAAGGCTTGGTCCGCACTTTCTGCGGCAAAGAGGGGAGAATATATGATCAACGCAAGCATTCTAGTTAAAGAAAGAGAAGAAGAGCTTGCCCGTGTCATGACAACTGAACAGGGGAAACCCTTCGACGAAGCTTTGGGTGAAGTCCGAAAGGGAATGGAAATACTTCACTATTACGCAGAGGAAGGCAAGAGGGTCTATGGGAGGATAATCCCAGATTATGATTCCACAAACGCCAGTTATGTTATATATCAGCCGGTTGGTGTATCTGCCGCCGTCTCACCGTGGAATTATCCCATAGAACTCGTAGGATGGAAGGTCGGAGCGGCTCTTGCTGCAGGATGCACTATTGTAGTAAAACCTCCTTCAGAAACCCCCTTATCCCCGCTTAATTTTATCAAATGCCTTGCTGATGTAGGTATACCGAAAGGAGTCATAAATGTTGTTTTTGGAAAAGGAAGTTTTGCAGGACCTCTTCTTATTAAAAACCCGAAAGTTAAAAAGGTTGCGTTTACCGGCTCTACAGAAGTAGGAAAGGAAGTAATCAGGCTCTGCTCAAAGCATATGAAAAAGTTCTCTCTGGAGCTCGGGGGACACTGCCCATTGATTATATGTAAAAATTGTAATTTAGACGAGGCAGTAAAGGGAGCAGTGAGAAGAACTTTCAGAAATATGGGACAGATATGCATTGCAATCAACAGGATATACGTTCATAAAGATATATTTGACCGTTTCATGAATGCCTTTATCAGTATGACTTCCAAGCTTGTTATTGCAAACGGTCTAAAGAATCCTCATGCGGACCTTGGGCCTATGGCCAATCGTGATGGTATAGAAAAAACAAAGAGACATATCGAAGATGCAGTAAATAAAGGAGCAAAAATAGCATATGGAGGAAAAAGGCCAGATGGAAATGAGTTTGAAAAAGGGTATTTTTTCCAACCCACAATACTTACTAATGTTTCGCACAAGATGCTTGTGATGAGCGAAGAATCCTTTGGTCCTATAGTCGGGGTCATGATCTACGATTCGAACAACGAAGCCATAGAATATGCAAACTCCTCAAACTACGGGCTTGCCTCTTATGTCTATACAAACGACCTTCATGAAGCTTATGAGTTTGCACATAAACTTGAATCGGGTAATGTGGCCATTAATAATCCTGATGCCGGTGTCATAAATGCGCCTTACGGTGGGTTTAAAGAAAGCGGTATGGGTTACGAACATGGTCCAGAAGGACTTATGCAATATCTGGCTGCAAAGCACATCCGAATTAGGTATTTTAAAAAGTAAACCAAAAATAATATAAGACCCAATTAATTATGGAAGGAGTGTGATATGAAGTATATTAAAAATATTGAAGAGATGGAACCGGATCTTTGTAACAGGTCACTTCGACACGCCTTCAAGAATTGCAAGCAGGAAACAATTAGAGATACATACTTTCTTATTGATCCGAAAAATTCGCCTTCGAAGAACATAAAAATGGGTTTTACCATTGTGTATGCAGGGAGTAAAACAACCGGCCATTCGCACAAGAATCATGAAGAGGTCTACTTCGTGATCCAAGGAAAAGGAAAAATGGTTGTTGGAGATTCGGAATACGATATTAAAACCGGAGACGCACTCTATGTGCCATTCGGTTTATTTCATACAACCTATAACACTGGGATACTCCCCCTTCATCTGTTATGGGTAACCGCAAAAGATGAAGGAACAGATGAATAGGCAGATAATTTCACTATTTATAATGAGTAACTAGCAGGGCGTTTAACCAGCCACTACTCTTTTCTTCCACAGGGAGGAGGACAGAGTATCGTCTGATATCGTATAACACTACGATGGCAAAGGGGGGCGGATGCAAGAAGAGATATTGATGGGAATTGATATCGGTACAAGTGGCTGTAAGACAATTCTTGTGGATCAAAAAGGGTCCGTTGTTGCAAGCGAAATAGTAGGCTATCCACTAAGTTCAAAGAGACACGGATGGGCTGAACAAAACCCCCATGACTGGTGGTCAGCAGTTAAAAATACAGTTAAGAGAATTTCGTCCAAACATGGGCAGTATATTAGGAAATTGAAGGGTATAGGCCTAACCGGCCAGATGCACGGAATTGTTGCAATGGATAAAAATAAAGAGGTAATCAGACCTAGCATTCTCTGGAACGACCAGCGTACCGAAAAACAGTGCATTTATATTTATGAGAAAGTCGGCGGGATCAAGGGGTTATTGCAATATACGAATAACCGGATGATCCCCGGATATACAGGTGGGAAAATACTATGGCTAAGGGAAAACGAGCCTCACAACTATGAAAGAATCAAAAAGTTTGTAAATCCTAAGGACTACATCCGCTACCTTTTAACAGGCGAAATTGCAACTGAAGTCTCCGATGCATCCGGTACAGGATTGTTCGATGTGAAAGATAGAGTCTGGTCTCGCAAGCTTTTTGAACTGCTCGATATACCGCTTGAGTGGGTACCCGAATGTTTCGAGTCCCCCGAGATAAGCGGTACTGTGGCCGATCATATATCCGAGGAGTTCGATATCCCCAAAAAGATTCCGGTTGTTGGAGGCGGAGGGGATGCGGTGATTCAAGCTCTTGGGACTGGTATAATAACCAGTGATGTTCTGATGACCACCATAGGGACTGCAGGAATCATTTCTACTGCACTGGAGGAGTTCAGGGACAATCCTGAAGGCAATCTTCAGATCTTCTGCAATGTAATGCCTTCAAAATGGCATGCAATGGGAGTCACCCTTTCTGCGGCGGGATCGATGAAATGGGCAAAAGACGCATTCGCCCATTCAGAGATAGAAGTATCCCTTCTCAGCAATGAAGACGTTTATAGAGTGATTAGCAATGAAGCCTTACAATCCCCTCCCGGGTCAAATGGCATCATATTCCTTCCCTATCTCAGCGGGGAGAGGTGTCCGCATGTGGACCCTGAAGCACGGGGAGCATTCCTTGGGCTAAGCATGACTACAAGAAAGAGTGACCTATTCAGGAGCATTATGGAGGGTGTAATTTTTAGCTTCAGAGATGTAGCGAACCTGTTCAACCTGCTTGGTATATCTTTTGATCATATTGCAACATCAGGGGGAGGTGCGCAATCGGAACTATGGCGCCAGATACATGCAGACATCTTCAAAAAACGAGTCATCACTGTCAACGGAAGCAGGGAAGGTGCAGCATACGGTGCAGTAATCGTTGCCGGGGGCGGTGTAGGGGTGTGGTCTGATTTCAGGGAAGCCTCAGAGCTATTGGATGTAGTAACAACAAATGAACCAAATGATAGAAATTATAAACTCTACGATCATTATTTTGATATTTATAAAAACTTTTATGTTCTTTTAAAAGACAGTTTCAAAGAAATAAATAAATATTGAGAATATTTATTATCCAATACCAATTATGAAGTTCAGCATAAAATTCTTCAATTTATATCGAATATTTTTAGTTTTATATTAAAAGATAATGTATAGCCATAAATCGATGTTTAGCTGTCATCTATTCATATTGTTCAAGATTTGATGGGTCAAGATAATGGCATTAAACTTCAGAAAATTAAAAATAGGATTTGTAAACCTAATTCTAGATTTTCTTGATGGTCAAGATGTTGCTATTGAGTATTCAAACAATATAAAAAAACATTTAATAAAGGAATTAGATGTTGATATCGTTGAATATCCAGGAGCAGTAGCAAAACGGTCTAAAGCATTTGAAGCTTGGAAAAAGTTTAAGGCTGAAAATGTTGATGCTGCGATTTTATTTAATGGTACCTTCAGCACAGGTGAACTCACAGCTGAAATAATACGAAACTTGGATGTTCCGTTTGCACTATGGGGCATAGGTGAGCTTGCACTAAAAAGAAAAAACTTCACCGGTTCAATGGTGGGGGTTATGGCCGCAGGTGCCCTGTTTAAAAATTTGGACAGGCGTTTTACATTTATTTATGGTTCAATTGATGAGTTACAGACGAAAGAAAAGCTCAATACTTTTATTAAAGCAGTAAGGGGAATTGCTTATTTAAAGGAAGCTACAATCGCAGTAATTGGTATGCGGCCTGATGGTTTTGAAATAAGTGATTTCGATGAGCTGGCAATAAAAAAATTTTTTGGCACAGAAATCACTAAACTCTCACTGTATACATTCAGTAAAATTATGAAAGAGGTAAACGAAATTGAAATAGACAACGACATGAAAACACAGAGAGAAATTTTTGATATAAAAGACAAAAATCTTAAAGAGACGCGTGGCTTATCGAAAGTCTACCTTGCATTAAAAAGATATATCAATGAGAACAATATACAGTCCTATGCTGTTGATTGCTGGCCTGAACTTCGGGATATAGACAAAACCCCTATATGTCCGGCAAATGGTAGAATGAATGCAGAAGGAGTTATGGCTTCCTGTGAATGTGATGTCAATGGATCATTAACCTTGATGCTTGAGCATGCAATAAGTGGATCAACACCCTGGTTGGCAGATTTTGTAAATTTTATAGCTGATAATAAAACACTGTTATGGTGGCACTGTGGAAACGCACCCTATGACCTGTCATCCACAAAACCGGTGATTGAGAGAGTATTTGGCGGTTTATCACAAACTGCAGCAATGAAAAGTGGCGTGGCAACAATCTGTCGTATGAACTCAATAAGGGGTAAATATACAATACATGCTGGAATTGGTGATGTCATAGAAACAAAACCTATTTTAAAAGGAAGCAACCTTTCTATAAATATGAGATGTGGAAATATGGAGTTTGTTGAGTCTCTCCTATATAATGGTATCCCACATCATAATGGAATAGTGTATGGTAATATTCTTCCCGAACTAAAGGAATTTGCAAACCTGATGAATATCTCAATTGTCATTAAAGAATAAATTAAGTAATAATTGGCTACAAAAGTATAAATATAGGGACATTTGTTTGCGGAAATACTGATCGGGAATACTGATTATGAACTCTCATGTCTTCGCAAAGATCCGGCCCATTCCACAACATTGGGTCGCTTTCACTGGAATGGATGATTTTATTGTCGCTGCCTGTCAGCCGGGCAATAATGCCCGTCGGTTCCGGTCTTCGGGAATCGGGCCTCTGACCTCCTCAGAGTAGTCGAACTGACTGTTGTAGATCTCCGCGTAGAATCCACCCGCAGCAAGGAGCTCCTTGTGAGTTCCCTGTTCCACAATGCCCCCGTCTCGCATTACCAGGATCAGGTCAGCGTTTCTGACCGTCGACAGACGGTGTGCGATAACGAAGCTGGTGCGATTCTTCATTAGACTGTCCATTGCCTTCTGGATCAGAATCTCGGTGCGGGTATCCACCGAGCTCGTGGCCTCGTCGAGGATGAGCATCCTGGGGTCGGCCAGGATTGCCCGTGCGATCGTCAACAGCTGCTGCTGGCCCTGGGAGATATTGCTGGACTCTTCGTTAACGACCATCTCGTAGCCGTTAGGCAATGTGCGGATGAAGTGATCGGCGTGTGCAGTCTTCGCTGCCTCGATCACCTCTGCATCTGTCGCCTTGGGACGCCCGTAGCGTATGTTCTCCATTATCGTTCCGTTGAAGAGCCAGGTATCCTGCAGAACCATCCCGAACATCCTGCGCAGGTCCCTACGGGAGAAATTCCTGATGTCGTGACCGTCGATCAGGATTGCTCCGCTACCCACGTCGTAGTATCGCATGAGTAGCTTCACCATCGTGGTCTTCCCTGCTCCAGTTGGGCCTACAATCGCGATCTTCTGTCCCGCGTCTGCGACGGCTGAGAAATCTTTGATGACGATCATCTCCGGAGAGTAGCCGAAGTTAACATTCCTGAATTCAACCCGTCCCTCTGCGCTCACCAGCCTTGTGGGATCTTTCACTTCTTTGACTTCCTCGTCCTGATCAAGAAACTCAAAAACCCGTTCCGCAGCGGCAGCAGTCTGTTGAAGAACATTTGAAATGTTGGCAAGCTGCATAAGCGGCCGGGTGAAGTTACGAACATACTGAATGAATGCCTGGATGTCCCCGACGCTGATCGCTTTATGGACTGCGAGCCAGCCTCCGAGAATGGTCACGGCAACGTAGCCGAGGTTGCCGACCACCATCATCATGGGCATCATAATCCCAGACAGGAACTGTGATTTCCAGCCGGCCTGATACAGGGTGTCGTTGAGCTTGACGAACTTCGCGATGCTCCTGGCTTCACCGTTGAAGGCCTTCATTACTATATGCCCGCCGTACATCTCCTCAACATGGCCGTTCACATGACCAATGTAGTCCTGCTGCTGCCTGAAGTACTTCTGCGACTGTCTGATGATCAGAGTCACGAGGACCATCGAAATCGGTATGACCGTGAGCGCGACCAGGGTCATCTTCCAGCTGATGGAAAACATCATGATGAGAACTCCCAGCACAGTGACAATTGAGGTCACGATCTGCGTAAGACTCTGACTCAGGGTCCGGTTTACAGTGTCGACATCGTTGGCAATAATAGAAAGGACCTCGCCGTGGTTGGTGCCATCGAAGTACTTGAGCGGCATGCGGTTAATTTTCTCATCGATATCTTTTCGAAGCTGGTAGGTGATCTTCACCGACACACCGGCCATTATCCAGCCCTGAATGTAGCTGAGAAGCGACGAGATGAGGTAGAGCCCGAGCACGAGCAGGAGGATGCGGCCAATTGAGACAAAGTCTATTGTACCGGTTCCGGCAATCTTGGCCATTACTCCTTCGAAGAGTGTCGTTGTCGCCATCCCGAGAATTTTTGGTCCAATGATCATGAAAACCGTCGATGCAGCGGCAAGAACCATGATAAAGCCAACGGCGAATTTGTAGGCTCCAAGATAGTGGAGAAGCCTTACCATCGTCCCCTTAAAGTCGCGAGCCTTCTCGCCGCCTCCCATTCCCATGTGACCGCCCATCGGTCCACGCATTCCCGGACCGCGTAAACCGGGTCCGTGCATCAATGGCCTTCTACCTGCGGACCCTGCACCGTGCACTCTCTCCCCCTTCTTGCTGGTAGAAACATTTGCTTTTTGATTGTTCATGAGAGTTCCTCTGTGGTGAGCTGAGATGTGGCGATTTCGCGATAGGTAACACACGTATCCATCAGCTCCCGGTGTGTTCCACGCCCGACTACACATCCATTATCGAGAACTATGATCTGTTCGGCATTCTTGATTGTGGAAACTCGTTGCGTAACGATGAGAACCGTGCTCGAGGCGATCTGTTTCTTCAAAGCACGCCTGAGATTCGCATCTGTCTTGAAGTCCAGTGCTGAGAAGCTGTCGTCGAAGATATAGACCGGGGGCTTCTTGACGAGTGCCCGTGCTATGGAAAGGCGCTGCTTCTGCCCTCCAGAAACGTTCACGCCGCCTTGTGCGATAGTCGCTTTTATCCCTTCTGGCAAGGTTGCGATAAACTCTGAAGCCTGCGATATGTTTGCGGCATCCTCGACCTCCCTGTCACTTGCCTGCTCATCTGCATAGCGCAAGTTGCTGGCAATCGTTCCTGCAAAGAGTGTCGCCTTTTGCGGTACGTAGCCCATCCAATCACGCAGGTCGTGCTGGCTGACTGCGCGAACGTCTCTACCGCTAACAAAGATCGCTCCCCCGGTGACATCGTAGAAACGGGGGATGAGCATGACAAGAGTACTTTTTCCAGCACCCGTGGGCCCGATGATCGCGGTAGTCTGACCTGGACTGGCCGTGAAGCTGATATCGTGTAGAACGTCTTCTTCGGCTCCGGGGTAGCGGAATGATACGCTGCGAAACTCGATCGTGCCATCGCACTCGGAATCGAAGCTTTCGGGTGATGGAGGGTCCTTGATGAGAGGTTCGGTTTCCAGAACGTCAGCGACGCGTCCTGCCGAGACCGCTGCTCGCGGCAGCATGATGAACATCATCGAAAGCATCAAGAAAGCAAAGACGATCTGCATTGCGTACTGCATGAACGCTATCATGTCTCCGACCTGCATAGTCGACTGGCCAACCTGCCTGGCGCCTACCCAGATGATCAATACTGATAATCCGTTCATGATAAGAAACATGAAGGGCATCATCACAACCATAACCCGGTTGACAAACAGCATCGTGCTTGTCAGGTCCTTGTTAGTGCTGTCGAACCGATTCTCCTCGTATGACTGCATGTTGAAGGCGCGGATCACCATCATGCCGGAAAGGGCCTCGCGGCTAACTAGATTCAGACGGTCTATCAATCGCTGCATCAGTTTAAACTTCGGAACAGAAACCTTGTAAACCGAAAGGACGGCAACCATAAGGACCCCAACTACCAGCGCAATGATCCACCACATCGAGGCGCTCTTGTTGATGGCCCTGATGATGCCTCCAACGCCTATGATAGGAGCGTAGAAGACCATTGTTACTAGCATGACGGCTACCATCTGTATCTGCATGATGTCGTTCGTGGAGCGGGTGATGAGTGAGGCTGTCGAGAACTTGTCGAACTCGCTTGCTCCGAAACTTTCCACGCGCTGGAAGACTGCAGCACGAAGATCACGTGCAAGTCCTGCAGCGATCCGCGCCGAGAGAAAGCCTGTGGATACTGCGGTGATGGCAGCTACGAGTGTGAGAATCAGCATGATTGCCCCGATGTGCAGCATGTAGCTGGTTTGCAGTTTCGCAGTGCTCACACCAAGCGCATCGTACTCGGCTTTAACCGGCTGTGTCGCGGCCTGGTTGACCATCTTGGGCCCCATGGATGTGAACTTTCGGTCGATTTCCGAGGCGAGCTGGGACCGTCGCTCCGGGGGCAGCATCTTCAGGAGCGAGGAGAAATCAGATGCGTCCACACCGGCTGCCTCTGCTATCCCTGCCAGACCCATGGCCTTGGCCATTGCAGGATTGGTTCTTGCCTGTTCAATAGCCTCAACAACGAGCCACGCTTTTCCCATAATCGGGTTGATTGCCGTTATCTCAGCGTTATTGATTTCCCGTCGTACATAGACAGGCTCTTTAGCCAGGGCTGGATACTCGGACAGGTAGCGCTTGCTCGCCGAGTCCCCTGGTTGAACCAGCTGATAGTCCGCGAGCACCCTCCTGGCGTCGCCAGCGCTCATGAAGAGGATGAGCCTGTCCATCTGACTCTTTCGGAGCGCCTTCGGGACCGCGTCTGCAACACCTCCCTGCTGGATTCCCACGTTGACTATATGCGACATGTAGTCTGGCAGAGACAGGTTGGCATAGGCCTGAATGAATAAAAGTACAACCGCAGCAGCCAACAGTGGCAGATAGGGCTTTATATATTTTGCAATCCGCATCATTTCCTGACACTCTCCCCGTTATCAACTAGCCTGCTACAAGGCTGAATATCCTGGCCTGCTGTTCTTATCTTGTCTAGAAGGATTCTCAGCCCGGCGACAACGGTCCGCCGTTCCTTTGGTGACATCTCCTTTGCGATAGATTGGAACCAACGCTGCCTTGCCTTCATAGCCTTGTCTATGAACCGACCTCCATGTTCTGTCAGCACTAGCTTTTTTACACGGCGATCGTTCGGATCTTCGCTACGATCTATGAAACCCTGCTGTACGAGTCGGTCGAGCATCTGGCTGGCCGCCGCACTTGTGACTCCTAACCCGTCACCGATATTTGAGACGCTGCTCATTCCCCTGTGACTGAGCTGGAAAAGCGCGCCTACGTGTGACATGGAAAGCCCATGCTGTCTTGCGATGTACACAATGGCACCCATCGATCTGTGCATGAACACCTCGGTCCACTCGCGAAGAGCGTTAACCACCTCGTCTGAATTTTTCATATGTTAGATCCCTTAATAGTTAAGATATCTTTAATATATTGATCTCTTTACAAACAGTCAAGAGTATTCCGGGAGACCTAGGAGCTCGACTCAAGATTCCTGCATCCAGTTCTTGTGGCCCATTACGTGGCAGATTACTTAAAAAAGGGAGGGTTTACCTCTAATACCAAACTTTTCTTTTAACTTTCACAAAAGTTTAATGACCGCGAATATATTAGTGAAAATTCGTTAGTAATTCCTAGTCATCCTGTGTTATCATTAAAATTGACATGAAACTGCCCGAAACCCTCTCCACCAAAAAGAATCTTTTTCTCCTGGCTTGTCTTTTAGTCCTCTTTCTTTGTTCTCTCAAGAATGCCTCAGCAGTAACATATTATGTAGCCACCAGCGGCAATGACTCCAATCCAGGCACTGAAAGCCAGCCCTGGAAAACAATCCAGAAAGCAGCCAACACAATGGTTGCCGGTGATACGGTCTATGTCAAAGGAGGAATTTACAATGAACAAGTCACTCCAGGAAATTCCGGCACTCCAGAAAACTACATCACCTATCAGGCTTATCCAGGAGATATTGTAAGAATAGATGGCCAAAAGACAATCAGCGAAGGATTCGTAATCGGTGACAAAGATTACTTAATTCTTGATGGTTTTGAGATAGGAAACCAACGGTATCGACCTATCCACATCGTCTCTTCAAACCATCTTATTATCAGAAACAACGCCTTAACTGAAACTCTTGATTGGGATGGAACCGATGGGGGCGTCAAAGGAGGCGGACAGATCCCTGGAATCGAGGCTGAAGGGAGCAACAGCTATCTAGAGATTAGCTACAACGAGGCGTTCAAGAACGGTGGGATTTGGTTGGACAATACTCAATATTCTGATATCCATCATAACAAAGTACACGATTGTCCATACAATGGAATAGTCATGAGTCATGGGTCACATTACAACAAGATACATCACAACTTTGTTTACAATAATGGTGGGTCCCTCCCCGACGATCCGGAATGGTGGGCAGGTATTGCTCTGGAAGTTAACAGCAACTACAACCATGTTTATGACAATATTGTCTACAATAACAAACACGCAGGATTGCTCACCAACAGTCAATACAACTATTTTTATCATAACACTGTTTACTCAAACCCTGATTCAAGTGGTTGGGGAGGAGGGGTTTACCTCTGTAACTGGGAAGGCTCAACCATTGAGAATAATATCGTGAGGAACAACATCATTGTCGCGACAGGGGACAATGAAAAAACTATTTACGTTGAGGAGGTAGAAGGAAGAGAAAGCTCCTTTGATAACAATATCCATTGGCATACTGGCAATAAACCCAATTGGTATGATTTAATTACATGGGCTCCTGGTGCATATATCACTTTCCTGCAATTTCAAAGCGATTATAGTCAGGAACCTAATGGGTTGTATGCTGACCCTATTTTTGTTGGTGGTAATCCGACAGATCCTTCTTTTTATGAATTACAACCCGACTCCCCTGCTATTGATGCTGGAGCAGATGTTGGTGTTGTTGAAGATTTTGACGGCAATCCCCGCCCTCAAGGAGCAGGATATGATATTGGGGCTTATGAGTATACTGGCGGAGCCCAACCAACCGCTACCCCCCAGCCAGCTAGCACACCAACATCTAATTGATAGGAGAAATTATAATTCGAGATTCACCAACATACGAAAAAAACCGTGAAGAGCACTCGATTTGAACATGAGATATTCACGAATGCTTTTCCTACCGAGAAACAACAACCTCCCTGAAAATATCCTAACCGTAATAGAACTTTCTGTCAAGAATATAGAAAATGTGAAGTTTCCAGGGCATTGTTGAAAATATGGACGGGCTTACCTAACCCTTGGATATTTCTTATCTTAATAATGTCTATATAAGTAAACACGACGGAAACGTGGTATGACAATATGACAGTGCTAGAATTAAGGGGACATGTCCCCTTAATTATTTCAGATATCATGATGTCATGCCCCACCCCTATTCACTAACAGATTTTTCTCATTCAAATAATATGATTCAAGAGTAGATTTGACCCCTTTTTTTAGTTAGGGTATATTCAGGGCTTTCTCGATTCTCCCCTTTATAAGATGCACAATACTGCCCACGGTTCCTGTGAGGAACAATGCCGGGCAAACAAGAAGAGCCAAAATGAAAAAGACAGACTCGTCCCCACCGGTACTGTGTCTCTCCCAGAAGTTCTCCCCAAATAAGGCAATGAATAAACCATACACGAGATTGTGCAGTATAACGAATATCGGGATACCTGCTGCAGAAGCGCCCACAAATATAAAGAATAATTTTTGTATTCTGCTTTCTCTAAGTCTGGCTGTAAGCACTACTAGTACCAGCCCCAACACACCAAAGGTAATTGCCAGAACAGAAATCACCAAGAAATGTAGCTTTATGAGTCGGCCAAGTGCCATGCCGAGTATAGCAAAGATCGGAACCAGCACATAGAAAATGATGTTTCTTATTTGCAGAGATATGTCTTTCATGGCTTCCCCTTAGCCCCAACGATTAAATGAACTTCCGGGTAGAACCGGGTGGTTACCCACCCGGGACCCCCACAGACCCGGACGTGCAGATTTCCCGCATCCGGTT
>CAYRKG010000037.1:0-47029 GCA_964424795.1 uncultured Spirochaetota bacterium
GGTATGTTTGGCGATTTTGTAAAAATGGCAGTCGAAATCGAAAAGGCCCTCAGGACTGTTCTTAATAAGGTATTGCCACTTAATGTGGACGGAGCAATAGCAGCTATTCTTCTGGAGATGAAGATCCCAAAGGAACTCGGCAATATGTTTTTTATAATAGCAAGAACACCGGGAATTATTGCACATATATATGAAGAAAGGACTAGGCAAACACCGATGAGAAAAATTTTTCCTGGCCAATATGAATATGATGGAAAAACCGATTTGAAACCTTAACTAAGAGGAAGGAGGGGAGAAGCTATGAGAAAGCTGGTTTTAAAACTTTTGCCTGAGATCGAGGAGATAAAAAATCGGGAATTGCAGGATAAGGTCATTTCTTGTTGGAATGAAGCAATTGAGTTCCGCGGCTGGACAGAAGATCTATTATGCAGAATACCGTTTACTCTGCTAGCTGATAATGTGAAAATCAAGTTTATCAATCATGTGCGAGCAGTATGCCGTATGTGCATGGCTATTAATGATGTGCTTGGTAAAATCCACGGTGCTCAAAAAACTCCTGTGAACCGAGATTATCTAATAGCAGGAGCTCTACTTGCCGATGTTGGAAAACTATTTGAGTACGAAATAGTTAATGGAGAGCCTGTAAAATCGGATTACGGTAAGCATATTCGGCATCCCTTTAGCAGTGTTGGACTTGCCTTCAAACATGGACTGCCCTCCGAAATCATGCATATTATAGCTACCCACTCAAAGGAGGGATCAGGTGAAAAGCGGCTTCCTGAGAGCATAATTTTTCATCATGCAGACTTTATTGATTTTGAACTGGTGAGGTAGCTATGGCACAAACAGTAATTGAAAAGATAGCACAGAAGTTTGCAATAGGACTTGAAGGGGGACAGGTTGTTCAAAGTGGAGACTATATATCTATTAGTCCTTCCTATGTAATGACCCATGACAATACAGGGGCAATAATCCCGAAGTTTAAAGCTATTGGAGCTACAAAAGTGAAAAACCCCAGACAGGTTGTTTTTACACTTGATCACAATATACAGGACCGAGATGAAAAAACTCTTAAAAAGTATACGCTAATCGAATCTTTTGCCCGGGATGAGGGGATTGATTTTTACCCTGCAGGCCGCGGAATTGGACACCAGATCATGTGTGAAGAAGGCTATGCATGGCCCTATACAATGGTTGTGGCTTCAGACAGCCATGCAAACATGTACGGTGGGCTTGGATGTTTGGGTACACCCATAGTAAGGACTGACGCTGCCGCTATCTGGGTTACTGGGTATACATGGTGGCAGGTTCCTCCTGTTGCAAAAGTTGAATTAAAGGGAAAACTAAGACCTGGCGTTAGCGGGAAGGACATTATTATCACACTCTGCGGCTTTTTTAAAAGTGATGAGGTCCTCAATCACGCTGTTGAGTTCACAGGAGAAGCTATTTCGAGCCTTTCGATAGATCAACGCCTTACCATCGCTAATATGACAGCAGAATGGGGGGCACTTGTAGGATTATTTCCTGTTGATGACGTATCTATAGAATGGTTCAGAAAAAGGGCTGCAGTAGTCAAAAATCGTGGCCCACAAGGAGTTATGTCTAACACTAAAAGCGGTGCTCAAAGGCGAATAAATGAAAAGAGCATTTTTGAATTGATAAAATCTATTAAAACAGGAGAATTTCAGGCTGATAAAGATGCTAAATACACCATAGAACTGGAGTTGGACCTTGAAACTGTAAAGCCTGTGGTAGCAGGTCCCCATAATCTTAAGACCATGACAACTGTAAGTGAAAGCAAAGAAAGGAACATCAAGATTCATAAGGCATATATAGTTTCCTGCGTTAATAGCAGGATTGAAGATTTGGCTGAAGCAGCCAAAGTCCTGCGAGGGAAAAAGATTGCAACAGGAGTTAAGCTCTATGTTGCCGCTGCTTCAAGTGAGGTCCAGTTGGAAAGTGAAAACCGTGGTGACTGGCAGGTTTTTGTTGAAAGCGGGGCAATCCCGCTTCCGCCTGGCTGTGGTCCCTGTATAGGCCTTGGTGAAGGGCTTTTGGAAGATGACGAAGTCGGAATATCTGCCACAAACCGGAATTTCCGTGGTAGAATGGGTTCAAAGAGCGCAAAGGTGTTTCTTGCTTCCCCAACAGTGGTTGCTCAATCAGCATTATCAGGAAAGATAGACCTCCCTGCTGAAATAGAAGAGTATTTTGGAAAAATCAAGGCAAAAATCATAAACCGTTCGGCTATCCCAAGCACATCTAGGTCCTTAGAGATAATAAATGGCTTTCATGAAACACTGGAAGGGGAAATTATATTCTGTCACCAGGACAACCTTAATACCGATGGTATCTACCCTGGAAAGTATACTTACAGAGATGACTTCACTCCAGAACAACAGGCCGGTGTTGTAATGGAAAACTATGATCCTGAGTTTCGTCAGATCGTAAGAAGAGGGGATTTTCTTGTTGCTGGCTTTAACTTTGGCACCGGAAGTTCAAGGGAGCAAGCTGCAACTTCATTGAAATACTGCGGAATAAGCCTCGTTATTGCAGGATCTTTCAGCGCAACATACAAACGGAATGCACTCAACAACGGCTTTCTCATTATTGAAGCACCAGAACTATCAAGGGATTTAAAAGAACAATTCGGAACTGAAAAACTTACCATCAGAACGGGTATCATCGGAAAATTTGACTTCAGGAATTCAACTCTAATAGCAGGTGAAAAGAAATATAAAATAAGTCCTATTGGGAAGGCTGCGCAAGAACTTATAATCCATGGTGGACTTGAAAACTGGATTAAGGAGAATCTATAAAATGGCTAAATATAAAATTGCATGGCTGCCTGGAGATGGTGTCGGCAAGGAGACAATGGAAGCTGCAAGAATAATACTTGACAGGTTAAATTTTGATGCTGAGTACATTCATGGTGATATTGGCTGGGAATTCTGGAAAAATGAAGGTAACGCTCTTCCGGACAGAACGATTGAAATGATGAAGAAAACCCACGCTGGTCTTTTTGGCTCTATAACCTCCAAACCAAAGCAGGAAGCAGAAAAGGAATTAAACCCTGAGCTCAAAGGCAAAGGCTATGAGTATTTCTCACCAATCGTGCAGATGAGGCAGGAATTCGATCTGCATACGAATTTACGCCCATGTAAAGCCTATTCCGGAAATCCGCTTAACTACAAAGAGGGAATTGATCTTGTAGTCTTTCGTGAGAACACAGAAGGTATGTATGGTGGTGTGGAATTTTTTCCGCTGCCTGAGGAGGTATTTGATGTTCTCGACCGTTACCATCCAAAGATGAAAAAATTCAGGGATAAGGGCGTAAAAAACATCGCCATGTCCACGAGGATCATGACTAAACAGGGCTGTACAAGAATTATCAAAAATGCCTTCGAGTATGCAAAAAAGTTTGGACGTAAGTCAGTAACGGTTGTCGATAAACCAAATGTTCTCAGGGAAACTGGTGGATTGATGATCCGTACAGCACGTGAGATCGCTAAAGCATATCCTGAAATCGAGCTCTTTGAGACAAACATCGATGCTCAGTGTATGTGGCTTATCAAAAATCCAACGGATTATGAAATACTGGTTGCAGAGAATATGTTCGGTGACATTCTCTCCGATCTCGCTGCACAGCTTGTGGGCGGACTGGGATTTGCCTGTGCAGGAAATATTGGCAATATCTATGCAGTTTTTGAGCCAACTCATGGTTCAGCACCAAAATATGCAGGCCAGTATAAAGTTAATCCAATTGCAAATATCCTGGCTGCAAAGATGATGCTGGATTGGCTTGGTGAAACAGGAAAGGCTCGCACAATAGAGGATGCTGTTACAGATGTCGTTAAAGAGGGTAAGTACCGTACCTATGATATGGGTGGCAATAACTCCACTATTGAAGTGGCGAAGGCCATTGCACAAAAAATTTAATCTTAGAGAGGGAGATAAAACTTAGTGGAAGAAAAACTGATATCGAGACAAATAGCTGAATTTGCTGTAAGGCTTCAGTATAAGGACATTCCAAAAAATACTGTAAGTGAAGTGAAACGCTATCTTTATGACTCAATTGGTTGTGCCTATGGTGCATATCGAACAGATGATGTGAATATCATCCAAGAAATTTACCATAGAATGGGAGGAAAAGAGGAAGCAACAGTCATAGGCTTCGGGGAAAGGATTCCTGCCGTTAATGCAACACTTATCAATTCACTTATGATTCGTTCACTTGATTTTAATGATATCTACTGGAAAGAGGACCCCTGCCATCCCTCAGATTTGATCCCAGCTGCTCTAGCTACAGGGGAGTTAACAGATGCCTCAATGGAGGAGGTAATCGTAGCAATTATTCTTGGTTATGAATTCGAACAGCGACTCTGTGAATTTGCGGTGCCTGGACTTAGGGAGAGAAAATGGCATCATGCTACAATCACTCAGTTTGTTTCGCCAATTGTTTCCGGGAAGCTTTTGAAACTTGATGTAAATGAAATGGTAAATGCTATCGGTATAAGTGGCTGCCATAACCACACAATCGGATGTCCTACAGCAGGTAAACTCAGTATGATGAAGAATACAGTAGATCCATTGGCGGTACAGGCTGGAGTACTTGCTGCTTTAATGGCGAAAAATGGATTTACCGGAACCGAGGCAATCTTTGAAGGTAAAGAGGGCCTCATGGATGTTTATGGGCCAGAGTGGAATGTAAAAAAACTTTTAGGCAATCTCGGAAAGAGTTTCAAAATTATGGAATGTAGTATGAAAGCCTTTCCAACCGAAGCCCTCACACATACTCACCTCACAGCAATTCTAAGAGCTGTGATTAAAAACGATATAACCTATAACAAGATTAAGGAGGTGAAAGTAACCACCATTGCAAGAGCATGTGACATACTCTTTGATCCAAACAAGTATCGACCGGAATCACGTGAAACAGCAGACCATTCACTTCCCTACTGCATTGCAGTAGCGCTCATTGATCACAAGATCACCACCCATTCATTTTCAGAGGAAAAGCTTAAAGATAAGCGTATCTGGGAAATAATAGATAAAATTAAGGGGGAAGCTTCGATTGAGTTTGAAAAGATGTTTCCTGCCAAACAACCATCCAGGGTTGTAATAAAGACAAATGATGGGAGTGAATACTCAGAATACCTCGAATATCCCAAAGGAGATCCCCGTGAGCCAATGAAAATGGAGGATCTGGAAACGAAGTTTGATTCTCTTACAGATGGAATCCTTTCAAAGAAGCAACAGAAACGGGTAAAAGAGGTTATTTTAGACTGTGAAAAGATGAATGTTAGAGGGTTTATGGAGACTCTTGCTATAGGCTCCCACTAATGTGGTTTAGTGTAAATATTCAGTTGACTTTAAAGATATGCCAAATATTCAAATTCTGTTCCTGGATTCCAAAACCAGGCAGTTAACTAAATTTGGCCAAAGGTGTACCTTTTGCCAAAGTTAAGTTTCCAACTGGCTTTAATATTACAGGAGCCTGCCTTTGTATCATATTATTAATATATAGATTATTGGATCGCTAACCCCCTGGTCACAATTCTCAATTACTGTTAAAGATGCTTTGTTTCATAGTTAATACAGAAAAAATATCCTTAATAGTAAATAGATGTAATTTCTAAAACCAGTTTGTTTTATGTTCTTGAAGAAGTTGTACTATCAGGTAAAATTATATACACAAAATTTCGTAATACTATTTATAGAGGAGTATCAGGAATGAGAGAGCAAAAGAAATCAGGTTATCTTCCAAAGCTTGAAGTTCTATCAGATAGTGATAGAGAAAGGATATATTCTGCAGCACTCGATGTTCTTGAAAAAACTGGCCTCAGAATCCAAGATAAAGACGCTATTTCCCTCTTGTTAAATACTGGTGGAAAGATTAAAAAGGATATGGTTCAAATCTCATCTAGAATGGTTCAAGAAGCTTTAGATTCCGCACCGAAGGAAATACAGATTTACAATCGGGATGGCCAGACCGCTATGTTGCTGAATACCAAAAACTCCTATTTTGGGAATGGATCAGATTGTGTATTCATACTAGATTCATTTACAGGAGAAAGAAGAAAATTCATGAAAGAAGATGTTGAAAAGGCCGCAATCATTCTGGATGCGCTGGAAAATATCGATTTTGTGATGCCTGCTGGAATAATATCCGAAAAACTATCATCTGTTGCAGGACTGCTTGCCTTTCAGGCAACAACCGTTAACACGTCAAAACCTATCCTATTCACTGCACTCAATAGGCAAGGGGCCAAGGATATCTTCAGGCTGGCCTCGATCATAGCTGGAGGAGAGGATGATTTACGGAAGAGGCCCTATATCATGCACTATGTGGAAACAACAAGTCCCCTTAGTTATTCGGATGATGCTTTGCAAATGCTCCTTCTGAGTGCAGAAAAGGGTGTTCCCATAATTTGCGCCCCAGGTCCAATAGCTGGAGCATCGGCACCAACCACCCTCGCTGGAGTTCTCGTTCTGCATCTAGCTGAGTCCTTGAGCGAGTTAGTAATCGCCCAACTGAAGAACAGGGGTGCCCCTGTAATAATCGGTGGCTGTGCTTCAATAATGGATATGAGGACAACTGTTTCGGCATATTCAGGACCGGAATTCTTTCTATTAAATGCCGCACTTACGGAGCTATGCCATTTCCTCAACCTGCCTATGTTCGGAACGGCAGGCTGCAGTGATTCCAAGAAGGTCGATGGTCAGGCCGCTATAGAATCAGCAAGCTCTATTATAACCCAGCTACTCTGCGGCGCTGACTTAATTCACGATGTTGGATATATCGAATCAGGGCTAACTCAATCCTTTGATATGATGGTTATGAGTAATGAGATTGTGGGAATGGCCAAAAGGATGAAGAATGGGATCAAAATCGATGACGATCATATAGCTCTAGACTTGATTCATGAACTAGGAGCAGGAGGAAATTATCTAGCAGAAGAGCATACTTTAAAGTACTTTAAGACTGAATTCTGGATGCCAGGTTTTATGAATAGACAGATCTATGAAAGCTGGGCTAAAGATGGAAAAAAAGGTCTCGAGGATCTGGTAAAGGAGAAGGTCAAGAGGATCTTGGATGAACATAGAGGCTCACCAATTGGAGAAGGGAAAACAAGAGAGATAATCAGCTTGCTTGAATCCAGAGAGACTTTAGCTTGATCGGAAGAGATTGTTTCAATCTCTTCTAACCACTTAGCGGTAATATAATGTTAATGATGGTAAATATCAAAAGAAGACCCTCTGTTTAAAGGCTATTAGAAAGATCGATCCTTACCAATTCAAAATCTAAGAAAGAGGTGCAGGGCTTCCTCGCCTTCTAATTCGTCAACAATTTAGTCAAAAGAGGTTTAATCAGATAAAGAAATGCGTGTGTGAAGCTTTTTCAAGAAACTCCCAGCTATGATTTTTAAAGAGAAAAATGATAGCAATCATATAAAACTTTTTTCTTATGGGATATAATTATAAGTTGATAGTGCACCGTTATTTTACATGATTCTTTACCTATAGTCTACAGCTAGAAAACAGTTGGATAGACCTTTCCAGAAGCCACAAGTTCAATGCGATCATGACTGAACCAAGCTCCCGTTATACCCTGTTTTGTACCAGTAAGCTTTAACTCAGTATGCACTCTCATCCATTCGGGAAGGTGTTCTCCTCCTACGATCAAATGTAATTCTTCGGAACTATCAGAAAAAATAATCTGCCCTAATTCGTACATTGCTATACCAATTGCTATAGCTCCAGTACCGCAGGCGAACTCAAGGTCATCCCCGGCAACATAATCCCACGGAAAGAAACGAAAGACTGTACGTACAATATTTTTTTCTGCAGTTTTTTCACGGTTATATATAATCCCGTATATGAAGTCCAACTGCATTCCATAGTACCTGAGAAAAGTAGTATAAATATGTTTAAGAACATCAAGTGTAGCCTTCTCCTTTACCCAGAAGTTAATTTTGGGGTATCGTTCAGAGATTTCATCTATGTCAATGACTATATACTCCTTCTCCTCCTCATCGATTCCCACATTGACCATTTTCATTCCCTCAACCTCTACTACTTCAACGCCACGTTTGTAGCAGCTCTGGGCATAAGATTTCATATCTGTTACCACTTTCTGAAAGGAGCCGTTTCTAATCTCAATATCAATAGGGATCAATCCTCCATCTGTCTCCAATACAATCCGATTTGTACCTTCAGATAGCTTTATCCCAAAAGCCTTGCCTATTTCTGTTTCCACAATTATCTTTCCAAGGCATTGAGTCAGTCCTCCACACATCCTTATGTAATCCTTCTTTGTATCATCGATTATCCTGACCCGAATATCCCCTGGACCCTCAGGAGGACCAAGGATTCCAACCTCAATACCGCCAATACTCGGTTTTCTTAAGAGTGATAAACTTATATTTACCTCTTGACCTTTTGGGAGCTGGTCTCCGTAGATAAATATTATCTCATCCCACCCAGCATGTAGCTTTACAAAATCCAGGGCCTTTTTCAACTTGTACCTCCTTTTTGCCTTGAAAAATTTTGTCCACTAAATAGGATTATCTATTTATGGTCCTTTCTGCTTGTTTAATAATGGATTGTATCTCTTTCCCAACAGTATGACCTATTGGCCTTGGGTTATGATTCTCTAAAATCCAACGAACCTTTTCATTTATTACCTTCCTCAGGGGCTTTGCACCCTGCTCTACCCATTGATTGTAGCTTGTTTTGTTAAAAATCTTAGAATTCCAGATTGCAGTTCTGAAGTGTTTCAATGTGTGATCATCAGTCAAAAAATTCCCTCCTGGTCCAACACTGTCCAATACATCAACTGCCATAGTGTCCTCATTAACCTCAACACCCTCAATAAACCTTTTCACCTGGCCAATTACTTCATCTGATAGCACAAGCATTTCGCAAGAACCGGTTAAGCCAGCACCAATATAACCTACATCGTGAATCAGGTTCTGACCGATCAGGGAACATAACCACAGGCTGCTTGTTGCCTCGCTTGCAGCCTGCTCGTCAAAAATTTCAGCATCACCACAACCTCCCTCTCCAAAACAAGGTAGATCATAATATGCTGATAGCTCTCGCATGACCATTCCATTAAGCCAATCCTCAGGAGCTGCATAGGTATATGCAGTTGTACGCATATCCATAGCTGAATTACCGCCGCCATAAATATTTGGAGCGCCCTTTCGCTTAAGCTGACTTAAAACAAGCCCACCGAGGAACTCAACATTCGACATAACCATCGCTCCCGCGATAGTTACAGGGGCAGTTGCCCCTAATGATGTCCCACTTGGGTACGTAATCGGGATCCTATGCTCTGCACAAAAGAGAAGCTTCTCAAGGCCGTCTTTACTATGCTGTAAAGGACTTACAGGTTCTGAGTAGTGAATGGCGAAAGGTTCTTTCTCAAAATCATCTTCACTCCCTCTTACTGCAATACACATCTTATAAATCTCCTCTAACCTTTTCCTATTAGCCGCTGTGAAAAGTATCGGGAGAGTTGTGTTATTTACCATCTCTTTAAAATGATACAAATCTACTAACTCCACAGGAACATCTGAAGCCAGTACCATTGACATCACAAAATCAATATTGGATAGATAGTCAGAAACCTTGGAAAAGACAGCTACATCACTAACCAATGCAGGCCGTTTCTCCCTGGAATATGGATCAACAACATTCGGGAGATCAGAGCCTGTGCCATAATAAACATTTCGTCCAGACAAAAGCATCGCCGGGTTACCCTCACGATCACTTATACGTATCTGCTTCGGTGCATTTCTCAAAGCCTCTTCTACAAGATATGAGGGTATAGATATCCTGTTTTCACTGATTTTATAACACCCCACTGACATAAGCATATCCACTGCTTCAGGCAGATCAAAGACCATTCCAGTCTTTTCCAATACACGAAGAGAGGCAAGATGAAGATCCTCCAACTGTTTTTCCGTAAGAACGCGAAGATAGGGGCGCTGTGATGATAAAAAGTTTTCATCCGTATACATATTCACTCCTCTCATCATCGATGCATTTATATTTTCATAATATGTAAATAGATATCGATTTATTCGATTTTATATGTCATATAATCATCCCTTTGCATTTAAAGATCCTCGGCTACAACAAGAGCATGATGGTTTTCAATACCTTTTTCAGCAACTTCTCCGGTTTAACGCACAATTGCCCCAATCTCCTAAGGACCAACTTCTTCTATCGGGGTCTCCTTTATGGGTTCTTACTTTTCTCCACCTGCAAATGCCATAAAGACTGACATCAGTAGAAGAACACAGACTAATACGACAACTCTCTTTTAAAATGATTTATGAATTTTTAGCTAATGATACTTACTTCCCTTTCTCACCTCATCCCTTTTAGTTTTATTCTTGTCAATACTTCAATTAAAGACCGAATTAATAAGACTATAAGCTATAAACCTTTTCGTTAATTGTTAATAGTTTGCTAATCTTCCCTTTTTATCCACATATTTTGGGAACTGAGCATAAACACTCACATCAAAGTCAGCTTCACAATCCTGAGCTATACGAATATTGCCAACGATACTCACAAGGAGTGTAGCATGCTCCAGAGAAACTCCAAGCTTATATGTGAGTAAATCAGCCATTCTCTTAGCAGCAATTCTTGTTGCCTCTTTCAGTGTCGGATGATTTGAAACAGTATACCAATGCTCCCCATCCTCAATAATAGGTGCAGGGATGTATCTATCCTTCAAAACGTCAGTAATCTCAATCGTAACATCAGCACCACACTCTATACCAACACAGATCTCACCCTCTCCCATATTTGCATGACAATCACCCATCTGCAGGAGGGCTCCCTCTACAAAAACAGGGAAATAGATTGTTGCTCCTATACCTACCTCTGGACAATCCATATTCCCACCATGACATCCTATCAACCCTGTTGGTATTCTTCCCACAGGGGTTGTGCCTATGGTGCCTACATGAGGTTTATTTTTTATTACAAGATCATCACTGAAAAATGTCTGACCATTTTCTATCCTTACAATCTTGGTAAGCGGTGCTCTTACATACTTTTGCAATTTTCCTTCGTTGGGTATCAGGGTCAGAATGCCATGATTCTCACAATTGATATCCAGAATTCTAATAGCCAATATATCACCAGGCAGCGCTCCTTTTACATATAAGGGACCTGTTGTCGGGCATATATAGGACATATTAATAGAGTCTGCCAGATCCTCTTCTGTTTGAAATTGTTCCCCAAAGCCATCAATACATTCAAAAGTTATCCTGTCTCCCACAGAAGCAGAAGCAGCCGGCTCATTATCCCTGTCGAAATAATATGTTCGCTTTTCTTTCTTAATTTTAATCACCAATCGACTCCTCTCTTATTTCCTATAATTTCCATTTAGCTTAGAGATTGCCTTTTCCAATACATCCAGAGCTTCAACCAGTTGCTCATCAGTAATCTTTAAGGAAACAAGTATTCTCAAAACATTTTTGTAAATTCCAGCTCCAGGAACAAGTACGCCGTTTTTCAGGCACTCCTGAATAATCTGAGCAGTCTCATCCGGGGCTGGTTCTTTTGTTTCTCTGTTCTTAACTAATTCTATAGCAGTCATTGCTCCTATTCCACGGACATCCCCTATAATAGAATATTCTTCCTTCATTCTACAAAAACATTCTTTTAACCTCTCACCTATTTTCAATGCTCTATCCAGAAGGTCTTCTTCTTGGATAATATTGATGACCTCCATGGCTACTCTACAGGCTACAGGATTACCTGCATATGTACCACCGATACTTCCTTCAGGAAGACTATCCATAATCTCCTTATTTGCAATTACTGCCGAAAGTGGTAATCCGGAGGCTAAAGACTTAGCTAGGCATATTATATCCGGTTCTATATCCCAATTCTCTATTGCAAAAAACTTACCCGTCCTGCCTACGCCACACTGAATTTCATCAACAACAAACATCATCCTATACTTCTTCGTTAATTCCCTTAGATGTTCTAGAAATCCCTCCGCTGGAATATTAAAGCCTCCTTCACCTTGAATAGGTTCAATCACGATAGCTGCAACGGATTCAGGAACTACGATATGTGTAAGTATTTCTTCAAAGTCGTTTATTTTAATAGTAGGATGATACGAAGTTGGAAAAGGCAGACGATAAACCTCAGAGGCAAAGGGTCCAAACTTGTATTTGTAGGGCATAGCCTTATGAGTCATGGTCATAGTGAGCAGAGTTCGACCATGAAAGGCATTCTCAAAAACAATAATTCCTGGTCTTCCTGTATATGCTCTGGCTATCTTTACTGCATTTTCTATTGCTTCTGCTCCTGAATTAAAAAGAGCAGCTGCCTTTGGAGTATCCCCTTGAGCTAATTCCACTAACTTTGCACAAAGTTCCACGAAAGGCTCATATGGAACAACTGTAAAATCTGTGTGAATATAATTCTCTGCCTGCTCCTGAATGGTTTTTATAATTCTCTCATGAGTATGCCCAACTGCTAGACACCCCCATCCTCCAGTAAGGTCAATAAACTGATTTCCATCCACATCGGTTACTAGAGCTCCATCTCCTTTGGCGATATAACAAGGAGAAAGTGTATCACCAAAAGATTTAGCCACAAACTTGTCTTTCCTTCTGGCAATTTGCTTGGATTTTGGGCCGGGTACACTTGTTTTAATTGAAATAAATCTACTCATTTTCTTCTTCTCTAATTTAAAGTCTTTTTACAATTTCCCTCTTTTTCTGGCTAAAATCTGAAGATAATCCCTAACGCGGATTAGCCACATTCACGATTATAAAAATTCTCTTGCCCTAACACCCATTTTTTACAAAATACTCTAATATTAAGATATGGGGTAACTCTCCTGATAATAAACCGTGAATAATTGTATTAAGACGCATTTAAACATAGCTGAGACAATTTGTCAATAAAATTCATTATAATTTGTGTAAAAATAGCTTGACTTTTTATTTTTTATGTGACATTGTCTTAATGTATTAAGACAATTTAAAAGGTGATATGTTTTATGGAGTTCAAGTTAGGAGAAAGGAATAACCTCCCTTATTACATTCAATTAAAGAATATCCTGAAAACCAAGATACAATCCGGTGTGATTAAAACAAAAAAACTTCCATCAGTAAGGCAGGTCGCCAAAGATTTTGGTGTTAGTGTTAATACTGTACTGAGAGCCTACAACGAACTGGGAAAGGATGGAATTGTAACAGGTACTGTGGGCAAAGGCACATTTGTCAATATTACTTCTCAGGAGCTTAAAAGTCATAACCGCCAAAACCTTCTTAAGAAAATCATTGAGCATTCTCTTGAAGAATCACTTTCCCTGGAATTCTCTATGGATGAATTCCAGAATGCTGTTACAGATTATATTAAGGAAAAGCAAGAAATGATGCAGAAAGTGAAGCTTGTTTTTGTTGAATGCAACATTGAACAGCTTACATATTTTACTGACCACCTTGAACTTGACCCTCATATCCAGCGTATTCCAATACTATTAGAAGATATTCGAAATCAGAATAATGAAGTAATGCAAGAAGTCATAGACAGTGATATATTTGTCACAAGCTTTTATCATCTTAGTGAAGTTCAGGAATATCTTGGATATCTTGAAAAACCTATTATTGGTATTAACCTTGAGCCTGAAGTAGATACGATTGTTGAAATAGCTAAGATACCTCCTGAAAGCACAGTTGGCATTATTACTACAAGCGAACAGTTTCGAAAGGAAATCAAAGAGGTTCTTGAAAAATTGAATCTAAATTTTGCTAAAATTTTGGATTCAAACTCTCAGAACAGTAATACTGTAAAAAAGTTTTTAAATAAATGCAATGCAGTTCTTGCCTCTCCTAAATTAAAGAAAATAGCCAAAAGCTGTGCAAGCAACAGTACACAGATTATTGAGTTTATCTTTAGCCCTGACAAAACATCTATAAAAAACCTCAAACTTGCCATACTAGAACTAAAAAAAAGCTTAATCAAATAAAAGGAAAAGAGTATGGCTCTAAGGGTAACAGAGTTCACATTTCTTGAATATTTTGCAGCACGCTATGGTATACCTGTTCCCAGGCATCTGGCAGGAACGGCTGAAATTGCAAAAATTAAAAAAACAATCGATGAATGGGGAGGAGAAGCCTTAGTAAAACCGGACGTGATGTCTGGAGAGAGAGGAAAGGCAGGCGCTGTTGTACTGGTAAAAAATATCCAGGAGGCATTGAGGGAGATCAAACGAATATCAAGCTTCGAGATAAATGGGAAAATGCCACGCACTGCATACCTCGAGGAGAACATTCCCTCTCAGCTGGAGATATATACTGCTATCACCTATAACTCCAGCTTTCTTGGTCCATCATTTACAGTATCCCTGGAAGGAGGAGTGGACATTGAAGATATACCTGCTGATAAAAAAATAACAATCCCAATCGATATCTACCGCGGGCTTGATGCCTATCAGGCCAGTGAAGTGCTTGCAAAGCTTGGTTGTCCAAAATCTCTGATCAGTATTTTATCAAGGACTATGGTATCATTTTGGGATCTCTTCATCTCAACAGGATTGGAAAGTGCGGAGATCAATCCATGGAGGATAACTCCAGATAATAGACCATATGCCTGTGACTTTAAGGCTCTAATCGATGAGTCAAACTATAAATCAAAGGTCCCTGGAGTAATTTTTCCTGAATATCCCGAGAGCTTTTCAGACTTTGTAGAAGAGATGAATGAATGGAATGCAAAAAGTCATCAGGGACAAGCCCATGTCTCAGACCTCGGTGGTTCTAAGATACTTCCAATTCTTTTTGGTGGTGGTGCTTCAACAATTATTACTGAAACACTTGAGTCAGCTTTTGGAAGTCCTATGTTTCTTTCCGATTTCGGCGGAAACCCCCCATATGAGCGTATGCTGGGTACGGCTAAGATATGTTTTAATCATAGACTTGCCCGTGCAAAACTTCTCCTCATCCTTGGTGGAAAGGCCAACAATACATTTATCGATGTAACTTTCCAGTCGGTAGCTGATGCACTTCTAAGTTATGTAGAGGAGAATGGACCAATCAATATTCCGGTAGTAATCGGTCGCGGTGGACCGAAACTCGTTAAGGGAATACTGGCCATGAAGCAGACTCTTGAATACCTCAAACTGCCATATATCATTTTTGGACCGGATACCCCTGTAACAATGGTTGCCGAGTATGCTGCAAGGCTTGTTAATGCCGACCTGAGTCTGAAGGAGAAAAAAAATGAGGGCAAAAACGCTATCTGATCTGTTAAAAAAGGGGGATAGGGTTGCTGTTTCCAATATCACTGGCAGGGAGGCCCGTGTTGTATCTCTCATAAGCCAGAACTACTGCGAGAACATTATAGGCGGCTGGGCTTTGGGAAAGGGAGGTCAAAAAATAGAAACTCCGAAGGGAACAATTCCTGTTTTCGCTACCTTTGAGGAACTACTCCGTCTGATCCCACCTGAACGACATCCCAATAAGATATTAATTTACTCCCCACCAGAAGCAGTCTATGGAGAAGTGAAGGAGATTGTCAAGTATGATGAAAATATCGTTGAGACAATCTTCATAGTAACAGAAAATGTCTCAATAGAGGTAACTGCCAAGATCTATCAGATCTGCAGTCAGGAAAATATTGATGTAATTGGCTGTAATACACTAGGGATTATTAATACTCATGATAGAGTAAGAATAGGTTCTGTTGGTGGAGATAATCCAGAAGAGACATTTAAACCGGGCTCTGTAACTATAATCTCAAACTCGGGTAATATGGTAAACACCATATCGAGTTATATTCTCGCAGCAGGTATGGGGACTTCCTTTGGACTACCCACAGGAAAGGACAAGCTTATCCTTTTCCCCTTAAAAGATTTTCTAACTCTTTCAGAGAAGGATGAAAAAACAAAACTAATTGTGCTATATATTGAACCTGGCGGCACTTACGAGCATGATGCTATAGAATTGATGAATAAGAATGGATTTTCAAAGCCAATTGTGGTTTATGTAGCAGGTGAAATTGCTGAAAAATATAGTATCTCTCTCGGGCACGCCGGTGCAGTAGTTGAAGATAGTAAATCTTCAGCAAAAGCAAAAAAAGAAGCCTTTGATACTTACTTTGGAATTGATCCATTTAAAATAGAAAAACATTACAGGAAATCATCCGATCTTGCCAATGCCGTTTCACGCGGTATTCGTGTTAATGTCCTTCATCATATCCCCAGGGCAGTTACTCTCATTGCTCATACACTTGGAATAGAGAAGGATTTCTCAAGTACAAAACCGATTCGATTGAATCCCTGGTTTGTAAACCTGGGAGAGCTGGGAAAGTACCTCCCGGCAGAACTTTCTCTTGCCCAGGGAACCATTCCTGAACCCTATAACTCGCAGTTTAATGAACAGATGGAAACCTTTCTTAAGGGAATGATACGCCAGCCAATGCGGAGTGCTTCTCATGCAAGTTCTAACGATGGAGCCACACCCCGTGTTTACGGCTATTCTCTGATGGAACTTATGAAAACAAAGTCACTGACATCAGCATTAATACTTTACTGGACTGGCGAACTTCCCAGAAATGAATTTGAAGAAAGGTTAGCTGAAATGACCCTCATTGCATCTCTTACAAATGGGCCAGGTACCATCTCAGCCCAGGGGGCTAAGCTCTCAACATCGGCAGGTAATAACCCAAATACAGCGATGATTGCTACACTGGCAACAATAGGCCTAATTCACGGAGGGAATGGATCAAAGGCTATAAAGTTTCTGCTGGATAGTTTTGGACAACTTGATATTGAGGACCCCTACAAGGAATTTCCCGATATAAAGAAGATTGCTCTTAAAGCTGCTTCTGATTTCAAAAAGAAGAAGCAACAGGCCAAAGAGGCTGGCGTTGAGTACGAACGAATCCCATGTCTTGGACATCCTGTTTTTCGTAACGAGATGGTAAACTACGATCCAAGGGAACAGGTAATATACAGATATATCAAAGAGGCAGGAAAAACAAATATCTTTCTTGACTTCTATCATCACCTTGTCCAGGCACTTAAGGATAATGGCTGCACAAAAAAGGTACTTGCAGTAAACCTCGATGCTGCAATAGCCTGCATCTGGCTAGGTATTTGCTGGCAAAAGATCAGGGATAAGCAGATGACACTGGGTAGAGCAATAGATATTCCCTTAATTGCCTTTGCCCTTGGAAGGGTTGCCGGAGGAGCAGGAGAATATCTGGACCATCAGGATTTTGGTACAGAGATGGACATGAGAATTCCGGCAGCGGAATGTAAATCTCTTACCAGGCCGAGAAAGCTTTAAGCTAATAAAAGCCATTGTTATTTGTAAGAAATACGGGTTAGTGCGGTTTTCTCACAAATCGAAAGACAGAAAATTTTCCTAAAGATATAGCAATACATAACAATACTAAGCACAGAATGCAGTTAGAAGTGAGAAAACCGCTAAAACCCGTCGATATAAGAATATATTTAATTTGTAAGAAATACGGGTTATAGGCATATGTAAGAGGCTTTTACACTATTTAGTATACATCTTACTTCATCCTTCTTTAAAATAGTTGTGCCTTTTCTTGACATTTTCATAATTTAAAATTATTGTTTCTCAAAAATTATTCTTTCCTATTAGCTCGCCTATTACAGGATCAAAAATTAATATGGAAGAAAAGTTAAAAGCAAAACTTTTACTTGAAGACGGCTCAACTTTCGAAGGATATTCTTTTGGATTTACAGGAGCAACTTCTGGCGAAGTAGTATTCAATACAGGGATGGTCGGCTATCCAGAATCTTTGACAGACCCCTCTTATAAAGGGCAGCTTTTGGTACTCACATATCCACTTATCGGTAATTACGGAGTACCAAAAGCTACTACAGTGAGTGGCCTTGTTACACCATTTGAATCTAATAGGATACATATTGATGGCCTCCTGGTTTCAGAATACTCGTTTAACTATAGCCATTGGGATTCTGTCATAAGCTTTTCGGACTGGTTAGAAGAGCACAGGGTGCCAGCACTTTTTGGAATTGATACACGGATGTTAACAAAACAGCTTCGTGAGTGCGGTACTATGCTAGGCAAAATACTTATTTCTAATGAAGAAATACCATTTTACGATCCCAACAAGGATAATCTTGTCTCTCAGGTGAGCATCGATAAACCTTTTATTTATCCTAAGGGAAAAACAAAGGTTGTAGTTATAGATTGTGGTTGCAAGAATAATATCATTCGCAGTTTGCTGGATAGAAATATCAGCGTCACAAGGGTTCCCTGGGACTACGACTTTACAGAAGAAGATTTCAGTGGCATCGTTCTCTCAAATGGGCCTGGTGATCCCAAGCAATGCGGCAAGACTATAGAGATTGTAAGGAAAGCTATAGGGAGAAAGCTTCCAATACTGGGAATCTGTCTTGGAAATCAGATCTTGGGGCTCGCTGCAGGAGGGGACACCTATAAGCTTAAATTCGGACATCGCAGTCAGAACCAGCCCTGCATCGAGATTGGGACAAATAGGTGCTATATTACTTCCCAGAACCATGGCTATGCAGTTGATACACGCACCCTTCCAGAAGGATGGGAACCCTGGTTCATCAATGCCAACGATGGAACAAATGAAGGAATTCGTCATCTTTCAAAACCTTTTATGAGCGTCCAGTTCCACCCGGAAGCAACACCTGGACCAGTGGATACATCTTTTCTATTTGATCGATTTTTGGAGATGTTAAAATGAATATCAAACCCAAGAAAGTAATTATCTTCGGAAGTTCGGCTCTAAAAATAGGAGAAGCAGGTGAATTTGACTACTCTGGTAGTCAGGCTATAAAGGCTCTCAAAGAAGAAGGGATCTACACTGTTTTGATAAATCCCAATATAGCCACAATTCAGACCTCTGATTATTTGGCGGATCAGGTATACTTTCTCCCCGTTAATGCATATTTTGTGGAGAAGATCATACAGAAAGAGCGGCCGGATGGCGCACTTCTGAGCTTTGGAGGGCAAACAGCACTCAACTGCGGGATAGAGCTGCTAAAGAATGATGTCTTCAACAGATACCGCGTACGTATTCTGGGCACTCCAATTCAGGCCATCCAGGCCACAGAGGATAGAGAATTCTTTGTTAAAAAGCTTACAGAGATAAATCTGAAGGTCCCAATAAGCAGAGCAGTTACAACGCCTGAAGAGACAATACAGGTGGCAGAAAAAATCGGCTATCCGGTTATATTGCGTATTGCCTACGCTTTGGGTGGACTTGGGTCAGGAATTTGTTTCAATGGGAAGGAAGCCGCGGAATTAGCAAAAAAGGCTTTTACCTATACTCACCAGATCCTGGTTGAAGAATATTTAGAAGGATGGAAGGAGATTGAATATGAGGTGGTGAGGGACCAGTTCGATAACTGCATTACAGTATGCAATATGGAGAACATTGATCCAATGGGTATCCATACAGGAGAAAGTATTGTTGTTGCACCCAGCCAGACTCTTTCCAATGGGGAATACCATCTTCTACGTCATGTAGCTATTCAGGCGGTAAGGCATATAGGTATTGTTGGTGAATGTAACATCCAGTTTGCTTTAGATCCAAATTCCGAGGATTATCGTATTATCGAGATTAACGCCCGGCTCTCACGAAGCTCAGCTTTAGCATCGAAAGCAACCGGCTATCCATTGGCATCCATTGCTGCTAAATTGGCACTGGGATACAGTCTTACAGAGCTTGAAAATTCAATAACAAAAGTTACCAAAGCTTGCTTTGAACCAGCACTCGACTATGTGGTTGTCAAGATTCCTCGCTGGGATCTTAAGAAGTTCAGAATGGTTTCGAATAAGATCGGATCCGGAATGAAATCTGTAGGTGAAGTAATGGCCATTGGAAGAAAGTTTGAAGAGGCATTGCAAAAGGCCCTACGTATGCTTGAGATCGGGGTTGAGGGTCTTGCCTGCAATGAATATTTCAACTTTATTGATCTGAAAGAAGAACTGAGCCAGCCTACTGACCTGCGTATCTTTGCCATTCCTCAAGCAATCAAACATGGGTATTCAATAGAACAGATCCATCAGCTATCTCATATCGACAGATGGTTTCTATACAAGATAAAAAATATAGTTGAAATAGAGGGTAAGTTACGCCGTTTTGTAGGGCATCAGTGCTCAGGAGAGCTTTTACTGGAAGCGAAACAGGCAGGGTTTTCTGATGTACAAATCGGAAAACTCTTGGGTTATAGTGAACATGAGCTGCGAGCGCTTAGGAAGAACTACGGTATAATTCCAAGCATTAAACAGATCGATACATTAGGAGCGGAATATCCGGCCCAGACTAACTATCTATATCTGACCTACAATGGGAAAGAAGATGATATCTCTTTCGGGAAAAAGAAATCGGTTATTGTACTCGGATCTGGAGCGTATCGTATAGGCAGTTCTGTGGAATTTGACTGGTGTTGTGTTAATGCTGTGCAAACCTTAAGGAAACTCGGGTACCACACCATCATGATTAATTACAACCCTGAAACTGTGAGCACAGATTACGATGAATGCGATAGGCTCTACTTTGACGAGCTTGGATTTGAGGCTGTATGTGATATCTATGAGAAGGAGAGCCCAGAGGGTATTATTATCTCCATGGGCGGGCAGATACCCAATAATCTTGCCATGAGGTTGCATGAGGCAGGGATTAAGATATTAGGAACCTCTCCCCTAAGTATCGATAATGCTGAGGATCGCCATAAATTCTCAAAGCTTCTTGAAGAGCTTGATATAGACCAGCCAGAGTGGAATGAGCTGATCTCCCTTGCTGAAGCAAAAGAGTTCGCTAATAGATCAGGTTATCCAGTTCTTGTGCGTCCCTCCTATGTATTGAGCGGAGCTGCCATGAGTGTTGCTTCTAACGAAACAGAGCTTGAGAAATACCTGGGGAAGGCATCCCAAATCTCCCAGAATTATACAATCGTGATCAGCAAATTCATAGAGAATGCAAAGGAGATAGAGATAGATGGAGTAGCAAGCCAGGGAGAACTGGTAGCTGACGCTATATCCGAGCATGTGGAGTTTGCAGGGGTTCATTCCGGAGATGCTACAATGGTGCTACCACCACAGCGCACATATCTTGAGACCACTCGCCGTATTAAGAAGATAACCCGAAAGATTATAAAGGCGCTTAATATCAATGGACCATTCAATATTCAGTTTGTTGCCAAAGGTAATGATGTGAAAGTTATTGAATGTAACCTGCGGGCATCTCGTAGTTTTCCCTTTGCATCAAAGATATTTAAGGTGAATTTTATTGATCTAGCTACCAGGATCATCATGGGGCACCCTATTGACAGAATGGACAGATCGGTTTTCGAATTGGAATATGTAGGGGTAAAGGCCCCTCAATTCTCCTTTACCCGGCTTGAAGGGGCAGATCCAACATTAGGAGTAGAGATGGCCTCCACGGGTGAAGTTGCCTGTTTGGGCGACGATTTTGAAGAGGCCTTTCTTAAATCCCTATTATCCGTGGGCTTCAGGATTCCTGAGAAAAATATCCTTCTTTCCACAGGGCCCATAGAGAGCAAGGCTGATTTTTTAGCCAGTGCAAGAGTACTCAAAGAGCTTGGTTTGAACCTCTATGCCACGAAAGGTACAGCCGATTTCATGCGTGCCAATGGCATAGAGGCAACGATGCTTCACTGGCCACTTGAGGAAAAGAGCCCAAACACAGTAGACTATATCCGTGAAGGAAAAATCGATCTTGTGATCAACATCCCAAAGAACTACCAGGAGGAGGAGCTAACAAACGACTACATTATCAGACGCAGTGCTGTAGATTTTTCTGTTCCGCTCATTACCAATCTCCAGCTGGCCCGTCGTTTTGTTGAAGCTATCTCCCTCAAATCCCTCGATGACCTACAGATCAAGAGCTGGGATGAGTATCAATAACTTGCAAAAATAGTCAACAATAGTAAAAAACAGATGTTATTCCGGAACCTCTGATGCAAAATTCTGAGTAACTTTGAATTGATCCATACTGTAAAATGTTATGTTCTCATAGTAATAGGCTCCACAACCAAGATATCGAAGATTTTTATCCAGTATATTTGCACGATGATCCGTGGATTGCATAAAGCCTCCAACAACTGCTTCGCCAAAACTGATATAGGTATGATTATTAATTATCTCACCTGTATTAAAATCCCTGAAGGTCTTAGATTCATCCTCGGGAGGTATAAGCGCAGAGCCAGGTTGATATTGAATCCCGAAAACGATAGCCACATTTTCTGCCCGATATCCTTCTTTAATCCCACATAGCGCCATTCTTTGTGATGGAGTCTGCTTTTCTTCATCAAAGGGATTTTCATGACCGAAAAAATCTCGCTCCACCATATCCTTTGAATGAAGAAATGCTGCTTTTTCCAGAGCTCTGGAATACAAAAACGGTTCTCTATTGTACTTAATCCTCATGCGATTTGTTTCATAGAATATTGCTGCATTCAAAAGGGGATAATTGATATTCTTAAAATCAATTTGCTGATTCGATGGTTCATAGGTTTTAAATTTATCAGCTGTAAATTTTTCATAAAAGGATTCATCCCATACAATATCGTCCACAGCTAAAGTAAAGGGATAATATAAAAGCAATATAGAGAACGAAGCCAGAAATAAAAATCGAACGTTTCGTTTCATATCAATTCTCAAAGCTTTTGATCATTAATCAATTTTTAAATCCAGTTTATAAATAAAAAAGGTCTCAAATAATACTCTCTTTCGGGCTATAACACCGTACCTCCAGCCAAGCTCATTCGCTTTAGCTAGAACATATTCAGGTTCTGCAACCGAAGAATAAACCATCTGAACATAGCCATCTGGTTTAAGATAATACTTTGCTTCAGAGAAAAATCTGCTAACCGTTGATTTTCCAGGATCGTACAGAGCATGGTCAAAGTCTTTTTTTAGCCTACCTTCCATATATGGAGGTGTAAACAGAATAATATCAAAAAGAGACCCAGCCGGTATGGATGAAAAAAGATCTCCATGAAGTACTGAAATACGATGCGTAAGCCCATTCCTCCTGATATTTTCCCTTGCACATCGAACAGCCTCTGGATTAATATCTGTGGCTACGACTCTGCGGGCCACCTGGCCAGCAGCAATTGCCTGGATGCCAGAACCTGTGCCCATATCCAGCACCTCATCTTTGGGGGTTGTATGTATGTTTTGTGCCATGAAGGTGCTTGTAATATAGAATTTGGGGTTGAACACCCCTTCTGAAATGATGTAGCTCTTTCCTGAAACCCTTACCTTGTGAGGGCCTAATTTCTGTATAGCCTTAATGATAAATGTTAGTATATATTGCTTAAATTTTATCATTGTGTCGCAGATACAAAATATATTTAAATTAAATTATACCTGACCCTTTTCTGATCATCTCTATTACATTGTCATGATTTTTGGTTGCAAACAGAAATTCCCTGAGTTTCCCCTTCTTCAATAAAAGTACAACAAGAGGTATACCCATAATGTTGTAAACTAATCTCCATTTTCCCTTTACCTTTGCCAGCCGTATACCCCAGCCACCATATCTAAACGCTAAACCTCTGTCCAGATAACAGTCTTCAATATTTTCCAAAAGAACCTGCCGCTTAAAAATTCCATAACGGACAGAGATATATCTCGATGTTATTCTGATAGAAAGTCTTGAAAAATTAATCGTCAAACAAAAAAACAGAAGAAACATAAAAAGAAAAAACCAGTTCGGAGCTGGATGTTTACCAATTGGCCCTGATAGAAGCTGATAGAGCAGTAAAAAAAGGAGTACAGCTGTAATCAGGGCAAATGTACCGATCTTCCATTTTGAGAGTATCTTCTCTTCATAAAGATCTCCTGTTTGCATTTTTACCTCCATCCCTATCAGAGAATGACTTAATTATAACCTCCTTACCCTCTTCTCTATAATTTTCCTTATTGTTTCGTATGAAGGTTATGGCCCAGTCCTGACATCCTTTTCATCCACAAACAAGGCATTAACAATGCCCCAATCTAATAACACATCTCTATCAGATGTATCAAATTCTTTAAATATTACCTTATCACCAAATTCCAAGGCTGCCCTCTTTGCTCTCTCAAAAGTCATATTCTGGGCAGGACACCCCATCCATTGATGAATGCGTTGACTGTGACCTCTCCAGGTTCTGTATCATTGCACCGATATTTCCATTATCATCCCGGGCCAGTTTTACTCCAAGGCCTTGTTCTTTCATTTTATTATACCAGATCTCTTTATGATTACCCGCTTCCTTCATCTCTACAGACCAATCTTCAAGACAAAGAAAATATGACTGTTTATATTCATCGTCCAAATCAATGACCTTCATCAGATCGGCTCCATAATAACAGATTCTTTGGTAATAAATCGATCGTAGAGGAATAAAACAATGTTTACAAAAATTAGTACTATAAACCCAGCAAGACCTGTAACCCCGATGATCAGATCGTTACCACCCTTTACTATCATGATTGCCAACCCTGTATTACCATTCAGAGAGCCGTGAATAATTGCTGCAGCAATAACCGATTTACCTCTTAATCTTACATAGCTAAAGATTGGTGAAAGCAGGATACACCATAATATCATCATAAACAAACCTGCCACAGGATGCTCTGGATAGTTAAGTCCCTGAAGAACAATGGGAGCATGCCATAATCCCCAGATAAAACCTATAATAGTAGAAGATTTAAAGAATCCCATATTACAAAGTTCCTTTTGGAGTAACCCTCTCCAGCCCAATTCCTCACCGAAACCGGCGACTGCGTTAACTGTTATACCGGCTATAAGTCCCTGTAATAGGCTAATCCAGAATGGATGAATGGGTAAAACAGATGCCTGGCTTTCCATCTCCTGTAATTGTTCTGGTGTAAGTAATGATTTGAATCTTTCATAAAGTCCTGCCATTTCAGGTGAGTATGTGACTCCCCGAAAGGCAAGACTTACGCCAATAGTGGCAAATGCAATAGCAGGTGGAATTAACCAGGCTATAAAAAACCATCGATTTATTCTAAGTGAAATATTTAATATTTTTAATGGCTCTTTATATATACCTTTATGAACCAGGATAGTAACCAACATAGGTATAAACATATATATAACAGCCATTATAAACGAAGCAGGAGTATTCCATTTACCACCAAATGCATAAAAGAGAATGGCTATTGTCCAACTGAAAAAATAGGTTATACCTATAAATATAAAAACTTTTTTAATATGAAGTTTTTTCATTTTGTCTCCTTCCTTTATTTATCCAAAAAATCTATTTAGTTAATAATGGTTCATTATACATAAACTAACAACTATTTTATTTATTTCAGAATTGCTAATAATTAAAGCTAGGGGTCTTCTTATTGACCTAGATTCGATAATCTATAATTTTATATTACAAAATAACTTTAAGGAAAATTATGAACCCTCTTCAAGGTAAAAAAGATTTTGAAACTGGTATTGAAATCATTGATAACCAATTCTTCAGTACTCCTTATTTCGATTGACTATTCAGGAACTTGAAATTATCGTATCTTCATTGATCCTAACCCTTATAAAAATCGAATTCTACCTTACCGGGAAACAGTATGTTAAATCTGAAAAGAGGTCTTCATCATCTTATCTGGGTTATCAAAGGGGTTCAGGTTTTTGCCCTCATTGGTAAAAGCGGTACGGGGAAGAGCTTTAGGGCCCAGCTCATTTCTCAGAAATATGGAATTGAGTTGATCATTGACGACGGCCTTATAATAAGGGATCAGAAGATACTTGCAGGAAAATCAGCAAAAAAAGAAAAGGTTAGATTAACAGCAACCAAAACTGCCCTCTTTATTGATCCCGATCATGCTCAGGAAGTTAGAAACGTACTTAATAGCGAACACTTCAAAAGGATTCTCCTGATTGGAACCTCTTTAAGGATGGTAAAAAGGATAACTCAAACACTGGATCTTCCCAATCCACACAAGATCATTAATATCGATGATGTGGCAACTGAAGATGAGATTGAGATTGCCAGGAGGGCCAGAAATGATGAGGGCAAGCATATAATCCCTGTACCTTCAATCGAAGTAAAAAGAAATTACCCACATATCTTTTTTGAGACAGTAAAGATACTCTTCAGGAGGAGTCTCAGGATAAATAGGAACCGGAATGTTTTTGAAAAGACCGTGGTCAGACCTGAATACAGTAAAAGGGGAAGGGTTACCATTTCTGAGAACTCCCTAAGCCAGATGGTTGTACATTGTGTAAATGAGTTCGATACAAGCCTGAAGGTTAAAAAAATCATAGTAAAAGAGGATAGGTACCGATACAACCTTGAGGTAATACTTGATATCCCCTACGGTACTCAGATAGCAGGAGCGATCCACAAACTTCAGCGCTATATTCTGGAAAACATTGAACGATTTACCGGTCTTATATTGGAGGAGGTTAATATAACGATCGGTAGAGTCTCAGAACCAAAAAAAGCTTACCTATAAAAATCCGTAATCAGGAAGATTCGGTGGACAAGAAGACTGTCAATAAAAGATTAATAGAGGTTTTAAATAAATCGAAGGCTCGTTTTTTATCGGAATATGAGCTGGAAAAGCAAATCGGCTTAAAAAGATCCGCAATACGAAAAGGATTACGAAGTTTTCGAAAAATGGGCATTGTGTTAAAAGAAACCAAAAATAGAGGCTATCAATTGGAATCTGCATTTGATGTTATGAGGCCAGAGTGGCTTGAATACAACCTGAAAACCAAAAATTTTGGTCATAAGATCTTTTTTAAAGCTACAGTGTCATCAACCCAGGAGTTTGCCAAAAGGAGATTGCTAAAGGGCGCCAAAGAAGGAGAGATCTTTATTTCTGATAAACAATCAAAAGGTTATGGTAGATTTGAACGTAAATGGGAAAGTCCAAGTGGAGGAATCTGGTTCTCGTTAATTTTAAAACCCGGACTGCAGCCACAACATATACTGCCTTTGTCGCTTGTATTTTCAAATAGCGTAGCTTCCGCTTTGCAATCACTGTATGGTATTGACACTGGCATTAAATGGCCTAACGATATCTGGATAAAGAGTAGAAAGATTGGAGGTATACTCATTGAGATGTCAACAGAATTTGATACTGTTCACTATATGATTTTAGGAATCGGAATAAATGTGAATAATGAGATACCTGAATGTTTAAAGAGTACAGCAACTTCCTTAAATGAAGTAGTTGGCTTTAAACTTGACAGGGCATTAATTCTGACAGAGATAGTTGAAACACTGGAAAAAGATTATATAACTTTCTTAAAAGATGGATTTTCTGTATTTAGAAATAGATGCTGGCAACGTCTTATCTTCAAAGATCGTGTAGTTATCTTTTCGAATTCAAAGAAAGATATGCAGGTAAAAATTCTTGAATTAGATGAAAAAAGTGGATATCTAGTTACTGATAAGGGTAGTTTCAGTTCCGGAGAGATAGTTGCACCTTTGAAGTCACTTACCAATTACTGACCTTTATCAGATACATCTACACCTATATCCTCACCATACGCCTTCTCTGATTTCTCTTCCTCTGGTATCTCCTGCAACGTTTCCTTTATATCGAGCATCTCTTTTGTTTGAACCCTAGCCTGTCTCGAATTTAGATAGCCCAGAACAAAACACACAATGAGGAACAGTGCGGCAAGAAGAGTTGTAAACTTTGTTAATACATTCCCTGTTTTCGTGCCGAAGGCTGACTGGCTTCCACCACCCAAGAAACCTATTCCGCCGCTACTTCCTGGCTGTATTAAAACTATAATAATCAGCAGTACGGCCACCAAAAAGAAGACAGCAGTTAACGCTACTATCATAAAGATCGCCTTTTTATCTAATATTTGCAAAATAACAAGATCAGCTTTTAAACTTGACAATCCTTAAAAAAGAGTCCGCTTTGAGAGATGCCCCTCCTACAAGGACTCCATCAATATTATCCCTGGCCATCAAGCCATCAATGTTGTCTGGTTTTACAGAGCCTCCGTATAAAATTCTCAATTCTCGAGCAGTACTATCATCATATATTTGAGCAATAGTCTTTCTTATAAATGATTGGACACTATCTGCATCTTCCGGAGTTGCTGTTTTTCCTGTTCCTATTGCCCAGACAGGTTCGTAGGCAATAATAACATCATGAATCTTTTGTTTGCTCACATCGCGTAGCCCGGTTACTATCTGATCCTTTATGACATCCTGAGTTTTTTGAGTCTCTCTTTCTTCCAAAAGTTCACCAACGCAGAGGATTGCCTTTAATCCTTCCTGTAATGCAAAGAACATTTTCTTTCTGATAAGTTCATTACTCTCTTGAAAAATATGCCTTCTTTCACTATGTCCCAGAATAACGTATTGACATGGAATAGATAAAAGCATATCCGCCGAAACTTCACCTGTAAAAGCACCCTCTTTTTCATAATAGATGTTCTGGGCACCTAAAAAGATGTTGCTCCCCTCAATCTCTTTTGCAACAGCGCTCAAAAGTGGAAATGCAGGGCATATTAAAACATCTCTGTCAGCAGCATTCCGTGTACCCTGAACGAGGGCGCTTGTGAGCTCAAGAGCACTGCTATTGTTTAAAAACATCTTCCAGTTGCCTGCAATAAAGGGTTTCCTCATCAAATTATTCCAGGTAAATATAGTTAGTCTTGAAAATGCTACTGGTAAGATCCAAATTCATCTATCTGTCAATGCCATAACCCCTGGTAGCTCCTTTCCTTCTAGAAACTCTAATGATGCACCGCCACCAGTTGAAACATGGGTTATCTTATCAGCTAAACCTGCTCTGTTTACAGCAGCTACAGAATCTCCCCCTCCTATTACCGTTTTGCCTCTTGATGAGGCAAGGGCCTTTGCAATCTGATTTGTACCCTTTGAAAATCTATCAATTTCGAACACACCCATCGGACCGTTCCATAGAATCGTCCTTCCATGTTTTATCTCTTTCTTAAATGCTCTGATCGATTTCGGACCAATATCCACTCCTATCATCTGGGAGGGGATAGCATTTGTATCAACAGTTCTGCTTTTTGCACCTTCATCTATCTTATCAGCAACTATATGATCTAAAGGTAAGAGCAGCTTTATTCCATTCTCATCAGCCTTGTTAATGAGATCAAAAGCAAGGCTCACCTTATCAGTTTCAACAAGCGAGTTTCCAACCTCAAATCCTTTGGCCTTAAGAAAGGTATAGCTCATCCCCCCACCAATAATCAGGACATTTACCCTTTCAATAAGCCTTTGAAGAACCCCTATTTTTGTCGAAACCTTTGCACCACCAATTATTGCAATATAAGGGTGCTCGGGCTGATATAGAAGTTTTCCTAAAAAATTGATCTCCTTTTCCATGAGAAATCCGGCATAGGCAGGAAGGTACTTGGTAATTCCCTCTGTCGATGCATGGGCCCTATGAGCAGTACCAAAGGCGTCGTTCACGTAGATATCTGCGTAGCTGGCCAGATCTTTAGCAAACTCAGGGTCATTCGTCTCTTCCTCTTTATGGAAGCGCAGATTCTCTAAAAGTGCAATATCGCCCGTTTGCATCCCTGAGATAATTTTACCTGTTTCCTCACCGATACAATCTTTACATATAATAACCTCTTTACCAAGGAGTCCTGAGAGCCTTTTACCTACAGGTGCAAGTCTGAGTCCCTCCTCTACCTGCCCCTTTGGTCTTCCCATATGACTCATAAGAATTAGTTTTGTATTTCGCTCCAAAACATACCTTATACTGGGAAGTGCCGCATTAATACGCGTATCATCAGTAATCCTTCCCTCATTATCGATGGGTACATTGAAATCCACCCTCATGATAACTTTTTTCCCCTGTAAATCGATATCTCCTATATTCTTCTTATTGATCATGTAATTTTCTCCCGCTTTAGAAAAGTTTTTCTATTAGATCCACCACTCTGTTCGAGTATCCCCACTCATTATCGTACCAGGATACAACCTTCACAATACGCTTATCAATAACCATTGTTAAAAGGGAATCAAAGATCGATGAATGTGGATTATTAATAACATCTGAAGAAACAATGGGATCTGAACAGTATTCCAAAATCCCTTTCATTGGTCCTGATGAAGCCTGATGGATTGCTTCATTTACTGAATCCTTTGTGACATCTTTTCCCACTTCAACTACCAGGTCCACAATCGAGCCAACAGGAACAGGAACCCTCATAGCCATGCCATCAAGCTTTCCACTAAGCTCAGGTATAACCTTCCCTATTGCCTTTGCAGCACCTGTTGTTGTTGGAACGATATTGGTTGCAGCGGACCGGGCACGTCGAAAATCACTGTGAGCTAGATCAAGGATCCTCTGGTCATTGGTGTATGCATGCACAGTTGTCATCAAACCCCTAAGGATCGTGAAACTATCATGCAATACCTTTGCAACAGGAGCGAGGCAGTTTGTTGTACAGGATGCATTAGAAACAATCTTATCCTCCGGTTTTAGCATATCATTGTTCACACCGAGGACAATCGTTCTATCGATCTCATCTTTTGCTGGTACAGTTAAAATAACCTTCTTAGCTCCTGCCTGAAGGTGCATCGCTATCTGGTCTCTTTTTCTGAATACTCCTGTTGATTCAATAACAAGGTCTACTCCAAGCCCCTTCCAGGGAAGCTTTGAGGGATCTTTCTCCTTAAGAACCTTAATACTGTTACCATTTACTGTAAAACCTTCATCAGTAACTTTGATAACTCCATCAAATCTTCCATAAATTGAATCATATTTCAGAAGATGCGCGAGTTGATCCGGCAAAAACATATCGTTTACTGCAATGATTTCAATATCATCCCTCTTTTCTGCAATTCTGAAAACATTTCTTCCTATTCTTCCGAAGCCGTTAATAGCAATCTTGACAGACATTCTCCACCCCCAACAATATTACATCATAATTTTACGTTTAAGTTTAATAACATTTTAACCAATTATCAAGAAATTATATGTTATAAATCCTGAAGAAAGGCCTCGATTATTTTCCTTTTACAACAGACATAATAGCCTGTTAGTTTATTTCAATTTTTCCTTTATAGAAGCATGTGCTGCTGCAAGTCTTGCAATGGGGACTCTAAAAGGAGAACAGCTCACATAGTTCATTCCAACCCTGTGGCAGAACTCAATCGAAGCTGGTTCACCTCCATGTTCACCACAGATGCCGATTTTAAGCTTATTCCTAGTTTTTCGCCCCCTCTTAATACCAGTATCCACGAGCTCTCCAACTCCCTCCTGATCAAGGACCTGGAATGGATCTTTTTCCAAAATACCCTCTCTAATATAATCAGGAAGGAACACTCCGGCATCATCACGGGAATAGCCAAATGTCATCTGAGTGAGATCGTTTGTGCCAAAGGAGAAAAACTCAGCGACTTCTGCTATCTTATCAGCTACCAGAGCAGCTCTGGGAATCTCAATCATTGTACCGATGAGATGTTTCACCTTCTCGTTCTGTTCTCTCATTACCCTCTCAGCTACCTTTTCTGTTAGCTTTCTCAGTATAGAGAGTTCTTTTACCGTCCCAATTAGGGGGATCATTATCTCAGGTTCAACCTTTACACCTCTCTTCTGAACACTGCATGCTGCTGAGAATATCGCTTCCACCTGCATTTCATAAATTTCAGGAAAGGTGATTCCAAGCCTGCACCCCCTATGTCCGAGCATTGGATTAAACTCTTTGAGAGATTCTACCTTCTTCTTCAGCTTTTCGAGTGGAACCCCCATGCTCTTGGCAAGAGTGGCTATCTCCTCTTCCTTTTGGGGTAGAAACTCATGAAGAGGTGGATCGAGGAGCCTGATAGTCACTGGAAGACCATCCATGGCCTCAAAAATCCCCTCAAAATCCCCCTTTTGCATGGGCAGAAGTTTCGAGAGTGCACTCCTTCTTCCAGCCTCATCTTCTGAAAGGATCATCTCCCTAACTGCATCTATTCTATTCCCTTCAAAAAACATATGTTCTGTTCGGCAAAGTCCGATCCCCTCTGCCCCAAGTTTCCGGGCATTTTTTGCATCAGCAGGTGTATCAGCATTCGTTCTTACCTTAAGCTTTCTAACCTCGTCAGCCCATTTCATCAATTCTGCAAAATCCCCTGTTGGTTCAGGCTTAATGAGATCTACCTTGCCCTTAATGACCTCCCCTGTTGTTCCATTTAGGGTAATAAAATCTCCAATATTAAAATGTATTCCAGCGATTTCACATTCAGATTCGTTTAAGATGTGCACCTCAGAACAACCTGCGATACAGCATTTTCCCATTCCACGGGCAACTACAGCCGCATGAGAGGTCATTCCACCTCGAGCTGTAAGAATCCCCCTTGCTACATTCATGCCACCTATATCCTCAGGAGATGTCTCAACTCTTACCAGAATGACATCCCTGCCCTTTGTTGCCTCTTCCTCCGCCTTATGTGCAGTGAAAACAATTTCTCCTACAGCAGCACCAGGAGAAGCTGGAAGTCCTTTTGCAATAACATCTACATCTACTTTAGGATCAATCATAGGGTGTAAAATCTGATTAAGCTGAGATGGTGCGATTCTCATGATAGCTGTCTCTTTATCAATTAATCCTTCCTTTTCCATATCAACGGCAATCTTTAAGGCTGAATGTGCCGTTCTTTTACCTGTTCTTGTCTGCAGTATATACAGCGTACCCTCCTCAATAGTAAACTCCATATCCTGCATATCTTTATAGTGCCTTTCGAGCTTGTTTCTGATATCGAAAAGCTGTTTATATTTATCTGGTATCTCTTTTTTCATATCATCGAGGGATTCAGGAGTTCTAATTCCTGCTACAACATCTTCGCCCTGGGCATTCATGAGGTACTCACCGTAGAAATGATCATCTCCCGTTGCTGGATCCCTTGTGAAACATACCCCGGTGCCGGAACTATCCCCTGCATTTCCAAATACCATGATTTGAACATTAACCGCTGTACCGAGAAGACCTTTTATGTCATGGATTTCTCTATACTTGATTGCCCTCGCATTGTTCCATGAACCAAAAACAGCATCAATCGACTTCCAGAGCTGCTTTTTTGGATCTTGAGGAAAATCCTCACCTGTCTTCTCTCTGTAAAGCGTCTTATACTTTGAAACAACCTCCAAAAGATCCTCTACTCCTAAATCAGTATCGAGCTTAACCCCTTTTTTCTTCTTCTGTGCTTCAAGGATCTTCTCGAAATCCTCATGTTCGACACCCATTACAACATTACCGAACATCTGAATAAAACGCCTGTATGAATCCCATGCAAACCTCTTATTCTTTGTCATTTCTTCCAGACCAGCCACAGCTCTATCATTGGTCCCGAGGTTTAAAACCGTATCCATCATCCCTGGCATTGAGACAGCTGCACCAGACCTCACTGAAACAAGGAGTGGATTTTGCGGATCACCGAGCTTTTTTTTCATAAGATTTTCAAGCTTTCTTAGATTTTCCTCTACCTCTGCCTCCAATCCCTGCGGATACTGGTTATTATTTTTGTAGTACATATCGCACACTTCAGTGCTTATTGTAAAGCCCGGAGGCACAGGGATTCCCAGGTTTGTCATCTCAGCCAGGTTTGCACCTTTTCCGCCTAGTAGTTCTTTCATATCTGCACTACCTTCTGCCTTGCTACCACCAAAGAAGTATACATACTTCCTTTTTCCCATCGGTTTAACCTCCATAAATAAAATTTTCTTGCTTAAAACTTAATTTTAATAACAATAATCACCACATTCTACGAAAATTTTAAATACACAAAGATCTAATGTGGACAAACCACATTCTTGATTATGTCGCATTCACTCAACATCAAGGCCTTTGACCTCAATAGGGAAAAGATCTCTTTACCCTAACCCCCATTTTTTACAAAATACTTTCAATATCAATATATGGGGTTTAGCGCTTTTTTAACAAGGTGAAAAAAGCGCTAAGGGCAAGAAAATCTCTATTAATGGCTTACTCTGAAGTAGAGACAATCTTTGAAAAATCAATAACATCGGAAAATACATTAATAATTCCATTTAATAGGCCTAATCTATTTGCTCTTAGAGTGAGATTTTCATCCATCACAAGGACATTATTAAAGAAATCATCAACAGAGGGTTTAAAGGTGGATAGAATTTGATAGACCTTCTGATAATTTTTTACCTCTATGTTTGTGGAAATACTGTCCTTTATGCTTATAAAATATCTGTATAGTGCTTTTTCTTCCTTTTCCTGCAAAAGTTCCTCTTTGAACGAAAAATCTTTTTCATCTCTAATAATATTTCCCATTCTTTTAAAGGAGATAAGAAGATCTTCAAAATCTCTATTCTTCCTTACATCATGAAGTGCCTGGACCCTCCTGTAAGCTTCATAAATATCGTCAAGAACACCTTCGAGGGAGGCATCAATCTCATCGTAGGAAAATCCCATATCTGCGAATATCGTTTTTATCCTGGTTTTGAAAAAGGAATCAATATCATGAGTAACATGAGTCGTCTCCCCATTCTTAATATATAGAGGACCCAATCTTCTTATTAACGACTGCATTGAGAAATTCATCTTTAAGGAAATGATTATCCTGATAATTGCGAGAACTTTACGCCTAAGGGCAAAAGGATCCTTTGAACCCTTGGGTTTTATTCCAATTGAAAAAATTCCGATGATAGTATCCAGACGATCTGCTATTCCAACAACAGCTCCTTCAATCTTCGATGGCAGTATATCCGATGCAAAACGCGGATAGTAGTGCTCCTTAACTCCAAGAGCAACATCATGAGAATAGCCATAAGCCAGCGAATAGTAATATCCCATTATTCCCTGAAGATTTGGGAATTCGTGTACCATTAGTGTTGTAAGATCGTTTTTACAAATAGAGGCAACATCATTTATTCTCTTCTTTGTGGCTTTATCCAACGATAAAATTTCAGAGATCACTTCGCTGATCTTGGTAATTCGCTCAACCTTCTCATACATGGTCCCCAGCCTCTCATGGAAAGTGACTCTTTTCAGCTTACCCTGATATCCTGAAAAATCCCTCTTCTTATCTTCATTATAAAAAAACCTCCCATCATTTAACCGTGCGTGCAGTACACTCTGGTAACAATACACACTCTCAGAATTATCCTCTATATTTGAAACCACAATAAAAAATCTGGACAATTTATTATCTTTCTTTTTAATGAGAGGAAAGTAGTATTGATGCTCGATCATCTCTGATGTCAAGACCTCTGGAGGAAGATCAAGAAAAGATTCATCAAATTTGCACAGTACAGAGTGTGGCAGCTCCGTGAGATCGGTATTTATATCAAAAAGTACTTCCGCCTCTTGTGGGACTTGCAAACCTTTTTTACCGATAATTTCATGTATTTGATCTTTTATGAGAGCCCTCCTGCTCTCTCTATCTGCTACTACTGAAGCATCGTATAATTTCTGTTCATACTCAGATGGATTCTGTAATAGTATCTTTTCATTTCCATATACTCTATGGCCATATGTATATCTCGAACTCTCAATATCAGCTATCCTGTATGGTACTGTATCATTTCCAAAAAGAAGTAAAACCCATCTTATTGGCCTTGCAAAAAAGAGACCGGAACTCTCCCATCTCATCGATTTGGGAAAGTTCATAGAAGCGATAGTTTTATCCAAAACAGCTGATAAAAGTCGTTGTGTATTCTTTCCCTTAATCTTTCTTAAAAGAAATACGTACCTTCCACCTCCAGATTCTTTTACCACCGTATTTTTAATATCAATCCTGTTACTCTTTAAAAATCCAAGAAGGGCTTTTGTAGGCTTACCGTCAGCTGAAAATGCTCTGTCATATGATGGGCCTCTCTTCTCTTCTCTATAATCTTCCTGGCGACATCTAACATCATTAATTATAATGGCAAGCCTTCTAGGGGTGGAATATTCTTTGACTTTACCAAATTCAATCCTCTCTTTTCTTAAGAATTCCATAAAGTATTGACTGAATTCCTCTATTGCCTCAGCAATAAAGGAATGAGGAAGTTCTTCCAAACCTAATTCCACAACTAAATCACTCTTCTCTTTCATTAGAAATCCCCATGAGAACAGTTAAATGGTATGCCTATTTTTTGGATAAATCAGTTTTTTTAATAAGGGGGAATCCCAGCTCCTCTCTCGATCTTATATACGCTTCAGCCACGATCTTTGCCAGGCTCCTCACACGTTGAATGTACGAAGTCCTCTCTGTTACACTGACTGCACCACGGGCATCCAGTATGTTGAAGATATGAGAACATTTGATTACCATATCATATGCTGGCAGAACGAGACCATGTTTAATTAATAAACGGGCCTCATTTTCATATTCGCAGAATAATCTAACGTGCCTCTCAACAGAGGCATATTCAAAATTGTATTTAGAAAATTCGAACTCTTCCCTCTTTCGAATATCCCCATAGGTGAGCTCATTATTCCAGAGGATATCGAACACATCATCCTTTTTCTGAAGAAACATTGCAATTCGCTCAAGGCCATAGGTGAGTTCTACAGATATTGGGTCAAGCTCAATTCCCCCTACCTGCTGAAAGTAGGTAAACTGTGTAATTTCCATGCCATCGATCCATACCTCCCAGCCGAGTCCAGTAGCCCCCAATGTTGGAGATTCCCAGTCATCATGGACAAATCTAATATCATGTTTACCAAAATCAATACCAAGGGTCCTTACACTTTCAAGATATATATCCTGAATATCTTCAGGAGATGGTTTGATGAGCACCTGGTACTGATAATAATGAGCAAGCCGGTTAGGATTTTCCCCATATCTACCATCTGTAGGCCTCCTGGAAGGTTCAACATAGGCTACATTCCAAGGCTCAGGACCAAGGGCCCTTAAAAAAGTCGCAGGATTAAAGGTTCCTGCCCCTGCCTCAATATCGTAAGGCTGAACTACAACCGAACCTTTGCTGCTCCAGAACGAGTTTAAATGAAAGATAATCTCTTGAAAAGTCATAAATCCATGCCTGTCTAAAGTTTAAAAGTCGGACGGAGTTTGAAAGATTGCTAAAATATATGCATTCAAAATATAGATGTCAAGACCATAACAGATCAATGGTACTATCGAAATAGTGTGCGGCCTTCAAGTCCAAATTATACTAAAATATACACCTTTTTTATCATAAATAATGTTATTTAGATTACAGATTAGGCCGAAACGTGAAATATAGACTTCCATAATCGATAATGCTTCATGACAAAAACTTTGAACAAAAGATTTACCTTTATCCTCATACTTACGGCACTCATATTCAGTTTTCTTGTCATAAGAATCACTAAGCTCATGTTCTTTCAAAAAGAGCTTATTCCTTCCACACCCGGGATTCCTGAGTACCGGGAACGTGGATTCATAGTAGATAGGAATGGTGAAAAATTAGCTCTCAGTCTTGAAACCTACTCTGTATATGCGAGGCCAAGGGAAATAGAAAATAAAAAAGAGGCTGCTCAAAGAATCGCATCTACTCTGGATGAGAGTTACTCAAAGATTTTAAAACTCATTAACAAAAACAAGCCTTTTGTATGGATAAAAAGACAGGTAGATTTGAAATATACAAAACGCATTGAGGAACTTGATATAAAAGGCATATATACAGAAAATGAATACAGGAGGTATTACCCCTTTAATAATCTCGCTTCCCATATTATCGGGTTTTCAGGTATTGATAATATTGGACTTGAAGGTATTGAGTACCAATTTGACAAAATACTTCTCCCTAAAAGAGTTGACAGTAAAGGAATAAATTATTCCAGTTTCAGGAGAGGTTATACAGTTGTCCTGACAATTGATAGATATATTCAGGAGGTTGTTGAAGAAGAGCTCGATAAGGCATGGGAGCAAACAAAAGCGGAGCTAATAACAGCCATTATTATGGATCCGAATACAGGAGAGATACTCGCACTCGCAAACAAGCCTGACTACGATCTTAATAACTTCCAGAAATATTCAGATGATACCATCAGAAACAAGGCAATTACCGATTCATTCGAACCTGGATCAACATTTAAAGTTTTCGTTGCATCCATATTAATCGACAATAACCTTATACAGGATGATGATCTCTTTTTATGTGAGGGTTCTACTGAAATTGAAGATATCACAATTCATGACATAAAAGCACATGGCTGGGTTGATTTCCGACAGGTACTAGAGAAGTCGTGCAACATCGGTATGATAAAATCTGTTCAAAGAATCGAAAAGGATATCCTCTATGATAGGCTAAGAGCGTTTGGTTTTGGAACGCCCACTGGCATTAATCTTCCAGGTGAGGCAAAAGGAATATTGAGAAATCCAAAAAAATGGAGCAAAGTTTCAAAGTCTGAAATTGCAATCGGTCAGGAGGTTTCAGTGACTCCCCTCCAGCTGATAACAGCAGCGTCTTCTATTGCAAAAGGGGGGATTCTGATGCAGCCAAGGATTGTAAAATGTATACAAAAACCTGATGGTTCAGTTTTAAAGGATTTTAAACCGCTACAAATCAGGAATGTAATAGGCGAAACAACATCTGAGCATCTGCTTGATATTCTGACAGGTGTAATATCAGATAGGGGGACAGGATATAGAGCTAAGGTTGAAGGATACACCATAGCTGGGAAAACCGGCACTGCTCAAATTGCTGACATTGAAAACGGAAGCTATTTTGAAGACCAGTGCTATTCTTCATTTTTAGGTTTCATACCTGTTCCAGATCCGAAAATCGTGATACTGATAACAATCAAAAATCCTGCTGGTGAAGCATACGGCGGACAGACTGCAGCTCCTATATCAAAAAATATCGTTGAAAGGATTGCTCATTACCACAATATTCTATCATCGTTCTCTGAAATCTATATAGTAAAAGATAACCGGGATGCAAAATAACTCTATATTCTCTAAAAATTTATCTGCACTGAAAACTCATTTTCCAATGCTTCTTCATAAAATTGAAAATGGTGATGATGAGAAGTGTATATACAAGGTACTTGCCTCTGAAAAGGGACCCTTCACACTTGAAGTATGTAAGAACGGTAAAAGTATCATCATCCATTCCCGAAACGACCCCAAGAGAGAGGCGAGACGCTTTGTTGCTTCCAATACAGATGGAAGTGAGCAGGTTGTTTTCATATATGGCTTTGGGCTAGGATACCATATAGACGAGCTTTTAGCAGCAGATAGCGAATTAAATCTCATAATTATTGAACCATCAATCAAACTCTTCAAGACAGCCCTGAATACCAGAGATATTACAGGAATACTCAAATCAGATAGAGTGCTCATACTTTTCGACATTGAATCATTTGTATATGATAGAATTTTCTCCGATCCAGCGATATGCAATATAAAGTTACTCGCCCTTCGACCATATGTCGATCTATTCAAAGACAGTTTTTTAAAACTGAAAGCTGAAATTAATTCCTTTTTAAACCGAAAAGCTATAAATACCGCAACTCTTAAGAGGTTTGACCGTTTGTGGACAAAAAACACCTTCAAAAACTCTCAATACTTTTTTACACTTGGCGGAATACAACTTCTCAGCGACAGACTCAAAGGCCTCCCAGCCATAGTTCTCTGCGCCGGTCCTTCCCTTGAAGAGGATATAAATACCATTGCAGTCTATAAGGATAATATTATCCTTATAGCTGTTGATACAGCTCTTTTACCGCTTTTAAAGAGAGGGATTACTCCGGACTTTGTTATAGCAGTCGATCCACAGTTCATTAACAGCCTGTACATGGCTACCCCATTTGAATATTATAAAGGGAGATCGGATCTTCCTATCCTTGTTGCAGACCCGGCTGTATACCCAACTATTCTAAGAAACTATCATGGATTAAAGGTTCTCAGCTCATCGGTATTCAGCCCGGGAAAGATTATTGAAAGGTTTTCAGGGAAAAAGGGAAGTATTGCAGCAGGAGGCTCTGTGTCTGTTGTTGCTTATGATCTGGCACGAATACTGGGTACAGACCCTGTTATTCTCTTGGGACTCGATCTCTCCTACAGGAGAGATAGAACGCACATTTCAGGATCCTACTATGAAACATATGTAGGCTCTCGTACAAACAGGTTTTTTACGATGCAAAATTTCTTTCTCAAGTACATAAGAGGTGGAAGCCCGGTTCTTGTACAGGACAAAAATGGAAATACTGTATTCACCGACAAAAGAATGCTACTGTATAAATCGTGGTTTGAGAATCAAGCACCCTTTAAAGATGCAAAAATCATTAATGCAACAATGGCGGGCCTGAATATTGAGGGGATTGAAAATAGACCTTTTAAGGATTTGATGGAGTATTTATCGAATAAAAAAGTAAAAAAGAAGAGATCTTTAAATGATCTTATAGTGAAACTGAAAAATATTCAGGTTGATTCTCAAAGAGTAACAGATTTTGTTAAGTATCTCAAATACCTTCATAACAGGCTTTTAAGTATAAAAAAATTAAGCAGCAAGGCCAAAGAGCTTATCTTAAAAATAAGTGCTTGTAATGATGTTGAAAGTGTAAATAGAACAAAAAATCAACTGGAAGAAATAGATAAAAGTATTCTATCTTTTAGAGAAGAGACTCAACTTCTGAACATGGTGATGCAGACCTCAATCGATGATATATTAAATCGAGGGAAGGGGGCATTTCTCAATTCTCAAAAACTCTATTCTTCAATAGATGAAGGCTCAAAATTCCTCTCTAAGTTAATAAAAATATCACTGAAAAAACTAAAAAGATTGCATTCCGATACCGATAAAATAAATAACGATGTATTGTAGATAAGTCCCTCCATTATCTACAATTCAGGGAAAAAAGCTGGGTTTTGATCTATTCAAACCTGGCTTTTTTTATTCTCCTATTTGAATATCTCTCCAGTCTCCTTAAACCAGAGCACAAAATCCAGATGATTGAGCGGTATTTCTATTCTTTGTGATAACCCCATCATTAGCTTTTCAATCGTAATATACCGTATCCTTGTTAAAGATTTTGGTACCTCTTCAATTACACCTAGAAGTAATAGGTTTTTTAATACATGCCTGTCGAGAATTGCGAGATTTTCAGAAAAGCCTATGTTTCTGAGAAAGTGGCTTGCCTCTTTATATCCAATACCCTTAATGCATGAAACCAGCCATTCCCTCTTTTCTTGTATGTTTCCTGAATTTAATATTTTTGCTTTTATGAATATCTTACCGTTCTTTGAAAAACGCTCTCTTGCTTGTAGTATATAGAGAGTTTTGTTGTTCCTGTATCGTACAATATTTAATTCATGTGCGATCTGGGTGTGGTTTCCGTGCAAAAGCAGATCTTTTGCCCTTAGTCTTTCCACACAGCTCCATGCTGAACGGGCACGTGAGCCTGGAGTGAGCAAGCAGAATACAAGCTCAGCAAAGATATCCTCTTCGTTTCCCCTTTCCCAGATCTCTTTAAAGCCCTTAAGCCTTTTGGAAATCTCTTCTCTTTTATCAAAAAAAATTTGTCTAATCTCTTTTTCTAGAAGAAAGCTTCTCTTTTCCATCTTTTTGCCTTTTCTCTCGCATATAAGATTTTTTATCTTTAATTCTTAATCTATGTTATGCTATAGGATAATGCGAATAAATAAAAGGCATCTTTTATCATCAATAGCTTCAATTTCATTAGGAATTTTGGTTTCAACTATCTGGGCAACATCTTTTATTTTTGTTAAAATGCTACTTCCATTTATTGGGCCCTTGTCTATAGCAGGGTCAAGATATTTTCTAGCTTTCCTTATACTTAGCCCTTTCTTTATGCAAAAATCAAGACCTTTTACTTCTCTATCTTCATGTATATGGATTAGACTATCAATTATGGGAATTTGTGTCTTTTCTTTGGGTAATGGCGCTTTTTTTTTGGGTTTAAAATATTTGCCTGCAACTGCAGCATCATTAATGCTCAGCTTTATCCCTCTATTTGTGCTCTTTATGAGCATTTTCTGGCTTAAAGAGAGAGCTACGATACTACAAATAATCGGTGTTCTAATAGCTATTTTCGGAAGTGCCCTTTTCTTCTATTCAGCTTTGAATGCTTGGCACCCTTTTGGAATAATTTTAGTAGTATCAGGAATTGTAGGCTTTTTATTATTTGAAATACTGGGATGGGAGCTTGCAAAGAGTCAATCAATCGATAATATCATAAGGACTTCAATGCCCATGGGATTTGGAGGGGGTTGCTTTTAATACCAGCCATATTGATAGGAGGGATCCCAACACTATCAATTAATGTGATAAGTATTATATTGCTCCTTACCGTAGTTCATACAACCTTTGGCTATTTTATATACAACAAGGCGCTTGAAAAGTTAACAGCACTTGAAATGAATATTCTATTAAATCTTACACCATTGGGAACTGCATTTTTTGCCCGGCTCCTTATAGGTGAAAGTATCACAATCAGCCAGCTCTTAGGGATATTTATAGTTATTACTGGAGTAGTAATTGTCCAAATGTGAAGCGCCAACTTTAGACTAAGAATTATCTCTTGACATTTCAAGTAAGTTTGTTAAATACATAATAGGAATGAAAAGTAACAAATCAAATATTTCTGAACATAAGCTTGTTAAGGACTACCGCATACTATCTCATCAGATATTGCGCTATGAATACCATGGCCTTCAGAGAATTGACTTCCTGCGCGAAGTGTCTAAAACTGTAGTAGACTTTTCTGGATGTGAGTCAGTTGAACTGTGGATTAAGGAACACGGTAAATACTATCGGTACAAGACTACGCGTTCACCAAAGGGAACTTATCACTTTGAAATCATGCCCTGCTTTCAGGATGAAGATAGCAATACCATATTCGGCATACAGGGCAATTCTTGCCTGGAACGACTGTGCAGAGATGTTATACATGGACACTTTAATGCTACTTTTCCATTTTTTACAAAAAATGGAAGTTTCTATACTGGCAATACGGAGAATCCCCTGACATTCTACCCAGAGGCTAGGGAGAAAGGAAGTGTTCGCAACATAACAATAGGTGGTGATTACAAATCGCTTGCTTTGATTCCAATTATACTTGTCAATGAGAATATTGGGCTTTTGCAATTGAAGAGCTTGCGTCAGGATTACTTTAAGGATGATGATATAGATTTTTATGAAGGCATCGTCCAAACCCTTAGCGTTGCACTGACACACCGACGAGCACATGGAGCTTTACGTGAAAGAGTCAAGGAACTTACATGCCTTTATAGCATATCCAAGGTCGTTGAACAACCCGGCGTATCGCTGGAGGAGATTCTAATGAGCATCGTAGGGCTCCTTCCTCCTGCCTGGCTATATCATGAGATTGCCTCTGCCAGGATTATTTTGGATAAGCGTTCTTACTCAACACCCGGTTTTCGAGAGGGTCCGCATAAACAAACAGCTAACATCGTTGTGAATGGTGATATACGAGGAGTTGTCGAAGTAGTTTATGCAGAAGAGAAACCAGAACTTGACGAGGGACCATTCCTCAAAGAAGAGCGTAGCCTAATTGATACTATTGCCAGAGAACTTGCACTCATCATTGAAAGGAAACAGACTGAAGAGGATAAAGCTAGACTCCAGGAACAGCTCAGACATGCTGACCGGTTGGCAACTATTGGTCAGCTTTCTGCAGGCGTAGCCCACGAACTTAATGAGCCCTTGGGCAATATACTTGGTTTCGCACAGCTTATAAAGAAATGCCCAGGGTTACCTGAACAGAGTGGGCAAGACGTTGATAAGATAGTGAAGGCTTCTCTACATGCACGAGAAGTTGTTAAGAAACTTATGTTATTCTCTCGGCAAATGCCTACAAAAAAAACACAAGTTAATCTGAATCAAGTAATTGAAGAGAGCCTATATTTTCTCGAATCTCGTTGTGCTAAGGAGGGGATAAAACTGGTGCGTTTGCTTACACCGGATCTCCCAGAGGTTACTGTCGATCCATCTCAGTTAACCCAGGTTCTGGTTAATCTGGTTGTCAATGCGATTCAAGCGATGCCAGATGGAGGTACATTAACAGTACAGACAATTACACACGGGGAAGAAAAGGTTTTACTAATTGTTGAAGATACAGGCATTGGAATGAGCAAGGATGTTATGAAACAGATATTCATTCCCTTTTTTACAACGAAAAATGTTAGCCAGGGTACAGGCCTTGGTCTTGCTGTCGTACATGGAATCATAAACTCGCATGGCGGTTCTATCAAGGTTGAGAGTAAGGTCGGTTACGGTACAAAGTTTACGATCCAAATTCCCGTAAAAGGTTCACAGGAGGAGAAAATCGATTAAGATGGCGTCTTCCGATAAAAAGGACCGTATCCTGGTTGTGGATGATGCCCAAGATACGCTGGAAATGCTCAGGAGAACACTAACATCAAAGGGAGCACGGGTATTCACCGCTGTAGATGTGTTTGAGGCAATAAAGATTCTTGATTCTACACCAATTGATTTAGTTATAACTGACCTCAAAATGCCCAGAGTAAGTGGTCTCGATCTGATAAGGCATGTACAAGAAAACTTCAAAGATACTGAGGTAATAATGATAACCGGCTACCCCTCGATCGAAGTGGCAGTTAAAGCGATCAAGACCGGGGCTGAAGAGTATCTGGCAAAACCCTTTACCGACGAGGAGCTTTTTACTGCAGTTCAGCGTGCACTCGATAAACTGCATATCAATAGGGCTGCACAGGCCAAATTGCACAGGACGCCTTCAGCTCCTCATGGTCTCATTGGTGAATCTAAAGTAATGCTTGAGGTTTATGGTGCTATATCCAAAGCTGCATCAACTTCAGCCACTATACTCATCACTGGTGAGAGTGGCACAGGTAAAGAGCTTGTAGCAAGAGCTATTCACTACAGCAGTCCACGCGCTTCATCTACCTTTGTGCCTGTTAACTGTGGAGGCATCCCCGAGGAACTACTCGAAAGCGAACTCTTTGGATATATTAAAGGTACCTTTACAGGAGCTACCGAATCCCGTGCTGGCTTCTTTCAAACCGCTGATGAGGGCACAATCTTTCTTGATGAAGTAAGCAATACTAGTTTGTCTATGCAGGCAAAACTTCTCCGTGTACTACAAGATAAGGAAGTTTATATGGTTGGATCAAGACGTCCACGTAAAGTGGATGTGAGAATCCTTGCTGCTACCAACAAGGATTTACTCAGTTTAGTGAACAAGGAACTTTTCCGTAAAGATCTGTACTACCGTCTTAATGTCATTACCATTAACATCCCTCCGTTGCGAGAAAGGGGCGATGATATATTGCTGTTAATCCATCATTATGCTACAAGGTTTGCTAAGGAATTTGGTAAACCCAAACCTCAGTTTTCCGATAAGGCCTTACAGATTTTGAAAAACCACCATTGGTCAGGGAATGTAAGAGAATTAGAGAATGTAATCCAGCGTCTTGTAGTCATGGCAGAAGTGAAAACTATAGATGTTCCTGATCTGCCCTCGCTTATGCGTTTCTCAGCATTAAGGGGAACAGGAATTAATCGAACTCTGGCTGAAGTGGAAGCTGAATATATTCTCAACGTTCTGGAAGGTGTGGGTGGCAATAAGACACGTGCAGCTGAAATACTCGATATTGATCGTAAGACATTGCGAGAAAAGCTAAGAAAAATAGAGGGGACATCCTCGCCTTAAACATCTCACTGTCGGGTAAATTCTCCCCGGTGGTTCAAATCTCCCCAAGAAACTCCAAATCTTAATTAATCATGTTCTAAGTCAATTACAGATCATAAAAAATATTCAATCTCCGTAACTCATTGTTTTTCCACGACTTAGCTCGCTACAATTTAGCCAATACTGATAAAGAATGCCCTTTGTCTCAGTAGTAAATAGGTGGCATGGGGATTGCTCATTTATATACTAAAAGACAAAAAGGAGAAAGAAGTTGAGTGCTATTTCAAGTTACCAGCAATACCGTGGTCTTTGCTCAATATGTAAACATTCACCAACGTGCACATACCCAAGAAGCCCTGAGAGGCCAGTATTGCAATGCGAAGAATGCGAAGGTTATGAAAATCCTTTGGGGAAAATTATTGAAAAAAACAATTCCTCTGCAACAGTCTTACAAATAAACCCCAATGTTGGTGAGAAGGATTCGAGCAAGTACAAGGGGCTGTGCAAAATTTGCGATAACCGCAAAACATGCACATATCCAAAACCTGAAGGTGGCGTCTGGCATTGCGAGGAGTATCAATAGAATGTTCTGTTTGTTATGGCGAAATTAGGAATTCGGTTAGATTCACCCGAGTATATAATCCAGGAATTTGACCAGATTAAATGTTGCTTTATTTAAATTCTTGGTAAACAGGCAGAACATTTAATCTATATAAGGTTGAAAGTCTAGTTTTAAACAAATAGAAAATAAGTAACAAACTATTATAAATAGTATTGTAGTGCTCGCGGACCTCGCATCTAAAATGGTACAATTTTCATAAAATATGGTGATTTCTTTTACTAAAATTCAAAACTCGAAGTTCATCCTATAGACATATGAGAGTTGTCAATATGATAGAAGTATCAAAGTTTGTTGAAGATCTTGCGATAATGCACAATGGGCTCCTCATATCTATATCAGAAACATTATAATTACTTGAATTAAGCACTAATAAATTGATGAAGATGCACAAGGAACTAATTAACCCCTTTATATTGAATTGATAAGAGATTAGCGATGTTATTTTTTTAGAAAAGAAAAAATTTAACAATTTTTCCTATACGTTTTGCTAAAATATTTTTAAGGAGAGAATAGGCATGAAAAGTTTAGAGGATATACAAAAAATGTCTTATCTCTCACATGAGGATTTATACAAACTCGAAAGATCTATTCTTAGCACTGATTATATGACTGCTGAAAGGGCGCTGAAAGAGATAGAACGGTTTACTACTAAACTTGGGATTGATGAATACTACTTCAAAACAACCAGTATTGATGATATTGCCAGGCATCTTATTGCAATAAGTGCCGCAGAGCTTGTTTCAAAGTATGGAGGTGAAGGTGTAGGAATACAGCTCATAAATGAAAGGGATGATAGGGCTGTTTATATTGTTGAAG
>CAYRKG010000038.1:0-46787 GCA_964424795.1 uncultured Spirochaetota bacterium
CAGATGATGTAACAATTGCCTTAAGCAGTAGTGACACTACCGAAGGTACAGTTTCACCATCCAGTGTAACCTTTACCACTGTGAACTGGGGCGCACCTCAGACTGTTACAGTAACCGGGGCTGATGATACAATAGTTGATGGAAATCAACCATATTTCATTATTACTGATCCTGCTGTCAGTTTTGATACAGATTACAGTGGATTGGATGCAGCCAATGTATCAGTTATCAATTCTGATGATGATATGCCAGGGATCACAATAGGTGAGGTCAGCGAAGATACAACTGAAGATGGCGGGCAGGCTACTTTTACTGTTGTTTTAAACTCACCACCTACTGATGGTGTGACAATTAACTTGAGTAGCAGTGACCTTACCGAAGGAACAATAGATTTAAGCAGTATTATATTCACATCAGCTAATTGGAATGCACCACAGACTGTTACTGTTACGGGTATTGATGATGGACTTCAGGATGGGAATCAACCATATTTCATTATCACTGATCCAGCTTCGAGCTCTGATGACAACTATAGTGGATTGGATGCACCGAATGTTTCTTTAAGGAATATTGATAATGATTCTGCAGGAATTACTGTTAGTACTGTTAGCGGTGATACAACAGAAGGTGGTGAGCAAGCTACTTTTACAATTGTTTTAAATGCAGAGCCTGACTTTGAAGTTTCTATTTCTATAAGTAGCAGTGACACTGATGAAGGAACAGTATCTACATCATCATTAACATTTACTACCATAAATTGGAGTTCACCACAGACTGTTACTGTTACAGGTGTTGATGATGGAATTCAGGATGGGAATCAACCATACTCTATTATCACTGATCCAGCTTTGAGCTCTGATGGCAATTATAGTGGCAAGGATCCGGATAATATCCTCCTGACAAATATTGACGATGACTCAGCTGGTATTACAGTTACACCTAATGCTGGTTTGATCACGACGGAAGATAGTTTAGAGGCAAGCTTTAATGTTGTGCTAAACTCAGCACCTACAGCTGATGTAACGATTACATTAAATAGTAATGATACTACAGAAGGAACAATTAGCCCATCCAGTATAACCTTCACGCCAATAAACTGGTCCGCACAACAGACAATCACCATTACCGGTGTGGATGATGCTCTACAGGATGGCAACCAGCTCTATAGCATTGTCCTGAATCCGGCAGGAAGCTCTGATGAAGATTATGACGGGTTAGATCCATCAGATGTTTCTGTAACCAATAACGATAATGAGACTCCTGGTTTTTCAATAGCCCCTGCAACCGATAGGTCAAATCGTCTGATCACCAGTGAAGGGGGTATTGAAGCTGCATTTACAGTAGTATTGAATTCGGCTCCAAGTGCAGATGTCACCCTTCCATTAAGTGTTTCCGATACATCTGAGGCCAGCATAAATAAAGCAAGTCTTACGTTCACAGTCGACAACTGGAATGCACCGCAGACAGTAGTCGTGTCTGGCCTGGATGACGCCGATGCAGATGGAAATGTGAATTATACGGTTAATACAGGCACAGCAATAAGTACAGACTTCAATTATGATGGAATAAATCCAGTGAATATATATCTACGAAATCTCGATAACGAACAAGCTGGTGTTACATTTGATCCAGTAAGCTCTCCTATAAAATCACTAATTACTACAGAGGATGGAGGCCAGGTGATTTATACAATGGTATTAAATTCAGCTCCAACAGATGATGTTGTTATTGATTTAACAAGCAACGATACTACGGAAGGAACAGTAAGCCCGTCAAGCCTGACCTTTACTGATTCTAATTGGAATATCGCTCAGTTAGTAACTATTACAGGTGTAGATGATGGACTTGCTGATGGAAATCAAGATTACAGGATAACTTCTACTTCTTCAAGTCCATTAGATCCTAATTATGACAACCTGAACATTGCAGACGTCTATATGCAGAATACAGATAATGAAACTGCAGGATTCCTAATAAATCCCGAGACCTTTATAGTATTTCAGACTCTATCCACAAACGAGTTTTCAGGACAGGATTTTTTCACGATTGTGTTGACTAAAGCACCTAGTGCAGATGTTACCCTTACTCTATACAGCAATGATATTAGTGAAGGATTCCCAAATACAACAACCTTGGTCTTCACATCTTCAAACTGGGATGCTCCTCAGACAGTTATAGTTACAGGTGTAGATGATGGTATTTCTGATGGAAACCGGCGTTATCAAATCAGATTTGACCCTGCTGAAAGTTTCGATACTGATTATAATGGTTTAACACCTAATACAGTTTATTGTACCAATGTAGATAATGATTAATTAGTTTCTGGTGAATAATTCACCAGAAACTTTTTAAGTTCTTGGTGGCTTCATTATATACAGATAGTACAATGATTTACAAAATGCATTTTCTAATTGCATAAGATTTATTCGAATTAATCACCAAGAACTAATTAGAGTATACTAAATATATGGATTCAAGTTTGATTTTCAGGCCTGAATCCATATTAGTAAAAATATCATTTATTTAAAATAAATATTACCTGCCACTATTTGATTAGCATAACATTTTTTTATCAGACTCTATTTATATAATCTGCTATATTTATTCTAAAGGCTTCAGAGTTTTTTTAGCATATTATTATTCAATTCTGTGCTACTATTCATATAATATCCAGCCGCACTTTAAAAGAATGAGATAAAGTAAGTTATATGAAAAAGATACGATGCAGTATCGTTGGTTTAGGAAGAATTGGAAGCATCCTTGAAGAGGACAGACTGCGGGAAAAGCCAGCTACTCATGCTGGTGCAATCTCACAAAATAGAGATTGCATACTTGCAGGAGGATGTGATATCAGTAAAGAGAGGTGTGAAATGTTTTCAAAAAGATGGAACTGTCCAGATACATACACTGATATTGATACTATGTTAATAAAAACAGCACCAGATATTCTTCATATTGCAACACCTCCTGAAACACACCTTAAAATAATTGAAAAAGCAATATCCTATAATATAAAACTGATTATATGTGAGAAGCCTTTAGCAGAAAATAGCGATGATGCTTTAAAAATTGCTAACATACACAATTCTGGAAGAGTAAAAATATTGGTAAATCATGAAAGAAGGTACTCAAGGGATTATCAGATGGTAAAAAAGCACATCGATGAGAATGATTTTGGGAAACTCTTATCAATATATTCAAAGCTCTTTATGGGTAGGCGAAGATCTGTAGATGATATTTTGCTGGATGACGGAAGCCATCTTGTCGATATCATACAGTTTTTGACCTCCTCAGATCTGGAAATATCAAATGTAGAGAGGTTTTCTGGAATAGATAGCGAATCACTTATTATAATAAGCAAGGCAAAGAATATACCTGCAGTTCTTGAGGTTGGCTCCGGGAGAGACTATATTGTCTTTGAGCTTGATCTTAATTTTTCAAAGGGAAGAATTCGCATTGGAAATGGCTTGTATGAGGAATATATTAGCAAGAGAAGCCTATATTATGAAAAAATGAATTCCCTTGAAAAAAAAGCAGTCAGGAGACCGGAACCTACTGGATATTTTAAGAACATGCTCATTGATGCTCTTCAATGCGTTCGAGATGAATTGAAAAATCCACTATCGAGTGCTCAGGATGGATATAAAGTTTTATCTTTTATTGATTCAGTAAAAAATATCTGCTAGATAAATCAAAACCTTACGAGGTCTTTATCATCATGATACTCAATTCATTGAAAGAATTTGCACAAAAAAAGGCACATAACAGAAAGGTGATTGATGTTCGTATAGGACTATGCTATACGGTTTCACTTCTCGATAATGGAAGCGCAGGTGTTGCATTTACCTTCCGGAGTGACATCCCACCTGGCTGTACCTGTGGAGAAAAATCTTTGAGCGGAGAAAATGCCTCTGACATTGTCGATCTCATCACATCATCTGACTTACTGGAACGAACTGTAGGTATTGCCACTGCAAATGCTCTCATAAATGATTTTAACGATGATTTCATTGTAGGAGATACACTTGAAATCCTAAATCCTGAAAGAGATGACATTGTAGGAATGGTTGGGTATTTTGGTCCTCTCGTACCTGTACTTAAGAAAAAGGTAAAGGAATTGAAAATATTCGAAAAGGTCCCTGAAAAAGCGCAGGACGTATATCCTGAGAAAAAAGCCCTCGAACTGCTCCCATCATGTACAATGGCTATTATTACCTCAACAGCCATTATAAATCAGACCTTTGAAAGTTTAGCAGAGGTATCTCAGGGGTGTCGAAAGATCGCACTTGTTGGATCATCTACACCTCTTGCAAAGGAGGTATTCAAACCGTATGGGGTCAATATTTTATCCGGCATTATCATTACAGAGCCCTTGGCAATACTTCAGATAGTGAGCGAATGTGGTGGAACAAGACACTTTAAGGGTCATGTAAAAAAGGTAAATGCTATTTGCAATCCTTAGAAAATCGGGAGAGATAATGACAGATATTGAAAACGTACTGAAAAACTTCCCCAGACTGTCGATGTCTCTATTGCCTACGCCAATTCAAAGACTTGAAAAGGTTTCTGAAAAATACTCTTTGAACATCTATTGCAAAAGAGACGACTTGACCGGGTTTGCATTTGGTGGTAATAAGAGCCGTAAATTGGACTATCTTCTTGCTGATGCAATAAATAAGAATGCTGATACAGTAATAGCTATAGGAGCAAACCAATCAAACTTCTGCCGTATGGCAGCAGCTTCTGCAATAGCTAATAACCTTGATGTACATCTCGTACTTGGAGGTGATAAACCAGAAAAGCCAACAGGGAACCTTCTCTTAGATCATCTTTTCGGAGCAACGATACATCATATTGGTTCTTATGATTGGAGCTACTGGGAAAAGGAGGCAGTACTATTAAAAAAGGAACTTGAAGAACTGGGAAAAAATGTTTACCGGTTACCTGTAGGGGGCTCTACACCTGTAGGTGCGCTCGGTTATGTATCAGCATTTTCCGAAATCATCAATTACTGTAAAGAATCGGGAATATCGTTTGATAAAATAATTCATGCTTCTTCTTCAGGAGGAACACAGGCAGGGCTCATTGTGGGTAAAGAATTGTCCGTTTGGCCAGGAAAAATTGTAGGGATAGGTGTAGCAAAGAGCAAAGGACAGTTATCCAGGGAAATATATAATCTAGCTTGCAGCACAGGTAGCCTACTTCATACCCAAATAAACAAAGAGAACATAATAGTGGACAACGCCTATATGGGAGCAGCTTATGGAGCTCGAACAGATGCCTGCGAAAGGGCTATCGAACTATTTGCAAAGAATGAAGGTATACTATTAGATCATGTGTATACAGGAAAGGCAGCTGCAGCTCTTATTGATTATGCAGAACGGGGCCTTTTTAATAATAAAGAGAATGTACTTTTCATTCATACAGGTGGAAATATTCAACTCTTCGAATAGATCATACAAAATACTCATAGTTACATTTATAGTAGGATCTCCTGATGAAAATAAGAATCCTCACAGAAATAAAGATATTATTTCGATACAAGTAATTAGCCTAAGAAAATCTAACTCCCCTATCCCGTGAAGCTTCTATGGCTTTCATAACATCATCTAAAACACGCCCAGGGGTAAACAAGAACTTTTCAGCTAAAACCTTATGGGGAGCTGACTTACCAAAAGAATCCTGTGAAATAATCTTTCCACTATCTCCTGCATACCTGTACCAGCCATGGCTCACGCCAGCTTCAATAGTTACCCGGGCTTTAATATCGGGTGGTAAAACTTCATCTCTATACTCTTGTGGTTGGATCTCAAAAAGCTCCCAGCTCGGCATTGAGACAATACGTGACTTTATACCTTTTTCGTTCAAGAGTTTCTGTGATTCAAGTGCAAGAGACACTTCAGAGCCTGTTGCAATCATTATCACATCCGGTTTACCATCCTCTGTATCATAAAGGATGTATGCTCCCTTTCGGAGCTCCGAAGCCTTCGCATATATTTTTCTATCAAGAATTGGCAGGCTCTGCCGACTCAAAACGATTGCAACAGGGCCTCGAGCAGTCAGGGCAATCTTCCATGCCTCAGCTGTTTCATTAGCATCTGCTGGCCTTATCACTGTGAGATTTGGTATCGTTCTTAAAGCAGCCAGATGCTCAACAGACTGATGTGTCGGACCATCCTCTCCAATCCAAACGCTGTCATGGGTGAATACCCATATGGTATGAAGATTTGCAAGAGCAGAAACGCGTACTGCAGCACGCATATAATCTGAAAATACAAGGAAGGTCCCACCAAATGGTATCACTCCTCCATGATAAGCCATACCATTTACGATTGCTCCCATAGCATGCTCCCGTACTCCAAACCGAACATTTCTTCCTCCTGGAGTCTCGGCCTGCTGATCATCTATCTCCTTCATGTATGTATTGGTAGATGGAGCAAGGTCTGCAGATCCTCCAATCAAATTGGTTACTACAGACGCAAGAGCATTAATTATCGCACCTGATGCCTTTCTTGTTGCCAGTGCACCACTATCTGGTAAAAATACAGGTATCGAATCCTCCCAGTTTTTTGGAAGTTCACCCTTCCAAATCTTTTCCCAAAGCTTAGCAAGTACAGGATATTTTTTTCTATATTCATTAAAAGAATTGCTCCATTCAGCTTCACTTTTCTCACCTTCCTCCACTGCCTCACGATAGTTCTCAAGCACATCATCCGGTACATAAAACTCAGGCTGGGGAGGCCATCCCAGGTTCTCCTTTGTTGCTTTCACTTCATCCGTACCCAACGGCGATCCATGTACTCCAGGAGTGTTTGCCTTATCTGGAGATCCATATCCTATGGTTGTACGGATCATAATGAGAGTAGGACGTTCCTTTTCAGCCTTTGCCTCTTTAAGTGCATTTCGGATTGCATCAATATCGCTATTACCATCCTCAACATGTAAAACCTGCCATCCATAGCTTTCAAAACGGCTACCTACATCCTCTGTGAAGCTTACTGAAGTGGGAGCAGCAAGAGATATTTTATTATCATCATAAAGAACTGTAAGTTTTCCAAGCTTCAGATGGCCGGCCAGTGATGATGCTTCAGAAGCAACACCTTCCATCAGATCGCCATCGCTGGCAATTACATAGGTGTAATGATCGACTATTTTTATGTCTTCACAATTAAACATCTCACCCAGAAAACGCTCAGCAATAGCCATACCTACACTGTTTGAAATCCCCTGACCAAGGGGACCGGTTGTAGCCTCAACGCCAGGAGTGATATGGCTCTCCGGATGACCAGGAGTCAGGCTTCCAAACTGTCTAAAGGATTTGAGCTGATCCATATTCATGGCCTCATATCCTGTAAGGTAGAGCAAAGAGTAGAGGAGCATGGAACCATGCCCACCTGATAACACAAATCGGTCTCTGTCAGGCCATTTTGGATTTTTAGGATTGTGTTTCAAAAACTCCTTCCATAGAACATAAGCCATCGGAGCAGCTCCCATAGGAAGTCCTGGGTGACCGGAATTTGCTTTTTGAATAGCATCAACAGCTAAAAAGCGGATTGTGTTAATAGAGCGTCCCTCTATATCTTTCATAATAAATCTCCTATGTACTGTACAAGGATTAGTTAAAATTTATGTATATGATCCTGTAAAGGGGTATAGATATATGCTTTGAAAAAAGCTGATCAGGTTTTTTTCATGACAGAGCAAAACTAAAATACCATGATTTTATATGGAGTCAAACTATTTTTCCCTTTCATTCAAATTACTGTTTTCCTGAAAAAATTTCCTTAATCCTATTTTTTTAGTAAGTTATAGAGTGGAGATATAGTTTATGAATTTTTCAATCTCAACAGCCTGGATGGATGGTGATATATCACGTCTGTATACCCTTCTTCCATATATAGATTTCATAGAAATTGGAAGCAAGGGCAACAGGGAGTTCTTCGAACTTGTTGCAGAACTCGTTCATGAAAAAAGGATACAGGTTACCTCTATCCATGCTATTGCAGGTCCTCACAAGAAGGAAAAAGATGCCTCCTATGCACCTAACTTCGCAAGTTTTGAAGAGACACTGCGTCAAAAAGATATAGAGGATGTTCGCCTTACAGCTGAATGGGCTTTGAAACTCGGTGTAAAGCCAGTTGTGCTTCATATTGGAAAGATAGATGATGAGAAATTGAGAAATGACTATCTCCTGTATAGGGATCTTGTTACCACAGATGGATTTACTCCAAAACTGGAAAGCATGCGCAAAGAGCTTATTTCAAGAAGAGAGATGTTAAGCAAGAAATACCTGGATATTGTTATTAAAGAACTTGATAAACTATGCAGGAGTTTTCAAGATGTAACCTTCTGTCTTGAAACGCGTATGCATTACTATGAAATACCACTTCCTGCTGAGGCTCAATATATCTTTAACAAACTTCCATACCCTAATCTCGGATACTGGCATGACATCGGACACACCTATAACTTAGATAGACTACGACTCGTTCCAATGCATGAGTGGCAGACATGCTTCGCTAAAAGATGTATCGGTTTACATATTCATGATGTTGGCCATGATCTTCAAGATCACTACCCTCCGGGTCACGGCTCCTTAAATCTCCAGGGGATTCTGGAACAGTTTGGTAAAAAGGTACTCTTTACACTTGAGATAAATTCAAGACATACAGAAAATGAAGTGATAAGAGGTATTAAGTATTTAAAGAGAGATATTATTGATCGAATTTCGAGTTTGTGACTCTTTCACCACCGATCAGTTGAAAACTTGAAGTTCGCCTATTATATATTAATCAACATCGGGGTAACGGTTTAGGATAGATTTTAAAACATCAAGGCTATCAAAAAACGCTTCTACAATACCAGGATCAAACTTAGTACCTGATAATTTCTTAATTTCATCAAGCACATCCTTCTCTGCCCATGCTTCTTTATATGCCCTTTTTGAAATGAGTGCATCGTACACATCGGCTATTGCAACAACTCTGCCGTAGATAGGAATGTCTTCACCTTTCAAAACTATCTTTCTCCTCCCCCTATGCCTTTTTAACGGCTTTCCTGTTTGAATGTCAACGAGACCTGGATAGCCAGTTCCATCCCAGTTTTCATGGTGTGTCAAAGCAACTTCAGATGCTATCTCATCGAACTCTGACTGCTTAAAAATGAAGAGCCTGGCACCGATATAAGTATGAGCCTGCATAATCTCACGCTCACTGTCCGTAAGCCTCCCTGGCTTTTTTAATATCATATCTGAAATCCCGACCTTGCCTACATCGTGGAGCATAGCTGCACTTCTTAAAACATCCCTATTTCTATTTATCACTTCGCTTGCAATTGCCTTACTATGAGCCCATCTCTCGTAAATTTCTGTAGCATATGAAGCAACCCTGTTTACATGAGGACCTGTTTCCTTGGGATCCCTTAACTCCGCCATCTGAATCATCCTCAAAATAAGAGCCCTTGTTAATTGAGCTCTCTGCAGAGCCATACTGGCTGTACCTGCGAAATGACGACATACAATCTCATCTTCTGAATCAAAGGGAATTACAATCCCTGAATGATCCTGTTTATTGATAATCTGCAAAACTCCAACTATGTCACCCCTGTTTGTTTGTAAAGGTACAGTAAGCATAGATGTCGTTTTATAATCAGAGACCTTGTCATAGCTTGAATCAAACTGAAATGGTGAGCTACGAGATATTCTATAAACATCTGGGATATTGAGCATCTTTCCAGTCGCTGCAACATATCCAGAGATTGATTTGGTACTTATTCTTACAATAAATGTTGAGTAGATGAGCTTCTGGCCTGGAGGTAACTTCTTCTGCTGGGTTTCATTCTGTACATAACTGAATATGAGATCATCTTCACGTTTTATATAGATAGAACCTGCATCTGCATTTGTAAGCTTTCTCGCCTCAGTAAGTATTCTTTCCAGAAGAATATCGAGATCCTGTACAGTAGAGAGCTCTGAATCAAGATGGATAATTTCCTTAAGTCTCTCAGCTTCGTTGAGCATTTACCCCACTTCACTCCAGAATAAAATATGAAATATACTATAAAGATTAACCCGTTACCTATTTAAAATCAAATCTTTTAATAATTGTAAATAAATAGGGTGAATTATCAAAAAACATAGTGATGACTATCGGGCTTTACTTTTCTATTAAAAATATACACTCTATGTTTAAATTTTTCAGTAAATAAATTTTTTTCCCCATCCAGAGAAAAGCGTGGCAAAAGAATCGTAGATTTCAATTAAATTACTCCAGCACCTTTTATCAGTATATATCGACACCATCACCTACATTTCTAAAGAGCCGTAGATCTATATTATCCTCTAACCCGCATTTCTCACAAAAATATCTGTAATTACAGCAAACTGCAAGTTTACCCCCCTTTGGGATAGACTCTCCTTCGGAGAGTTTACGAATTACTCACGCCTAACTGTGCTCTATTCTTAATAATACAATGTATTTCCATATCATTAATTAGTTTCTAAGTTACTAGCTTTGTGGGAAAACCGTACAAACAGGAGAAAAATATCCTCTAAGACCAGTTAACACAATTTTTAACAGTAAACCTTGTGCGGATGAGCAAAGGTTCGATATATAAAATAGTAGAAAGTTAGGTATAAGGAAAATTTGGAAATTAATTAACTTTTATAGATCTCTTTTAATGTCTCTAAAAGGATTTTCCAGAAGGTCTCAACACTCTTAATATTAACCCGTTCCTCAGGTGAATGAGCTCCCTCTATAGTGGGACCTATCGAGATTACATCCATTCCTTCATATTTTTGTTTAATTACACCACACTCAAGTCCAGCATGAATAGCCTTAACATCTGCCTCTTTACCCAAAATTTTAAATGAGGCCCTCTTTGCATGTTTCAGGAGTTCTGAGTCAGGGTCTGGATTCCATCCAGGATATACTCCGTCCTGCTCAATACGAGAACCACACATATCTGAAAGTGAAGTATGAATATCACTTACCCAGCTTAATGCACTGTCCCGAGAACTCCTGTGACTAAGTTTTACATGACAGCTTGCAGTCTCTGTTCTCACAGATGCAAGATTAGTTGATGTCTCAACAAGCCCATCCATGACAGCACTATTAGAAATAACACCATGCGGTAATGCCATAAGAAGGTTTACTATCTTTTCAGTAGAAGGAGCATTAAACATCGATTCAGGCAGCTCTGAATCCAGGATTTCAAATATGATGTCAGGGTCAACAACTTCAAACTCATCTTTTATAAAGAGGCAGTACTCATTGAAGATCCTTTTGGCATCCTGAACACTATCTCTATTAACAACTATCAATGAAAAGGCTTCTCTAGGAATCGCATTCAGTTTATCTCCGCCCTTAAGAGATGAAATAAAGTAGATTACAGATTTTCTTAAATGCTTTAGAATCCTTGCCATCAACCTTATTGCATTTGCCCTTCCTTTGTGAATTTCTGCACCTGAGTGCCCTCCCTTTAATCCTCTGACCTCAAGACAAATCCCTTTCATCTCTTTCTCTGGCTTTTTTTGTGAAAGAGGAAGCGTAATATGGCTATCTCTACCACCTGCACACCCTATATACACGCTGCCAACCTCCTCTGTGTCAAGGTTTATCAAAACTCTGCCTCCGAGCATCTTATTATCAAGGACAAATGCACCGTTCAATCCAATCTCCTCTTCAACAGTAAAAAGACACTCTATTCTTCCGGTTCTAAGAGCCTTATCTTCAAGGATTGAGAGCATTGCTGCCATACCAATTCCATTATCAGCACCAAGTGTTGTTTCACCGGCCTTTACCCACTCTCCATCAATTACCAGTTCAATAGGGTCTTTTGAAAAATCATGTTTGCTCGATTCATTTTTTTCACACACCATATCCATATGACTTTGCAGGACAATCGTGCGCTTATTTTCAAATCCCTTGGAGGAAGCTCTTACAATCAAAACATTCCCTGCATTATCCTTTTGATATTCGAGATTATTATCCCTGGCGAAACTAACAATATAATCCACAATCTTTTCTTCATGTTTTGATGCCCGCGGTATTTTCGAAATTTCTTCAAAGTAATACCAGAGCCTTTCTGGTTTGAGATTTTGAGCTCTATGTTTCATTTTCTTCTCCATTTTTTTATAAAAGATTGCATTATACTATACCATTGTCTTAAACTGTAATGTGTACAGATGATGATAAATTCCCCTCTCAACCATTAGATCCTGATGCCTTCCATGTTCAACAATCTTTCCTCTGTCGAGTACAACAATCCTGTCGGCATTTCTGATAGTGGAAAGCCTGTGTGCTATAACGATTGATGTCCTCCCCTGTATGAGATGTGAGATAGCATCCTGAATGAGCTTCTCAGTTTCTGTGTCAATATTCGAAGTTGCTTCATCCAGTATAAGAATTGAAGGGTTGTAGTACAAGGCACGGGCAAAAGATAGAAGTTGCCTTTCTCCTGCTGAAAAAGTTACTCCTCTTTCCATTACAGGTTCATTTTCTTTACCTGGCAGCCTTTCTATAAAGCTGTCGATATGTGTTATCCTGGATATCTTCTCAAACCATTCTTTATTGTACGGAATCCCGAGAGTGATATTTTCACTTACTTTTCTCGAAAAGAGAAACACATCCTGCATAACCGCTACAATGTTTTGGCGCACAATCCAGTACGGTATATCGTTAATATTTACTCCATCTATAAGCACTCTCCCCCTCTGAATTTCATAGAACTTTGAAAGGATGTTGATAATAGTTGATTTTCCAGCACCGGTCTCTCCCACTATTGCAAGAGTTTCCATGGACTTTACAGAAAAAGATACCCCTTGCAAAATCCATTCTTCAGGTTTGTATGAGAACCAGACATCATCAAATACAATATTACCCTTGAACCTGTTAATACTTTCTTTACTCTTACCTGTAAAAATTAACGGGAATCTGTCGCTTTGGTCTTCAATAACCTTCCTTTCAACTGCATCGATCTTAAATATTGAAATGATTTTTTCACCAGCTGCCGTTGCACTCTGCATGATATCAAACTTCTCAGAAAGGTGCTGTACAGGAGCGAAGAACCTCTCAATATATGCAATAAACATTACAAGCAGTCCATAGGATATTCTATTGAGACCAATTCCCCTGGCTCCAAGATAGATCACAGCGCCTATGGAAACCCAGCGTAAAAAACTTATGAGAGGCCTGAATACAGAATATACATAAAGTTGCTTTTTCTGTGCACTGAAAAGCGCTACATTTTTTTCTATAAACCTCCTCAGGTTGACGGATTCTCTAACAAATATCTGTACTATCCTTATACCAGTTATTGTCTCATTGAGAAAATTATTAAGCTCTGTAATCCTTGTCCTGATAACCCTGTAGGCATTTCTTACCTTGATCCTAAATAGAATCGTGAATAAAATGATAAATGGAAAAGTTCCGGCAACAACAGAGGCAAGATAGAGATCAGTAAAAAACATGACAAAAGCGATGCCGAACATCATCAAAATGTCCTGAAAAAGGGTAACTAGCACAGAGGAAAATAGTTCATTCAGGCTCTCAATATCGTTTGTTATCCTGTTTATCAGTTTTCCCATAGGATTTTTATCAAAATATGAGATTTCCAAATTAATAAGATGTGAGAATAGATCCTTTCTGAGATCTTTCATTGCATACTGGGATAGCTTCATTAAAAATATAATTTGAATATAGGATGCCCCAAACTGTATTAATAAAATAGCCACAATGATCAGTACATAGTGGATAATGCGGGTAAAATCTGTCGTTCTGAGACTTAAAAACTCATGAACTGTAAACCTGCTTACAATATCTGTATTGAAAAGGTAGACTGAGTATAAAGAATTTTCAAATTTAAAGATCTTACCTCTTCCAATAAAGTTTTTTATTTTCCCCTTAAGTCTTCCATCAATGGAGGGTGATTCGATCAATATATACTCATCTCTCGATATAACCCCTGCATCAATAAGTTCCTCCATCTCCTTACCCGAAAAGTATCTGAGCTGGGATTGAAAGAGAAAATAGGTATTGTATGAAAGTTTTATTCCACTGTTAAACTTTCTGAGATAAAATGCATTCTTTTTTTGAGGTGTAAATTGGTCGATAAAAAAAGTTCGTCCCTGTTTGAAAATATATCTGTCAATGATCAGCTTTAATAGATATGGTACTGTAAGATTGGCCCCTGTGATAAACAGAACAAAAAAGAGGGAGAGAAAAAGGTATTTTCTGTATCTAAGGATATATTTAAAGAGAAGCCTTAATACCTCCCTACTATACAGTTTTTCATCTCCTTTTTCTTCTTGATAATTTCCCATTAAGCAATCTCCTCTTCCAGTTTCTGCAGCTTAAACAGTTTGTTATAGTACCCGTCTCTCTCAATGAGTTCCTCATGGCTCCCGCATTCAATGATCCTACCATCTTCAAGGATAATAATACTGTCGCAGTTTTTAACTGTTGATACTCTATGAGAAGTAATAATCTTGGTTATATCTGTCGTATCTGAATATAGACTTTGAAGGATCCTCTCTTCTGTATCAAGGTCAACTGAAGATAATGCATCATCCAGAATGAGAATTTTTGGCTTAATGATAAGTGCCCGTGCAATTGATAAGCGTTGCTTCTGACCTCCGGAAAGTGTAATCCCTCTCTCTCCAACTATTGTATAAAATTCATGATTGAATCCTCTAATTTCATCATAAACTGCAGCAGCCTTTGCAACTCTTTCAATCTCTTTGATGCTCACTGCTCCTTCATCAAGACCAAATGCTATATTATTGATAATAGTATCAGAAAAAAGGAAAGGCTCCTGAGGAACATAACCAATTGAGCCTCTCAGTAAAGCGAGGGGTATGGAATTTATATCATAGCCGTCGATCGATATTTCTCCCTTACGAATCGTATAAAGGCGAAAAAGTAGAGAAACGAGCGTTGATTTTCCTGAGCCGGGCTTTCCCATAATGCCGAGTGATGAATGAGCCTCGACCTGAAGGTTTATGTTCTGTAATACAGGTCTCTCATTTTCGGCGTAGTTAAAAGAGAGATCTCTTATTTCAATTCTCCCCTCAATCTCTTTTATTGCTCTGTTAACCTTTTTTGATTCAAAAACATCAGGCTCCCTTTTCAGGAGGTCTAATATCCTTCGAGCCGAAGCAATCCCCCGCTGAAAAATGTTAAAAACCCACCCTACTGCAATTACAGGCCAGACAAGAAGATTCAAATACATTGTAAAAGAGATAAACTCCCCAAAGGTAAGAGACTTTTGTATAACAGACCTTCCTCCCAGAAGGTAAAAAATAGTAAGGGAGAGGTTTGCAAGCAGAGTAATTGATGGAAAGAAAAAGCCCCATACTTTAATGAGCTTGATATTTTTATTTACATAATCCTCACATCTCTTCTCTAATACAGAGGTTTCAACTTTTTCCTGTACAAAGCCCTTAATGACTCTTATTCCTGAAAATGATTCCTGTGTATGGGAAGATATTGATGAGAATGACTCCTGAACAGCTTTAAACCGTGACTGTATCATTGGACCAAACTTCGTCATCATCAGAATAATAATGGGCATTGGCAGGATGCTAAAAAGAGTAATCTTCACATCGATTGAGAACATGAAAAAAAGAGAGAGTGTTCCCATAAAAATTGCATCTGTAAGAGCTATGAATGATGGACCGGTTGCCATTCTGATTGCATTAACATCATTTATCATCAAAGCCATCAAATCACCTGTCTTGGTTTTATTAAAGAAGGAAAATGATAGTATCTGGAGGTGACTAAACATATCGTGACGAACCTCCTTTTCTATCTTCCTTGCTGTTCCAATGATAAAAACTCTCCAGAAGAATCTGATAGCAATCATTCCCATAGCCAGTAACATAATATAGATAGTATTTTTCAGTATAATTTCATTTGAAAAGGCGGCTTCTCCCAGTATATCAATAGTTCTCTGAATGATCTTCGGAATAACGATCTGAATAAAATCCACAATCATAAGTAGAATAACACCTGAAACGACACTTCCTACATGCCTCTTCACATAAGAGAGGATAAATCTAAAAGCCTCGCTTTTCTTTAATCTTTCAGTACTAATGTCCATTTTTCTATTTTTCTTCATTAATGTACTAAGGATACAGGCTAGCAACAAAAAAGATTTTATTTTATGCAATATTCTTTGTTTTTATCCTTGGTGCGGTTTTCTCACAAATCGAAAGATGGATTATTTTACTAATGATATAGAAATACACTATATTATTAAGCACAGAATGCAGTTAAGCGTGAGAAAAGCGCAACTATCCGAAGGATAGTGACTCTCCATAGTAGAGTCATCCCCGAAGGGGAGGCAACCCGCTGTTTGCTTTAATTACAGATATTTGTTAGAAATGCGGGTTAGTCTCATTATCTTAAGCTTCTCATAATAATATGAAAGTGAAATGAAATCGGGCTTATGGAAAGAAAAAAGGCACTACTTATCGGGAGCATGCATTTTACACTGGATGCCTATATGGGTTTCTTCGCAATCTATCTGGTTATTGCAAGGCTTGATCCTGTAAAGGCTGCTCTCATAGCAACAATAACATCCTTTTTAGGAAACCTGATTCAACCCTTTATGGGATATACAGCAGACAGATTAAGGGGTAAGATGCCTCTATTCATTGGACTGCTCTTAACATCAGTTTTTATGTCACTTCTGGGGATAACAAAAAATTATATCTTACTCTTTCTCTTCGTACTTTTAGGAACTCTGGGAACCTCTCTTTTTCATCCTGCAGGTGCAAATGTCGCAGGTGCTGTATCAAAAAGAAAAAAGGATGCAAGCTTTGCAATCTTCTCTACCATGGGAACTATTGGCTATTCCCTCTCACAGCCAATCTTTTCTGCCTTTACAGGAAGATTCGGAACCGAAAGTTCATTTATTCTATCTTTTCCTACTGTTTTTCTAGCTATAAGTTACCTTTTGTTCAGCAATGTTGAGATCCATGGGTATGAAAAGGATATCAACTTTCGAGAATTAAAACAGATATTTATGAAACGCCTTTTACCTATTATGCTCCTCTTTTTTATTATGGTTTTTCGTTCAGCCTTCATCTTCGCATTGCACCTTTTCCTCGCAAAAACCTTTGAAGAATGGGGCTTTGTGAGACATATATACAGCGTTGCAAACACCGTTTTTTTGCTCTCCGGTGCTGCAGGTATATTTTTAGCAGGGCATATTGCCCTATGGATTAAACCAAGAAAACTTTTATTCCTATCTCTGGTTGGATTTCTGCCATTCTTTCTCCTGTTCATCTATTCTGGCAGTTCAGGAAAGCTCTTTCCTGCCTTTTTATTCTTGGCAATAAGCGGTTTTATACTGACTAGTGGACATGCTGTAAATATTGTAATGGGTCAAAGGGTTGCTCCTGAAATGACCTCAACAATAAGTGGAGTGCTGATGGGATTTGCATGGGCTGTATCGAGCTTTGGTCCAACGCTCTGTGCTCTTTTAAGAGATGCTATACCAGCTCTTCCAGGCCTTGCATCGGGGCTTGTTATCCTTACACTCTTTCCCTTAATTGCCGCTTTACTTTCACGCTTTCTTTCAATAGAAGTCGACGAATAGGCATATTTTACTGTTTCAACTCCCCCACTGCCTTTACCCTGAAACGAACTGCATTCGAAGGCAGGTATGCAAGTGGTATTTCCTCGAGCTCAACAATCTCAATACTTTCCTCAGAAGCGCCTGCCTTAATTGCCTCCTCCTTTGCAGAATCCTTAATCTCTTCAATAACAGCATCTCGTCCTTTGGTTGCAACATCATAAACCCCATCGATGCTCCCCGAAACCTGGGATATGGCTGCACCTATTGCATTAGCAACATCGAAGTTTTCTGGTCTTACGACCCTGCTGGCGCCTCTTAATTTTTCAGGCAGAAGAATGCTTCCGCCCCCAACAATCACTACAGGAGTATTTTCTGCTGTAGTTTTTATCTTGTCGATCACCTCCTCCACCATCTCCTCTATCTTTTTAGAAGCATTTTTGACAAATTCTTTATCAATATCCGATACAAGCCCGGGATTCCCTAAGGAGGATAAACCAGATGCTACTGCTATATCCGTTGCCGTGAGCGTTTTTCCACCAAAGATCAAAGATTCCTCTGTGATTCTGTAGCCCACTGATTCAGGTCCTACTGTACAACGACCATTTTTTCGCTTCACAATTGAACCACCACCGAGACCTATTGCAATGAGATCGGGCATTCTGAAGTTTGTTCTTACTCCACCAACCTCCATCGCTAGCGTGGATTCTCGTGGGAAGCCGTTCTTCAAGATGCCAACATCGGTCGTTGTTCCGCCAACATCGACCACAACAGCATCACTTATCCCCGAAAGAAAGGCTGCCCCTCTCAATGAGTTTGTTGGACCTGATGCAATGGTAAAAACTGGATATTTTCTTGCATAATCTACAGACATCAGTGTTCCATCATTTTGGGTGATGAAAAGATCTGCCTTTATCCCATGCCCTCTCAATACATTCTGAAATGAACAGTATGCAGAGTCGGCTATATTTAAAATTGCCGCATTGAGTATGGTAGCATTCTCTCTTTCAAGAATGCCAATAGTTCCAATTTCATTTGACAGGGATACTGGAAAGGCTTCTCCAAAAACCTCCTCTGCAAGTTCCTTCACCAAAAGTTCCTGATCATTATTTACAGGTGCGAATACACAGGATACCGCAAGAGCTTCAATGCCTTGCTTTTTAAGAGAGACAAGAGCCTCTCCGATCTCCTCTTTATCGGGTTGAGCAATGAGCTTACCGTTATACTCATAACCACCGCGCACCATTCTATAATTTCTCCCGATATGGGGGATAATATCAGGAGGCCAATCCAAATAGGGAGGAACGCCTTTGCCTGAAGGAACACAGAGCCTGATGATTCCTATCTTAGAAAGCCCTTTTCTTTCTACGATTGCATTTGTAGAATGTGTAGTTCCAAGCATCGCATGAATAATCTGAGAGGGATCAATATTACCTGCTATAAACACAGAATTGACTGCATCTTTTATACCTGAAGAAACATCCTCAGTTGTAGGGCACTTGCTCTTTGCAATCACTCTATTATCTTTATCAAGTATTACGGCATCGGTATTTGTACCGCCAACATCTATTCCTAATCTGTAATTCATATATTTTTCCTGTTCACAAGTTCCTCTATAGGCACATAGTCTACATCATATTTAAAATACCTTGGACCAACCTGCAGAAGTCCTTTCTGCGTTCTCCAGATAGAAGCACAGGGCATACCAATTATAACCACCCTCTGCCCATAACGGAGATGTTCTGTGGTAATAGGGCTACCGCTTTCCCTATCCAGGACAGTGATTAAATCCGGCACCATTGCACAAGGTTCATCATCAAGATATCCGATGAGGTTTTCATTCTGAAATTCTAATCTAAATGAAGAGCCTCTATATGAATCGATCCCTTCAAAGAGAGCCTTACCCCTCACAAATCCCGTAGTAAGGTCTCTCTGGACATCAGTAACCTTTCCTTCAAAAATACGAAAGCCTCTTGTAATTTCCAGTATTGCATCAACAGGACTGACCTTTCTTTCATTCGATTCGATTATCCTTCTTCCAATCTCTATTGCTAATGAAATTGTTCCCCTAACAGCTAATTCTTTAACTGTTTTCCCATACATTACATAAAGACCAATCATAGAACTTAGACCCATAGCAACTGTCACAGTTCTGGAGAGTGTCTCTATCCACGGATTATCTATGGTCTCAAGTATGACCTTATTACCCTTCTCATCACAGCATACCATTGGTGATGCCTTTACTCCTCCAATGCTAAACGTTACCATCGGAATTTCTGGAAATGCTCTTCCCATACCATCAGCATCTATAAGTGGAAGCCCTAGCCTGGCTGCGGTGTATACAGGAATACATGAATTAATCCCTCCTGCTTCAACGGACATTGTGGCAAAAGCCTTTTTACCATAGTAGGACTCAACAGCTCTAAAGGCATCCTCCGGCTCCCTTCCATTGGGAAGCTTTTCAAGCATAACCGCTGGAGCTCCCATCATTGCTGAAGGAATCACTAGTTTATCATCCGGAAGTTCCTCAAGTTCCAGAAGCCTGACATCTCCTTTCTCCACAATGGCCTGCTGTGCCATAAGCTTTCCGAGGTAAGGGTCCCCTCCACCTCCAGAGCCAAGAACAGCAGCTCCTATTGCCAGATATTCAATATCATTGGAAGTTAGATATTTCACCTATACCTCCACAACGGATTAAAATATAAATATTTTATCAATGGCGAAGCTTTTATAACTACTGATAGATGGCAGAGTTTTTGAAACCCATATCTCTTTAAAGCTAAATCAAAACCGTCTCTCTTTTTCTGGAGGGAAAGGATAGGTCAATGGAGATTGCGATATATTACTCCTGATAAGAAGCTCAAGGTAACCAATAGCAGAAGCAGTTGGATCAACTACTGGAATGGGCTTCCCCATATCGGCCATCTTCTCCGATAAAGCTCCTGCAAGACCGAGCATTCCTGTGCAACCCAGAACACACGACTCAGCCCCATCTTCTTCAACTGCCTTTTCGATCTGAATGAGAAGGCGCTTCTTCAAAAGCTCCTTGTCATTAAGCTCAAGTACAGGTGTTGCTATATCCCGAATAGATGCAATATTCTTGTCTACACCAAGGCTTCTGGCCATATCTCTTATTCGAGGAATCACATTCCTTAAAATCGTTACAATGGACCACCTGCTTGATATGAGAGAGGCTGTGAGAGCAGCTGGCTTGAATCCTCCAACTACGGGGATTTTCACCAGCTCTCTCGAACCCTCTACTCCAGGCTCACCAAAACAATCTATAAATACACCGTCAAAGCCCTCATTCTGAGACTCTTTTACCTTTTTTGTTATCGCAAGCCCTGCACAGTATGTATCAAAGAAACTCTCGATCGATGCGGGTCCTCTATCAAGGTTCACCACATCTATCTCGGTATCAGGTGACTTGCAGAGTGAGGCCTCTTTTAATATCTCAGCATTAAAGGTATCGACTATTATCGGAGCTATAATCCTTATCTTCACATTAATACCTTCATTGCTTATACAACCATACGTGCCTTTACCTTTTTCACTGCACTGTAGATATTGAAAGCGCTCAATAAAACTGCTATCACACACAATACAAACGCCACCCATGGTACTGTCATGGAATCTAACTTAAAGAAAGGAGCTAAAAACAGTGCCATCCCCGCAATTCCTACTGAGAGTACAATCCAGTTTGCCTGTACCGATCTATTCCCAACCTCGTACATATCCTCTATCTTTGCAATTCTTGGATAGAGAAAGATACAGGCGAGGAACATAATTGCAGCCACAACAACGTATAGTAATCCAGCATAAACATTTCCGGACCATGCGAATATTCCCAATACGCATATGACAATCGAAATTACGAGCAGTATGGTTATTGTTACCTGTGAATATTTTTTAAAATTCATCTCCATCACACTCCTTTCTCATTTATCGTGTGTTCGCCAAGCTCTATCTTTACACCAGCAGCGTCTAATACAATGGCCAATACTATATAGATAACGAATCCAAGTATCAGTGCATTCATTGCAGCTATTCCCCACTTTATGAGCCATCCGCCGATCCACGTTCCTAAACCAACAGAGAGCCATCCAACCCAGTTTACAAATGCGACTTTCATACCAGGTTTGCCCTTGTATCTCTGCTTAAATGGGACCTTTTTGTACCAGCGGAATATATAAAAATCAGCGATCAATACTCCACCTACGGCAGGCAGGATCTTTCCGAGAAGAGTTAAAAACTTCATAAATGGATCCATGCTTGCTCCAGCACTGAATCCAACGTAAGCCGCTATTACGACTCCTATTATTCCTTCCCCAAGTGTAATATGCCACTTTTTAGTATGCAGCCAGGTATTAAAGGATAGAGCGCCATTGTAGAGGTTATTGTCATTTGTTGTCCACTGCCCTAAAATTGCCATCAAAAATGCACCAATTCCTGCACCTCCGGCGAGCAGTGCACCAGCAACATCACTTGCCCCTGTTGCAAGCATGAGCATCGCAGCCCCCATGAGCATGTATACCTGAAATATGATAATCTGGATAATCCATGCTAGAGAACCGCTAATCACCCTCTTTGCATAACGAGAAATGTCAGATGTGATTATGCCTCCTGCAATATACATACCCACAACCATTGTTATACCTGCACTAATGGAAGCTGGTTCTTTCGGCTGAATGCTTAAAAGACCTGCAAATCCTTCTGCATTGGCAATACCGATCATTGCTCCAACACCTGCAATGAGCATAAAAAATGGGACTGCTAGATAGCTTAGCCATGCAAGGCCCCTGAAACCTATGATAGCTGTAACCATCATAAGGAGACCGCCCCATATTGCTGCAACTCCTACATTAGCCCATCCCGCATTCGGGAAGAGGGTATGTACAATGATGCCAAAAAGCCACGACTGTACAGCAAACCAGCCAATCCCGCATGCTATACCTGCAACAACTGTCCCGAACAGCTGTGAACCTACTGCTCCAAAAGGAAATCTCATGTTCACGTATGTAGAAGAACTAGAGATCCCACCAATAGCAGCGGTAAGCCCCCCGATGACACAGAGTATAGCAGATCCTACTACAGCAACAACCAGAGACTGTTTAAGGGTAAACTGCAAACCAAGAGTTGCACCTCCCCAAATCACAGCGATGCAGGCCAGTACCCCCATATACACATAGAAGATACTGGAAAAGGATCTCTTTTCATGTTGAGGAACCGGGACCATTGAGTAGTCACCATAAGCATCCTGCCACGGCCATTCCTCCTTTTTTGTTTCATTGCTCATAGTTTTTACCTCCTTCATTTATAGTTTTTCAAGTAAATTTTTAACACCTGTTAAGGCTGAATATTCTGGCACAGTACCAGATTGAAGCAAATATCATAGTATAAAATACAAACGAGGTACAAATTCTGGTTTATGTACCAGAATCATAAGGTTAACAAAAACTTTTTTTGATTATTATGTAGTTATTATATTAAAAAAGGAAATATTTTCAATAATTTTTTTTAAAATATTTTTGCTTTTAAAATACATCAAGGAGGAATCATGGAAGTAAGAAAAGCGCTCTTAGAAAGACGAAGTATAAGAAACTTCGAAGACAAACCTGTAGAAAAACGGTTGCTAGATGAACTATTAGAAGCAGGAATCTTCGCACCAACTGCAGGTAACATTCAACCATGGGCATTTATCTGTACAAATGATCCTAAAAGTATAAGCGACATACGCATTGTATCTCCTGGTATGCTTGGAAATCCAAAAGGGATAATCTGCATCTGTTCCAATCGCAAGAAGGCTTTTAAAAGAGCTGGAGAGTCAGGAAAAACTCTGGCATTAATGGACTGTGCAATGGCTGCGCAGAATATCATGCTCCGTGCCTTTGATCTTGGCCTTGGGACATGTGTTATCCGCTCCTTCAATCAGATTGCTGTTCGTGAACTCCTAGCTATCCCTGAGCATATTCATCCTGAACTCCTTATAACCATAGGCTATCCGGCACATAAACCTCCAACACCAAAGAGGAGTAAAGATGTCATTTTCTGGGAAAAGTATACAGAGATTGAGGAGGAAAAAGATGAATAGCAACAAACTATTTATAGGCCTGTTTGAATTGATAGGATACATGCTCACATCGGCTCGAGGCCTTGTAGATGAACCAAAGCTCTATGGACCCTTTCGATTAATCGATGGAGTTTCAAGGCTCTGTGATCTTTTAATAAAAGAAGATGATGAGAATAGTGAGTTCTTCCCAGGGTTGAAATCTAAAATAGATGAAAAAAAGTTTACTGTCATAAGCGATACTGAAGCTTTTATTAATATGATGGATGAGGTTATAATGGATTATACAAGGAGGCTTAAGGAAAGATAAATAAATGACAAAAAGCGATTCAGGTACCAATTCTCAGTATATGTATATTGACAATCTTGTCCTGCAGGAGATACTACATGGTGAATCTTACTATTTTTCAGTTTATGAAGCCGAGCGTACAGAGGTTATACTCGGAAGATCGTGTAAGGCTGAGGAGGATGTATACATCAAAAACTGCATAAAAGATAATATTCCAATTTTAAGAAGAGCAGGAGGCGGGGGCACTGTAGTACTGACAAGAGGGATCATAGTCGTATCAATTGCTGGAACAAGTCCCATCCCATTTCATCTGAGGGAACATATGATCACTGTAAACAGAATTATCATTTCTGTTCTTAAAGATTTTAACATAAATAATCTCTATATAAAGGGGATATCAGATATAGTTATTTCAAATAGAAAAATACTTGGTACCTCTTTATACAGAAGAAGGGATAGAGTGCTCTATCAAGGATCACTGCTGGTTGATCCAGACATGCACATTTTTGAAAGATACTTGAAACATCCGAATAAGGAACCTGATTATAGAGGAGGAAGAAATCATTTACATTTTTTAACCTCTCTTTATAATGAGGGGTATAAAATAAGTAAAAACAAGCTCATCGATGCTTTGAAAAATAGATTGAATCAGGGTTCACCATGGAATTAATTTAAAAATTAATATAACCTACTTCTCGTTTGATTTTTATACAAATTTTTTATAGATTACTCCTATGGCAAACGAAGATCAATGGCAAAGAGTTGTAAGAATCACCTCATTTATTATACTCTTAATTGCTATAGTCTTTATTCTTAAAACGCTAAAGGGCATTTTTATACCCATTGTAGTTTCTATCTTCGTTACATATCTTTTTGCACCTGTTGTTGAGCTTCTTGCAAAGGTCAAAATACCAAGAATTGTTACACTATTTATTTTGATGGGAATAATATCTGTTATTGGTGTTTTTGGTGCACAGATAATTGTAAATAATGTGAAAGATTTTATTAATTACTGGCCATCTTTAGAAAAGAAGATTTTTATAAGTATCGGGACATTTTTTGAAAAGTACCTGAGCATTGAAACAAAGAGTTTTTTTAATATCATTCGGAGCGCAAGAATTCAGGAGTTTCTTTCATCTGCTTTTAATATCTCTCTCTCATTTATCGGAAAACTCTTTCTAACGATTTTACTGCTCATTTTCATCTATATATCCTATCACAACTACCCAAGGCTAATCAGAAAAGCATTTGATGAGAAAAGAGCCGATTATATTTTCAATATTGTAAGCCATATAAACAATCAGATTATCAGATTCATCTTTATAAAAACTCTAATCAGTGCAGGAACAGGTATCCTCACAGGAATTGCCTGCTGGATACTTGGAATAAAATTTGCCATTCTATGGGGATTTTTTGCCTTTCTTTTAAACTACATACCCTATATTGGATCAATAATTGCTGTAATTCTCCCCATAATCCTCTCTTTTCTGCAGTTTCCACATTCAATTATCCCTTATATCACAATAATAATCCTGGTGGGGATACAGATTTTCATAGGAAGCTTCCTCGATCCTGAGATAATGGGAAACCGCTTCAACCTCTCTCCAATTATAATTCTTGTTTCCTTATTCTTCTGGGGCTATGTGTGGGGCATTGTTGGAGCTTTTCTGGCTGTGCCTATAACTGCCATTATTAAAATAGTAATTCAAAATATAGATACTTTCAAGCCCATTGCTGTTCTAATAAGTAAAAAGGTCGAATAATATACAATTATTTCAGCTTTAGCATCTTCCCGAAATCATAGGCTTCCCTCTCTGATCTAAAGGCTATCTGATCTATAATGAAACACCCCTGTTTTTCCATATCATTCATCAGGGCAAGCAGCGCTTTCCTCCCCCCCATTCCACCATTTGCAATATAGGCTATTGTTCTCTTCCCAGTAAGGGTCCCGGCCTTTTGTAATGCATCATGCAAACGTGAAGGAGTCTTTGCTTTAAATAATGCAGTTACAAAGGAACCTATAAAGATAAGCTTACATGCAGCCAGTCCACTGAATGTGTCCGAAGTATCTGGAAACATCTTAACAACCCCACCCTGCTCTTCAAGTCCCCTTTTTAACGCAAGGGCAAGTTTTTCAATGACTTTTTTCTCTGTAGAATATATTATACCTACAATCACAAAAACCTCCCAAAATTTTATAAAAATATTTTATCATTAAAAGTGAAAAAAACTCAAGTGTTATCAGCATTATAGCTCTATTTAAAAAATGAATATATTCCAACGAATTAGTCGGGAAAGAGAATGATCGACAAATTGAAAAGTAAACTAAAACATAAAATCGTGACTGTAACCTTAAATCCCGTTCTGGACAAAACTCTGTGGGTTAAGGAGTTTGAAAAGGGAGGAACATTTCTTGTACAAAAATCAAAAACCTTAGCAGCAGGCAAAGGGGTTAATGTCTCACGAGCTCTTCTGAATCTTGGTATCAATTCAATTGCCACCGGTATATTAGCAGAGGGTGGAAAAACTCTTTATCTTCATCTTTTAAATAAAGAAGATATTAAAAACGATTTTCTTTTTACAGACGGTTTGGTACGAACAAATATAACGATAATCTCAGATTCTAAGGGAAGGGAAACTCATCTAAGGGAGAGAGGGCCCTATATTGATTCATCCATTCTCCGGGATTTTCAAGCAAAACTAATAAACATGAGCACTAAAGATACCTTCTTTGTTTTTTCAGGTAGCCTTCCTTCAGGCTTACCTGTGAAATCATACTTCGAATTAATCAACACTGTAAAGGAGCATGGCTCGGATGTATTCCTTGATGCTTCGGGCAATGCCTTAAGGAAAGCCCTAAAGGCAAAGCCTTTTTGTATAAAACCAAATATCTACGAGGTAGAGGATGCAATTGGTTTCAGGCCGCAAACATCAGAGGATTTTGTCAGAGCAGTTAATGAGTTTCATGAAATGGGAATAAAGAATGTCATGATCTCAAGGGGAAGCAGAGGTATCATCATCTCACTAGGGAAAGAAATAATCCATGCCCGAACAAATATACCAAATTCCATCAACGCTGTAGGTTCAGGAGATGCCGCTCTTGCCGGAGGTTTGATAGGAATTCTTAGCAATCTTAGTATTCAGGATACTGGACGCCTTGCATGTGCCTTTGGAGCAGCAAATACCCTTGAATCTGGAGCATCTGTTTTTCATATCAAGGATGTGATTGATCTTTTCAATAAGGTAAAAATAAAGTATTTAGGGTGCACTTAAAAATAACTAATTGTTAATGCTTCTTACTTCTTTCTTATCCTGTTATGCAATATCCTTTTCAATTCTACAATATCTCTATTCTTTAAAATAATATTTATGAAAAAATAGACCAATACTCCAGTAAAAAGCAACAGAACCGTTAAAGAGGCATTATGAACTCTACTTTGCAACATCATCTGATTTAAGGTTTTGAGCAAAAAATATAGAACAACTCCCATACAAATAGATGCTGAGAGGGATTTTACAAGAGAATTGCTTGTTGCACTATCAATTATCCTGCCTACCTTTCTATTAAGAATAAAGAAAAGCAGAAAAAAATTAAAAATAGCAGCTACCGAACCGGCCAGGGCAATACCACCAAGCCTCATATATCTTGATAAGAAAACACATAGAAGAATATTTACAGCCATTGTGAAACTAGCTACCCATACTGGAGTTTTCGTATCCTTCATTGAATAAAACATCTGAACAAGTACTCTCGTTCCACCAGTGCCGCAGAGCCCCATAGCCTGAAACAGAAGGGCATAGGCAACCATATGTGCCGAATCCTCTGTAAACCTCCCATACCTGAAAAGCATTCTAATTAGTGGATATCGGAGTATAATCAATCCAAAGGTTGATGGCAGGGTTATTAAAATAGCCAGCCTTAGAGCAAATTTCAGGGTCTCTTTCATACCTTCCTGATCGCCCTTCGAGGACTTTTCTGAAAGAGCTGGCAATATAACTGTAGAGAGCGATATTACAAATACTCCTAATACCACTTCTACAAGTGTATTAGAAAACCTGAGGGCTGCAACAGAACCTTCTTCTAAAAAAGCAGCTATAAATTGAGAGGCCAGAGCATTTATCTGATACACTCCTGCGCCTAAAGCTGCAGGAAGCATGAGAAGAAAAACTCTCCTCACTCCTGGATCTCTAAAACCAAAGGATAATCTATACCTTATTCCTCCCTTTATTAAAAAAGGAATCTGGAAAAAGAACTGAAAAAGGCCTCCGATTAAAACACCGATCCCCAATGCAATACCAGGATCCCTCATTTTAAAGCCAAATGAAAGTCCTATTGAAATAATAGAAATATTCAGCAATATCGGTGTAATTGCCGAGGGAATAAATATCTTAAATGTATTGAGGATACCCTGAGTTAGAGCTGCAAGGCTAATAAAAAGGATATATGGAAACATTAACCGTGTGAGAAGAATGGTTAGCTCAATTTTTCCGGGTATCTTTGTAAACTCAGGCAGAAAAAACTGCAATACAGGAGCAATAATTATAATGAATGTAACCATGGAGATAAGGAAGAAAAGTAGTAAGGTGAAAAAATTGCAAACAAAATCGTCCAGCTCTTGCCTTGTATTCTTTTCACGATAATCAGAAAAAACAGGAACAAAAGCTACTATAAGAGCACCTTCACCAACAAGCCTTCTCATTAAGTTGGGAAACATAAACGCCATGGCAAATGCATCAGAACTTCCTGATGTTCCAAGCAGGTATCCCCGCAGCCATTCACGAACAAGCCCGAATATCCTGGAAATAAATGTAACGATCCCTATACTGAATGCTGATTTTGCTATTATTCTATTATCCATCAGTACCTTATTAGTGATTTTCTTGCCTTTCTGGCAAGAAAATATTTAATGAAAATGCGGCTTGTCCGCATCAGTACCTTATTAGTGATTTTCTTGCCTTCCGGGCAAGAAAATATTTAATTAAAATGCGGCTTGTCCGCATCATGTATTATAGAAACTTTAAGCTTTTAATTAGATTTTACTCTATATATCTATTTTTCTAATTATCAAAGACTCTATTTTCGACCTATTATCATACTTGATAGGTTATAAATACTGAGCAAAGTGACATGCGACATGATGGTCCTTTTCATGCTCAATAAGCAACGGTTGCCTCTTGCTGCATATAAGTGGGAATCCCTGTTTCTGGTAAAGAAAACAACTAGATTTATATATACAGCCACCCTCTAAAAGTCTATTAAAAAAATCTGAACCTTTTGGGTTCCAAAGGTACCTTGTGTATGGATGAAGAGGCCTTTCCCTTATCACAGATGTTCGTGCATACTCTAAAATCCTACCGCTATACATAATGGCAACCGAATGGCTTAACATTTCAACTATCCTAAGATCATGGGAAATAAACAGAAGTGAAATACTCTTTTCCTGCTGTATATCCATCAGAAGATTTGCAATTTGAGACTGTATGGACATATCGAGCAGCGCAAGAGGTTCGTCAGCAATAATAAACATGGGATCTATTGATAACACCCTGGCAATATCAAGTCTTCTCAGTTCTCCACCAGAAAGATTACCAACAAAATTATAGAGTATACCTCTACTAAGATTAACTCGTGAGATTAAATAGTTAATCTTCTCCCTGAGTTCTTTTGGCTTAAGATCATTGTATAACTTGAGAGATTCTTTCAATGTATCATATACCTTCATTCTCGGATTGAATGCTGATTGTGATTCCTGAAAGATCATCTGAAAGTTTTTCCTTAATGCCTTTACCTCTCTTGCCTTTAGAAGTCTCAGATTGATTCCGTTAAAAAAAATATCGCCACGATCTGGTTCTATGAGTAGCAAAAGAATTCTTCCAACTGTAGTCTTCCCACATCCTGATTCTCCAACAAGTCCAAGGGTCTTTCCTCTTCTTACTATTATACTTACATTATCACACGCTTTAATAACCTGTCTAGGCCTCCTACTGTAGAAATACTTATATAAACCTCTTGCCTCTAATACAACCTCTGATTGAGCCTTCATGAATTACCCTTCAATTAGAATAAAGATAGCATCGTATAAAATGCCCTGGAGTTACTTCAATCAGATCTGGGCATCTTGATCGGCATTTTTTCCTGATTTTGCCAACAGCAAAGGGGCATCTATTTAAGAAAGGACAACCCTTGATCTCTAGCTTATTATTCGGTACAACTCCATGTATAATACTCAGTTTCTTTCCTCTCTTTATATCAGCATCTGTTGGAACTGAAGAAACGAGTGCTTCAGTATAGGGATGCTTCGGCATTCTTTTAGTTGAAATAGTTTCCGTATTACTCCCTCTCTCAACAACGAATCCAGCATACATTACTACAACATCATTAGCTATTGACTTAACAATTCCTATATTATGAGAAATTAATATGAGGGACATGTTACGCTGTTCTATAAAAGAACCAAGAAGACCTATTATCCTCTGTTTGTTTGTTGTATCAAGACCTGTTGTTGGCTCATCAGCAATGAGAAGTTTTGGACTTGAAGATAAAGCGATAGCTATAACAACCCTCTGAGACATACCTATAGAGAGTGAATCAGGATACATATTCATAATAACCTTTGGATTGAAGATCCTCACAGATGTTAACAGTTCCATTGACCTCTCTCGAATCTCGCTTTTATATCTATTAAATCTCTTTATCGTTCTCTCGAGCTGTAAACCCACAGGAACAAAGGGATTCAGGCTCTGCCTGGGATTTTGAAAAACCATGGAGATACTTTTCCCCCGGACATGCTCCATTATTTTGTTGCTCCTCCTCAACCATTTCTCTGAATCCTTAATAATTGTAAAAGGATTTTTTTCAAACCGAACACAAGTATTCAACCCATGGAAAAGATTAAGAAGTTCATCTCTTTTATAATCTTTATTCCTTTTCCCAGCTTTCATAAGCGTAAGTTCCAAAACATTGCTATCTTCATCTTTTGGATTAAAGAAAAACTCACCACCAATAACACCAGGCTCAGAATCTATCAATCCCATCATAGAAAGGGCTGTTACTGTTTTCCCGCATCCTGACTCTCCAACCACTCCCAAAACTGTCCCCTCTTTCATTGAAAAGCTGACATCCTCACAGGCCCTGATAAATCGCCTATCTCCCTGATCGTAAAAATATACCTTTAATCCTTCAACCTTTGCAATTAATGCCATTATCTAGAAACCTTTTCATTGTATAATGAATTCAATCCATCACCGAGGAGGTATAGCCCCATTATTGTAATCATTATTACAATGGCGGGTATTGTGGAAAGCCAGAGTTTTCCCTGAAAAAAGAAATCCTTTCCCATTGCAACCATATTACCCCAAGATGGAAGGGGTTCCTGTACCCCAATTCCAAGGTATGAGAGAGAGGTCTCAATCAGTACCGCTTCCCCCATCCCCAATGTTGCCTGGATAATAAGAATAGACTTTGAATATAACCAGATAATATGCCTGAAAATAATATCCATCTGAGAGAGGCCTAAAGCCTTACATGATTCGATAAAGCGTTGTTCCTTTAATATTTCTACCTTTGCTTTTATATAAGAGGCTGTTTTTGGAATATTTGTTACTCCCACAAAAGCCATTATCGTATAAATTGAGGGTCTAAAGAGGATAATTATTATGAGAATAAGGATAATTCGAGGAATGGTATCTATAATATTAAGGAAATAGAAGATAGTTTTAGAAAAATATTTTGGATAATATCCTGAAGCAATACCAAACAGCAAACCAAAAGTCATTGAAATAGCTATTGAGAGTATAGCTGGAAGGAAAAAGGCTTCAGTTCCCTTGACTATGCGTGAGAAGACATCTCTGCCCAGATAATCCGTACCAAATATATGTTCAAGGGAGGGTGTGAGAAACATATTCTGTATATCAATCTGCATTGGATCTTTAATGAATGTATTTGTAATAGAAATGATAAAAAAGATTAAAAGGTAAGCAACGACAAAAAGTCCAAATCCAATTGATATGACATCTACTGTGTCTGCTCTTTTATAGAGTGGAATATAAAAGGGTTCAACTTCAACCCTCTCTTTTTCATAAAAGAATCTTTTCATAAGGCTATTTTATACCAGTTTGATAATAGTAAAGAATCATATCCTTCAAAATAGTTGCTCCTCTAACAAAGAGCACTGTAAGAAAGGCAATAATAATGAGTACAGGAAGATCCCTGTCCAATGTCGCCTGAAAGGCAAGACGTCCCATACCTGGCCAGTTAAACACATGTTCAACAATTACTGCTCCTCCAATTAGAAAGGGTATCTTTGAGAAGATGATCGATATGAGTGGAATTATTATACCCTCACTTATGGAACTTCTCAAAACAGATTCGCCGCGTGCCTTTGAGGCAACAACATAATCTTCGGACATAACCCTCTCAAGCTCACTACTGATTAAACGTACTATTTCACTTATCGAATCATTCCCAAGCCCAAGAACAATTATCGGTAATATGAAGGATAAAATCGGTTTTCCGCTCTCATTATCAAAGAGGTGGTAAATTGGTAAAAAACCAGTATATCTGGAGACAAGGTATAGAATGAGATATCCAAGGTAAAATACAGGTATTGAAGATATTATGTACGAAAAAATCGAAAGGGTCCAGGAGTAGCTTTTAAATCTCCTGTATGCTGAAAAAATACCTATTGGTACCGATATCACTATTGATACAAGGATTGACCCAATAGTGAGAATGAGAGTATTTTTAAATGCAGGAAAGACAAGACTTCCTATATCTCTTCCAGATACAATTGAAGTACCAAAACGAAAGGTAAACAATCTTCTTAAGAGGCTTAAATATTCTGATAATCCCTCTCCCTTTCCTATAAATGTACCTGGCATCATATTGAAGATTAAAAACAGAAGAGCTGTAACACCAATAACAAGCAATAGAGCATTCAGTATCTCTTTGACAAAAACCCTTAAGAAACGAACCATTACCTCTGTTCCTCATTTGGTATGTACCAGTCCTTAATATATGTAAAGAACCTTGTTGGATGAATTTCTATCCTGCGTAACTTTTTATTAAATGCAGCATAGTTCGTTAGTGTCCAGAGGTAGGTATAGGGAGCCTCCTCAGCAAGTATTTCATGTAATTTCTTATATATTGTTCGCTTCTTTTCTACATCAAGTGTTGCCAGAGCCTCATCTAGGAGTGCATCTACCTCCGGGTTTCTATAAGCTCCGAAGTTGTTTTTTCCAGGACCTATCTCTCTGGAATGAAACAGGGAAGAAATATCAAAAGAATCGTCAAAAAGCCAATCTGCATAAATAATATCAAAATCATGATCTATAAATACTGCTTCTGTCCATGCTTTCCATTCCAGCCACTGAATATTTATCTTAATTCCAACAGCCTTCAAATAGTTCTGAAAGGATAGAATTACTCTCTTTGTTGTTTCGCTCTCTTTTGAAATGGGTACCATCATCTGAAATTCGAGTTTATAACTTCCCCTTTTCCTGATTCCTTCTTTTGTCCTTTCTGTAAATCCCGCTCTATCCAAATATATGTTGGCAGTTTCTGGAGAGAATGGTAAAGGTTCTATGTCGAGGTTGTACGCCCAGCTTCCAGGAGCAAAGGGTCCTGATATAAGCTGTCCTTTACCTTCAAAAAAGGAGTTGAGCATCTCCTGCCTATTTATTGCATAGGATATAGCCTTACGGACCTCCTTTATAGCAAGTACTGGATTTCTGAGATTGTATCCAAAAAATGAGTATGAAAGGGTACTGTAAGGATAAAGTTCAAACCGCAAATCCCCCTGGATTTCTGCAATATCCCTTGGTGGCACTCTTATCTGAAGGTCTATTCCACCATAGAGCAGGGTTTGTGTAATAATATTCTGGTCTGCAAAGGGCCTCATGATAATCTCATCTATAAATGGTTTGCCCAAATGATAAGCACTATTTGCCTTCAACACAATTTCAGAAGATGATCCCTCCTGTGAAACAAACATATAAGGACCTGTTCCAACAGGATGTTTATAAAGAATGTAATTTTCATCTCCTCGTAAATAGGTGATCTCTTTAAGCAGGAATGATGGTAGGATTTTAAAACTAAATCTCCCCAGTACATTTAATAGTGGCTTTTTCAATCTAAATACTACTGTATGATCATCTACCTCTTGTACAGAATCAATAAAACTGTACCGGGATTGTAGTGGTGTAATTGTTTTTGGATTCATCATTACATTGAAAGTTTTCACCACATCCTGAGCGGAAAATGTCTCATCCGTCGTTTTTCCGGGTATAGGATGCCATTTTATACCTTCTCTGAGATAAAAGGTTATTGTTTTTAAATCCTTTGAAACTTCCCAAGATTCAGCAAGATCTCCCTTTATTTCTCCATCTATACCGTAGTATACAAGCGAACCATATATAAGCTCGATTAAACGTATTGAGATTGAATCGTTTGCAAGAATAGGAACCAGTCGAATTGGTGCACCATACTCTCCATATATTAGAGTGCCACCTCTATCCTGCGCAAGGCCCCGGTTCCCTGGAACCAGGGTCCCTGCGAAAACAGTACAGAGGAACACAAAGATCAATACGTATATCTTACATTTCATTTTTTACCCTCATAATAGAAATTTAATGCGAACTTCAGTTTTCAATTTTAAGTAAAATAACAACTATATTTTGAAAGCTATTAAAATATTATATAAGTCTAATACTGAAGTCCGCAGGCATTACATTACAATTTATAACTGATTACCTCCTATTTATCTACTTTTCTAAAACTTAAAGCCGATCTAGTCCATAATTGCCTCGCCACTCCCCTTCTGTTTATATGAATAAACAGATTGAACAGCATCCTGCAGTGGTCTGATACCCGAAAAGCTCTTTCCCAGAGCAAATAGTATTTCAAGACTTTCAGGATAATATTCCCTGCTGTAGTATACAAAGGAAAGCTTCAGTAAAAAGGTAGGGTCATTAGTTTCTATCTTATTCTTATTTCCCTTATCTCGAGCCCTTTCAAGGTAATAGAGCGCTCTCACATACCGCCCTGTAAAGAAAGAAAGTTCTCCCAAAAGAGCTGAATCTCTCCTTGTTCTTTTCCATTCTGTCTCATATATATGTGATTCTAATTCATTAACCAGAGTTTTCACCTCTATATAATCAACACTTGAAGAAATTACAACCTTTATCATTTCCAGGAGTGAAGATGGCTTTCCATGAATTCTTGTAATTTCATCCTGTAGTATTTTTAAACCTTTCTTATCCTTATTCATCAACAAATTTATTGAAGCCTCACAGGCCACAGCACGTATCATTGTAAGTGAACTGATTACTGCAAGCTTCTTTGCCTTAAGAGCATACCTGAGAGCCTTCTCGAAATCTTCGAGATATAGATACATCTGTGCAACATAGTATGAAGCAAAGCTTGCCAGCTCTCCTGAAGATGCTGTTACAATTGGTTCAAGATTATTAATCGATTCTCCAAAGATAATTTTGCTGTAACTATCGATGATGGAAAGGTCATAGAAGTGCATCTCTGTATTCTGTTTTGGCTTGTAGATATATATTGGATTATTCAGGTTAACATCAGAAATCTCAGAATAAGCCTCATCAAACCTCCCCAGAGTTAGAAGTGTAAATGCATGATTTACTTTTAACGAATCTACATAGTGAACATGATCTCTACCTATACTTTTCAGAACATTTCGTGTAATCTCCTCTCCCTGTGATGGATTAATCTTTAAATAGGCATATATATACCCCAATGTTGAATATGCAAGTAAAGATCTTTCATTTACCTTCACCCATAAATCATCTGCCCTATCCTCTTCGCCTGTTCTATAGTATGAAGCACCAAGGTATACAATCGCAAGATTTAAAAGGTCATCCTCAATTGCCCTGCTATTTATAACCTGATTTAATATACCCGCTGCCTCGAGGAATCTTTCATTAAAAAAATATCCGATACCTAAAAACAGATTCAGCTCATCTGGAGTATTTTTCTCTCTCTCCTTAACCTGAAGGAGATACCCGATATTAGTTAATACATTGAGTTTCGCCATCTCACGGTAGAGTTCACCCTTTCTGAAAAGTATTCTGCCAACTGTATAGGCCGAGGTTATATCTGGCTTTATTTTTCCCTCGCTTAATGCTCGATTAACTACTTCAAGCGCCTCATCAAAATGATTTATACGATTAAGCTTGAGGGCTGTTTCTATTTCCTTAGGTATTGGATAGAGAGGAGTTATAGATAAAAGAAAAATGGATATAATAAGAATAATCTTTTTCATGTCTATCATTTATTTTTAAAACTCGGCATTAGCCCATTTATGGGAGTTCAACTTGACATATTCTTGAAAATGAGTAGTTGAGGCAATAAAAATCCTATCCCAGCCTAAAACCTGTGCCCGAAACGAAACCAGTCCATGAAGTGAGACTGTTATGTCATGATTGATATCTGTTCCGGTTTCTAAAAACCTTTCTTCTCCAGTTTCGACATTATAAATATAAATTGGATTGTAATCACTATCAATATGTTTAGCAAATATAATATGCTTACTGTCTGGAAACCATGCAGTTGCCTGGACGTTATCCTTTACAACATCAGGAAGATGAAAGTATTGGATTAACTCTTTTCCCGATTTTGGCGCCGAACCGTCTGAAGGGATTATCATAATACCCCATCTCTTGGAATTAAAGGGATCGCGCTCTTTATTATACGTAGTATAAAACGAAATCATTTTACCATCTGGGGAATACTTTGGCATAATATCGTCGAAAAACCAATTTACAAGCACCTCATCATGCCCATTATCTTTGTTCACATTTCTGATGACATGAATATCATGAGACTTTTTGCCTCCTGTTGTATACACGATATCATTGCCATCTGGAGACCACTGAGGAAAAAGATCGGTATCTTCATTGACGGTTAACCTTTTCAATTCTCCTGTTATAAGGTTAAGAAGGTACAGGTCCCCGTTACCTGTTCTCCCTGATGTAAATACTATCCTTGTCCCATCGGGAGAGACCTTTGCCTGTCCATCTTTTTTTACATCTTCTGTCATCATATAGTAGTCCCCAAACTTTTTGGGATGCAATCTCTGCGTTATATCGGAAAGAACATAATCGTCATCCTTCGTAGAACCTAAGAAAATATTATACTCTCCCATTCCAGCATTCGATGTGAAGATAAACGAACTCGATCCTGGGAACCATTCGAATTCATAATTGAAACTCTCCTGTATGTAGCTCTCAAAAAAATCTTCAGTAAAGAAATCCTCAGAGCTTTCCTCCAGGGATACCTCTTTTATTTTCTTAAAAGTAATTCCAAAATCTGTTATGGATTCGTAAGGCCTTAATTGATAGATATATATCTTTCTTAACATTTCAGGGTTTGCTTCAACTGCAATATATCTTTCATCCCAGGAAAACCGAGGATTATAAGAATTGTATGAACCTAATTTCTCTTCAAGCTTTTGAATTTTTGTGATCTTCAATTCAACTTCATCATAATCCGGTTCAACCTCCCTCTCCGGTTCAACCGGTTTTATCTCTTTTTCAGGTAAAACCTCTTTTTCCCTTTTTAGAAGAGGTTCCTTCTCTATTTTTGGTATCTCTTCAATCTTGACACTCTTTGTACAGCTGAAAGAGAGGAATATAAATATTAATGGGACTAGAATAATGATATTATTCTTCACTTTTCAATCTATGCACCTCCTCTCTATACGTTTCTGCAATCGAATATTGTCTCTTAAAATAGTTATCTTCTAGCAAATTCTTATCAAAAAAATCAAAATAGCTCATCCATGAATAGTAAGCCTGAGAAAGATACTCATCCTTTCCTGTTAAATAGTAAATCTTCTGATATGAGACTGCAAGATAAAAAAGGGTATTCTGGTACATATATCTTCTCTTCTGCACCGGTATTCTATTCTTTCTTTCGCGTATAAACTGAAAATTGGAAATTGCTTTTCGAAAGTTATATTGTGCTAAACTCTCATCTGTATAGAAAGATTCTTCAGCCTCACTATAGTATGCCTGTGCTAAATTATAGTATGAAAAGATGCTTTCCCCGGTGGTAAATCCCTCGTTTAATATATTTACAACACGACTATAGTACTCTATAGACTTTTTAAAATCCTTAATGTCATTTAAATAAATAAATCCAAGAAAATCTAAAGCTCTTGAATAATCAGGGTGATCATCAGGAACGGCCCCCAAAAGTGCTATTGTTTCCTCAATTTCGCCTTTTTTATAGCTTTCCTCAGCCTCCTTTAGAAAATCAGTGAAGAGAAAAATACTGGATTCTTGTGTAAAAGATAGTTTTTTTTCATTAAAATTTATATAATTTCTGTACTTTTTATAGCCTTTCATTTCAAGCTCAAGAAGATGGAACCCATATGGTAGAACAATAGGATTTTCTGTAATCGGTGTTGTTCCATTGTATTCTCCATCGATATAGACCAATGCACCCTCTGGAACTGAGTTTATAAAAAAGCGAGTTTGGCCCTGTTTCAATTCTACTTCCAAATTATTCTGATCCTTTTGAACTTTAACATCTATCTCACTAGGCAAATAACCCTCTTTATAAATCATGAGCTCAATCTGAGTGTTTTCCTGAAGGAAAAAAACTACTTCGCCTTCTCTATTGGTTTGTCCAAACCAATGATCATCGAGATACACATTTGCATCAGGAATTCTATTATTGTTTGATGTAACAGTCAGAGTTACCGGTATTATCTCTTCCTTCATAATTGGTTCTCTGTAACGTTTTACTTTAATACCAGCCTCTAATAAATAGCCCTCGTTTATGCTCTCCAGTTCCGAAGCAGAAATCATTTCTCCTGTATCTATAATTTTCAGCTTTGCTACGGTCTTCTTAGAATAGTCTTTTTTTACATCATCAAAGTAGTTATAAAAACAGTAAAACTTGTGACCCCTTCTCACTCCAAACCTCCTCCCTAAATTGAGAAAAATAAGCTTGTTTATCGATGTAATATTCCCTTCAAAGGGATAGTTGTTTTTTAGATCTTGTACAAAAACTTCAGCAAAAGATTGTAGTTCTCTCAGGGACAATTCACTCTTCTTTACCATGATTGTTTCACCATTATAGTCTTTTACATAGAGTTCTATATCAATTAAATTTTCAATGCCACTTATCTTACCAAAAATAATAGCATCCACCTCATTCTTAAGGAGTGGAATCTCTTTCCAGCTTATGTCCTTTCTATAATCAATATTAAACTGATGAAATAACTTCTGAGCTCTCTTTTCTGGAACAACAGTAAAAATATCTCCCAGGGATAAGTAGTCTTCAATGCTCGTTTTAAGGTTAATAGATCTTTTTGTCATCAGGTAGTCTTCCTTGTTTTCTACATTCAAAGGAAATACTGCAATCTTTGGAGATACCGGCTTCTCATCATAAGTAAAATCTACCACTGAAAGCTTGGATAGATCTTTTTTAATAAAAAAGGATTTTCTCAATTTATCTGGGATAAATCCTTGCGGATAATGGATCATAAGTTCTAAATATCCATCAACTCCATTAACATTTTCATACCTGAATGAACATAACCCAGCTCTATCTGTTTTTCCCATATAATCTTGGCCTAAATATATTTCAGCACCTTCAATACCCTCGATTGTATCATAATACTCTGTATAGAGAGAAACATCTATTAGGAGCATCTTGTCTAATTTCACATTGATTATCTCATCCGGCTGAATAAAGACATCATTCATCCATATATGCTCTCCCTCCTTAAGTATCTTTATATTCTCTATGTGCCTATCCTCACCAGAATATTTAACAACATATAACCCACTATCATCAGTCTTACCCTCCTGATTTCCATTAATGATTACTGTAGCATCCTCTACGATTCTCTGATTTTTTCCAAAAACCATTAGTGTATAAAACATATAACCATCTAGAATGGCCAGAAAATTATACTTCTCATATAAGCTTGCCTTTCCGAGCTGAGCCCTCTCAAGCTCAGTTAAGATATCAAACTCTCCCTCTAATGAAGGTTCCGTTTTCTCCTCAGGCCTCTTTTTCTCCGGCTTTTTTCTCTTCTCCTCTTCTACTTTAAAATGAGTCTCCCATGGCCCGTATACATACCCTGCACTGTCTCTCTCTATCCTTAAAGTATACGATTCACCAACCATCAACTTTACATCTTCCTGGAAGAAACCTCTTTCATCTGCCTTTCCAAGAAAACGCTGATTGAGATATATATCTGCGTGAGGTAATGGGTAACGATCAACTCGGTAAACTTCTATTTTAAAGGGGGCTATAATTGTACCAGGTTCTTTCTCTATACTCTCCCTCACATAAAGATAAACAACAATAAAAGAGAGTGTTATGGAAACAAAGATGAGGATGAATCTATTTACTCTATTCAATTTAAAATGCTTACTTCAGTTAGTTTTATTAGAACTAATAAGGTTTCTTCATGCATTTAGAAAAAGCTTACATATGCATGATCACCAGCTAAAAAGAGGGTGGCTCAATATTAACATCTCCCTCATTTAAGATTACTTCTTCCGAATCTTCCCCCTTAAGTGGCTCTCCTGAATCTGCTTCTATTTTTTTTAATTTAATCACACCAAGATCAACAAACTCATCTTCAGGAATAGTAATCTCGAAATTATTTACAAAGAAGCCTTTTAAAAATATCTCTACAAAATACTCACCCTGATTCAAATTATATTTAAAGCTACCATTGGATTCAGGATTAATTACAAGAGATTGTTCAAAAAGTTTATGTCCGTCTTTTATGGGTATTAAATTAACGATAATTTTTTCCTTCTCCTGATAAATTATCTCTCTTCCATCTTTATCAACCGGGATCAAAACACCTGTTATTCCTGTTCTTTTTGATATTACTTCTATTTCTTTATGCTTCTCCTCCCTGGTTTTCACTGTAGCACAAGAAATTAAAGATAATATCGTAAAAATGATAAGAAAGCTTCCTGTTTTCATGACCCTATCCTTAACTCATTTTAAATTTAACAATAAAAAAATCTTTCTTTAAATCATATATATATAAATATAAATCCTCAGTGACAAAATACACATATTCATTATCAAATTCTACAGGAGGCAGTATAGGATAATTACTCACGGTAAAATAGACATCGGAAAGAATTTTGATTCTCTCCTCATCAGATAGAGGATGTTCTCCCTCCACCATGCTGTCAAATAACATCTCCTTGTATAAATTGAAAGCCCTTTCTCTATAATTAAAAATAATGCTACCATCTAATGGATTTATTGCAATTAAATCAGGCATGAACAGTAAAACCTTATTATTCCCAGAAAAATAGTTGTAGGAAAACTCAACATTTTTCATATATTTCACCCATTTGATATTGCCGTCAGTTCTATCAATGGATTGTATCTCTCCCCTTGAAAGGAAAATGATGATTTCATTATTAAAAATAAGGAATTCCCTTGTAATGCTTTGACCAATATAACTTATCCATATAGCCTTGCCTGAACGTACATCGAGTGCATACAGTGTATCATCCCATGCTCCAAAAAATAAAATACCATCCTTAATAACAGGAGCTATACTTATGATACCGCCTGAACGAAAAACCCATTCCTCACAATTCTTTTCAACGTTATACGCAATAATCTCACCATTTTTATAAGGGACAATAATAAGATTCTCATACAAACTCAGACCGGCATAAATCTCCCCAGTACCGGTATATTTATATACTATTTCGCCATTCTCAACATCTATAACGTAGATATTGCCGTTTAAGGTAGATACTATTATATAATTTTCATAAAAGAGTGGCTTTCCCTTTATTTCATTTTCAATATTAATTTTCCAGAGTGTTTCACCTTTTTTTATATCAATCGAATAGACCCTGTTATATATATCATAGAGATAGATATGACTATCCTCGATCAAAAAAGGATTTACAAGGTCTCCACCGATAAAAAGCCTCCAGATGGGAAGTTTGAGGCTCAGAGAGAAAGAATAGAGGTAACCGTTGAAAACAAGAGGAAATATGATATCATCTTCTATTTCAGATTTATTTAATGTTTCACTCTCATATTCGGGAAAATACTTTTGCTGTTCCGGATAGATAGGCTCATCCTGTGCCTTTATACTACTGAACAGGGTAAACAAATAGAGAAAAACGACTATGTATATCTTCCAGAATAGCTTCATACTCAAGCTTGTATTTTTTTAAAGTATTAAAATAGTGTTAAACATCCCTTCTTCTTCTTAGCTTTTTCTTCAAGCCTTTCCCTGTCGCCTGCCATTATGTACTTACCTTCAATCCAATTATAGATATCCTGAATTTGTTTAAAAACATCGATGATCTCCTTTGGCGGTTCTTCAACACCAGTATATATCCTCTCTGCCATATCATATAGGCCAATTGATGAGAGTGCTAAAAAACGGATATTAACAATTGAATGGAAAGCTTTCTTACTCTGTAAACCAGCTTTTTTAGAATATTCAGTTGCCTCCTCCTTCTTATCCTCTTTTATCAGTTCATCTCTCATTGCAAGATATTTTTCTTTATCTTCTAAGGCCTTTTCACGTATCACCTCGTACTCCTTAATTTGATCATACATTTCCTTAAACTTTTCAAGAATCCTAGTGAGAAGGCCTAATTCGTTCCCCTTAATTGATTCTTTGGTATATGAAAACCACTCATCCCAATCTATTACTCTGACCATTACTTCAAACTTTTCAGTAGGCTCCTCTCCAAATCCCACTTCTGTGCCTTCACCCTCCTTTAAAAGAAGTTCAGCGGTTTTACCCTGTACAGCTACACTGCCCTCTTTCATCAGTACAATTGTCGACCCATTATAACCAGCACCAACCTCAAATTCAGTCCCTCGAATGGCGAGATTTACCGTTTGCGTTCTTATTTCCGGCTCTTCTTTTCTCGATTTAGCAAGCTTAAACCTTAGTCTCCCTAAAAAAAGCATAAACGATAACTTCTTTTTCTCATCCTCATACCTTTCAGATAGTGTGAACGTAGAGTTTTCAAGAATATGTATTTCCACACCATCATCAAGCAATATTGCCTCACTGTTAATTTCGGTTTTAGTAATATCACCTGGGGTAAGAGTCATCCCAACTTCTAAATCCTGCCATGGACTCTTATAATGGCTGTAAGTTACATCTCCAGAAACCAGGTCTGCTATAGCAGAAAACAAAGCCCAGGGAACCATAAATATAAAAATAAGCACTATAAAAACAAGCATTCTTTTGTTCATTTTTCCCTCCAAGATATATCTATAATTACCTTTTGAATTATAATAACAGCTCTTTTTGGAAGCAATATAAAATGAACTGGCATTTATCTAAACTATGTAAAGGATAATATCATAACACTAGTTTATAGAGGATAATTGAAAGTGAGTTCATCATTATGCAGTAAAGAGACGAAAATTATAATTAGGAAGAAAATCTATTAAAAGGAGATATATATACTGTGGGTATTAAATATATACTTTTTTGTAGGAAATGCTATGAAAAAATAAAAGAGACATTATCAGATAGAGCAGTAAGAGCTCGAAAGTATAACAGCTATTTTATTTGTTCTCAGTGCAGCTTTGAAACCGACAGAGGATATGCAGTTCCAGGGACTGTGGATTCTGATAAGAACAATGCTTATGACCACCAAGAAAAAGCAGGTGTCACTTAAATCAGCATTATTTTGCCTTCAATGCTACATTCATTTCATCTATCAATAAATCGATCGATTTTTTATCAAAATGAGCTATTCCCATTATACGATTATTAAAAAAGTTTAACAGGTCAGAGAATGTTTCTGCCCCTTTAAAATCCCCATTTCTCCACATTTGAAAGAGTGTAATGCAAATAAAGTCCATCATTGCATAGAGAAGATTTTCAAATACCTCTATATCTACATCACCTATATCTATACTGGAAATTTCCTTTATAGTATTCATTACAACTCTCATATTTTTTTCCATCTATTACTTCCTTTTTAGATATTTGAAAAAAGCAGTGTATCTGTAATCCTCTTTTTTCAATTATTGCTCGCTTAGTATCCAAATCAAGTATGTATTTAGCCTATACTACTTCAGCACGTTAAATGTAATGCAGCAACCACATTATTTCTATCTGACATTTCATTATATTTTCTTACAGCTTCTGAAGTCCCTGATACAAAAAGCTCAATTCCTCTATTTCTAATCTCTTCCTGAACACTACTAGAAACTCTCATCATCCCTGATTTTCCCTTTCCAATTATGAGAATCTCAGGCTTATAATCCAGTACCTCCCTTATATCATCTAAACAAAGCTCATGTCCCCTTTTTCTCCACCAGGAACTTTTAACCCTGTCTGGATAAATTATAACATCTGAATGATAACCTTTACCGTCAATGATAATAGTTCCAAAGCTATATGATTCAACCATTATTCTCGCTCATGGTTCTTATATTACCTTAGGACAAACTTCTTTCTTAATTCTTTATAATGTTCCTTCATAGGTCTTGTTATGGCTTCATAGTATATTCTATACTGGATTATAACTCGAAGCTCTTCAAGATAGTTTTTTAACCAGCAAACTCCAGCATCAAGAAGATCTATGAAATTTAATAGCCATCTTCTAAACACATTCTTCCTCCAAACAAGAAGAATGTAATTTTTGAGCCAGATAAATCCTATAACAATACCATCAAATATTAAAACAATGCTGTCTATGAAAAAAAGTATCCCTTTTCTAAGCATATTCGATAATTCCTTATAAATTTTTTACAGCTTCCTAGATATAAAATCAGCAAATCTGAATGATGCAAATGCGAATCTCTCTATACTTTCTATTTCTGTATCATCCAGTTTATATAACGTAGATGCAAGATTTGGGAAATTCTTAATTTCATTTAGAATACTTCGTCTGCAACCAAGATTTATACCTAAATGCATTAAAGGATGAGCAATATTGGAAGGGAGCCTTTTTATTGATTCTGAAATTTTTGTGAACTCTTTTACAGCCCACAGTCTTCCTATATGCAGTTCTAACGGCGTCATATTCTTTGGTATATACACAGCAGTATTGTGATCATAATATCTCCAATCATCTGTAATTATTCTACCCTCTTTTTTAAACTGTTTGTATAATCCCGTTCCAGGATAAGGAGTCAACATATTTAGGGATGCTGTCCCAATATTATTTCTATTCAAAAAATCAAGAGTTTCAGGGAATATATCCTTTGTATCATCATCAAAACCGAATATCATGGATGCGTGAAAATGTAATCCAAAGTCTTTCACCTTTTTAATCGCCTCTTCTACACTTTCTATTTCTTTAATCGATTTTCGCATCTTCTTAAGTTGAGATTTTGAAACGCTTTCAAGCCCAAAGAAGAGTCCAATACAGCCGCTTTCTGCTGCCAGCCGTATCAATTCAGTATCTCTGACAAATGATATAGAAGCCTGACCACCCCACAGTAATTTCAGTGGCCTTATTGCTCTGAAAAGCTCTTTTGCATATTCCGGATTTCCAAATATATTGTCATCGAGAAATATGAATGTTTTTCCCCCTGAATCGACCATATCTCGAACAACATTCTCAATTGGAACATGACGTATCTTCCTTCCAAAAATATCATGCACACAGCAAAAATCACAATTGTAAGGACATCCCCTTGTTGTCATTACAGGGACAACATCAAATAATCTTTTTTTTAATCCTGTCCTGTGTTTCATAGGAATATATCTTTCAAGGGACGGATATGGTTTATGATATCTCTTTTGCAGTCTATTATTCTTAAAATCTTTCAGCAGTTGTTCCCAAACACCTTCTGCCTCACCTATTACTACAGAATCAGCATAACCGAGAGCCTCATCTGGCAGTAATGTAGGATGGATCCCTCCTATTACAACCGTTTTGCCTCTCTTTTTAAACTCCTGTGCTAGATAATATGCCCTGGGAGCATTTGAAGTCATACAACTCAATCCTACCAGATCACATTCCTCATCAAGATTAATATCCTCAATTTCCTCTTCGATTGTTACAACCTCGTGTTCAGATGGTGTAAGGCCAGCCAGCAGATGTAAGGCCAACTGAGGCATCATAATCCCTTTTGGCTTCTTAATGGCAGGATTCCTAACCGGAGAAATTAATAATATTTTCACCTTTACCCCCAAAAACTTAATTCCACTTTTCTTTTCAGATTAATGAAAAAGATTTTTCAAAAGTATATCTTTCACTCATAACTTTATAAACACAATAACCCCCCGACCTATTAATGACCAGAGAGTTTTTATTTATAGCCAAGCTAATTTAAGCTGCTTTTTTAAATCATACATAAATTAAGGAGCCGAATAGTTTATGACAAGTAAAAAACCCAAAAACTTCAAAAGAGAAAGAAAAGTAGTATTGTCTCGGGTTAATTCAATTAATCCTCTATAACTCTGTACACATGATCGTGAGTCCTCACTCTTTCCCTAACCTTGATCCCCACGCTCGCACCTACCCCTGCTTTATCTACGTTCTCATGTTCAATCTGCATCGAGTCAATCTTCTGGAGGAAATCTGTCGTGTGACCTTTGAAATGAAGGGTATCCCCTACACTAATCTCTGCTGCTGTGATCTCAATTGCCACAACACCTATCTTCTTAAAGTAATCGGAAACCCTTCCAACCACAATCTCTTTCATTTTTTACTCCTATACTAGAATTTACTTCTCTCCATAACATTTTAAAAAATTTCAGCAGGTTTTACAAGAAAATTCAAATGAACATGTTAGTGTATAATATGCATAAATATCAAAGCTTTTCCCTATTCCACTTTACTTCTTCGCTCTCAACCTCTTCAGTATAATTTTTGCCCTCCTTTTCTTCA
>CAYRKG010000039.1:0-46401 GCA_964424795.1 uncultured Spirochaetota bacterium
GTATTCTGGCTGTTCGTGGATCTTTTGTGTGAAAACGATGTCCAAATCCAGCAAGTTTCTTTTTCTTTTTACGGTACTCTGTCACAAGCCTTTCAGCTGCTATTTTAACATTTTCAGATTCCTCTTTAAGAATGACACCATTCTGGATTATCTCCATGCAGTCCTCAATAGCTCCTCCATGATGTTTATTTATGGATAGTATCCCGGTAGCTAGTGCAGCATTAAAAGGTGCTCCTGTTGTGACTGCATTTAAAGCAGAAAGTATTGATGGAGGGGTTACTCCATGATCTATGGATGAAACAAAAATAGCATTGAGAAGCTTGGATATTCTCGGATTCGGAAGATCACCCACTAAAATAAGGTAGATGGCATCTGCAAAACTGATCTCACCCATCAGATCTTGGATTTGGTAGCCACGTAACTGTATCCTGTTTGGTTCGATCTTGGTTATTGCTGTTTTCCATTCCTTATCTGGCATAATGACCCCCCAGGTTAAATCTTTTCAATACCTCAATTGTGACATCCGCTATTCTATCAAAATCATCAACAACAAAAGCCCCAACCTCCTTCAGGCGCTTAACCTTGCCCTCATGTGTACCTCGACCTCCCTCGATAATTGCACCTGCGTGAGAAAAACGGGTTCCAGGCGTTGCCGCTCTCCCGCCAATATATGCAATGATGGGTTTTTTAAATTCACCTCTCTCTATCATTTCTGCTACATTTTCTTCCTGTGAGGTCCCGATCTCTCCAAACATGACTACTGCTTTTGTCTGGCGATCTTTCTGGAAAAGTTCCATTATCTTTTGGTGGGGCATCCCGACAAATGCATCACCACCCACATGAACGATTGTAGAGAGTCCGATGCCCCTTTTACTGAGATAATAGGCGATAGAGGATGTTATACCACCGCTTCGAGAGCTTATTCCCACATTTCCCTTTTTGAACCATTTCCTTGCATTTTCTGCTCTACCACCCATCATTCCAAGCACGGCCTTCCCAGGGCTAAGGACACCCAGTGTATTTGGCCCTAGGAAATTAACACCATTTTTTTGAGCTGCATGGAAAATTTCAAGAACATCGTATATTGGTACCCTGTCAGGTATTATTACAAGCTGTTTAATTCCTGCCTCGATGGCTTCGAGAGCAGCGTTTTTTACAAGTGAGGCTGGTACAAAAATCACTGATATATCGATGTTGCCCATGTTTTCGATCGCCTCTTCAACCGTGTCATATACAGGGACAGCCATGATTTCTCTTCCGCCTTTACCTGGAGTGCAACCAGCAACGACCTTAGTACCAAACCCCTTCATAAGCTTTGTTCTAGTCTGCCCCTCCCGGCCTGTTATACCTTGAACTAGCACCTTTTTTGTTTGATCTATTATGATCGACATGATTTTATCCCTAAAATTTTATTCTTAAAGGCCAGGTATTGGTAGATCAATCTGTGCTGAAAACATCCCTATCTTTTCACACTCCAGCTCACATGCCAGACATTCAGTACATTTCCCCATTTTCGCTTCTTCTCTTGTTACACTGAGCACAGGGAGACCTTTTTCATCTTTAAGTATCCTGGGAACACATTTATCTATACAGACCTTGATATCGCATTGAGCACATATTGTATGATCAAATGTTACTGTTCCGTTTGTAATGGTTTTGAAAGTATAGGGTTTTAAAGGAGTTCTTTTCTTTCTTGGTCCGGTGCTCTTTTTATACTTATAGTTTTTTAATAGTTCTGAAAGACGTTTGGCACAGTATGATACTGGATCATCCTTTTTATAGCCTTCGACTGGTGCTGGAAGATCACTTGTGAATTCTTGAAGAATCTTTACTGCCTCATCTTCCATGTTACCGCCAAGCCTTATTACAGCAGGTATATTGAGATTAACCTCGCGGAATGCTTTAACGAGTCCACGTGCTGAGTGGATCTGTTCCTGACTCGCCACACCAGAGCCTGACCCGAAGTAACCATCAATTCCTTTCTGTGATAGGATAATCATTGCAGCGCGATACACTTTGCTTGCTGGCGGGTTTCCGCTTGTATCACAGAAGTTTGCTATCTTGAAGCCTTCCTTGAGCAAGGCGTCCATTGACATCATTGAACCACCTCCACCAGCTCCATGAAAACCGATGACTCGCATACCCCTTTTGTATCCATGTTCCATCTGAATGAAGTAAAAGGTTCCTCGGTAGTCATTAAAGGCAACATCGTGCGCAATCTTGTCTAGTGACGTTGGAGGACTTGAAAGTTCCCTGGCAATCTCTATTCCAAGTTCAGGATGTCGGAATACAGCATAGTCATCGATAGTAATTCGGCAGTCTGCAGCAACCACCTCATCGTACTCAGTAATAACAATTGGGTTGATCTCTGCTGAGCGTGCTTCATATCTTTTTGCAGTTTCATAGAGTTTGACAAGGATATTGGCAATTTCTACCTGGAGTTTGCCACCGATTCCTGCCTTTCGGAGAAGATTTGCTGCATGATAAGACTTAAGTCCCTGCATCATATCAATATCCATGTCCAGAGATGCAACTTTTTCTTCAACACCAGAGCCTCCCTTTCGGTTGAAAATCAGTACCGGTCCAGGTATCCTTTCATGAATAATAATACCTCCGTAGAGCTCTTCCTTTATTTCGAGCCTTTCCTCAACAAGTAATTTTTCTACAATAAAATTTCCCAATTTCATTCCAAGTATTTGCCGTGCTTTTTTGGCTGCCTGCTCAGGAGTTTTAGCAAATGCAATACCGCCGGCTGCAGCACGGCTGGTAGTCCAACTTTGAGCCTTAATAACAACATGGCTTCCGATTTTCTTTGCAGCTCTTTTAGCAGCCTCCGGTGTCTCTACCACAAATCCTTTTGGGATCTTGATCCCAGCTTTTTCTATGAGCTCTTTACCCTGATATTCAAAAAGCCTTGCCATCTGGTTAAACTCCCTGTTTTTAATCGAATTTGATACCTTGGGCAAGAATGGTTTCTCTACCCCAGTTGATTGTATTTGTCTGTCTGCGCATATAGGCCTTCCAGGCGTCAGAACCGCTTTCTCGCCCACCACCAGTATCTTTTTCACCACCAAAAGCAAGGCCAATCTCAGCTCCACTTGTGCCGAGATTAACATTTGCAATCCCACAATCGCTTCCTATAGAGCTTAAAAAGAGTTCTGATTCCTGTAAATTGTTTGTAAAAATCGCTGAGCTTAGGCCCTGTGGTACATTATTCTGGATCTCAATAGCATTTTCTAGACCACCACTATACTTTATGAGGTACAGGAGAGGAGCAAAGGTTTCTTCCTTGATTATTGGCAAGTTCGCGGGCACTTCAGCGATTGCTGGAGTGATGTAAAAACCACCTTCATATTTTTCTCCAGTGAGCCTTTCACAGTCTCTGAGCATCCTCCCTCCCTCCTTCTTCAGCTGCTCAATGGCTTTCATCATCTCTGTAATTGCTCTCTCGTTGATAAGGGGTCCCATCGAATTCTTTTCGTCCAGAGGATTGCCTATAGTTATTTTATCATAATACCTGTTAAGAATATTTCTGAATTTTTCATAAACGGTATCTTCAATTATCACCCTGCGGGTTGTTGTACAGCGCTGACCCGTAGTTCCTATGGCACCAAAAAATACATTCTTTGCCGCAAGTTCAAGATCGGCATTCCTGGTAATGATAACGGCATTGTTTCCTCCTAGTTCAAGGATAGTTTTACCGAGCCTTTTTCCCACTGCTTCAGATATATGTTTTCCAATTCTCGAGGATCCGGTATAACTGATAAGCTTTATATGTTCATCATAAATTAGAAGATCGCCTATTTCAGAGCCTTTCCCTGTTATTAGGGTTGAAACCGCAAGCGGTATGTTGTTATTTTTCAGGACCTTCTGAATTATCTTCTGGCATGCTATGGCTGTTAAGGGTGTTTCGCTCGATGGTTTCCAGATACATGTATTGCCAGCAATCATGGCCATGGAAATATTCCAGCTCCAGACTGCAACAGGGAAATTGAAAGCAGTGATAATTCCAACTGTTCCAAGAGGGTGCCACTGTTCATACATTCTGTGGCTAGTACGCTCGCTATGAGTTTGTACCCCGTAGAGCATCCTAGACTGGCCACAGGCCAGGTCGCAGATATCAATCATTTCCTGAACTTCGCCAAGTCCTTCCTGGATCGATTTCCCCATTTCGATAGTAATAAGTTTCCCGAGTGGATTCTTTAGTTTTCTAAGCTCAATACCTAGCAGACGAACGATTTCACCACGTTTCGGAGCTGGTAACTGACACCAGATTTTGAATCCCTCTAGGATAGAACGTACAACTCGTGCATAATCATCCTTATTTCCCTGCCTGACCCTGGCAATTGGCCTCCCATTAATAGGACTAATTACATCTATCTCTTTCCCATTTCCGAACCAGTTTTTACCATCACAGACACCATAATTAACTTCTTTTATTTCAAGATCCTTAAGTATGTCATCTAAACATTCTATTTTCTCCATGCTGCAATCCTCTTTGGTGAGCTTTACTGTGCTGTAAGATTACCCAATCTTCAAAGAAAGATAACGAAGCGCTAACATTAGTTTTGTAATAGATTATTATTTAAATTTTTAGATATAAAACCAGTAATGCAAATTATTTTTTAATAGTAAGAATAGTGCTAAATATTTGATTTATTTATAAAATATCTATCAAGCATTCTTTCAAAGTTTCGTTATTTTTTCCTTACATTCAACTCCCAATTCCTCAAGCTTTTTGAGAACGGGCTGATAGATCTCCGATTCAACTGGAATAATCACCCCTGTTTTTGTAATCTTACCCTGTAGTATCAAATCAGCTGCAATCGCTGCCGGGAGACTGACGGTTTTTGCCATTGCAGAGTCACCACCAGGTTCACCAAAGACTATCAATGTAGAAGTTAAGCGCTCTTTTCTACCATCTGGATATCGGGCTTGGAGTTCATGTACCAATAATATCATATCCCTCTCACCATCTCTGTACTTCATATTCTCCAGCATCAACTTTAATACAAGGTCCAAGGGGGAAATCTGATTATCGGGTACTTTAATTAACTTGTCAGAATACAAACCTAGCCAACCAAGCCTTTCAATTATGGAATTTTCTTTGCATAAACCCAGAACGGAAGCTATATGCTTTTTAATATTATATTCTCTATCTCTATCACTGAGGAGATTGCCAAAATACCTCGCAAACGATAAATTCTTGCAATTTCTTTTTTTACTGTTTAGTAAGCCTAAATTATCCATTGCATAAAAAGTTTCACACCAGCCTTCATTACGAAGAGTGGCCCTACAGAGTGTCTGAATCTCATGTATCCCATACTTTTCTCGATATGGAATGGAATCCCTATTAGGATATGCCTCAAATTTCCCTAGGCTGTTAATGTCTACATGCCAATAGTTCTTAAATAGGTCATTCTCCGATATGTTAACGTATTTACCGTTCTTTAAATATCGAGCACTGTTCTTACAGGCTAGCAATACTCCACTTGGACTCCACGAGAACTTATAACCAAATGGGTTGTCATTTGCCTCTGGTGCAGGAAGTCCGCCACAATAAGAATAAAAGCTCTCTATCTGGCCTCCCTGATTATGTACCCTTTGAATAATACGTTTTGCAGACATATGATCTATTCCAGGGTCCAATCCAATTTCATTTAGAAGAATGATATTCTTGGTTCGCGCATGGCCATCAAGCTCAACCATATCGCTACTCACATAGGAGGTGGTCACCAAATGTTTTCTCTTTTGGATACAGATATATGCAATAGTAACATGATGTCGATAGGGTAAAAGGCTTACAATCAGATCGTTCTTGCCAATCAGTTTGCCAAGAGAATCATTTTCTTTTTCAATATTAAAAGGAAGAGCCTTGCCATCAGGATGGTTTCCTATAAGGTCCTGGGCCTTTGAAACAGTACGGCTTGCTACAGTGACAACATAGCCCTTTTGCAGAAGGTAGCTTACTATAGGCCTAGCTACAAATCCAGCACCAAATATGAGAATTCTCTTTTTCAATATTTATCCCCATTTTTCTTTTTTAGAAGATACTTTTTAAGATACATATAGGGATAAGTCAATTTCCCTTGATATACAATTGTTGCACGTCTGAGTTCTATGGGTATAGTACACTTACTATAATCAAGGGAGAAATCAGTTCTTGCAAGGCTAGGAACATATGGCAAAAGAGAATCTCCGAAGGACTTTGAAGCCTCTACAGGAAGCGCACTTGGAAGATTATCAATTGCCATGATTACTGGACCCTTACCCCTCAACCCATTTAAAGCTCTTCCGGTATCTGCTTCCCAAACATATACGGGATTCTCAAAATCTGACTGCTTTACAGTTACCTCGATTCCTCCTTCAATATCACAACTTATATCTCCTATAACTATAAGCTGAGGCCTATAGTTTTCAGAATAAAGTCTTCGAATACTATCTTTTGTTACAAGCCTGGGATACTTTTCTTCCCAATAGATTGCATTTACTAATACTGTAAGATATGGTAGATACTGGTTAAAGCAGGATAAATACAACTGAGGTTTTTTTAAGAATTCAGTAAGCTGAAAGTGATTTGAGTCCACTTTCGGTTTTACAGTATGTTCTTCTCTAAATACAACGATATATATACAATCATTGTCGTTTTTCCTATCAGTGAGTACTGGGAGATCACCCGGGCTGATCCGCTTACAGGGAAGCATCTCGAGGATCTCCAAAGCTCCTTGCCCTACACGTCCATAACCAATAATCCCTATAACTAGAGGTGTTATTTTAGAAGGTAGACCATTTCTTAGAATGTTTCTCTTTACTCTTTGGAGTGCTTTTTTTATACTTTCAAGCTCATGATAATCAATAGCATGACAGATTTCACAAAAAGGATTTTCTATACCAAGCTGCACAAGGCGTTTACCAAGAGCCCAGAGTGTTTCGATCATTCCAGCAAGTCCAGCGAAACGGCCAAAAGAAATCAAACGGGTTTCCTTTTTATCTACTATCCTTTCATAGTCGATAAGCTGGCATCCTTTTTCTAGCATCCTCTGTAGTAAGGGGATGTTGTAAGGCTGTCCCTTGATTGTATGAGAAAAGAATAGGTAAGTTTTAGAATGTTTAATCCGTTCTAAAGGAATTTCCTTTATACCAAAGATGATATCGCAGTGGGAAATATCCTCAACCACCTTTGCCCCTGCTCGGGCATAATCTTCATCAGAAAATATTCGCGTCTTTGATGGTTGAATAAAAACTTGGATTCCATATTCTTTTTTTAGTTTTTCAATATGGCAGGGAGTGAATGGTGTTCTTAATTCTCGTTTATTTTTATTTTCTCTTATAATAGCGATTTTTTTCATCATAAGCTGTTACTCTAATATTATTAATGATTGATAATACAATTGTTAAAGTGAACGAATAAAAAGGAGAATGCCTTCACATCCTTACAAAAATATTACTCTTCCCAAATCTGTTACTGACAAATATACATATATCAGATAATCAAAATAGAATTGTGTTAATACATTAAGACATTATTGCTTGTCAAAAACAAAATGTCAAGATTTTTATATAATATTTTTGAATTTTCTTGACTTAATATATTTAAAGTGTTTAAATATGTCTTAATACAATTTCCAGCTTATAGAGAATTAGAAAACAATTAACCGTAACGTCATACACAAGATATTAGATGATCACGTTGTTGAGGGAGAAGCAAGGGCTGGATCTGAAATCTCTATCAAAATAGATCAGACCTTGAATCAAGACGCGATCGGAACAATGACCTATCTAAAGAATGAACTTCTATTTTTAAAATTTAAATGATATGATGAATAAATCCATTGACAAAACTCTGTGTAATATGTTATTAATTTATACTCGCAAGGTAAGTTCGGGGCTAAGATACTTAGACTAAGAGTGACTGGGCAGGTGTTAACAGCTTTAATAGCTACACAATTTGGTATGAAGGTAAGCCTGTTGAACAGTTGGATTTAGCGCTGAGCTTTGCCGCAGCAAGCTTTATTGGTAATAATAGAGTCAGATACCTATACCGGAAAGCCACGGAGACCTTTCAGAGTAAGCGGGGAAACCCTGAAGGGGTGAGAAATCAAGCAGAACTGAAAGTTTGGCAATATTTAAGGAAAGATGCATGAAAAAGCGAAGTAATACGAAGCGGCCGTTGGTGAGGTTCTTAAGTCATAAATTAATAGGGACTATTGTAGAGGAAGCCAAGGATGTTTTGGAAAAGCTCGGAGTTAGGGTCGAGAGCAAAGAAGTCTTGGAATTACTTGCCAATGGTGGTGCGCAAATTGATTGGGAGAGAGAAAAGGCTTTCATTTCTAAGGAACTGGTAGAAAATTCATTAAAGACAGTTCCGTCATCAATCCAGTTCTATGATCGAAACGGCAGCCCTCATATGAATTTAGAGGGGAACAAAGTACATTTCGCATCTGGAGGAGATGCTCTAAAAGTATGGGACTCGGATTTGAATCAACTCAGGGAGCCTAACACTGAAGACCAAATCAAATTTGTCAAGCTTGTTGATGCTCTAGATAATATAGATGCACACGGCGCCACCCTTATTCTTACTGATGTGCCTAGGGAAATTGTAGACCGCTACCATATCTTCCTTTTTCTTAGACATTCGATTAAGCCACTTTTTGTTGGTGCACATAGTAAAGAAGGCTTTCCAGTTATAAAGGATCTATTGCTGACCATTCGAGGTAGTGAAAAGGCTCTTCGGGAGAAACCTTTGGCCTGGTATGCAATTTGTCCTTCTCCCCCTTTAAAGTGGAGTGATCTTTGCTCTTGCGACCTGAAAAGATGCGCTGAGAATGGGATCCCAGTAGTGATAACACCAATGCCATTAGCTGGTGCCACCGGACCAATAACAATGGGAGGTAGCATAGTTCAGGCCACTGCCGAGGCCCTTAGTGGGGTGGTGATAAGTCAACTTGCTGGCTGTGGCGCACCCATCATTTGGGCAGGTGGTCCGTTAGCCTTTGATATGCGCTGGGGTACTACACCTTTTTCGGCTATTGAGAGCATAATGATGGGCATTGCTTGTGATGAAATAGGGAAACATCTTGGATTTCCGACTCGAACCTATATGGGTTGTAGTGATGCCAAGCGACCGGATTCACAAGCAGGATTGGAGACGGGAATCGGTGCTATTTTACCTGCTCTTGCTGGGGTCAATCTAATAATAAACTCGGGGATGCTCAATTTCGAATCTGCCCAGAGCCTAGAAAAACTCGTGATTGATAATGAGATCTGCGGTATGGCTCGTCGCCTGGTGCAGGGGATTACCCCAAGAGGAGATGTATTAGCAGAAGACCTCTTTACTGAGGGTTTATATGAAGGAAATCATTTCCTGCTCTCTACGAATACTCTGAAATGGCTTAGGGAGGAATATTACTACCCCGGGCCTGTAATCAGTCGAGAAAATGATCAAACCTGGACGGAAAAGGGGGCTACTACAGCGGAACAGAGGGCAAAAGAAGAAGTCAAAAGGATCCTGACTACACACGAGCCAGAATTCCTTGATAAGGATGTTGATAGAGAACTTCTAAGAATCATAAACAAAGAGGCTGAAAAATATGGCATGAGCAAATTGCCATTACCATAGTGATAAAAATACATTATCATGAACTATAACCGCAGACGTTTATAGAGAGGGTGGAGGAAGAAGAGGCTGAAGTGGTTGGAATGTCAGCTTTCTTATACAGTGCTTTACTTCAAAGATTTAATGTAGGTATTGCGAGAAGTTGGTACACAGAAGTAAATGAAGGTAATGATTGGCGGAACTGCTGCTAGTCAGGAATACACAGAAACAATTGGATTCAATGCTATTGGTGAGGTTTAATTTAGTAAACAATGAAGTAGCCACTGACGCTACTAAAAGATTAGAGAGAAGGATAAGAGTGCAAACTCGTTAAAAATATTATGGGCAACAAAGAGGTTTTTGTACAGACCACAAAGTCTAAGCAAAGAGAGGTGATAGAAAATGAGCTGATTAGATTAGAGAATCGACTGACTAAATTTTTAAAAGGAGGTTTTTGTTTATGAAAAGGAAATGTTTGTTGATTTGTTCTCTTGTGATGGTACTAGTGTTTTTATCAGTTGTTCTCTTTGCAGGAAAAGCAAAGAAAGAGGAGGTAGCACCAACAGAGCCAGAAGTAGAAATACTAAAAGTTGCGGCTCTGGGTGCCCTCTCTGGAGAAATTGCTGACTGGGGTATCCCCATTCAGGAGGGTCTCTATTACTGGAGGGATGATGTTAATGCTCGAGGTGGGATTAAGGTAGGTGGAAAGACATATATGATCGAGGCCCTCAGCTATGACGACAAAGGTGATACTTCGGTTATGCTGGACGCTCTTAACAAACTAGTCTATGAGGAAAATGTAAAATATGTACTTCCTCTCTTTATTGGTTCTAATGCGTATGCGGCTTTCCCTATAGTTGACGAAAACAACATTATCATCATAACCGCCGGTTATGGTTTCGATGATGTAGTGGGCCCTGAGCATCCGACATGGTTCCGGAATTTCACCAACCCTCATGAAAGAAATCCGGCAATTTTAAAGTGGGTAAGTGAGAATCGTCCGGGAGTAAAGAGGTGGGCTGATGTTGTTTCAGATGATGAGGCTGGGATAGCAATAGAGAATGTTTCGAGGACGGTGGGTCCTCGTTATGGCTTTGAGATACTGCCCACGGAATACGTAGAATGGGGGGTCGTTGATGTCACCCCCATAATGACTAGGGTGGTGGCCCAGAACCCTGACATAATTGTCCTTGGCAATATAGACCTCGGTACCCAGCCCCTGATGATTAAGGCTGCCCGTGAGCTCGGCTATACGGGATATATGGGTACAGACAGTAGTGGAATTGTAGACGAAGTTTTTACTGAGGCAGCAGGTGGTGTAGAAAATGTAGAGGGATTTTTTGCCATGACCCTCACTGCTTATGGCGAGGGTGAAAAATTTGTAAGGCCTGAATATAAAGCTTTTCAGGAAAGGTACATAAAGGACCATGGTTTCTTTAGTGATTGGGCTGCTGACAATTATATGTCTCTGCAGATTCTTGAACAAGCCATTATCAGAGCAGATAGTGTCGATACACTCAAGGTGGCGGCTGCACTAACGGGCGGGAAGGATTTCAAGACGCTGATTGGCACATCTTACTTTGGTGGTGAGCCACACTACGGGCGGGCAGGACAGCTCTTACCCCCTCTGCCAATTGCTGAATTCAAAAACGGACATTTGGTGACGGTAGACTTGGTAAAGCTAGAAGACCTGCCCTAATATAGCGAAGAGTAAACATCTTGCCCTAGGGCAAGATGTTTACTTCACGTAGTTTTAAACACCTTAAGTAAACATTAGAGATAAATGGGAGTAGATTTATATGTCCCCACAACTTGCTGGGCAACTCATTGTTAACGCAATAGTGCTTAGTAGCATATATATTTTGGTAGCGTTGGGGATTACCTATATTTTTAGTATTCTGCGTGTAGTCTCCTTTGCCCATGGCGAAATATACATGTTAGGTGCCTATGTGACTTGGCTAGTAGTCGCCTGGACGGGAATGAACTATATAATCTCATTGGTGATAGCCATAGTGGTTGTCTTTCTCTTCGGGCTAGCACTGGAAAGGGTATTCTGGCACCCTATTATAAAGAATCCGATGGCATGTATGATCATGTCACTGGGATTACTTCTTATCTTACAAGGCAGTGTTGCTACAATCTTTGGAGAAAGAGAGAAATCGCTATCTACACAATTTCCTGGGGTTCTCAATATGGCTGGGGTTTACCTCTCCGTGGAAAGGATTGTCATAATAGTGATTGCTATAGTTCTAGTACTCGGAGTACTTTTTTTCCTGCGATACCACAAGCAAGGGCAGGCGATGCGTGCCATTACGGCCAACCCTGAGGTAGCTGCCTTGCAGGGGATACGGGTTCATCGTATGCAGATGCTAGGTTTTGGCATTGGCTGCGCATTGGCCGCAGCTGCAGGTGGGCTTATGGCAAATATATTCTCTCTTACCCCTACTATGGGGTTAGCGCCGCTATTCAAAGCTTTTATCGTACTCATACTAGGAGGACTTGGAAGTATTCCCGGAGTTATCGTTGGGGGTTTTATTATAGGATTCGTCGATGCCTTTGGTCTTACATTGATAGGGAGGGTAGCAGGCCTGCTTGGTTTTGCTATCTTCATTCTGATGCTGCTCATCCGCCCGAGAGGACTTATGGGATATGAAGCATAAGGTTAAATCAGGAAAGTTTGTTGCCTTTATTATCTTTTTAGTAATTCTTGGGTTACTACCTGTATTCATCAAGAGTCCTTATCCTAGGCATATTCTCATTACGATTATGATGGGAAGTATTGCTGCGCTGGGTTTTCGCTTAGTCTATAATACTGGTAAAGTTTCTCTTGTACAGGGTAGCTTTGTAGCTGTTGGAGGGTATACCTCTGCCTTACTGGTTACTAAGTTGGGTTTGTCTTTTTGGCTTGCTCTACCTCTGGCAGGACTTACCGCAGCCATACTGGGAGGGCTGATCGGCTACCCAGCATTGAGGCTAAAGGGGGCTTACTTTGTACTCCTTACCTTCGGCCTCGCTGAGGCAATAAGACTGGCTCTGCTAAACTGGAGAAGTTTAACCGGAGGGGCATTTGGTATCACTGGAATTCCTCCTCCGAATCCAATTATCTTGCCAGGACTGCCACCCTTAGAATTCATATCCAAGGTTCCCTATTACTACTTAGCTCTAGTCCTTTTTATCCTGACGATGGTGGTGATGTATAGAATTGATCATTCTCGCATTGGCGGCATATTAGATGCCATAAGGCAGAATGATAGCTTGGCGGAGAGTATAGGGATTAACCTGGGGTTTTATAACACTCTGGCCTTTACAATAGCTTGCCTCTTCAGCGGGTTAGGAGGTGCCTTCCTTGCTCACTATGTACGGGTTATAACTCCATCGAGTTACTCCGTTTGGCAGGGAGTAGACTATCTCATCTATGCAATTATCGGAGGCACAGCGAATATCTTTGGCCCGATAATTGGTGCTGCAGGGCTGGACTTGCTCAGTACCCAACTTATTGCTTTTGGCCAATATAAGACGATAATATATGGGGCTATCCTGATTATTTCGATAATGTTCTTACCCGATGGTCTGCTAAGCATACTAAGCTGGCGACCAACTCAGCTTCCAGGGCTTGATAGAATTCGTAGCATGTTTAAGAAGTAAGGGGAGGATTTGACATGTCTGATTTACGTTTAGCTAGTGAGTTTGGAGGAAAGGATGGCATTGCTTGAAATTCGAGGGTTGACAAAGGTATTCGGTGGTTTGACTGCTGTTAATGAGCTGAATTTAGATGTCTCTCAAGGGGAGCTGCTAGGGCTTATTGGCCCCAATGGTGCTGGTAAGACAACCACCTTCAACCTGATTAGCGGAGCCCTGAGACCCACGCGGGGAAAGATATTCTATAAGGGGGAAAATATCACTGCTCTCAAGGCCGATAGGGTAGCTTCCCTAGGGATAGTACGCACTTTTCAGGCCAACAGCGTTTTCCCAGATATGACGGTCTTTGATAATGTTGTAATAGCTCATCACCTCCAGGCGAAGGCAGGTTTTATGAAGGTAATTTTAGATTCTCCCGATGCTCGGAAAGACAAGAGGAGTATCGAACAGAAAACCATGAGCATACTAGAATACATGGGCTTGTCCCTCTTCAAGGGTGACCTGGCTAAGAATCTGCCCCATGGGCACCTAAGATTACTGGGCATTGCTCTTGGCGTAGCAGCGAATCCGGAAATGTTACTGCTTGACGAGCCAATAACTGGAATGAATCCTCAAGAGGTTATCACTGTGTTGGACAAGATTCGGGGCCTATGGGAAAAGGGAATAACAATGGTGGTTGTAGAGCACAATATGAAGGCCTTAATGGAGCTGAGCTCCAGAGTAGCAGTCATGAATTTTGGAAGTAAGATAGCTGAGGGTACTCCTGAAGAGATACAGCACAATGAAAAGGTCATCGAAGCCTATTTGGGTACTGAGTAAGAGGTGCGAAAATGTTACTACAATTGAAGGATATGACAGTATTCTACCAAAAAGCAGAAGCTTTGAGGGGGGTATCATTATCTGTAGCAGAGGGAGAGATTATCACCCTAGTTGGTGCTAACGGGGCAGGAAAGTCCACTATGCTGAAGACCATTTCTGGATTGATGAAGCCTAGTCATGGAGAGATTTGGTTCAAGGATAGACGCATAGATGGAATGGCTCCTTATGAAATAGTTGATAGAGGTATCAGTCTAGTTCCTGAAGGTAGAGGGATCTTTCGTGACATGTCTGTGTTACACAATCTCAAGATGGGTGCGTATCTTAGAAAGGATGGTGGAGTCAATAGCGATTTGAAGAAAGTTTACAAACTTTTCCCAGTACTGGAAGAAAGACATAATCAGCAAGGAGGTGACCTGAGTGGTGGTGAGCAGCAAATGTTGGCAATAGCTCGAGCATTAATGTCGAAACCTAAGCTGTTATTACTTGACGAGCCAACGTTAGGCTTGTCTCCGTTTATGACGGCAACAATTGCGAAAGTCATTACCGAGATTAGGCAGCACGAGGAGGTGAGCATAATTCTGGTAGAACAAAACGCCCGAGTTGCCTTACGCCTAGCTAACAGGGGATATGTATTGGAGAGTGGAAGTATTGTGCAGGAGGGTAAGGCAGAGGATCTTTTATATAGTGAGCATGTGAGAAAGGCCTATCTAGGTGAGTAGCATCTGTATTGAAGGATGTACTAAGAGAATTGAACTTTTAATACAAGGAGTGTTGGGAGATGATTAGCGAAATTGAAAATAGGATATTTGGTAGTATATCAGCTACTAGAGCTTATCAACACGTTGAGAATATTTGTAAATTCGGGAACAGATTAGCCGGTAGCGAGGGAGATAATAAAGCTATGGAGTATTTTGCAAAAACATGTTCGGAATATGGTTTATATACTTATTGTGAAGAATTTGAAGTAGATTGCTTCGAGCCTATTAACTGTGAACTATCAGTTGTCGAACCTGAAAGGAAGAGTATTGAATGCCAACCAATGATATTCTCACCCTCTTCTTCAAAAAAGGGTATAACATCGGAATTAATTGATGTTAAAGATGGAAAGGAAAAAGATTATCAGAAGAAGGATGCAAAGAATAAAATCGTACTAATTACGCGAGGTTATGATAAACACACTTTCTTTACCGAAATGTGTACTGCTAGTAAGCATGGAGCTCTGGGTGTCATTATGGCTAACTATCAGTCATGGCCGTTCCATGGTACACTGGAGACTTTTACTTTTAAGCCAGAAGAGCGGCTCTTACCAATTGAACCAAATCCAATCCCTGCTATAAATATTTCCTTAGAAGATGGCCAGTACCTAAGAGAGTGTCTTCTCAAGTACAAAAAGATGAAAATCCACTTAAATTTACAGGCAATTACGGAAAAACGTATGACACAAAATGTAAGATGCCTTTTGCCCGGTACTATACTACCCGAGGAACGGGTAATACTCGGATCTCACCATGATACTCAAAATACTCCGGCTGCAGATGATAATACTTCAGGTTTAGCTGTATTGCTTGAACTAGCACGGGTTTTGTCGACTTACCCGTGTAAAAGAACTATTGAATTTTACTCTCCGGGGTGCGAGGAGGTCCGTTCATTAGGCTCATGGGAATACTGCAAACGCCATGAATCTGAACTGCAAAATATTGTTGCCTTTTTTAGTGTTGACGGAGTTGGTGGAGGAGGTGATTTAAGCATAATTACAGAAGGTTGGTGGCCTGATAGAAAGCTTATTTCTCCTGAATGGTTGTGTCTCTTTGTTCATGAAGTAGCTCATGAACTTAACTATAAAACTAAGTTCTCCATTTGTGAACTTGGATCTAGCGACGAGGGTAGATTCCTTGATGCTGGAGTGCCGGCAGTATTCCTGTGGAAGCCGTGGGAGGAACATTATCATAGTATGATGGATATTCCAGAATATGTTGATCCGAACACACTAAAAGTAGTTGGCGAGATATCTGGATTAGCCGCTTATAGGTTAGCAAATAGATGATGTCACAGGGAGTTGTGTCCGACGACGACATAGTGCTATATAAGGGTTGGTAATTCTTAGGCTTAGTAATAAAGGAGAGCTGAATGAAACTAATAGTATTGGGGGGTGGTTTGATAGGTAGTACAATTGCTAAAGACCTTGCCAAGGACAGAGATTTTCAAGTAACCGTGGTGGATATTAAAAAGGAAGTTTTAAACAAGTTAGCTAAAGAGGAAAACGTAAAAGTCATAGAAGCAGATCTATCTGATTCAGAGACAATCAAAAAATTGGTAGTTGATCAGGATATGGTTGTTGGTGCTGTCCCCGGTTTTTTAGGTTTTAACATGTTACATTCTGTTATCGAATCTGGGAAAAATGTGGTTGATATTTCCTTTATGGCTGAGGATCCGTTAACCTTGGATGGACTGGCTAAAACAAACAAAGTAACTGCGGTGGTCGATATGGGAGTGGCGCCTGGGATGAGTAATGTGCTTATAGGTTATGTGGATAGCCTACTTGACGAACCTGAGAGAGCGTTAATTTTAGTAGGAGGGCTTCCTGTAATAAGAGAATGGCCGTATGAATATAAGATATCATGGTCACCTATTGATGTAATAGAAGAATATTTAAGACCAGCAAGATTGATAGAATATGGAAGAGTTGTAGAAAAACCGGCTCTTTCCGAACTTGAACTAGTAGATTTACCTAGTATTGGAACTTTGGAGGCATTTAATACAGACGGGCTTCGTACTCTACTTCACACCATTAAAGCTCCTTTCCTAAAAGAAAAGACCTTACGTTATCCTGGACATGTAGAAAGGATGCTTATGCTAAAAGAGACTGGCTTCTTTAGCAATGAGCCTATCGAAGTCGGAGGGTTTGTGAGGGTAAAACCTATTGATTTAACCACTAAGTTGCTCTTCAATAAATGGGAGTTAAGAGAAGGTGAAAGAGAGCTAACTGTTATGAGAGTAGTTTACCAAGGTAAAAAAGGGCACAAGAGAGTACGTTATATTTATGATTTATTGACTTATTTTAACGAACATACGAAGACCACATCTATGGCTTGTGCAACTGCATACCCCTGTGCAATTATGGCTTGTCTGATAGCCCGGGGAGAATACTTACACGAGGGGATTTCTCCACCAGAATATATAGGCCAGAACCATAAAGTGTATCGAAGACTAATAGAAGAGTTAGAGAGAAGAGATATCTTCTATAAAGAAAATGTAATGGAGATATAGCTACAAACTATGTGGTTGATGTTATCGAAGGTCTAGCATGGTAAGTTGCTAATCCTGTATATATTTTATTAAAAGTGGAATGGGATTTAATATACATTTAAGGATACTTTCACTCTATATTTTTCTGTATAAAGAGAAGGCTAGTTTTACTAATTGATTAGACTCTAGTTTAGGATATGAGCTACTGATTTTTTAGCTCCAGAGCCCCTTTATCTGATACTGTTCTTCAAGTTTAAAGTTCCTTATCTCCTCAAGAGGGGGGCTCTCAAAGCCACCGATCTTACTAAAACCCCAGTTGAGCTTTGTCTTTATCTCGACCAGAAATTCCACATACTTTAAGGCTGCAAGGACAGGGTCAATTACCGGCACACCGATCTCTTCTTGCAGCTCTTTGTAGAAACCGAACTGAATTCCGCATCCTAGGATAATTACCTCGGCAAGCTCTTTTTCAACTGCCTCTCTGGCTAAAGCTTTCATTTTACTGGTTGTTAGAGCCTCATCCTTATGAAAATCCAAGACACCCATGTTAAGGGATTTGAAAGAAGCCAGTTTGCTTTCAAAACCATAGTTAACTACATTCTCATGCATCTTAGGAATCCACTTATTTCTGCCAACGATGATTGAGAATTTATTACCAAGAGTTGTTGCTATATGTAGAGAAGACTCAGCTAAGGCTGTAACCATAAGCTTTTTTGATATTTCTCTGGCCTCTCGTAAACCTGGATCGTAAAAACAGCCGATAATTGCTCCCTGAAATCCCTCATTTTCAGCCTTTCTCACTCTATGCAGGGTATCTGTGAGAATCAGAGCCTCGTAGTAATGGTATTCAATATGTGGTGGCCCTTTAGTCAGAGATTCCTCTTTAATCTCTGTATTTTCATTTTTCTCACCTTCAAGAAAATAGAGAAGGTCTCTGTCATACTCAGTCGAGCCTACAGGATTGATATATAGAATCCGGTTCTTCATATTTGATACCTCCTTAAAATCTCTGAATTGCAGTAACGATAAGTTGCAGTTCCATAAATGTCAAGATATACTTATTGGTAATGCGAATACCGAGCACATTTAAGAAGAATAGCTTTTAACTCTTCCACATGAGTGATGAATAACTGATGACTATCCTTTCCGGAAGGTGAAGTTGAATAAAAGGAAAATAAGAGACCTTTACTTCGATTAAATTATTTTTTATGGTAAAATTGGGCTGGGATGACTTCAAAATTTTAAAGAAATGCAGAACATATATTGACAAAAATTAGGGATAGATATTATAATGGTTAAACCATTCTAAAAAAGAGTTTTTAAAATGTTTCAGCAGGCAAAACAAAATAGAGTTTTTCAGGATGTAATTTATCAGATCCAGGAGGCTATTCTGCAGGGAAGACTGAAGGCTGGAGATAAGCTTCCCGCTGAAAGGGAGTTGAAGGAGATGTTCAAAACCAGCCGGGGGACATTACGTGAGGCATTAAGGGTCTTGGAGCAGAAGGGTCTAATCAGAATCAAGACTGGCGCGAATGGAGGTCCTATTGTTAAAGCTGTAACCACCCATCAGGTCTCAGAAAGTCTGGCTCTATTGATTCGGTATCAGAGTGTCTCTCTACGGGATCTTGCTGAATTTCGAGAAGGTGTTGAGGGAATTGTTGCTGCTCTTGCAGCAGAGCGAGCAAAAAAGGAGGACATAGATAATCTGAAGCAGCTCTTGAGGGAGGCAAAGATATACCTCGATGAAGGTATTGCTCGCTGGAATGATTTTATTCATGTTGACAATATTCTGCATATGGAGCTAGCTCATATTGCTGGAAATCCCGTGTATGAATCGGTTCTTCAAACGGTCCATGATAACATCAACAGATATTACAATCGCTTTCTTTCTAAAGAAGGGGAAATCATGAAAGAGAACTATCGGGATATGTGTAAGATAGTTAAGGCAGTTGAAGATGGACAGTCAAAGAAGGCCCGCTTACTGGTGCAGGATCATGTGAATCGATTCAACCGCTTCATGGAGGATAAAGAATAGGTATAAAGATAGCTGACCTATATAATTTACAGGAAAGGATTTATGCCAGAAAACAGAAAAAGGCTGCAATCAAAAGAGGAAGGTTCTATCAGTATAGGCAAAGAGAGAAAATCATTTAGATTAAAGCTGATTGAATCTTCACCCTGTTCTGTAGGATGTCCTCTGGATACTAATGTAAAGTCATACGTATCTCTTATTTCTGCTGGACGTTTTGCTGAAGCGCTAGAAGTGGTGCGTCTGACAAATCCCTTTCCAGGCATCTGTGGCAGGGTATGTCCCCATCCATGCGAAGATAAGTGCCTCCGTGGAGATATTGATGAACCTATATCGATTGCAGCACTGAAGCGTTTCCTGGCTGATTACGAATTACTCCGAGGTATAGTGCCACGATATGAGAGGCTGGGTAGAAGTCAAGGGAGAGTAGCGGTAATCGGGGCAGGTCCGGCAGGGCTAACCTGCGCTTCTGACCTCGCAAGGAATGGCTACGAAGTAACAGTTTTTGAGGCCTTACCTGCACCAGGAGGTATGATGGCCTTTGGCATTCCGTCATACCGTCTACCAAAGGATATCCTGCAGATCGAAATTGCCGCGATAGAGGCACTTGGTATAGAGATCAAATTGAATACGAAGGTTGGTTTAAGCCCTAAGTTTGATTATTTGATCAAGCAGTTTGACGCGGTATTTATTGCCATAGGAGCGGCGAAGCCACGCAGGCTAGGTATTAGGGGTGAGAAAGATGTGCAGGGAGGGTTGGTCGATTGGGTTCCTCTAATGCGCGAGGTTGCTCTTGGAGGTGGTGAAAAACCGGGAGATAAAGTTGTGATAATTGGTGGCGGTAATACCGCAGTGGACTGTGCCCGTGTGATGCTAAGGCTTGGTGTAAAGGATGTACAGATTGTATACAGGCGTTCCAGGGAGGAGATGCCTGCGTATAAAGATGAGGTTGCCGATGCTGAAGAGGAGGGTATCAGAATTCATTTTCTTGCTGCACCTGTAAGGTTTTTATTAGAAAAAGGGCAACTCGTTGCTGTAGAGTGTGTAAAGACGCGGCTGGGTAATAGGGATAAAAGTGGTCGCCGCCGGGCAATACCAATTCAAAACTCCCGATTTGCTATAAGCTGCGATGCCATTATCCCGGCAATTGGTCAGGAGCTGGATACCTCATTTCTTGGTGTGAATCATGATTTGATAATTTCCGATGAGCATTTGCTGGTGGTTGACCCTGATACAATGGTTACCACAGAGAAAGGTATTTTTGCAGGTGGCGATGCTATTACTGGCTCAGCCAGTGTTTTGGATGCCATTGCTGCTGGCCATCGTGCAGCGAAATCGATCGATTATTATATTAAAGGCCTTCCTTTCAGATATCAACCTGTTGAAATGCATCCAGATTTGGAGGAACTAACACTGGAAATTCGACCTACTAATAAGATGCTTCGTGCAGTGGGCTCAAGATTAAATACCCGAGAAAGGCGGGATTCATTTGATGAGGTCGATCTTGGATTAACCGAGGCGCAAGCAATAGCTGAAGCAAAGAGGTGCATGCGGTGTGGACCTTGTTATGAATGTAGTGAATGTGTTACGGTGTGTGATATGAGGCAGCTAATCATCTCACCTTCTTTCCATGGGTATGCACATACCTTGAATAAAAATGAAATGCTAATCCGTGTTTCTCCAGATATTCATCGCAAGGTGATAGAGAAGGGTGTTGCATCTGTCAGGTATCAGGGAGGGCAATATGAGGCATCCATTTTTACGGCCATGATTAACGAGCACCTCTGCCGGGGTTGCGGTCTTTGTGAAGAGATATGCGGATACCGTGCTATACAGGTGATCTATCGAGGTAATGGAGTTTTCAGAGCACAGGTGGATGGAGATATGTGCCGGGGTTGTGGAACCTGTGTAGCGGTTTGCCCCTCAGGTGCGCTTGACCAAAAGTATTTTACTGCAGAAAGGATCAATCATCTTATCAGTGCCAATCTCCAAAAGCATCGGGATAAACTTCGGGTAGTGATATTTGCATGTCGCTGGATTGATTCTTCTAAATACAGATCGGACAGATTTCCTTACGAGATAGTCAGTGTCATGTGTACTGGCCGTGTGCTGAGTGGGGATGTTTTAAAGGCCTTTGAAAGCGGTGCATCCGGCGTATTGATAGTCGGTTGTGCCAGTGATAACTGTCACTATGGCTTTGGCAGTGATACAGCAGATGAAAATATGAAACGTTTGTCCGATATTCTGTCGTTGTTAGGATTTGGAGGAGAACGGCTGCGGATTTTGAAGTTTCCAGCAGAAGGTAGGCTGAGCCTTGCAGATGAAGTGAAAAATTTTTTAAAGGAAATTAAGAGACTTGGAGAAAACCCTATAGGTGGAAAAAGGTGGTCGAAGTAGAGAGATTAATCGAAGAGTATAAAATTCATGATGTACGAAAACATGCACAGAGGTTGAATGAGGTATGCCCTGTCGCTGCGGTAAATCCTGAGTTTTCACCTGAAAAAATCGCAGTACTGGCAGAGGAGGATCTGAAAGGACTTTTAAAAAGTCAGCTGATATGGGAATGTCTAACCTGTGGCCTTTGCCTTGAGGTTACAGGTAGAGAAGTGAATATGTCACATTTTATTCGTGATATGCGTGCAAAGGCCAGTGAGCAGGGCTTTCACGGTACAGAAACCCATAGTGGTATGCTCATCACAATGCAAAGGTTGAACGCCAAACCTATGCTCAAACCTGAACGTACCAGCTGGATTACGGAACAGCTGCAGGTCGAATCCAGAAAGGGTAAGTATCTGTACTGGGCAGGGGGGGCACCCTTTTTTGATGCCCAGATGCCTGAACTGAAACCTACAGCGATTGATTCTGCTCGTGCAGCGATTCGGCTTTTAAATAAACTGGGTATTAAGCCTGTAGTATTGGAAGATGAACGCTTTTCCGGGCACGATCTTTTATGGACTGGTGATAATAGTGGTTTTCGAAGCCTTGCTGATCAGAACCTTATGGCTATAAGGAAGTCAGGAGCAAATATGGTTATTGTTTCATCGCCTGAGGACTACTATACCCTGGTAAAAAGTTACGGTGAATACTGTGGAGGGTTAGACTTTGAGGTATGTCATATAACCGAGTTTATTGCAAGGTACCTTTCTGAGCTGAAATTTGTTGAGTGGAAAAGGTCTGCGACCTATCATGACCCGTGTAGATTGGGTCGTGGGATGGGTGTATATGATGCGCCAAGGGATATTATCAGCGCTATTCCTGGCGTGAAATTGGTTGAGATGAAGAACACTAGGGAGTTTTCCTCTTGCTGTGGAACATCCTGCTGGACAAACTGCAATCGGTATTCAAAATTGATACAGATAAATCGTCTGCGAGAGGCTGTTGATATAGGAGCAGAAGCACTGGTTACCACATGCTGGGAGTGTGCGATACATTTCCGCTGTGCCATACGCCCGCAAGCATGGCGGCAGGTTTTTATAGAAATAAGAGATTTGATTGTTCTAATAGCATCACTGTTAAAGGATTGAATATATAGAGGGTCTAAAATTACAAAAGAAATGGTAACCAGTTATAAATACTAAGGTAAATCCTCTGGAGGATTTGCCTTATGGAGCGGCCGTAAGGCTGCGACTGGGGCATTGCCTATGGGACGAATAGAAAGGCACCCGATTTTGCCGATTCCGGTTAGACGAGATATCTCGTTCACCTTTGATGGCAGAAAGCTAAAGGCAAAAGAAGGAGAAGTGATTTCTTCAGCACTCTTTGCTCATGGGATCGATGTATTCGGGCACCATCCCATGGATGGAGCCCCGCAGGGAATATATTGTGCCAATGGTCAATGCTCTCACTGTATGGTTATTGCAAATGGAGTTCCTGTGAAGGCGTGTATGACTATGGTTACCCGAGGAATGATTGTTCAGAGCATAGAGGGAAATCCAAGAATTCCTGTAGATGATTCTATACCAAAAATGGCCAGGGTACGCACGATTAAAACTCCACTTCTCATTATAGGTGGTGGACCAGCAGGGCTTTCTGCAGCAATAGAAATGGCAAGATTTAAAGTACCCTGTATTCTTGTGGATGATAAGCATACACTGGGCGGAAAGCTAAGTTTGCAGACACACAATTTCTTTGGTTCGACCAGCGATTGTTATGCAGGAACCAGAGGTATTGATATTGCTGTTCTATTAGAAGAAGAATTGAAAAAATATGACAGGGGCCCGGTGGAAGTATGGCTTGACTCACCTGCTCTTGGTGTGTTTTGTGATGGAAAGGTCGGTATAGTGAAGCAGGGCAGATACATTCTGGTTAAACCGGAGATCTTGCTTGTGGCTACTGGAGCCCGTGAAAAAACTCTGGCTTTTCCAGGGTGCGATCTGCCGGGTGTCTATGGAGCGGGCGCCTTTCAGACATTGGTCAACCGTGATCTGGTATGTCCTACAGAACGGCTTTTTATATGTGGTGGTGGTAATGTGGGACTGATCTCAGGCTATCATGCACTGCAGGCGGGGATTGATGTGGTCGGGTTAGTGGAAGCACTTCCCGAGTGCGGTGGATACAAAGTACATCTGGATAAACTGCAAAGGCTGGGTGTGCCCGTTTACAAATCTCACACCATTCTACGTGCTGAAGGAAAAGATAGATTGGAGAAGGTAACAATCTGCAGGATTGATGAACGTTTCAGGCCGATTCCAGGGACCGAGAAGGTCTTCTGGGTAGATACGCTGTTGATTGCCGTTGGTCTTTCACCTGTAGATGAGATTTATAATAAAGCGAAAGAATATGGAATGAAGACCTTCTCTGCCGGGGATGCGGAGGAAATTGCTGAGGCAAGTGCCGCTATGTTCAGTGGACGCATCAGGGGCAGAGAAATTGTTAGAGAACTTGGCAAGCAGTGTATTATCCCAGTGGAGTGGAATAAGATTGTCAGCACACTGCGAGGCAAACCTGGAAAAAAAGGTGAAATGAAACCTCGGACACTTCCTGGAAAGGTATATCCGTTGATACGCTGCATCCAGGAGATACCATGCGATCCATGTACGAAGGTCTGTCCAAAGCATGCAATTAGATTGAAAGAAGGCAAAATGAACGGTCTGCCATCATTTGAAGGCGATGTCTGTCTGGGCTGTAGCCAGTGCGTTCTGGCATGCCCAGGCCTAGCAATTGTTCTTGTGGACGAACGCTATGATCCAGAGAATAAACTAGCCCTTTTAACGCTCCCGATTGAATTGGCAGATGATAAAATCGGAGTTGGAGAGGAGGTAATCACAATGGGGCTTGAGGGAGAACCATCGGGCAAGGGAAGAGTGATCGCATTTCGAAATGCTGCTTCGCAGGACCGCCGCCGATTGATTCTTTTGGAAGTGCCCTTTAAAGACCGTCTTCGCGTTGCTGGAGTTAAAAAGCGTGAGGAGATCGAGGGTAAAAGTGGTAGAGCTTCGGTAGCGGATGAAGAGGTTATTATTTGCCGTTGTGAACGGGTAGCTAAAAGCGAGATCGTGAAATTAATACGCGCTGGATATCGCGATATGAATCAGATCAAGGCTGTTTTAAGGACAGGTATGGGTGCTTGCGGTGGAAAGACATGTACGGAATTAATACTGGGATTGTTCCGCGAAGAGGGAGTGGATTTGAGAGATGTTAAGCTTCCAATTGATCGACTCCCTGAGACAGAGGTAATGCTTGGCGTGTTTGCAGGAGTTAAAAATAAAGAGTTAATTTAAAGGTAAAAGACTGTGGGCAATAATTATGACGCTATTGTAATAGGTGGAGGAAGTGTAGGCGTTCCTACAGCGCTGTTTCTGACATTAGAGGGCCTTAGAGTTCTGGTGCTGGATTCGAACTTCTCAATAGGTCAGGGTCAAAATAAGTCGGCTATCGGTGGTGTTCGTGCCACGCACTCCGATCCAGCAAAAATTTTTATCTGCAAGGAGTCTTTGCGTATCTTCAGCCAATGGCAGGAAAAATACGGTCATAACATTGCATGGAAGAAGGGTGGGTACTGCTTTCCTGTGTACGGTACGCGCGAAGAGAATATACTCAAAACCATCCTCCCGATTCAGAAGTCCTACGGGCTAAATGTAGACTGGTTGGATGCTGAGGGTATCAGGGAGGTAATACCCGGAATTATTCCGGATGGGTTGATTGGAGGAACCTTTTCACCGGATGATGGCCAGGTTTCGCCCCTTTTGGCAATAGATGCGATGTTCCGTTTATCCAAAGAGTGCGGCTGTGACTATCATTTCAACGAGAAGGTCCTGGAGTTTATAATTAAAGACGGACGAGTAAAAGGTGTAAAAACCGGAAGGGATACATACTATTCGCCTGTTGTGTTGAACGCAGCGGGTGTAGAAGCAGCTTCTTTAGGGAAAATCTTGGGACTGGAAATTCCTGTAAAACCTGACAGTCACGAGGCAGGTATCTCAGCACCAATGGAGCAATTCCTTGGACCGCTTGTTGTTGACCTCCGCCCTGGCCCTGAAGGAAAAACTGCCAATTTCTACTTCGCTCAGAACTACGAAGGATCTGTTATTTTTTGCTACACACCGAGCAAACTGTTTCTTGGAACCAATAGAGAGCCTACTTCGGAGTTTCTACCAATTGTTGCCCGGCGTATGGTTAGCCTGTTACCTCGTTTAAAGAATATGCTCGTCCGCCGTGTATGGCGCGGCCTCTATCCTATGTCTCCTGATGGCCTCCCGATATGTGATCGTGTTCGTGAGATAGAGGGGTTATACCTCGCAGTGGGAATGTGTGGGCAGGGTTTTATGATGGGACCGGGCATTGGTCGAAATATGGCAAACCTTATAGTTCATGGAGACACAATAATAGAACCAGATATATTTAGCACATTGAGCTTCTACCGTAATTTCTACAAGTCAAAAAAAGAAGCACTGAAATAAACATGATCAGCTGATTTCAGGATATTGTCTTGATACATTGAGACAATTTTGCTTAAAAAAATAGAAGGACAAGTAATTAATTTTTATTGACAAATTGTCTTAGTAATGGTCTAATATGTATCAATACAATTATCTATGCTTATTATTCTAGTATATTTAAAAATATCAGATAAATTTTATTATTTGGTTACTTTAATACCGATTTATTTACCTTTTACGTAAGAACATTTTTTTAATTAAGAATGTTGATTGTAAAAATTAGGGAACTTTTGTTCCTTAATAAATAAAATAAGGAGGATAAAAGATGATTAAGAGACCTTTGTTATTTGTTTTGATAACACTCCTTATTATCTCTTCCATTTTTTTAGTTGCTGGAGGAGCAAAGAAGGCAGAGGAGGTGGAAAAAGAGGAAGAGGTAATGGTAGAGAAAGAGGAGGCAGTTATCGAAGAAGAGATTCCAGAGGTAGAGAATGTAGCTGTTATTAATGGAATGCCTGTAATCGCTCCAGATCCTGGTGTGGCCATGGATTGGTATGATACCCAGGCGGTGTATAACCTCTACAGTCCATTAATCTACCCAACGACTAAGGGGATGCTACAACCCCACCTCGCACTCGATTGGAAGGCCGTAGATGGCAATCTCGACCACTGGCGGTTTACGTTGAGGCGTGGTGTCAAGTTTCACGATGGCAGCGAACTTACAGCTGAGGATGTCGTCTTCTCAATGGAGAGGCTAATGGCTATGGGTAAGGGCTATTCAGGAATAATGGGAAAGGTAACTGCTAGTGAAGTCGATAAATATACGGTCGATTTCTTCCTGGAGAAGCCGAACGCTATATTCCCGGAGACTCTAACACTTTTCTGGCCATTGAATAAGGACCTTGTGCTTAAAAATACTAAGTCCGGTGATTATGGCAAGTTCGGAGATTATGGACAGGAGTGGTTAGGAGCGAATGATGCGGGAAGCGGCCCCTACATGATGGTAAGCCACAGTCCTGGAGAACGTATGGAAGCTGAAAGATTCAAGGATTATTTCCTTGGATGGGAAAACTGGAAGCCAAACGAAGTTCCAATTGAGAGACTTATCTTTATCATGAACTGGGAAACTGCGACATTGATGATGCTGCTCAAGAGTGGGCAGCTGGACCTGGAAGCTAACGGCGGTTTTAGCAGAAAAACGCTTAAAGAAATTGTGGATACAGAGGGCATCCACCTGAACCAGGCCTGGCCTCAGGATTGGACAATATGGATGAATACTACAGTGGCTCCTACCGACGATGTGCACTTTAGAAGAGCGATTATGTATGCTTACGATTATGAGGCCATAATGGAGCAGTATGCACCCTATGGTGCAAAAGAAGCAGGAATCATTGCCACAGCCCTGCCAGGATTCATACAGGTTCCTCCGCAGCCGAGGCGACAAAACTTGGAGAAGGCGAAACAAGAGCTGGCGATGTCAAAATATGATCCTAAAAAGGTAAAAGTTGTCTACCACTATTGTGCCGGCCTTGAAGCCGAAGAGGAGATTGGCCTACAACTGCAGGCGGATCTGGCGAAGTTAGGGATAAAGCTAGAAATTGCCGGTCCTCCATGGCCCCAGTACTCAGAGGAGTGTGGGAAGCCAGAAACAACCCCTAACCTCACGATCTTCCTGTTCCCTATTGTTTATCCATCACCAGATTCCTTCATGTACTTTATGTACTATCCGGATAATGTTGGAGGAATTTATTCAGCTCACTGGTTCGTAGATGATGAGATTGGCAGGCTAATCGATAAGACACGGAAAACCTTGGATTTTGAGGCAAGACTTAAAACATACAGGGAACTTCAGGAGAAGATAGCATCTGAGGCTATTGCATTCTATGCATATGAAATCCCTGCACTATTCACCAGCCAGGATTACCTTGTTGGTCCTAAGGAGATATTTCCTATAGTAGGTCCCACGGTTAATATGCATAACTGGCGGATTAATCTGACAAAGAAACGGTAAAGGGAAGAATCGAGTCTGTAACTATTCTTTATCTGGGAGGGTGAGAGTGTATATCTTTCACTCTCCTGACTTTATAATCGATAATGTAGCTTGTTGTATTAGTACCTTAATAGTGGTTTTCTTGCCATTAGCGTATTTTTCACAAAGTGAAAAATGTGTTAAACCCCATATATTAATATTGAGAATATTTTTTTAAAAAATGGGGGTTAGGGCAAAGAATCTTTCCCCATTGAGGCCGAAGGCCTCAATGGGGAAAGCGACGTGAGGCCGAAAGCCTCAATTGAGCGAAAGCAACTAATCGTAAATGAGGCTTACTGCATTGGTACATTGATAATTGAAAAAGTGGTGTGACGCATTAGGGGGCATAGGGGCAAGATGGTCAAATACATTTTTCTAAGGCTTTTTCATTCGCTTTTCGTCCTCTTCGGCCTTTCGCTTCTGATTTTTTTCATTGCTAGAGTAATGCCGGGTGATGCAGCTCGGGTGGCATTAGGACCTCTTGCTACTGAGGAGCAGGTTCAGAAACTCAGGGAGGAGATGCATCTTGATAAGTCATTTCCAGTTCAATACTACTACTGGCTCAGCTCTGTACTCCACGGGGATTTTGGGAGATCTTTGTACACAAAGCGGCCAGTGACCACCGATCTGAATGAGTTTTTGCCTGCTACATTGGAACTGGTCCTCTTTTCTTTTTTAATATCGCTGGTTTTAGGTCAGACGATGGGAGTGCTTGCGGGCTATTTTAGGAACTCCTGGTTTGATGGTCTTTCTCGATTGTTCGCATATGTTGGAGTTGCCACGCCATCGTTTGCAGTGGCTATCTTTTTTCTGTTAATTTTCAGCTATGTTCTTGGATTCACCCCCGCTGTTGGAAGAATTAGCATTACATTAAAACCTCCACCCAGAGTTACGGGTTTTCTTATTCTTGATAGTTTGATCGCTGGGCAGTTCAGTCTCGCTTTAAATGGGCTAAAGCACATTATCCTGCCTGCTGCAAGCCTGGCAGTAGCACATATCGCTCAGGAGGGTAGGGTTACTCGCTCCTCCATAGTTGATAATCTGCAGAAAGATTATATAGCTGCACATACAGTTCACGGTATCCCCCCACAATCTGTCATATTCAAATATCTTTTAAAACCCTCTCTCATACCAACCGTGTCAATAATGGGTCTGGATTTTGCTTTTATAATTGCCAATGCATTTCTTGTTGAACTGGTATTCATGTGGCCGGGATTTGCCCGCTATGCGGTTACTGTAATGCTGAATAAAGACCTCAATGCCATTGTTGCGGTAGTTCTGATTGTAGGAGTAGTATTCGCCATAGTGAATTTAATTGTCGATATTGTAGTTTCATTTCTCGATCCCAGGATCCGACTTCAAAGGAGAGGAGGGTAGATCTTGTCAAAGAAAGCAGCTGTTAAAACTACCTTTTCAGCAAAAAGAGTCAATATTGCTAAAGGATGGTACAAATTCTCTAAAAACCCTCTTTCTGTGCTAGGATTAGTCACTCTTATTATTATCATACTTTTGGCAATTCTCGCTCCATATATTACCCCCTATCCCGAACATGCCGGGCCGTTTACAAACTTTCGTGAATCGAGTCTGCCACCAAGCTTAAAACACCTTTTTGGGACGGACACAGTAGGTAGGGATGTATTTACACGTGTTATTTTCGGTTATCGCTTCTCTTTGCTCCTGGCGGTTGTTGTTATTAGCTTGAGCGTTCCTGCAGGTATAATTCTGGGCTTGGTTGCTGGATATACGTATCGTAGGTGGGTGGAGATTGCGATTATGAGAATCACAGATATCTTCTTAGCTGTTCCTCCTCTGGTTTTGGCCCTGGCAATAACTGCGATGTTAAGTCCCAAGTTGCTTAATCAAATGATGGCTATATCATTGATGTGGTGGCCATGGTACTGCAGATTAGTGTATTCAATTACATCATCATTGCGACATGAGTACTTTGTACATGATGCTGAGCTTACAGGTGCAAGGAAGGGGTATATTCTAATCAGATCTATCCTTCCGAACTGTGTAGGCCCTGTTTTGACAAAGATAACTCTGGATATGGGCTTTGTAATTACTCTTGGTGCCTCTTTGAGCTTTATCGGTCTTGGGGTACAACCGCCAAAGCCCGGTCTGGGAACAATGGTTGCGGATGGAGCAAAGAGGTTGCCTGTCGAATGGTGGATGACAGTATTTCCGGCGCTTGCTATTGTGCTTGTCATACTATCATTTAACCTTATCGGTGATGGCCTGCGGGATATGTTTGCTGTCGAGGAAATCTAATGCCAGAGATGAATCCTTTACTGGAAATAAAGAATCTACATGTACGCTTTAAAATTTTTGAGGGAGAACTGAAGGTACTGAACGGTGTAGATATGACAATTGGTGAGGGAGAGAAGGTAGGTTTGGTCGGGGAGACAGGTTGCGGAAAGACAACAACCATAAAATCAGTATTAAGGGTACTTCCATCTCCTCCGGCAAAGATTTTAGGAGGGGAGATCTTTTACCGGGGAAAGGACATCCTTAAGATGAAGCGCAGAGAGATACCAGGCCTTAGAAGAGGAGAGATTAGTGCGATATTCCAGGATCCTATGACATCTCTTAACCCGGTGTTTACAGTTGGTCACCAGCTACAGGATATTATCAAGCATTCACTTAAAGAGAAGGGCAAGGAGGACCTGTCTAAGAAGAAAATAAGATCCCGGGCTGCTGCTTTGCTTAAGGAGACAGGGATGCCAGATCCGGAAAGAATTCTCTTAAGCTATCCCATACAGTTAAGTGGAGGAATGAGACAACGGGTTTGCATTAGTGAAGCCCTTAGAGTTACAGTTAAGCTTCTCATGGCTGATGAGCCTACCACAAACCTAGACGTTACCATACAGGACCAGATCCTGAGAGGATTGGATGAACTGGTTGTAAAGAGGGGAACTTCAATTCTGCTGGTTAGTCATTCTCTGGGTGTAGTAAGGAATTTAACCCAGCGGTTATACATTATGTATGCAGGGAACATTGTGGAAACAGCTGGAACAAAAGAGCTTTTCGCTGATCCCCTGCACCCCTACACTCAAGGCTTGCTGAAGACTGTTCCAAAGCTTACAGGAGAAGGGATAAGCAAGGGTATTCGGGGAAGGATACCGAATTATCTTAATCCCCCTGAAGGCTGCCGGTTCCATCCCAGATGTGATCATACGATGCCAATTTGCAAAAATGAGAAGCCTACTTTTTTCAGTGTTGGAGAAAGCCATAAAGTGGCCTGTTTTCTCTATAAATAGGAGATAGATCCCCTATGTCGAAAGAGATACTATGGGTTGAAGACATGAAGAAGTACTTTTTTACTAAACGGGGGACCGTGCGAGCAGTCGATAAGATCAGCTTTTCTGTAAAACAGGGTGAGACCTTTGGCCTTGTAGGCGAATCGGGCTCAGGTAAGACCACTGTAGCTCATACACTGGTTGGAATCTATCAACCTACTGAGGGTAGAACCTTTTTCAAGGGAGAGAGCATAAACGAAGTTTGCAGACGAAGATCCAAATATCTGAAAAAGGAGATCAGGATCGTCTTTCAGGACCCGGGATCTTCTCTAAATCCCAGATGGAGTATAAAGCAGATCTTGGACTTGCCCCTGAAGGTACATCGTATCTACAGTAGTGGTGATCGGACAGGAAGGGTAATGGAGCTACTGCGAATGGTTGAATTGCCACCAGAAGAGTACATGTATAAATATCCGCAGGCAATTGGCGGAGGTGAGATGCAGATGGTAGCTATCGCAAGAGCACTGGCTACGAATCCATCCTTCGTCGCCCTGGATGAGCCGACATCGGCTTTGGATGTCTCGGTACAGGCGAAGATTATTACCTTGCTGATGCGGTTACAGAAGAAACTCAACCTCACCTATCTCTTTATTACACATGATCTGAGCCTGATGCGGAACATGGCAAGGCGTGTGGCAATCATGTATCTGGGGAAGATCTGCGAGGTAGCTCCTACAGTGGAGTTCTTTCAAAAACCGTTACATCCATATACGAGGATGTTACTCTCATCGATACCAGTGGTTTCTGATGATGAGGAGGATCTAAAGCCAAAGAGGGTGGTTTCCAGAGGTGAGATCCCCAGCCCCGTTAATGTCCCACCGGGTTGCAGTTTCCACCTGCGATGCCCTGAAAAGATAGCTATCTGTTCCAAGGTAGATCCTACAATGGTAGAGGTTGAAGGGGACCATTTGGTCAGATGTCACCTGTTCAGTGATTGCAGTAAAACAAACTAATGCGGACAAGTCGCATTCGCCATTATAATGCACTTTTTTTCTTCTTCGGATGATTCTAAGAATATAGTTTTGGAGGTTTAGATGTACAGGTTGAGTACAGACGTAGGTGGAACCTTTACAGACGGTGTTTTACTTGATGAAACTACAGGCAAGATCAGCGTGAGTAAGGTATCTTCCACACCGAAGAATCCTGCAATTGGAACAATTCAAGGCATTGAGAGGTTCGAGGTTCCTTTGGAAGAAGTCTCTTTTTTGGTTCATGGAACTACTGTGGTGATCAATGCCCTGATTGAGGGCAAAGGTGCCAAGACAGCATTAATTACTACCAAGGGATTCAGAGATGTGCTGGAGATAGGACGAAGCAATCGCACCCAGATGTACAATGCCCTTTACAGAAGACCAACATCTCTTGTCCCAAGATACCTCTGTCTCGAGATTAAGGAAAGAATAGGAGCTGATGGCAAGGTTTTAATCCCGCTTGAGGTCAGTGACATTGGCCGCATTGTAGAAATTCTGCAGAATGAGAAGGTCGATTCAATAGCGGTATGTCTTCTAAATGCCTATACTAATTCAATGCATGAAGAAGAGGTAGGCAGGTTGCTGAATGAGCAGTATCCCGAGGCAACTGTATCTCTTTCACACAATATTACAAGGCGCTACTATGAATATGAGCGCATGAGCACCACTGTGCAAAACGCATATGTGATGCCCGTAGTACAGGGATATCTTCGTAGCCTGGAAGAGGAGGTTACAAAGCGTAAGTTTAAAAGTGTTTTACAGATCATGCAGTCCAATGGCGGTATTATGACCTCTACTGTTGCCAGGGATATACCTATTGCGATGGTGGAGTCTGGACCAGCAGCAGGTGCTATCGGAGGGGCACAGCTTGCTAGCATGATTGGATACGATAATGTAATTACCTATGATATGGGAGGGACCACAGCCAAAACGGCAATTGTCAGGGGGGGATTGCCAGAAACCACAGAACAGTATCTGGTTGAAGGACGTCCGATCCTCCTTCCTGTGGTCGATATGCGGGAGATTGGGGCCGGTGGAGGCAGTATTGCATGGATCGATGAGGCAGGTGCATTACACGTTGGACCGCAGAGTGCCGGAGCTGAGCCAGGTCCAGCCTGTTATATGCGGGGTGGTTTGGAGCCTACAGTGACTGATGCTAATCTAAAGCTCTCCATACTTGATCCCGAGTATTTCCTCGGAGGGAAGATGGAGATTTCACCCGGTCTTTGCAGTAAAGCAATAAAGAAGGTAGCTGATTATTTCAAACTCAGCGATGATGAGGCTGCATTAGGGATTATAAGAATTGTTAATATCAACATGTCAGGATTACTGCAATCAATGACAGTCAAAAGGGGGTATGACCCGAGGGAATTCGCAATAGTAGCATTCGGCGGTGCAGGACCGATTCATGCTGTAGCTATTGCCAGGGAGCTGAATATTCCGACTGTAATTGTTCCTCCTTTTCCAGGGGTCTTTTCCGCCTGGGGCATGTTAATGGCTGACTTAAGGCATGATTTTGGCCAAACCTACATCAAGCCCATGGATGATGCCGATCCAGAGTCAATAAACGGAATATTCAGAGAGCTGGAGGTGAGGGTGAGGGAGCTATTCGAACGTGAGAATATTGAAGAAGAAAGTATCGTTTTATCCTATGCAATGGATCTGAGGTACCTGGGGCAAGAACATACATTAAGCGTCCCGGCTCCTTCTAAATTTGAGAATGCTGACAAATCGATTTTAGGTAAAAGCTTTGACGAGATTCATCTGAAGATATACGGGCATAATGCTCCAGATGAGCCTAAAGAGATTGTCTCACTCAAGGTTACGAGTATTGCCAGGGTGAAGAAACCTATACTGGAAACTATCGCTCGTGGATCCGAGACTCCTGTTCCTGAAGCCGGGCTTGGAAAGAGAAAGGTCTACGTGGGAAATGAAAGGTATCAGGAGTTCAGCATCTATCAGCGCGATAAACTTCTGGCAGGAAATACATTCATAGGACCTGCTCTCATCGAGGAGGCCACAGCCACAACCGTGGTAGAGAATAAGCAGGTTTGTAAGGTAGACAAATATGGCAACCTCGTCATTACGTTAAATTAGGAGGGAATATGAAAATAGATCCAATAACTCTTGAGGTTATCAGAAATCGATTGATTGCGGCCAGTCGGGATATCAGGAGGACGATAGAGAGAGCTGCATACAGTCCGATTCTCTATGAGGTAGTGGACTTTAGCTGTGGAGTTTTAGACAGCGAAGCCAACCTCATTGCCGAAACTCCGGGACTGCCAATCTTTCTTGCTAATCTGGATTATTCAGTTGAATCTACATATAAAACCATTGGCCGGGATAAATTAAATCCAGGGGATGTTATACTCTGCAACGATCCTTACAACGGAGGTGGAACTCACTGTCCGGATCTTACTGTTCTATGTCCTGCTTTTTATGATGGTGAAATCCGTGGCTGGGCTGCTTTTCGCGGGCACACAGTTGATATGGGAGGAATCTATCCTGGAGGATGGTACAGCAACACCGTTGAAGTTTATCAGGAAGGATTCCGTCTCCCCCCGGTTAAACTTATGGTAGAGGGTAAACCGAATGAAGACGTTTTCCGACTTATCAGGGCCAACACCCGTGTTCCTGATGCTGTTTTGGGAGATATACGTGCCATGATTGCCGGGGTGCGAAAGGCGAGCCAACGATTCTGTGAGATCATCGATAGCTATGGCCTGGATGTAACCCTGGGTGCTATAGATGAGATACTTGATCAGGGTGAGAGAATGGCAAGGGCAGCTATACGCCGAATTCCGAATGGAACTTATCCTGCAGAGGCCTTGCTCGATGGGGACGGTAATGATGATGAACCTCTGGACGAAAGAGTATGGGTAAGGTTGAAAATAACAGTTGAAGACGAGGAAATGACTATAGATTTTACAGGGACAGATGGACAATGCAGAGGCCCGATGAATGTACCGGAGACATCAGCCATCTCTTCAGCCAGGTACGGATTCAAGGTAATTACCACACCCGATCTGCCAAGCAATGAGGGCTTCTTCAGACCTCTGAGGGTTGTCATCCCTGATGGCAGCCTTTTGAAGCCGAAATTTCCAGCTGCATGTGCTATGTGGCCGGCACCTACTACCACGATACCTGACCTGATTCTGAAAGCAATGGCACCTGCCATACCTGATCAGGTGAGGGCAGGACACTTCGGTGATTCTATGGCAAATTTCATCTACGGAACAGACCCCAGAACCCAGAGATACTATGTTTGCGCTGAGGGAGATGCTGGCGGCTACGGCGGTAAACCCTATGAGGATGGCGAGCATGCATTCTTCTCAATGGACCTTGGGGACACGTACAACGTTCCTGTTGAGGTAGCCGAGGTGCGCTATCCCTGGAGGGTGGAGCGATTCGAACTTCATCAGGACTCTGGTGGACCTGGAAAGTTCCGGGGCGGGCTCGGGGTTCTTCGAGACTACCGGATTATCGGTCACAGGGCTGGGCTCACAGTGACAACGGACAGGGTGAAATATACTCCTCCATGGGGTCTTTTTGGTGGAAAGTCGGGAAAACCGAACATTACTGTTGTATATAGAAATGATGGTAAAGAAGAGAGGTGGCGGAAGATCTCCAATCTGCCGCTTGATCAAAATGATGTGGTCAGCTTTCAGACAGGTGGCGGTGGAGGCTATGGTTCGCCTTTGGAGAGAGGCCCTGATATGGTCCTTAAAGATGTGATCAATGGATATGTATCATTAGCAAGTGCAAGAGAGGACTATGGTGTTGTAATAGACAAGAATAAGATGAAAATAGATGATGATGCAACAAAAAAGCTCAGGGATAAAATGAGGAATCCGTAAAACAAGGTTTTGTAGAATGCAGGGTAAAATTGTTTTTAAGTTTGAGAAAGGGGGAGAGCTTGTTGCAAGTTTGCTTCAGGATACCGCTCCTGAAACTGTCAAGGCATTTTTAGAGATGTTGCCTTTACAGGCTACGGTCTATCACTCAAGGTGGTCCGGCAGGGAGATTAACTTTCCTGTAAGAAGTAATCTCAACATCCCGCGGGATAACATCCCGCGGGATAAAATCCCCAGGGATAACATCCCGCGGGATAACATCCCGTGGAATAAAATCCCGCGGGAGAATCAGACAACACAGACAAATAGAGGTGATGTGATCTACTGGAGGGAGTGGGAGAAAGAGGGTCATGAAGTTAGTGAGGCTATTGCAATTTATTATGGTGCTGAAGTTACCAGAGATCATAGGGGATACCAGCCTGTAAATGTTTTTGCACGTATTTCCGAGTCCCAATGGAATACTATAGAGGAGATAGGTTTAAGAATATGGCAACATGGGATTGAGAAGGTTAACGTAGAAATAATTAAGTAAGCTATCAAAAAGAATAGGATAGGTATGGAGATCTATAGGGATAGAATTGTAAGGGCTCAACGATTTATGGCAGAATCGGATTTTGATTTAATGGCCTTATTCCCAAGTTGGAATATGTTTTATCTCAGTGGCTTCTATGATGAGCCGGGCGAGCGTATGCTACTCTTTATCCTTCCACGAGAAAAAGACCCCATCTTCCTTGCCCCAGAGCTCTATGAACAGCAGATCAAACAGAGTTCACCTTTTTCGGACGTCCGTATATGGAAAGATTCGGATGATCCGATGGACCTGCTGAAGCGAACTGCCATGGATTTCAAGCTTGGCGAAGCTAATGTGCTCGTGGATGACAGTATGTGGGCTATGTTTCTACTCATGCTCAGGAAGGCTTTTAAAAAAGCTGAATTCTTTTTGGCCTCTGAGGTTATGGTGCCGCTACGAAGGAGGAAGAGCCAGGATGAGATTCATTACCTTGAGGAGGCTGGGGCCATAGCAGATGAGGCCTTTGAAAAGATCATCCGTCTTAATATTTCAGGAATGACAGAGCTTGAACTGGCCACAGCCCTGGAGGAGGCGATGAAAAAGGGAGGGGCAGAGAAGATAGGCTTTGAAACACTGGTAGCATCCGGCACAAATAGCGCCCTCCCTCACTATCGGGCTGGCAAAAGGAAGATCGAGCCTGGGGATGTGGTTATTCTTGATTATGGATGCAGAGTTCATGGCTATTGCTCTGATATCACACGCACAATTGTCTGTAAAGAGGCTTCAGAGGAGATCGAGGCTCTATACAAGGTCGTTGAGAAAGCTCAGTCAGAAGCAGTGAAAGCAATAAGGCCAGGGCTCAGGGCCGAAGAGATAGATCGTGTAGCTCGCGGAGAGATCTCAAAGGCCGGCTACGGTGAGAGGTTCATCCATCGAACAGGCCACGGGATCGGTCTTGATGTTCATGAAGAACCATATATTACCGAGGGAAACAATCTAGAGCTTGAAGAGGGTATGGCATTCTCAGTTGAACCAGGCATCTACCTGCCAGGGCGATTCGGTATCCGCATTGAGGACATTGTTGTAGTGACAAAATCAGGGGCGCAGCGAATGAACAAATCCACACATGCCTTGCATGTGGTAGATTGAATGAATAACTCAAATCGGACTGAACAATGAAAAAAATCATTTTATTTATAGGTCTGATTTTGCTTATAAACGGTATATGTTTCTCGTATGAAATAGAAGAGATATTGGATAGATGTATTGAAAGTTATTCAAAGCTTGAGGATTACACATGTCTTTTTAATAGTCGGGAACTTATTATAGATAGATATCAGGAACAGAGCAATATAATCTTTAAGTTTAAGAAGCCCCTTAACGTTTACATGAAATGGACAGAGGGCTCGGGGAAAGGAACTGAGGTAATCTATTCAAAAGAAAGGTATGGTGATAAGTTGGTACTTCATACTGGAGGTTTACTGAAGTTTATCAAGCTGTCCATAGATCCTGAAGGCAAGCTTGCAATGCAAAACAACCGCCATTCAATATATGAATCGCATATTGGCTATATTTTAGATATGTTACAGAATAACTATTCTATGGCAAAGAAGAATAATGAGGGAAAGATTACACTTAAAGAAGAGATATTTGATAACAGAAAATCTTTTAAATTCAAAATTATCTTTCCTGAAAACAGGGGTTATTACGGTCATACTATTTTTATAAATATTGATAAAGAACTCTATTTACCTGTTAAACTCGAGGTCTATGACTGGGAAGGTAGACTTCTTGAGATGTACCACTTTTCGCAGTTGAAAGTAAATGCCGGTTTGTCTGAGATTGATTTTGATACAGGGAATCCTGAGTATGAATATTAGAAAAGCATGAGGAGGTAATAGATGGAGGAAACATGGAAGCCCAGGACTGGGGGGATTCTGAACATCATTTCCGGGGCATTAGCCTTAATCTGGTTTATCATGTTGCTTATCGCTATTGCTGTTACTAGCGGTGCATTGGGTATTCCTGGAATTGAATCTGTACCGTCATTTGTACCAATTATTCTTTGGATAATAGCCATACCCACAATTGTCATCGGGATACTGGCTTTAATGGGAGGTATTTTTGCGCTGCAGAAAAGGAAGTGGGGTTTGGCACTCTCTGGCTCAATCGTTTCAATCTTCTCTTTTTTTATTTTGGGTATACTCGCTGTTATATTTATAGCTCAATCCAAGGATGAGTTTGAAGAATCATAATATAAACCGATAGATCTTTTGAAATTCAATGCTATATATATGTTGTGACCTTGACTACTCAATCAGTTCGCTTTACCTGAGATTTATGCTATAGAAATAATTTTAAAAACCTATCCATTCGGCTTAATATTCAAGAGCTTTCTAAAGTTGGTGTAAATTGTACTGATGAGTTCTTCGGTATCTATTTTTCTAAGTTGGGCAAATTTTCTGGCAACTTGAAGGGTATTTGCAGGCTCATTTTTTTCAGACGACTGTAAGTATAGGGGTATATATGGTGAATCGGTCTCTAACAAAGTATAATCTAACGGGATATCACAGACAATTTTGTGTAGTGTGGTTGCATCAGGGTAGGTAATGGCACCGCCAAAAGAGAGAAAAAGGCCCATATCTAAAAGCTGAGCCATTGTTTTTTCATCTTCATCGAAATTATGGACAACACCGCCAACCCTGTAGGCCTTTTCCTCTTTCAGAATAGGAATGAGTGCTGAATATGCACCTCTGGCATGCATGATGAGCGGGAGTTTTACCTCACAGGCAAGCTCAACCTGCTTTCTGAATGCTCGCTCTTGGGCATCGCGCAGTTCCTGATTATCATGGTAAGTTACGTTGGCAAAGATGTTATCAATGAAATCCAGTCCCACCTCGCCAATAGCAACTGTTACATCTTTATGGGCTAATAATTTTATCTTCTCGTGGAAGTCATCAGGGAAACTCTCTGCTGCTATCCATGGATGGATACCAACTGAGGCTAAAACCTCCTCATGAACAGTAGCTATCTCAATAGCTCTTGCCGAGGATTCCAGATCCAGGCCTGAAGTCACGATCCACCGAATTCCTGCTTCGTCTGCCCTTTTGAGCACCATTTCCATCTCCTCAGAGGTATACTGCTCAAGGTGTGTATGTATATCAGTCAGTTTCTTCTCTTTGGGCATATCCATATTTTTCCCCATCAGGATTTTTAAATTTTAATAATGATTTCATCCTAATAATTCTGGATTTCTGCTTTCGCAGGAATGACAAAAAAATAATATTAATAAGAAAAAGAGTAAATAATGGCTTTTAATTTATTCTCATTTGATAGTGCTCGTTTCAGCTAAACTTTAATTTTCTTGACACAGAAGCTGGGAATCGTCTATTCTTTAAAAATATAACATTGAAAATCGCTGTATGTGTTAAACCGGCTAGTTTTTATTATGATCTTTTGCGCAGAATTTATAGAATATCACACAACTTAAGATAGATTACTATACAGAGAAGGAGAAATTGATTGAGATTCAGAAGGATATTTTGGGCAGTTGACGCACACACCGAGGGCAATCCAGAGAGGGTTGTTTTGAGCGGCTTTCCACCTATTCCTGGCAAGACCATGCTGGAAAAGGCGATTTATGTTCGGAAAAACTGGGATAATCTTCGTACCTTGCTGGTGCATGAGCCACGGGGACACGATAATATGTATGCTTCAATTCTAACAGAGCCTACGATAAAAGAGGCAAGCTTTGGAGTGATATATCTGGAACCGGGTGGATATGCGACCATGTGCGGTCATGGAACGATTGCTATTTGTACCGTTTTAGTGGAGATGGGTGTGGTCGAAGCCAGGGAACCTGAAACGGAGGTTGTCCTCGATACAGCGGCTGGACTTGTGCGTACCAGGGTAGCAGTGAGAGATGGGGTTGCAGAGTCGGTCACCATTGAGAATGTACCCTCCTTCCTGTACAGGTCAGATGTTGCTGTTGATGTTCCGGATGTTGGTCATGTGAAGGTAGATATTGCCTACGGGGGCAATTTTTATGCAATTTTAAGAGCAGAAAGTGTGGGATTGAAGATTGAACCTGAGTTTGCAAAAGAGATAATAATATGCGGCACGAAGATCTGGAAGGCAGTTAACGAGCAAGTTGAGATACGCCACCCCGAAATACCTGAAATAGATTGTGTTAACTACGTTGAGTTTTCTGCACCTGCTGCAAAAAAAGAGGTGGCGATGAGGAATGCTGTAGTGGTTCCGCCAGCTGCTATTGATCGCTCTCCATGCGGAACTGGAACAAGCGCAAAAATGGCTGTGCTCTATACAAGAGGGGAGCTTCAGTTGAATGAGGAGTTTGTCCATGAAAGCATCATAAAAGGCCTATTTTATGGAAAAGTTATTGGGGAGACTATGGTTGGAAGTTACCCTGCTGTAGTTACTACCATTAGAGGTAGCGCATATATCATGGCGATGCACCAGCTTGTACTTGATCCGCGTGATCCATTCCCAGAAGGCCTTTACCTGGGAAGAAAAGAGAGGCTCTATGGCTTTGAATTTAAATCCTAGATTTTCATGACTGTATATTCGATTCTTTACACATTTTATTCACACTTTTCCTTTTCGCTGCCATAAAGAGAGACAACGCCTTAATAATTCTAAGGCTAAGACATTGATGTATCGGGCCTGCATTCATGATAGAAAGATTTTGTTGCCTAAATCTGTATTAATTTATTAAATGTCTTTTGGCCTTTACCGGGATGTAGATGGGATCCGCTTTTGGAAAAAATATATTTGATACCCTCCCAATTTAATTCTTCATTACGATTATTTTTGGTTAATTATATCATAGGAGGATGAAGTTGGAAAAGAAGAATAGATTATTCACAGGTTCAGGGGCTTCGCACCGGCGGCAGATCTATAAGGGTGCAGGCTATACAGACGATGATTTCGGCAAGCCGCATATCGGGGTTGCTAATGCATGGACCGAGGCATCACCTGCTCATATGCATCTGAGAAGACTCGCTGAGTGTGTAAAGGCCGGGATCTGGCAGGCAGGTGGGGTGCCATTTGAATTCGGCTTATTCGCCACCTGCGGGAATATCGCTGTTGGAACAGAAAATCTGAAATATGAACTGGCCATTCGCGATGTCCTTGCTGCATCGATAGAGATCATGTCGAAGGTTCATCTATTTGACGGACTTGTCCTGCTATCATCTTGTGACAACATTATTCCCGGTCAGTTAATGGGTGCCTGCAGGGTGAATCTTCCCTCGATTATGGTCACAGGTGGACCTATGCTTGCAGGCAAATGGAGGAAGGGTACTGTGCTTGCTCCAGATGTAAATGAGGCCGTTTTCGGAAAGCTACCTCTGAAAGGGATCAGCGAGAGTGACCTTCTTGAGATGGAAGAACACTCTTGTCCTGGACCAGGTGCCTGCCCTGTAATGGGGACAGCAAACACCATGCAGATTTTGAGTGAAGCCATGGAAGGAGGCCTTATTGCAATAGTAGAAGATGGCGATATGATTGAGATTGATATCCCAGCTCGAAGGTTAAATGTAGAGCTTTCAGAGAATGAGATTCAACTTCGATTTAAGAAGTGGCAGCCTCCAGCATCTAAGACAGCGAAAGGATTTCTAGCTCTCTATGAAAAGATGGCATTACCAGCCGATAGGGGAGCTGCTATGCAGAATTGGAGTTGATTTATATGAGAAATTATATCCTCATCTTGATCCCGATTCCAGCTTTAACTGCTTTCTCATAGACCAGTTTTGCTGTTGCAGCATCTTGAATAGCGAGACCATTTGATTTAAAAATAGTGATCTCCCTATCATCGATTCTAGAATCCTTTTTACCAGTAATAATCTCTCCTAATTCCGCATGAAAATGAGACTCATCAATAGCACCCTCCTTTAAAGGGATTATTATATCTCCAGATTCTCTGAAACATGCCTCCCTGGAATCACCGATAAGTTTGGACCTCTTAATTATTTCAGTATCCAGTTCCCGCGTATCTGACGTATGGCTTCCTATACCGTTTATATGAGTGCCTTCTTTAACTTTATTACCATCAAATATTGGAGTAGCAGAAGAAGTTGCCGTACATATAATATCAGCCTCTAACATTTTATCCGGTGATTCAGCTTTCATTATCTCAAGATCCAATTTATTACTCATCTCGGAGATAAATTTATCAGCTGCTTCATCATGAATATCGTATACATAGGCTTTTGAAAGATCTCTAACAATCTGTACAGCCAAAAGTTGCATTCTTGCCTGTGCACCAGCACCAAAGATCCCGGCAATCTGGTTTTTATTCCTTCTGGCAAGATATTTTGTAGCAACCCCGCTTGCAGCTCCTGTTCTTACTGCAGTCAAATAGCCACCATCCATTATGCAAATTACCTCTCCTGTCTCAGGATTTTGAAGAAGAACCTTGCCAATTGTAGTCGGTAGATCAAACCTGTCAGGGTTATTTTTATATACAGTAACAACCTTGCATGCAAGAGCTCTCATTTCCTTTAAATATGCCGGCATATAGAGAGATATTCCATCAGGTGGTTTTATATTAACCCGTAAAGGTAAAACTGCAGTTCCATTTGCATGCTCCCTGAAAGCCATTTCAATTACATCCATACATTCCTTCATCTCCAGGGCTGAAATTACCTCATCTCTACTTAATATTAGTGTCATGGATAGTCCCCTCTTTAAAATGAAGTGTTACAATCAATTCATGCATCTATGTTGGAGAGATATCTTAATCAAAAATGGACAATTCATAGCTTCCCTGTCAAGGGAATAAGAGTACTGTTTAAAAGCCCAATGCAAAATTACCTTTATGAGAGGTACATTTTTCACATAAATATTATTGTCTTAATACATAGAGACAATTAAAGAATAAAAATGAAAGAGCAATCCTATTTATGTTAGTTATAGATAATTTAATTGACAAATTGTATCAGCAGTGGTTAAATATGTCTTAATACATTTGGGATAGTTTAAGGAGAATAAGATAGCTCAAAATGTAATTGAAAAAATTCTTCAAGAGCATATTGTTTCTGGGGAAAAAACGACTGGTTCCGAGGTAACAATAAAGATTGACCAGAGTTTGACCCAGGATGCAACAGGAACAATGACCTATCTTCAGCTAGAGGTCATGAACCCTCAAAAGCTTGCTACAGAGCTTTCTGTCAGTTATGTAGATCATAACACCACACAGATTGGATTTGAGAACTTTGACGATCACATGTATCTTCAAACTATAGCACAGAAGTATGGAATTTACTATTCCAGGGCAGGTAACGGGATATGCCATCAGGTTCATCTTGAAAGATTTGCTGTTCCTGGAAAAACCCTTTTAGGTTCAGATTCACATACACCAACTGCAGGTGGTATGGGTATGTTTGCCGTTGGAGCGGGTGGTCTGGATGTTGCTGTGGCTATGGCCAGAGGGACATTTACCTTTACCTATCCAGCTGTGACAGGAGTTATACTCAAAGGGAGACTCTCACCCTGGGTTTCTGCCAAAGATACTATCCTGAAAATCCTTCAGATTTTTACCACAAAAGGAAATGTTGCTACAGCGATAGAATATGGAGGTCCTGGAATAAAAAACCTTACAGTACCTGAACGTGCTACGGTTACCAATATGGGTGCGGAGCTCGGGGTAACTACATCTTTATTTCCAAGCGATGAAAATACTCTAAGATTTCTTGAAGCACAGGGCAGGAAAGAGAAATGGAGAGAGTTAAAGGCCGATAGAGATGCTCGATATGATAGAACACTTGAGCTTGATCTTTCTGAGATTGAACCACTGGTTGCCCAGCCACACAGCCCGGATAATATAGCCCCTGTGGCTGATATCAGAGGACTCAAAGTTGAACAGGTTGTAATTGGCTCCTGTACCAACTCAAGCTATCAGGACCTTATGGTTGCAGCAGAGATGCTTGAGAATCGTACAGTGAATAAAAATGTCTCATTCGTTGTTGCTCCAGGTTCGAGGCAGGTTTTGAGAATGCTTGCAGATAATGGTGCACTTTCAAGACTGATAGCTGCAGGGGCCCGGATTGCCGAATGTGCATGCGGGTTCTGTATAGGAAACTCCCAGGCACCTGGTACAGATTCTGTAAGCATTCGTACATCGAATCGTAATTTCATTGGACGTTCGGGCACTAAATCAGCAAAACTCTACTTAACAAGTGTCCAGACAGCTGTGGCTTCTGTAATAAAGGGTGAGCTTACCGATCCTCGATCCATTGGTATTGAACCGCCTCAAATAGGATTACCTGAAAATTTTATCGTTGATGATTCAATGATAATTCCTCCTGAGAAGGATAGGCCAGGGGTTAAGATCTTCCGGGGGCCAAATATCGGTATTCCCCCAGAGAATAGTCCATTAGATAGCGATATTGACGGGATTATTACTATAAAGGTGGGAGATAAAATTACAACAGACCACATAATGCCTGCAGGTGATAAGCTTAAATATCGTTCCAATGTGCCAAAATATGCAGATTTCGTTTTTTCACCAATTGATGAATCTTTCTCGAAAAGGGCTTTAGAGAACAAGGGCAGGGGAGTAGCAAATATTATTGTGGGCGGGTTGTCCTATGGTCAGGGGTCAAGCCGCGAGCATGCTGCTCTATGTCCTATGTACCTCGGAGTAAAAGCTGTACTGGCAAAATCATTCGAACGGATTCATATAGCCAATCTTATTAACTTTGGGATACTTCCTTTAATATTTGAAAATGCAGATGATTATGATCTCCTTGAACAGGGTGACAGGATTTCGATTCCTCACGTGCGTGAACTTCTTGAAAAGGGTGAAGCGCTTACACTGAATAACAGTACAAAAGATAAAAAGATAAAACTCCTGTACAATCTTACAGAGAAAGATATCGGGATAATTTTAGCAGGTGGAAAGCTCAATTTTATGAGAGGGTAAATAATAGCTGAAGAAAGAAAAAAAAATGACAGAAGGAAAAAAAATTACCGTGGAGGAAGGAACCCTCCATGTCCCTGTTAATCCGATAATACCCTATATCGAAGGTGACGGTACTGGACCAGACATCTGGGCTGCATCAGTACTCGTATTCGATGCAGCAGTAGAAAAGAGCTACGGCGGAAAGAGAAAAATATTCTGGAAGGAAGTCTTCGCAGGTGAGAAAGGACACAAAAAGACAGGGACATGGTTGCCTGAGGCCACTGTAGAGGCCTTTAAAGAGCATCTTGTTGGAATAAAAGGGCCATTGACGACTCCTGTTGGTGGTGGGTACAGGAGTTTGAATGTTACCCTCCGTCAAACACTTGATCTTTATGTATGTTTGCGTCCTGTACGATGGTTTGAAGGTGTTCCGAGTCCTGTTTCTCATCCGGAGCTTGTTGATATGGTGGTCTTTCGGGAGAATACAGAGGATGTCTATGCCGGATTGGAGCTTGAAGAGGGGAGTGATGAAGCAAAAAAGCTTATCGATTTTTGTAAGAAAGAGTTCTCTTGGAATATTCGTCCCGATTCCGGGGTAGGCTTAAAAC